>JAFWMT010000006.1 GCA_017545525.1 Candidatus Saccharimonadota bacterium
AGCAGATGAAACAATTACAGTAGACGACGATATTATCCTCTATGGTAAATTCTCTAAAAAAGCAGTCCCAGTTATTCCAGATACTGGTGTTAACAGCCAAAATGAAAATTCTTCATCTTCTAACCAAGCTGACTTAATAATCATTTCGACAATCAGCATCCTAAGCTTAGTTGCTATCACTATCGCTGATCGTCTCTATCGCCGACATCGTATCTCGAAGTTCTAAGCCTCTCTGCACGCTTGATAATTTTAACCCCTTCTGATATTATGAAAAAAAGGAGTTATTATGCCAAAAGCAAAAGATTTAAAATCACAAGATTTTATTCAAAGAAGTTTAGTAGTCTTAAAACCAGATACCGTCCAACGCGGAATTATCGGTGAAGTTATTCAGAGGTTCGAACGCGTCGGTTTGAAAATCGTCGGTATGAAAATGGTCATGCCTGATGAACACCTTTATCGTGAGCATTACGAAGGTATCGGCCAAATGATTACTCGCCGCGGCGAGCAGGTTTTCCGCTACAATGTTGAGTATATGATGACCGGCCCAGTTATCGCTATGGTCTTAGAGGGCGTAGAGGCGGTCCCGCTAGTTCGTAAGATTGTCGGCCCGACCGAACCGAAATCCGCTGAAATGGGCACCATTCGTGGCGATTATTCTCACATGAGCTTCGGCTATTCCGACGCAAAGGGAACTGGTGTGCCGAATCTCGTCCATGCTTCCTCTAACGCTGAAGAAGCGAAAAAGGAAATTGACCTCTGGTTCAACGGCAACGAACTCTACGATTACTCTGACTTGAACGAAAAATATACTAGATAAGAAAAAGGGCCCGGTTTTTAAGCCGGGCCCAAGGGGTAGGGGAGTTATATTGCGACACCAGCTAACTGGCGTCGCATGAAGGGGTAATTTTTCTATTCTAAAAGCTACTCAGTAGCTCTTTTTCGTACTGAACCCTCTAAAGAGCGCCCTATCCTTCTATTATATCATACTAGCGCAAAAATGTCAATATCTAAGTATCATCTCATAGCCTTTGCAGCGTAAATGATTTGCTCTTCTTCGCATAATTAGCGTCCAACCGGGCGCTAATTTTACAAACTAAATGCATTACTGTTTTTGAATATTGTTCAAAACATAATGTTTGCTATCTTTTATAAATGTCATTATATAAACCGGAATACTATCCGCATTTTCTTCAATATATCTACTAACTTCTTCGCTATTCGCAAGAGAATATGGAGCGACACAGGGTTCATCTTCTTCTCCATCGCCCCAAGGAGCCGTACCATGATAAACCTCTACTACTAAATTGTCGTCATTATAGTACGCCTTTTTGACAATAGAAAACATCGTCCCACCAGTACCACCGATACCACCAGTACTAACTTTGAATAACTTAGGATCCTGATCTATAAATTTAAAATCATAATATGGTGCATCATAATCACGTTCTTCTAATTCCTGATTGCTTCCGAATAAATATTTATACTCTTCATTCAGATCGTCGTATCTTACTTTGATGGCCCACTCTCCTTCTACATTAGTTGACAAAACCCGATTTGCGCCCACGTTATCAAAAGCCACTTTTATTTTAGCATTTGTATCAAATTCAAAATCCAATATATTATTAAAAGTTCCAAATCCCTTCAAATATGGATTTACTATAGTTTGCGCCGAGGCGTTATTTATACTATTTGCGGCCTCAATCACAGTTTCATTTGAACTAGTTGTTTCTGTAGTTTTAGTTTCGATATCATTGTCATTAACGCAACTTGCCAAAGCTGTTTCCAACGACGAAATTTTATCATTTTGCGAAAGCATCGCCCATATGCCAAAACCAATTCCGCCAATTGCACATACCGCGAGTATAACTAGACCAACAATTATACCCTTACCAGTTTTCTTGGAGTTACCTCTAGGTAATGGCTCACTCGGTGCTGCCGGCTCGTTAGAAATAGCAGCTTCACGCGTCATCGCCATTTCACTCACTACAGGTTCTTTGGTCTCGTTATTTATTTGCTCATCTTCCATTTTTTCCTCCAAAAAGCTTATATCTAAACCTATTATACTAAAAATAATCTTAAATCACTATAGCATCGTATTCGCACAGGACCTTTACGTATTGCATCGACCACAATAATTAAACCAGCTTTAAATAAAAGTTATAGAATTCCTGCCGAAATGTTGCAAAGGTTGTGAAAGTTGTATGTATTTAGAGTGCATATCTAGAGCACTTTTTCCAGAAATTCCTTTACTCTCTCTGTTTTTGGATGATCGAAAAACTCTTTCGGCGTCCCTTCCTCAATAATCCGCCCCTTATCAATAAATACAATTCTCGTCGCAATCTCTTTTGCGAAGCTCATTTCATGCGTTACAATCATAATCGTCATTCCACGTTCCGCTAACTCCCGTATTAGCGATAATACATCCCCAATTGACTCCGGATCAAGCGCCGAAGTCGGCTCGTCGAATAGCAATACCTCCGGCGACAGCATCATCGCTCGTATAATCGCCACTCTCTGTTTTTGCCCGCCCGAAAGCGAAGCTGGATAAGCATCTGCCTTATTTAAAAGTCCAATATGCCGAAGTAAATCTTTCGCTCGTTTTTCCGCCTCATTTCGCTTCATTAGTTTCAATTTCAGCGGCGCCAGCAACAAATTCTCCATTACCGTCATGTTCGCAATCAGATTAAAATGCTGAAATACCATCCCAATATTTCGCCTAATCCGCCGGATATTTTTCTCCGTTACCAGCTCGCCATCAAAATACATCTCACCTGCCGTTGGCTCTTCCATCCAGTTAATACAGCGCAGAAACGTCGATTTTCCCGACCCCGATGGCCCCAAAATCACCACTCGCTCCCCCTCAGTCAGTTTAAAATTAATCCCGTTCAAAACTTTATTTTTTCCAAACGATTTTCGCAGGTTTTTGATTATTAGCTCCGTATCTTGATTTTCCATCTATTCCTCCGCCTTCAAATCGCTCTTTCTTAAGCTCTTCTCGACTCGTTTGACGATAAAGGTAATCAGATAAATCGTCACAAGGTAGAATAGCGCCGCCACAAACATCGGCACAATATAACTCGCCATATTTTGCCCTGAGCCAATATCCTTTGCCGCCATGTTAAGATCGTACATCCCGACCATACTTACAATTGCCGTCTCTTTAATCACCGTGATAATTTCGTTTCCCATCGCCGGGATGATGTTTTTAATCGCTTGCGGCGCCACAATCTTAAAGAAAATCGTCCTCCTCGATAGCCCCAGCGCTAATCCCGCCTCCGTTTGACCAGGATCTACCGAAAGAATTCCGCCTCGAATTACCTCCGCCGAATACGCCGCCGAATTTAGCCCAAATGCAATAATCGCGGTAATAATACTTGGGAATCCCTTAATCGCAAAAATAACGAAGAACATTATGAATAACTGCAACGCCATCGGCGTACCTCGGATAATTGTCGTATAAATTTGGCAAATAAACTTCGGCACTACCAGCCATTTTGACGGTTTCGCCGTGTCAACTAACGCAATAATCGTCCCAAGGAATATGCCGATCAAAATCGCAAAGTACGAAATCTGAATCGTCAATAAAAACCCGTGCAAAAGGGCATCAATATATTCTTGCGTACTAAACAATTCTACTACTTTAGAAAAGAAATCACTCATCAGTTAACCCCATATGTTTTAATACTAATTTATCGATTTCGGTTTTACCATCCGCATCAGGCGTCATCATCCCTGCCAACACTTCATTGAACGCTTCGAGCAGCTCCGTCTTCTCTCGGTTTACTGCAATCGCGTATGACTCTTCTACTGGATAATCTTCTTCGCGGGTCGGACCCGAATAATACAACGGCAAAGCATTCAGGTCTGGATTTTTCTCAACGATAAATTTCGCCACCAATTCATCCGCAATCGCATAATCAATAATATGCGCGTTAATCGCATCTGCTGCTAGCTGATGCGAATCTATACCTTTAATCGTAGTGCCAGTATCTACTAATACTCCGTTTTCAATCTCATCTTCTACAAACAAATATCCTGTACTTCCAATCTGTGAGCCAAGCTTCGCTCCGTCCAGTGCTTCCCAAACAATATGGTCATCCCTTAATGGCGGCGGCATTTCGCGGTTATATATTACATATTGCACCGAAGTATAATAGGGAATCGTGAAGTTCACTTTTTCCGCTCTTGCCGGCGTAATCGTTAGCCCCGCCGCTCCCGCATCCGCAATTTTACCCGCTTCAACGTTGTCTATAATCACATCGAATTCGACGTTTTTAATCTGGATAGTCTTATTCAGTTTTTCCGCTACTCTATCCACGATATCTACATCCACTCCTACAATCTGTCTATCTTTATAGTATTCAAATGGCGCAAATGGTACATTCGTCTCTACCACATAATCCGCTTCCGCATCACCTTGAATCGAAAACCAAACACTCACCCCCATCCCCACCGTCACTAGCAAGAACACCACAAGCCAAAGTATGCTTTTAACCTTATGCATAATCCCATTATATCATAAAAATGGTGACCTGGGTGCGAGTCGCACCGTTAGGTCCGACTCCCAACTAAAAAAGCGCCATTGGAGGCGTTTAGTTTTTTGGTGACCTGGGTGCGAGTCGAACGCACAACCTTCTCCTTAGGACGGAGCTGCTCTATCCATTGAGCTACCAGGCCACAAAATATGCTATAATTATATCATGAATCTGTTGAAGAAGAAAGAAGCGAAGAAAACCGAACAAGAAAAGGTCGAAGAACGTCGTGAAGAAGTTCTCGCGACTGGGCGTAAATTTAAATACCCGCTCCAGTGGACTCGTCATCGTATCGTAATCAACACTATTCTTATTGCTTTTATCATTCTTTCCTTAATCATCGCTGGCGGCTGGTTCGCGCTCTATCGTTTAAACATGACTGACGACCTTCTTTTCCGCGTAACCGAAGTTTTACCAATCCCCGTCGCTACTATTGACTCTGAAAACGTCCGTTTTTCAGATTATCTCATGTTCTACCGCAGTAGCATGACCTCAATCGAACGTCAATCTGGCAGCCAATTCGATGAAGGTTCGGTCGAAGAGCTCCGTAATGAATACAAGCGTTCCGCTCTCTCCGAATCTGAAAAGTATGCTTTTGCTACCAAACTTGCCAAAGAACTTGATCTTTCCGTCTCTGATGAAGAAATTCAAAAGGAATTTGAACGTCATCTTAATATCGGCGGCATCGCTCGTAGCGAAGAAAGTTTTATGAAAATTGTCGAGACTAATTTTGGTCTAAATAAGAGCGAATATGAACGCATGCTTTATCTTACGCTCATTAAATCCAAAGTTTCTATTGCCATTGATGAAAATGCCAATAAAATCGCTGGCGAAGTTGAAAAAATTCTTGCTGAATCTGGAGATGATTATCGTAAAGTCGCCGAAGATTTAGGCGAAAAAATTATTTATGAGGAAACCGGTGGTCTAGTTGACAATAAAAATATTGACGGCGGTCGCGCCACCGAAGCTTTCACTCTCGAGCCGAATCAAAGCAGCGGCAAATTTGTCTCCATGAACGGCGACGGGTATTATTTCGTTAAACTCATTAATAAAACCAATACCGAAGTCAATTTCGTTTCCATTAAAATCCCATTTACCGAATTTGACAAACGTTTCGAATTACTCCGCGAAGAAGGGAAGATTAACGAACTTATTTCTATCGAAGATCCTTCCGCCTCCAAAGAATAAAACTTTTATTCCAAACCGACGAAGACCTCTTGTCGGCCGCGATACTATACGAAATTATTATCTACGACTACCCATGTAAATTATTATAGACAAATAAAAGCATAATAATTGTTGCAGCTTTTATAATCAGACTAACTGTTGATAATCGTTGCCAATTTGTCTTCAAACCAACTATACCGAACGCTATAGCCAAACTTGCTAGCGGCACATCGATAAAGTACATCGTTAAGACCCATCCAATTCCACCTGTACTATCTGTGCTGCTCTTACCCATGGCCATCAAACAGCATATCCAGAACAACACCGAAATCATAGTAGCTACAAACGAGAAAACTGACCATATTTTGATATCTTTTCCCCTGGTTTTCGGTTTTAAAATTTGCACCCCCTCAATTATTGCCCAAATATAAGAAGATATTGCAAGTCGTTGCAAGAAGCTAAACGATACATTCATGTAAGAGCAGCTATCACTATCATCATAGCCACACAATGTATTAATTATAAAATACGGAGCATAAAACAAAGCGACTATGATTATATGAGCAATACCTTCTTTATATTGTTTCAATATAAAATTATGAATGCCCAATATACCAAAACATGGTATAAAAGCAAAAACAGCAGCCGTCTTAAGCCTCGAATCACCAAACTGTTTTATAGCACCACCTGGGGTGATTTTTGAACTAGCTGCTCGTTCTTCCATATGTCATTTATTTTTAAACTCGTATTCTCTGGTGCGGGTACAGGGAGTCGGACCCTGATCTCATCCTTGGGAAGGATACATAATAGCCGCTATACGATACCCGCTAACGTTCTCTCATTATACCACAATTAAAAATTGTACTCAATATCATCATCGGTCGGCACAGCCGCGATGAAGTTCACAATTTCATCTACCGCGTTATCTTTAGGCACAATTATGAATGCTCCAGTTGTAAAATCTCTTGTCTGCTGCTTACCTTCTTCTTTCTTTACTTTCCTTACCCCAGGCAATAAATTCACTTTATCGGCATTACAAATTTTAGGCACAAAATAATCTACAAAATATTTTCCATCATCATCTTTTTGTATATCAACTGTCAAAGCATGTCCACTATCTCTGACCATCATAATTGTCCGGTCTTTACTAACAGCTACAACATCCGTATAAGAAGCATTATCCTTTATTTTTTCAAAAACTCCTACCGCTATATCATTTTTCGAATCTTCTGTTCCATGAAGTAAACAATCTTCATATTTACCTCCTTTAGCCAAGACCGGCAATGCTTGTAGAATATTCTCATTGTTAACAATTGAAGTATGAATTAAATGCAATATTTCATTTATACTCTTTGCGTCTTTATCTAAACCATGAGGATTAGCCCATAAATAATACCCAACATTCGTTTTTCTTACTTCGCTATTAAAATCTTCAGACATGGCGGAAAAATCCTTCCGGTAAATATCTAATAATTTCTGAAAATTTAGGCCAGCATTAGCGATATCTGCTTCTATTTCCTTCAAACGATTTTCTATCTCTTTTGAAGAGTAAAAATTATTCATTATAGTTTTTAAATCAAATTTTATGTCACAAAAACCATCATAAAGTTTATCCGCATAATCTCCTGCATCATCACCATAATTATCTTGTTCATTCGGCGCTATCTTTACTAGAGTTTTTTTAATCGAAGCATCTCTTTCAAAAAAATCTACTATTTTATTGAAGTTTTCTAGTTTTTTATTTTCTCGTTCAGACTCGGCCATATGGGCCGAAAAGTCTTTTGCTTCTTCTACCGTAGCCCAATCCGTATTTTCTTGAGGCGAAGTCTCGCCGTGATTAAAAGTTTCATGGTTCATCATAATACGAGTATATTTTTCTGCTGCTCATCTGTCAAGCGATAAATTATGCTATAATATACAGTATATATGGAAGAAATTATCACATTATTAACACAGACGATTAAAGATTTATACAATCTTGATTTTCATCCCGAACTTATTCCTTCACCAGATAATCTTGATGCCGACTATTCCACCAACGCCCCCCTAAAACTCGCCAAGGAGCTCCACAAATCCCCAATGGAAATCGCGAGTGAGATTGAAACATTTATATCTGACAACGGGGGATTCCGGAGCGCGGCAGCGCGAGGTTTAGCGCGCGAGCCCCATGGCGATGGGCGCGAGCGACGCGACCCCGTGGCAGATATAAATGTTTCAATGCCAGGCTTTCTCAATTTCACTTTATCCGACGACTATTTGGAGACCCAAATTGACGAGTTATTGAACGACTTTGATAAGAATATCTCATCCGACGAATTTGCGGGAAAAACTGTCATTTGTGAATTTAGCGACCCCAATCCTTTCAAAGTCCTCCACGTCGGCCATCTCTACACTTCCATCGTTGGCGATTCCATCGCGAAATTATTTGAATACGCCGGCGCCAACGTCATTCGCGCCAATTTTGGCGGCGATGTCGGCCTTCACGTCGCAAAAACTATGTACATCTTACGTCAAAAATCTCTAGATGAATTAACTATTGAAGATATCGCAAGATGCTATGTTGAAGGAACTGCTGCCTATGAAGACGATTCGTCCGCAAAGGAAGAGATTACTAAACTTAATCAAGAAATCTACAAAATTAATTCCGAAAAATTACATGATTCGGAACTAGCCGAACTTTATTGGAAGGGCAGGGAATTATCTTACGATTATTTCCGTAATTTTTATGATTCTATCGGCGTAAAATTTGATAAGTATTACCCCGAATCTACCGTAGCCGACCTCGGCCTCACTAAAGTGAAAGAACAATTAGAAAAAGGTGTTTATGAAATTTC
The DNA here is from genome assembly GCA_017545525.1 of Candidatus Saccharimonadota bacterium. Taxonomy (GTDB): domain Bacteria; phylum Patescibacteriota; class Saccharimonadia; order Saccharimonadales; family Saccharimonadaceae; genus Nanosyncoccus. The sequence goes on from JAFWMT010000006.1 coordinate 8,534, forward strand.
CAACGGAGCCACAATTTTTAACGGCGAAAAATTCGGTCTCCATACGCGCGTCTTTATTAATCAACAGGGCGTACCAACTTACGAAACTAAAGACGTTGGACTAATCTTTACTAAGTGGAATGACTATCATTTTGATAAATCTGTTGTCATCACTGGCTCCGAACAGTTAGATTATATGAAAGTTGTATTAAAATCCGTTGAACAATATGCGCCTGAGTTAGTTGAACGCACCAATCATCTAATTCATGGCCTCGTTAAACTACCAGGTAACGTCAAAATGTCCTCAAGAAAAGGCAATTTCTTGAAAGCTGTCGATGTTTTAGATATGGTTAGAGACGAGTTAAAAAGCGCCTACGATTCTTCCGACGAGAAAGTCGCTCTCTCTGCGACAAAGTATGCTTTTCTAAAATACAAAATGGGCGGAGACATCATTTTCGACCCGAAAGAATCGGTCAAAATGACCGGTAATTCCGGCCCCTACCTCTTATATTCCGCCGTCCGCGCTAAAAAAATCATCCAAAAAGGCGTTTCGGGCTCCGAGTCTACGAACAAAAGAAGATGCTTGTCGTCAGAACGCAATTTAATGAAAAAACTTTTTGAGTATAAGCCACTCTTACAAGAAGCGGTTTCGGAAATGGCCACGCACAAAGTCGCGAATTATTTATATGAACTCGCCCAGGCTTTCAGCCGTTTCTACGAAAATTGCCCCGTTATCGGTTCCGAAGAAGAAACCGAGCGCTTAAAACTCGTCCAAGTATATCTAGAAACTATGACTCATGGGCTTAACATTTTAGGGATAGAAATTCCAGAGGAGATGTAATGAAAAAAGCGAAATTATTATGGTTAGATTTAGAAATGACCGGGCTAGACCCGAAAAAGGATAGAATTCTCGAAGTCGCCGCAATCGCAACTGACTTTAAATTCAACGAAATTGCAACTTACGAAGCCGTCGTTAAAGTCCCAGATACCTTAATAAAAGAGCGCATGGTTGGCCCATTTTGGGAGAAAAATCAAAAATCTCGCGATGCTCTAATTGCCCAAAACGCATCCGGTAAATCAATCAAAATCGTAGAAAAGGAGTTATTAGACTTTCTTGACCAAAACTTTAGTCAGACCATTTATCTTGCCGGCAATTCTATCCACCAAGATCGTAAGTTTATCGAAAACGAGATGCCTGAATTAAACAAGCGCTTGCATTATCGCATGCTTGACGTTTCCAGCTGGAAAATTTATTTTGAAGAAGCTTTGCATAAAAAATTTATTAAGCCCGAGAACCATCGCGCCCTAGATGATATCAACGGCAGCATTGAGGAATTAAAATGGTATTTGACGTTTCTAAAATAAGCGGCATCGGTCCATATGAAGTAAAATCTGAAAAAGAGCGCGACCTCTATCTGAAGAACGGCCGCACTTTCCTAGTATTACGTCGTAATACGATTGAGCTCCGCTGTGACACTAAATTAACTGAATTATTAAAAACCAAATATGAATCAGTTATGGAGTCTCGCTATTTCGGACGTGGCGGTATTGAAGTTGTGCTCGCTGGACAATTAAGTCCCCGAGAGCTCGAGGACTTAATTCGTCTTAGTTATAATTTAACTCAATAATTATTTTTCAGTTTCTTTTTTCGCTTTTTTCTCGTCTCGTTTACGGTTCATTCTATTCATCGCTTTAATTACCATAAAGATTACCCATGCGATTACTAGGAACTGTACTACGTTCTGAATAAAATTCCCGTAAGCGATTACCGCTTCATCGCCCGTACCGAAAAAGTTCGGTACGCGAATTGCCAAATTCGTAAAATCCACACCACCTAGAATTAAACCTACAATCGGCATCACGATATCATTTACCAGGGAATTAACAATCGCCGTAAATGCTCCGCCTACCGCCACACCTACCGCAAGGTCAATCATCGAGCCCCGATTGATAAATTCAATAAATTCCTCTTTTAACCCTTTTTTCTCTTTTAGCTTTTCCGCTTCTTCGGATTTTGCCATAAAACTCCTCTCATATTTAGATTATTTTGTTTCTGAAAAATCGTTAAATTTATCATATAACTTTTCCAGACTAGTGTAAGATTCGCTGAGTATTTCTTTTAGAGTATCGTCTTTCGCGCTATTATATATCTGCGATTCTTCCGTCATAACCATTGAAATTTCATACGCCATTTTATATGCGAACGTTCTATCTAAAATCCCATTTATTTTTGCTTCAAATAACTCTACCTCTAGCCCATCCTTATTTACTGTTGCCTCATCCGCAATCTTTTTGTCCATATCCTTTGCTTTTAGACTATATTTCTCCGACATATAATCATTTAACTTCTTATTTATATCCGAAAATGCACTATAAAGTGAAGCTGTGTTTGAACGCAGCACCGAAGATTTTATTGAGGATTGATAATTTTTTATCACTGCAGATGTGTTTTCCAGGTGTAAGCTTAATGCATAATTTTTACTTTTCAAACCATCTTTATTCCCACCGACAATACCACCAATAATCATGATAAGGAAAAACAATACAATCCCAATTACACTTACTATAAAGAATTTTGAAGACAAAATCCCATTTCTAGGTTTTTCCAATGGGCGATTTTGCCCTGCAATTTGGTTGAGATATTCTTGGTTCTCCATTATGTTATAATTATACCATGAACGACGCAAAGGAGGAAATTAAATCCCGGCTGAGCGTAGAAGATGTGGTGGGTCAGTATGTGGAACTAAAACGTGCCGGGCGCAACTTAAAAGGTCGCTCGCCTTGGGGTGTTGATAAAACTCCAAGTTTTATGGTTTCTCCCGAAAAAGGCATTTGGCATGATTTTTCCGCTAATAAAGGCGGCGATATTTTTACTTTCATCATGGAAGTCGAAGGCGTTAGTTTTAAAGAAGCTCTTGAAAAATTGGCCGGACAAGCTGGCGTTGATCTATCAAAATATCGTGGCGGTGATCCCGCCGTTTCAAAAAAGAAACTCCGTGCGAAAGAAGCTCTTGCTCTCGCGACTAAATATTATCAAGCTTGTCTAGTTCGTAGTAAACCAGTTTGTGAATATGTTTTTTATAAGCGCAATCTTAATCGTAGTACCGTGAAAGAATTTAAAATCGGCTATGCTCCTCCGAGCGGCAGAGCGCTTCTTGCGGTTCTAAAAAAGCACGGCTTTACTGAATCTGAACTAGATACCGCTGGGCTTTTGAACCGTTTTAAAACTGATTTATTCCGCGATCGTATGACTGTACCTTTTATCGATACAGCTGGTAATGTAATTGGTTTTACTGCCCGTATTCTCGGTAAAGGCGAACCAAAATATTTAAACACTCCTGAAACTCTGCTTTTTAATAAATCAAAATTCATTTTCGGACTTTTCCAGGCCAAAGAATCTATTCGTAGAAACGGTTTCGTTGTCATTGTGGAAGGGAACATGGATGTGATTTCTTCTCATCAAGCTGGCGTGAAAGAAGCCGTTGCCACTTCCGGCACCGCCATGACCGAGCATCATTTAAAGTCTTTGGCTAATTTAACCTCCGATATTCGCCTCGCTTACGATGGCGATGAAGCCGGCGTTAAAGCAACCGAACGCGCCATTATGATGGCCGGCGATTTAGGTATTGACCTAACTGTTATTTCCGATTATCACGGCGCGAAAGACCCCGATGAGCTTATCCAGAAAGATCCTAAACTGTGGCAGGAAGCTGTCAACAATTGCATCCCTGCGGTTGATTGGCTCCTTCATAAATATGAAGAAAATCTTGATCTTTATAGTTCTACAGGTAAACGTAAATATTCTGATATTGCTCTTAAGCTTTTAAGTTACGTTAAAGACGAAGTCGAACGTGCTAGTTATGAGGAAAAAGTTGCCAAAAAACTCGGCGTTGAAGTTGGAATTTTACGCGAAAAAGGTGAAAGATTACAACAAAAACTTGCCCAAGCTCCGCATAGATATTTGAAAAAACCCAAAACTTCAATTAAATCTGACCAACTAGAAAGATTTGAAAACTCCCTCCTAGCTTTAAAAATTTTTGGTGGCATTACGAAAACCAATATTCCTTTTGAAATTCCCGATGATGACACAAAATTATCTGAGCTTGAATTAATCTTTAATTCTGAACATGAAATTCTGGATGGCATTGATTTAGAAAAAGAAGCAGCGGAACTGCTCGCTCGCTATGAAGGGGAATTAAATAGAATTAAAATTCAGTCCTTAAGCATGCAACTCGAAGATTTAGACGAAGAATCCGACGCATACGAAAAGATTCTTCGTGAAATCCACGACTTGCAAAAATCCAAAAAATAGATTATACTCTATTCTAATGAACTTGAAAAAAGACGATATTTTGAACGCGAAAGATTTAAACCTAGAAATTGACGAACCAGAAACCGATGATTTAGAGAACGAAGAAGAACTTTCCGACGAAGAACTCGCGATTACTGCTGAAAATGTTGACGCTTTTGCGGACGACTCTGTTCGCATGTATCTTCGTGAAATCGGCAAAATCCCGCTTCTTACCGCCGAAGAAGAAGCCGATTTAGCTAAAAGAATCGTTAAAGGTGATCGTAAAGCGAAAAATAAAATGGTCGAATCGAACATGCGACTTGTTGTTTCGATTGCAAAACGTTATGGTGGGCGCGGCCTTGATTTCCTCGATTTAATCCAAGAAGGGAACACTGGGCTCTTACGTGCCGTTGAAAAATTTGATCCTGATAAAGGCTTTAAGTTTTCGACTTATGCGACTTGGTGGGTGCGCCAAGCTATTACTCGTGCTATCGCCGACCAGGCCCGTACTATTCGTATACCAGTTCACATGGTCGAAACCATCAATAAAGTCTTACGTACTTCGCGCAAATTAACTTCTGAATTAAATCGCGAACCAACTAACGAAGAAATTGCGAAAGCGCTTGATATGGAGCCTGAAAAAATCGACTATGTTATGCGTATTAAACAAGATATCGCTTCGCTCGACGCTTCGGTTGGACGCGAAGGTGACGACGAAGATTCTGTACTCGGCGATTTCGTGGAAGATGAAGAACGCGACTCTCCTGAAGAATCCGCTTCAAACCAAATTTTAAAAGAGCAACTTTCCGAAATTATCGCGACTTTGACTGACCGTGAACAAAAAATTATTCGCCTGCGTTTCGGTATTGGCGGCGGTCGCCCACATACGCTTGAAGAAGTTGGCAACGAATTCGACGTTACTCGTGAGCGTATCCGCCAGATTGAGGCTAAAGCCCTCTCTAAACTTCGCAAGAACAAAGACACAAAAAAATTACATGAATATTTAAGGTAGGAGGAATATGAAAAAAATTTTACTTGTCGTTCTAATGGTCGCCTTAGGGGTTAGCTTATTCTTCCCGGCACAGACTTTTGCTAAAAAAGCAGGTGATGCTTGCAAGTGCGCAGACGGGAGAGATGGGCACGTAGTCGTAGACACTGCAATTCTTGACGGGTGCGATTGTAGCGAAAACAGTGGCGATAATGCAATTAGGGAAATTCTTTCGCGAGTAGTTGATACCATGTCAATCGGCATTGGCATTCTTGGCGTAATTGGTATTTCTGTTGTCGGCATTCAATACCTTACCGCTGGTGGAAGTGAAGAAAAGGCACGTAAAGCCAAACGCCGTATGTATGAAATTGTTATTGGTCTAGCCGCCTACGTTTTAATTTATGCTCTATTAAAATGGCTCATGCCGAGCGCCTAGTTGTATGAAAAGAATTATCATCGTCTACAACCCTCGTTCTTCTCGCTTTGCCGATGTCGAAAAAGAAGTTCTCGAGCCCTCACGAGAATTAAAAGGTTATGTTATCGGTAAATACGAAATCGCTCCCACTAATCTTAATGATAATATTGAAAAACTCAAAAAAATTTTAAAAGACCACGATCTCGTCGTCTCCGCTGGTGGTGATGCAACTGGCATTATTGCCAGTAATGCTATTCTAAAATCCGGCAAAGATGTTGCGCTTGCCGCTCTTCCATTTGGCAATTTCAACGACCTCGCGAGAACTCTTAGAACGGCGTCTCTTGACGACGTTTTAGGACAGCGTCAACAAACAGTCAAACTGTATCCTCTTGAAATTATTGTTGACGGTAAATTTTTCCGCTACGCGACTTGTTACGTTACTATCGGCATGACCGCCGAAGCTGTTAGCATCTTTGACTCTCCAAAAATGCGTGTAAAACTAAAGAAAAACTTCGGCCGCAAAATTAGTTCCTACACCGATCTTGCCGGTTGGTATCTAAAAAATCGTCATAAAAAACAATTCATTCCTGAATTTAAACTAAATGGCGTTCTGCAATCGAAAAAGACCTCCGATTATGCCGCCGTTAACGGTCGCAGTATGGCTAGAGTCATGAAAGGTGGGGAAGATTATCGTGACCCCAAATATTTTCGTCATGAAACTGACCGCCTAGCTAATTTTTATCGCTTAACGAAATTAATGCTAAAAAGTATTTTTTCCCGCATTCCAGGTTCAACTACCTCTGGCGACATCTTAGAATTTGTTCAACCATCTACAGTTACTCTCCAATCCGAAGGCGAATCAATCACCTTTGAAAGTATTAAAAAAATTGAAATTAGAAAGAGTAAAAAATGCCTGAAAGTAATCGAGAATTAGAAAAAATTATTAAATATATGAAGGCTCATTGGCCTTCAACAGTTAAGCCAGAGTGGCAGGTTAAAGCAAAAGAGTATCCAGTTATTTTGCAGAAAATCCTTGAGGATTTTACTCTCGCCGCTACGAAAAATCATCGCCTCATTCGTATCGCCGGTATTTCTGGCTCTGGCAAAACTACCCAAATCCTACCCGCCATCGAAGCTTATTGTGAGAAAAATCATTATGAGCCAATTTTAATGGCGGCTCGTCGCTTCGTTGGTTATCACCCACATTATCAAGAAATTAAAGATTTTTATGGCGACGAAAATCTTCGAAAAATGACCGATGAGTTCGCTACCATTATGCTATTTCTGACTTTATCCGAATTAATCAAAGGCGGTTACGACATAGTTTTAGATGTTACTCTACTAGATCCAGAAATGGAAAACATCCTACTTACCATGATGAAAGCAGGGAATTACGAAATGTTAATTTTGATGATTGCTGTCTCGCCAGTTGTCACTGAAAAATATTTAAGTGGCCGCGCTTGGCGTCATACTAAAGAAACTGAAGCTGAATTTATTCGTGCCACTTCTCATGCCCTTGATTTCTATGCCGAAAATTCGCCCAATACTCGCATTATTATTTGGAGTGTTTATGACAAACCTCCGGTCTATGACGGTATCATTAAAGATTGCCGAACCATTTTCGACGATTATTCTTCTCGCGAAAAACTCCCCGCTAGCGACGACGACGCCCGCCGGGACGCCAAAATCAAATATTTACAGTTGATTTAAATTAATTTCAGGGAAATGCGCTCGGATATGTTCCGCATATCCATTATCAATATGTTTCCACGCTTTTTTCATTCGTGAAATTTCTTTCGTGTCTCCGAAGTATGATAAAAATGCTTTTTCAAACTCTTCTGGTGCCGGTCGGGACACTATTCTCGCTACATCCATATTCGGATTTCCGGTCCCCGCAAAACAAAAATCAATTACCCCAATCACATGATCATTTTCGTCTAGCAATATATTACCTAAATTTAAATCGCCATGCACTAATTTATTCATTTCTGTTTCACGAATAAATTCATGGTCTGCGTCAAGATGCTTTTCATAATGTTCGTAATCTAGTTCATGCAAAAAATCCGATAGAGGATATTTCACCTCTTTCGGCGCCCCTCTTAAATCAATCCCCGAAAGCTCCTTAATGAATTTTGCCGTATCATAAGCTACACCAAGTAAAGCAGTATGCGATAAATGATAAATTCTATCTCCTAAAGTATACCCTTCAATTTTTTTATGCACCGAAAATGGCCGCCCTTTCGCATCATAATATAACTTCATTTGTGGAGTATAATAACTAGTCTTCCCATCCACAAAATTACAAACTGCCGCATCTTTCACGATCATTTTTGACCAAAACGGATTGCGCGGGAATCTAAAAAAATACGAACCCTTGTCCGTTTTTACTTCAATTACAATGTTTGTCCAACCCGTTAGAATATGCTTCGTCTCTAAAACTTTCTTTTTCGCCATCGTTTTTGCGATAATTTCATTCAACGGATCATCAATAGTAAAAAAATTACTCATATCTATATTATACCATAAATAAAACTCTGCTATTTATGGTATACTAATGCTATGGACAATGTAAAGATTCTCGCTATTGTTGGTATGAGCGGTTCAGGTAAATCTGTCATAGTAGATTATCTAACCGAAAAAGGCTATCCGAAAGTCTATTTCGGCGGCATGATTTATAAAGAAATGGAAAAACGCGGTATTGTCCGCACTGAGGATGGTGAATCCGAAAAGAAATTCCGTGAAGAAATTAGAGAAAAGGAAGGGAAGGACTGGGTTGTTCGTCAAGTGATTAAAGAAACTAAAGATTTAATTGAAGCTGGCCAAAAACGTATTATTTTAGATGGTGTTTATTCATGGACTGAATACAAAATTTTAAAGCACGAATTTCCAAAAAGCATGATTTTTCTTGCTGTTGTCGTTGACAAGCATTTACGTTATGAACGTGTTGCGAAACGTCCGACTCGTGCTTTTGACAGTAAGGCTATTCGCGAGCGCGATCGTTCTGAAATTGAAAATCTCGAGAAAGGTGGTCCTATTGTTGCTGCCGATTATTATATTTTAAACAACGGTACCATCGAAGATGCTAGAACAGCTCTCGATAAAATATTAAAGGAGATTGAATTTTGACCGATATCGCCAAACTCTCTAATGTAGCTTATAAAAAGGGCAATTGGATGCGTTACACCCTTTGGGCGCTAGCAGCTCTTTGTATTGGCCTGTTAATTTACACATTTATTAATACTATGAATGGCGAAGTTTCTGCTGCTGTTCCGGACAACTATCGGTTTTCTATCACTGACAATTATTCTGAAGGCAGCAGGGTTCGCACTTCTTATTATGTTTATGATAATGAAATTTTAGTTGTTGATGAAAGTTTTGACGATAACGGCGTGAACCGAGTAGTTTTGATTTATGATAGCATCAACACTACATCTCTATTTTTAGATACCGAAGACACAACTGAAATTTGCGAACTCGGTAGTTGCGCTGCTTATCCGAAAGTACTCGCAACAATTAAAAGTTTAATTTCGCGCAAAATAGGCCGCGAGTATATAGGATTATAATATGAAACGTCTTGTTTTGATCGATGGAAAGTCGGTTTTTTATCGTGGGTATTATGCTATGGGTGCTTTAAGTCTCTCCGACGGTACTCCTACGGGTGGTGTTTATGGCTTTGCCGCCATTGCTATGGAAATCGTTCGTGAGCTAAACCCGACTAAAGTCGTTGTCGCTTGGGATTCTAAAACCTCCGCTAACAAACGTCGCGCTATTTACCCAGAGTATAAAGCCGGTCGTGTTAAACCGGGAGAAGATTTCTATACTCAAATTCCGCTATTACAAACTCTCGTTCATGATCTTGGTTGGGATTTTATCGAAATTAATCAGTATGAAGCTGACGATATTATCGGCACCCTCTCTAAAGAAGCTGATGATGCGGGTGATTACGAAACTTACATTATTTCGAGCGATCTCGATATGCTCCAAATTGTCGATGAAAATACTCACATGTGGCGCATCTTAAAAGGCTTTACCAAAATCGAAGAAATTAACGTTCCGGAACTAGAAGCTAAGTATGGGATTAAAAAATCGCAATTTCTTGATTTAAAGGCGTTGAAAGGTGACTCTTCCGACAACATTCCTGGCGTTCCTGGCATTGGTGAAAAAACCGCCGCGAAACTACTAAATGATTATGATAATCTCGATGGTATTTATGCGCACCTTGATGAAATCACTGGCTCGACTAAACAAAAACTTGAAGCTGGGAAAGACTCGGCCTATATGTCGAAGACTCTTGCCGAAATTATGTTCGACGCCCCCGTTGACTTAACGAAAATCCCCGACTTCCATTTCGATTCTGAAAAAATCATCACCGGCCTGAAAAAACTCGAATTCAACTCCCTCATCCGCAAGATCCGCAAAGGCGAATTCAAAAATAGTGCTACTCGAGGGCTTACGGAGGTTACGACCGAGTATGAGGGCGCTTCGCCCGTGACGACGGGCCGAAGCGACCCGTCCCGAGAGAGCACTATTTTAAATTCGCCTTCTTCAGAGGTAGCGTCCCGAGAAAGTGCTATTTCGGATGATTATGATAAGAATACGATAATTGATCAAGATATTAAATCTCTAATGCACAGTGATGAAAAAAATGCCGAAAAAATTTTAGGTGGCGCCTCTTTCTGGGACCTCGGCCAAGCTGCCTTTTTGTTAAATCCTTTGTCGCGCGAAGAACCTCATCTCGTCGTTCCCGAAGAAGAATACAAGAAACAACTCCAAGAATTCAAAAAATACCCGAAACTATATAATATATATACTAATTTTGACTTACCCCTCATCCCGATTCTTTATAAAATGGAACGAAAGGGTATGCTGATTGACCGCAATTATTTCGCCAACCTTAAAACCGAATATGAGCAAGAAACTAAAAAAATCGAAAAAGCAGTTTACGAGCTTGCCGGCAGGGAATTTAATCTTAACTCTCCGCTCCAACTCTCCGAAATCCTATTCACGACTTTGAATCTTCCGACTAAAGGCGTTAAAAAGACTACTCGGGGTTATTCTACTGGCGCTAAAGAACTCGAAAAATTACGTCCTTTCCATCCTATTATCGATAAAATCTCCGAATATCGCGAATCCGCAAAACTATTAAATACTTATATTATACCAATGCCTGACCTTGCCGATGCGGACAATCGAGTCCATACGACCTTTACTCAAAATGTCACCGCGACCGGTCGTTTAAGCTCGAAAGACCCGAATCTTCAGAATATCCCAGTTCGCACCGAAGCTGGGAAGAGAATTAGAACTGGCTTTATCGCTCCTAAAGGTAAGGTATTAGTTTCTGCTGATTACTCTCAGTTCGAACTCCGCCTCGCCGCCATTCTCTCGAACGACAAAAACCTAATCGACGACTTTAACCACGATGTTGATATCCACACTAAAACCGCCGCCGAAGCCTTTAAGGTCCCTCTAGCTCAAGTCACCAAAGACCAACGTCGTGCCGCCAAAGTCATTAATTTTGGTATTCTCTATGGTATGAGCGTAAAAGGTCTTGCCGATTCCGCAAAAATGCCAATTAACGAAGCAAAACAGTTTATCGACAGCTACTTTAAACTTCGTGCTCCAATAAAAGAAAAGTTGAACAATATTTTAAAGCAGGCCAGGGAAGAAGGCTATGTTGAAACTTTTTATGGCCGCCGTCGCCCCACTCCAGATGTGAAATCGAGTAATTTTGTTATTCGTCAATCCGCCGAACGCGCGGCTATGAATATGCCGATTCAGGGTACCGAAGCTGATCTAATGAAACGTGCCATGATTGCGGTCGACCAAAAGCTCCCGAAAGGTGCCGAACTCATCATGCAGGTACACGATTCTCTTATCATTGAATGCGACGAAGACCTTAAAGAAGCAGTCGCCAAAATTCTCCAAACTAACATGGAGACCGTCGCTCCAGAGTTAAATATCAAACTCGCCGTCGAAGTTACCTTCGGTAAAAACTGGGGCGAATTGTAAATCCAACTTATTTTTTTGCACAAGTTCAGCCTATGCAAATTTTGCACATACTGATATAGTATAGATATGGAAAAGGGAATCGAAATCTATAAAGTCGAGAAAGGCGAAGTAGTTTTTAATGTTGAAAAAGAAACCATTTGGGCCACAATTGATCAGATTTCGAAACTATTTGGCGTCACTAGACGTAGTATTGAGATACACCTAAATAACATCTATCAAGAAAATGAATTAGACGAGAATCGAACCGCGAAACTTTCTTTCGTAGTTCGTAAAGAAGGAACACGCAAAGTACAGCGCAAGATGAAAATTTATAATCTCGACGCTATCATCTCCGTTGGCTATCGTGTTAATTCGAAAAAAGCCACCGATTTCCGCATCTGGGCCACTAAAGTCCTCCATCACTATGTTGTAGACGGTGTCGCCATTAACGAACGTAGACTAAAAGAACTAGATTCTGAAAAACTTCACGAAATCGAAGGCGCTCTCGGTATTGTTAAACGCCTCGTCAGCTCTTCCGCTCTCTCTGCTGACGAAGCTTCCGGCGTCCTCGAAGTTATTTCAAAATACAGTCCCAGCTTCAAAGCCTTAAAAGAATATGACGATGGTCACATTTCCTTCACGAAAGGGAAAAAGAAAGTAGTTAAAACCTTATCATTATCCGAATGTACTGATATTATTAACACTCTAAGAAAAAACGTCAAAGGCGATGCTCTTTTTGGCAAGCTTCGTGGTGCGTCTTTTGAATCCAGTCTCGGCGCCATTACCCAAACTTACGAGAACAAAGACCTCTACCCAAGCATTTCCGAAAAAGCCGCTAATCTCCTCTATCTCATTATTAAGGACCACCCTTTTTACGACGGTAACAAACGTATCGGCGCCCTTCTTTTTGTCATTTTTCTTACCATCAACGATTATCATCTCACTAGTAACGGCGAGACCAAAATTTCCGACCGCGCCCTTACTGCCCTCGCTCTCTTAATCGCCGAATCTAATCCAAAAGAAAAAGGGCTACTTATAGCCCTTATCTGTAAACTTTTGGAAAACTAACGTGTTACGTAAGCAATATTTTGTTCCATCGCTTGTGTTTCTAATGCTACTAATCTTTCCGCATCATCAATTGACGAATTCACACAATGTTTCACCCGCGCTTTTTCTTCCGCCTTTTTCGCATCATTCCAACGATCCAAAGTCCCGACGAGATATCCCGTAATTCGGCGTAATCTCTCAAATTTACCTTCATCGAAGTATTCTGCGTGTTCATCAAAATATTCTTTCGCTTTCTTTTCGCCCGCCTTTTCGCTGATTAATCGCATCCCCACCTCAACCAAACATGATACGTGCATCGTCTCGTACTGATCAAAATCCGCCAAAACTTCTTTTGCCTCCTTTTCGCTCACCTTCGCGTATTTCGCCAGCGAACTTAAGAATCGCTTCATGTCGAAATTCTCCGCGTCGTTTGGGTTTCTATAAATGATTTTCTTCATGGTTTTTCCTTTCTTTTAGTCTCGGAAGTTTCGGCGTTTTCATAAACTGATTTTGTTCATTTTGCGCTTAAAAACCACTTTCGGACTTTCCGTTTTAATTATAAGCATTACCTAAAATTCATTATAAACCCTATATATAGTGTTAGTCAAGACTTTTTTCACACTAAATGTGGTGTTTTATGTGGAAAACTTTTAAAATATGCTAAAATAGTTTTATGCCAGAGTTACCGGAAGTTGAGACAATTAGACGGGGCCTAAAATCCTTTATTTTGCACAAAAAAATTAAAAAAATTGAAGTTTTTTGCGACAAATCTTTTCAGGGCAATCCTAAAATTGCTGAAAATAAAACCGTTAAAAATCTTCGTCGTTTCGGTAAAGCTCTCATCATTGATTTAGATCAGAATCTCTCTCTCATGATTCATCTTCGTATGACCGGTCAACTTATTTACGACGGCTCTAGTCCAGAACGCTATGCTGCCGGCCACCCGAGCGATAATTTTACCGCCGAGCTTCCAAATAAACAGACTCGCGTACTTCTTCGATTTAACGATGGCGGCACTCTCTATTTTAATGATCAACGTAAATTCGGTTTTATTAAAATCCTAGAGACCAAAGCGGTCGAAGACGACCCATTTATTAAAAAGCTTGCCAAAGAACCCTGGGTTATGACCGCGGATGAATTATATGAAAAATTACAAAAACACCAAAATTCTCCTATTAAAGCCACTATTCTAGACCAATCCATTATCTGCGGGCTCGGCAATATCTATGCCGACGAATCGCTCTTTTCGGCTAAAATTCACCCTCTCCAAAAATCCGGTACTTTGACTAAAGAAGAAACAAAGCTATTACTTAAGTCAGCTAGGGAAGTCATGGATAAATCCATCGCTTCAGGTGGTTCTACCATGGCGACTTACGTTAAAGCCGACGGCACAAAAGGCGATTATCTCGAACTTTTTGCCCAAGTTTTCCGTAGGGAAAACCAACCTTGCCCAAGGTGTGGTCAAAAGATTAAAAAAATTAAGGTCGCTGGACGCGGTACTCATATTTGCCCTCATTGCCAAACCCTGAAAGAAGGGAATCGTCATGCTTAAAATTTTTACTGGCGATGACCGTATTCGCGCTAAAAAAGCCATCGAGGTTTATCTTGGCCAAGATTATGAAATTGTCGAAGGTAGCGAGCTTGAAGTCAATAGTCTTCCGAGTATTTTTCTCGGTAACTCACTTTTTTCCGAAACTCGTCATATTCTTATCCGCGACTTGAGCGTAAATAAACCAGCTTTCGATAAACTTCCCGATTATCTAAATACTAATCATCAAGTTGCTCTTTTGGAACTAAAACTTGATAAACGTTCTAACGCCTATAAGCTTCTTAAGACAAAAGTTGAGATTAAAGAATTTGCTCTTCCCAAAAATCCGAATTTAAATCAAGTTTTTGACATTTACAGAACTGCGAAAACTAACGGTAAAAAGGCCGTCTCCATGCTCGAAACAATTAAAAACGATGAAGACCCGATTATGTTTTTTGGTCTTATCGTCTCCCAGGCTATTAAAGACTATGCGAGAAAACAAGGTCCAAAAGAAAAGAGAGTCTTAAAAGAACTCTCTAAATTAGATCTTGATTTAAAATCTACTTCTTTGCCGTCTTGGCTTTTGATTGAGTCTTTTTTGCTCCGGCTTTCTTCGTTAACTTGACGCCCTTTGCCTTTAAGATTTCGTGCAATTTTGCTTTTCGTCTAGAAGCAGTGTTCTTCTTCATCAAATCTTTTTTTACAGCCTTATCATATTCAGACTGTGCCTTAGCTAAAGTTTCTGGCGTCGGATTCGCTTTAAAAGCCTTTAAAGCATCCTTGATGTCTTTCTTGATTTGTTGGTTATGCTCGGTTCGCTTTTCCGCTTGCCGTGCAGCCTTCTTGGCAGATTTAATAATCGGCATTTTCTTCCTATATAAATTAAAAATTAATGATTTTCGTTTATTATACCTCATTTCTCTAGAAAAGTAAAGAGAAAACATCTTGCGGTTTTTTTAGGCTTATGGTAATATAATAACTATGAAAGGTTCGATATTTTATCATGCCTGACGACAATAATATAACTTTACCTACTGTAGTTTCCGATCAGCCGGTTTCTGACCCGGTTGCTTCTGATTCTACATCTACCTCCGCCCCGACGTCCGCTTCGGATTTGGCATCCGTTTCTGACCCAATATCCGTCCCGGAACCAACTGAACCTGAAATTCCATCCGAAAAGGAAGACAAATCTCTCCCTTCGGTCCCTACTCCGTCCGATTTACCTGATACTCCAGCATCCGACGTCGATGTTGCTCCGGCTATTCCTACGGCCACCGCTGATCCAGAAATCTATGCCGAAGTCGCCAGTAAAATTGGCGAGGCCCATAACGTTTTAATTGCCTTATCTAGTGACCCTTCGGTAGACGAAATGGCAGCAGCGATTGGCTTTTCGCTTTTCCTTGATCGTCTCGGGAAGCGTGCCACTGCAATTTATTCCGGTTCTACTCCAAATGCTCTTGAATTCTTAAAACCTGAAGAGACTTTCGAATCTACTGCCGATACTCTCCAAGATTTTGTCATTGCTCTAAATAAAGAAAAAGCCGACCATCTTCGCTATAAATTAGATGGCGATTATGTGAAGATTTATATTACTCCTTATCGTACTCGCATCTCCGAGGAAGATCTCGAATTTTCTTATGGTGATTTCAACGTTGACTTAGTTGTCGCGCTTGATGTGACGAACGGTATTGATCTCGATTCCGCTCTTCGTGAACACGGTCGCATTATGCATAGCGCCGTAATTATTAATGTTACAACCGGCAACCCAGGTAAATTTGGTGAAATTGAATGGAGTGATAAAAGTGCTAGCTCCGTCTCTGAAATGATTGCCAGGCTTCTTTATAGTATTAACAGTAAAGTTGCTATCGAAAAAGAAGAAGCAACTGCCTTCCTTACCGGTATTGTTGCCGCAACGAACCGCTTTTCTAATGCGAAAACCACTCCTGAAACTATGAAAATTGCCTCGCGCTTAATGGAATCGGGTGCGAACCAGCAACTTATTTCTAAAAACATCACTCCTGATATCGATAACGAAATGTATTCGCTCTTAAGCCCAGTCGCCGAAAAACGCGATGATGATCCGACCAAACTTGATATCGAACATGGCAACGAAGAGGGAATTGACGAAACTAAAGAAGTTGACGCTACTGTAACTGAGAAAGATTCTACTTTGCTCGATGACTTAAAAGCTGCTGAAGCTAGCCTTGCTGCAGCTGGAGCTGAAACTACGCCAGATACAAGCAACCAGCCTATTCGCATTGAAGACGAACCAGCTCTTGAATCAACTTCCGAAACTACACCCGAAATTACTCCAATTTCAACTCCTGAGTTGAGCGCTGAACCAACCCCCGAACCAGCTCAAGAGGCTTCCGAATCAGGTTTAGAAACTCCTGCTTCTGATTCAGAATCTCCCGAATCTACACTTGAGCCGACGTCTGGTTTAACTCCCGAGCTATCTTCCGAACCAGCTTCTGAACCTTCTACTGCAATGCCTGCCGAAGATGGATTTGCTAAACCAGAAAAAGTCATCCAGCCGCAAGAAGATTTTAACACCACTGTTGTTGCAGATGACGGCAGTGATAAATACGGCAAAATGTTAGAAGAAGCTCTCGCTAATTCAAACGGCACCCCTGCTTTCTCAGAAAACCCGACTTTTGGCAATCCTGCTTTAGCTAATGCTCCTGCCGTTTCATCCGCGCCGGAAATTAATGGTGTACCGGAAATGAATTATATGCCTCTTCCGGACGAGGAAATACTCCCGCCTCCGCCAGCTCCTCCAATTGATATGAATGGTGCTAGTGGACCGGCTGCCCCCGATTTTTCAAACGTAACTCCAATTGAACCGGCTATGCCTGTAGTCGAGCCGACTCCAGAACCACTTGGACCTCAGCCTGCCATGCAAGACCAAGTTTACCAACCCCAAGCTTCTGATCCAGGTGCCTTTAAAATCCCAGGTATGTAAATCTTGATTTTCTCCCAAAAGTACGCTATAATAATATGGTAGTGGATTCGTAGCTCAGTTGGTTAGAGCGCTGCCCTGTCACGGCAGAGGTCGCGAGTTCGAGTCTCGTCGGATCCGCCATTTTTGTTGTACAAAAATATCAAAAAGCAAGACATCGTGCTCCGCATTGAGTCTCGTCGGATTCGCCATAATAATTATGTAGGCCTATAAGGCTTATTTTTATTGACTTTCATCTTTAAACTATATATTATATATAGTAGAAAGGTCATCAAATTAACGTGAAAAATAGAAATCCTCATGGTTTTAGACATCATCTAAACCTATTTATCATATTGATTATTATTTTAACTGGTTTCATCCCGACTATAATTTTATCTAGCAACGAGAAAACCTTCGCCGACGATACTAACCAAAATTCAGTCGAAGTACGTTTTCTAAACTCCCAACTGAATCCAGCTTATTCTATCGATCAAAAAGGCAACGAGGCAAACATTATTAAGACCTTAGATAATAAATATGTCTTGATTGACACCGGGAATAAAAACGAAAGAATTCAAAAGTTAATCAAAGATACCTTAAGCGAATATCAAAACGGCAAAAAAGGTGGTTCAGTTGTTATAGACTATCTCATTGTTTCTCACCTAGATGGCGATCACTACGGCAATGCTGCCGCTATAATCCAAGACAAAGATGTTAAAGTAAAAAACGTTGCAATAAAATATGAAGGTAGATTAATCCCATACCAGCCTAGCCGAAAAACCGCCTATGATAGTATTATCAGCGCAGCTAAAGCCGAAAAGGCTAACATTTATACTAACGCTACTAAATATAAAGTTGATGGTGAAGCTATTCAGAATTATGCCAATTATAAAAAAATGAATGCTGAAGGAACCGGTAACGCTGAGATATCAGTAGGGAAATATCTAAAACTCTATTTTTACAATACTAGAGATGTCTACAGCGATGTAGCGAATTGTGATAATGCTTATGTTCTAAATTTCATTAGGTACACAGGTCAATTTAACGAGAGTAATTTTCTTAAAGATTCCGACGGCTATTATCTTCGTCTTAATAATTCCAGCGGTAATTACCCAAATATTAAATATGAAAAAACCAAAAAACTTGAAAAAAGCGCTGAATACACCTTCAATACTTTCTACTACGCTACCATGAAGAAAAATGGAGAATGGCGTGAGTCAAACACTTGTCTATCTAATGGTAATTCGTACGTAGTTCTCGCAGAAGTTAGAACCAATACTAGCAGTAAATATATCTATTTCGCAAACGATATCGATAATTATGGTTACGATCTTTTGCCAACCAAAGAAAAAGTCGTATATTATAGTGCAAAACAAAACAAAGAAGTTACCTTAAAGAATCACGAAGTTTACGGTAACAGTTACCGTAGATTTACTACTCATAACGCTGATGAAATTTATGGATATAAAGGCTTTGATGGTGTGACTTTTAAGAAAGGAACCTCTAATAAAGTTTATTCTGAAACTCGTGCAGCCCTAGAAGTAGCAGATAGATTAGGCAGTGATTTAAATAACATTGTAATTTATCAAGCCTCTCATCACGGTGGCAATAGCGCCCCTGACGCAATTAAGGCGCTTAATCTCAATCGCGCCGGTGTCTATGTTGTAGCTAATCGGCGTGGTGTTACAACTAATGCCGCAAATTTCTCCACCACTCGTTTCTATTATTATGATTTTACTTTTGACGGTAACGGACCTAAATATTTCAAAACTAGCCAGAACCAAGGTAACGGTGTTTTCTGTGCTATCTCTAAAGCCGGAGTGACTAAATGTAGTTATAAAGAAATCAAGACCAACACTCTTTCTTACAACTTAAACGGTGGGACGGGTTCTTTCCCGGCACAATCTTGTATAGGCGTCAGCGGCTGTAAAATTAAAATCCCCGACGCTAAACCAATTAGGAACGGTTATAATTTCCTCGGCTGGGCGAAGGAAGCTTCTTCCACTTCGGGCATTTATCAGAGTAATAAAAAAATTCTTATTGCAGAAAATACAACTCTCTATGCCATCTGGGCCCCAATTTATACTTTGTCTTATGACGCTAACGGTGGCAACAATGCTCCAACTAGTCAAACTTGTTCTCCTAAAACAGCCGATGGTAACTGTAAACTCACTATAGCCGACGCTAACCCTACGCGTACTTCTCATATCTTCCTAGGATGGGGAACTAAACCCGATGCCACTTCCGCTTCATATCAAGCAGGCAAGACCATCAAACTAAAATCTAATACCACCCTCTACGCTATCTGGAAACAAGTTATTAATGTTAATACTTCAGTTAATGGCGAAGGCGGCACCATCTCGTCATCTTTAACCAATATCCAAGTTGGCCAAGAATTCACCATTACCTTTAAGCCTAAATCAGGCTATGAAATTGACAACGTCAAGGTTAATAATAGTATCGTAGCGATATCTAACAATAAACTAACTTTGACCGCTAGCACCGAAGATTTGAACATCGTAGTTACATATAAGCTCATGGATATTCCGCCTGAACCAGAAATTTACAACACTTATTCTGTTTACTTCAGCTCTAATAACGGCGGAACTGGTTTCCCTGAGACAGTGCAGTGCACTACCTCATCGGAAAACTCGACCACATGTCAGATCACTATACCATCTAGCATCCCAACCCGTGATGGTTATGTATTCCTAGGCTATAACGCTTCTACAGATTTAAATCATGCCACTTATTTGCCGGGCAATACCTATAATATTTCCCAAGATTTATATCTCTTAGGTGTTTGGGCCCCAATTTACACTTTATCTTATAACATTAACGGCGGTGAAGGTTCTTTCGCTCCTCAGACTTGCCATCCAGAAAACTCCATCTCGGATTCTTGCAGTGTTAATCTTAGCTCAGAACAGCCAACTCTAACCGGAAAAGAATTTTTCGGTTGGTCAACTAGTGAATACGCTGAATCACCAGATTACTCACCAGGAGCATCGTTTACCTTTACTCCAGGTGTTTATAATGAAACGCTATATGCAGTTTGGAGCAAAGGCGAAGTCGAATGGCAACAAGCCCAAGATTATGTTATTAACTCCGATGTCGATTCAATTGTAGAAATTAGTTATCCATCAGAAGCGCTTGAGTCCGTGGAAATCGATGGTAATAAAGTAGAAGAGTCTAATTACGAAGTAAATTCGGAAGATACAGTTATCTCAATTCCAAGTCAATTTATGGACACATTACCTACCGGTTCACATACTCTAACTGCTCATTACTCTAGCGGAGTCAGCATCAGCACTACATTCTCAGTATCACCTGCTGGCGAATCAGAAGATATTGTAGCTGACGAGACTTGTGCCACTAACCCTAACGCTGAAGGATGTCAGGAACTTCCAAATACTGGTCCAGCCGAGATTATTATGGCCGTCGTCATTGTTTCATGTATCGGGTTTATTGGCTATCGTTTCTATCGTACCAATCAAACTTTAAGCAAAGTAGAAAATTTCGTATCTGGCAGAAAATTTAAGTCAACAAAATCTCATAAGAAAAATCACAAATAGCATCCTTCTTGTAATCTATAAAAGAGTATGGTATAATTAGAAGCAATATGGCTATAAAAGTTACAAGAAAAGACCAGGGAGAAGCTAACGAGAATATTATTCGTCGCTTTAACCGTAAAGTCCTCCAGAGTGGCATGATGCCCCTAAAGAAGTCGCAAATGCGTTTTTCTAAACCAATTTCGAAGCGTGAGCGTAGATTGAAAGCAATTATCCGCGAAGCTCGTAAGGCTGAAAAAACCGAGCGAATCAAACTAGGACTTAAATAAAAAATCTCCCGGAAGGGAGATTTTTTCATCTTCTGTTATGGTATAATGAAGAAAAGGAGTTATTTATGATCATATTATTCGGCTTGGCAGGTTCAGGGAAGGGGACCCAAGGCAAAGCTTTATCTGAAATTTTCGGTTGGCGCTGGCTTTCAGTTGGTGAGGCTATTCGCGAAACCGGCGATTATGAAGAAATTATCAATAAAGGCGGGCTTATTCCTGACGAAGACGTAATTAAATTAATGAATAAACAAATTGAAAAAGCCGAAGCTGAAGGTTTTGATGTTATTTTGGATGGTTATCCTAGAGATAAGGCCCAAGCCGAATATATTACTGAAAACATGGCCGACAAAATTGACGGCGCCATTATCCTTGATGTCCCGAAGGAAGAGCTGTATGATCGCCTCGCATTGCGTGGTCGTGACGATGACAAAGAAAAAGCAAGCATCGATCGTCGCTTTGAGATTTTTGAACAAAATATTTGTTCAATTTTACCTCTGTTAGAAGGAAAAAATATTCCAATCCAGCACGTTGACGGCGTTGGCAAAATTGAAGAAGTGACTGGACGATTGGTCGAAGTAGTAAAAGAAATGAATCCCAACGCGACTGAACAAACTACGGATGTTAATGGTGGAGAAATCGAAAAAAGTTATGGTGAATAAACAGGGAATTATTAATCTCGAAACCGCTACTCGTGCCGAGGTTGACGAGAAAATTTCTGCTATGCGTGAAGGCGGTAGAATCCTCGGTAATTTACTTCGCGACCTGAAAAACTACGTCAAACCTGGCATGACTGGCAAAGAAATCGACGCATGGGTAAGAAAAGAGATTATAAAACGTGGGGCGAAAGTCGCTTATGATATGCTAGACGATGAATTTCCGGGTGCTATTTGCATTTCCGTTAATGATGAGCTTGTCCATGGTGCCCCGACTGACGAAATTCTAACGGAGGGCGACAAAGTTTCTTTTGACCTTGATATCTATTATAAAGGTTATTTCACTGATTCAGCTTTCACCATGATTGTCGGCGAAAAAGCTTCCCCCGCGGTGAAGAAAATGATTTCCGTGACCGAATCTTCTTTTTGGGAAGGAGTTGAACAGGTTAAGCCAGGCGCCCATATCGGCGACATCGGCCATGCCGTTGAAAAGGTTTTAAGAAAAGACCATCTTGGTGTGATTGAAAATTATATCGGCCACGGTATCGGTAAATCTATGCACGAATCTCCCGAAGTTCCAAATTATGGTAAAAAAGGACATGGTTACCAGCTAGTTGAAGGCGACACTATTTGTATCGAACCTATGTCTTGCCTTGGCAAGCCAGCTAACTACGTCGATAAAGACAGCAATTGGACCGTAAAGATGAAAGATGGTAGCATCGGCTGTCATTATGAACATACCGTCCTCGTTACTAAAGAAGGTTATGAAGTACTGACCTTGCCAAATTAAAACTTTAAGCTAAAGTATGTTATAATGAAAGTATGGAAAACGATAAGCGTTTTGTAACTGGTCTAGATGTTGGAACGGAAAACGTCCGTGCCGTCATCGCTACAGTTAACAAAGATGGTAAAATTGCCATCGTTGGTTATAATGAAGGTAAATCTGCGGGCATGCGTAAAGGCATCCCGGCTAACTTAGCTGGCCCTGCCGGCGCTATTGACCGAATGCTCGGCGATGCTGAAAGGATGGGTGGCTATGATGTGAGAAGCGCCTATGTCTCGATCAATGGCTCTACGGTTATTTCTACTCATACCGAAGGCATGGTCGCCGTTGGTGCCGTTGAGCACGAAATTGACAATGAAGACCTAGACCGTGTTGAAGATGTTGCCGTTTCCGGACGCATCCCGGCTAATCGTGATGTCCTAGATGTTGTCCCTTTAGAGTATGCTTTAGATGGTCAAGGTG
Source organism: Candidatus Saccharimonadota bacterium (assembly GCA_017545525.1). Lineage (GTDB taxonomy): Bacteria > Patescibacteriota > Saccharimonadia > Saccharimonadales > Saccharimonadaceae > Nanosyncoccus. Next base: position 31,448 of record JAFWMT010000006.1, read on the forward strand.
GCATTAAAGATCCGCTCGGTATGTCTGGAGCTCGTCTTGAAATGCGTGCTTGCGTCATTTCAGCACTCACTCCAAACTGCGACAATTTGAAAAAAGCTACTCTTACCGCTGATGTAGAAGCCTTAAGGCTTGTCCCGAGTGCTGTGGCTGCCGCGCGTGCTGTTTTAAACGAACGCCAGAAGGAAAATGGCGTCGCCGTTGTTGATTTTGGCGCTGCTACGACTTCCGTCGCTGTCTATGAAGAAGGTGATTTGCAATATGTTGGCGTAATTCCGGCCGGTTCTCATAACATTACTAACGATTTAGCTATAGTCCTCGCTATCGACCCTGAATTGGCTGAAGAGATTAAAACTCGTTTCGTTACCGGTAATTTCGACCAAGAAAAAAGTATTGCTATAAAAGTTGGAAAGAACGGTGAGCGTACTTTCGATCGTAAAGAGGTCGAAGAAGTGGTAAAAGCTCGTCTTGATGAAGTTTTCAAAGAAGTTCGTAAGAAATTGAAATCTGCTGGTTATGACCAAAGATTGCCAGAAGGCATCGTTTTAGTCGGTGGTGGAGCTAAAATGCGCGATATTGATTTATACGCGAAAAAATGTCTTGAAGCCTCCGTTAAAATTGGCGCTCCGACGGGCTTAGATGGAGTTGCAGAGTCAATCGAAAAACCTGAATTTGCCACTGCTGTCGGTCTTGCTATTCTTGCTGCTGAAGAAATAAATTACTCAACTCCAACTGGGAAAAAATCCAAAAAAGCTTCAAAAAACTTAAAAAAACCTAACTTTTTCCAAAAAATCTTTAGCAAATTCTAAATACCTCTTGATTTAGGTGTGAAATAGGTGTATACTAGAATCAAATTTTAAGCGAGGTAATTGTTATGCCAGAGGTAAAACCAACAGAGGTGGAAAGCAAAGCTAGTATTAAAGTCGTAGGAGTCGGCGGTGCCGGTGGTTCTGCAGTTGAACGTATGAAAGAAGTGGGCCTTTCTGGCGTGGAATTTGTTGCCATTAATACCGATGCCCAAGCCCTACATCATTCTCCAGCCGACGTCAAAGTCCATATCGGCAAAGGCCTAGGCGCTGGTGGTGATCCTGAAAAAGGTCGCGAAGCTGCTGAAGAGGGGAGGGAAGCAATTGACAAAGCCCTAGACGGTGCAGACATGGTTTTCATCACTCTAGGTGCCGGTGGCGGTACCGGTTCTGGTGCTGGCCCAATCGTTGCTGAAGAAGCGAGAAAGAAAGATATTTTAACCGTCGGAGTTGCAACTAAACCATTTACTTTCGAAGGTGCTCGTCGCCGTGCGAATGCTGATGTTGCGATTGATAAACTCGCTCGCCAAGTTGATGCCCTTATTACTATCCCGAACGATAGATTATTACAAACCATTGATCCTCGCACTCCTCTTCTTGAAACCTTTAAAATCGCTGACGATGTTTTACGCCAAGGCGTTCAGGGCATCTCGGAACTAATTACCGAACATTCATTAATCAACCTCGACTTTGCCGATGTGAAAGCAATCATGAAGAATGCTGGCTCTGCTCTTATGGGTATTGGCCGAGCTTCTGGCGAGAATCGTGCCGTTATTGCTGCTCAACAAGCCGTTGAATCTCCTTTAATTGAGGTTAAAATCGAAGGCGCCCGCGGCGTACTCTTCTCAGTTGCTGGTGGTTACGATATGTCAATGTCCGAGGTTCAAGAAGCTGCCGAAGTTATTACCGGTGCCGTTTCTCCGGATGCGAACATCATTTTCGGGGCCTCCATTCGCCCAGAATTAGAGGACGAAATCGTTGTTACCGTCGTTGCTACAGGATTTGATTCTGAATATTATAATGAACCTGAAGAACCAGCTCTAGAAACTAATTTTAAAGATGAAAAACCGACTGCTGAAGCGAAAGATTTTGCTACCGAAAATAAGTCTAACATGTGGGAATCAATTAAACACGAGCCCGAACCAGTAGAACCTGCTCCTGAAGATGACGAAATGGATATCCCGCCGTCCTTAAGAGAGCGCCTAAAAGGAAAGAAAAGGAAATAAAAGGAGGCGCGGGTGGAACGGAAATTTCGTATCGGAGATAGTAAAGTTCTAGAAAGCCGCGAAACTGTTGACGGCACTATGATTCGCCGTCGTCGTGAAGCAAGCGATGGATCTCGTTTTACCACTTACGAGAGGATTGAAATGCCTCCTCTGACTGTCAAAAAACGAAGCGGCAATAAAGAGATTTTTGATCGTGATAAACTTCTACTTGCCGTTCGCCGTAGTGTCGGTAAATTCTTTAATTCCGAATTAGAAGTTGAGGACGTTGTCAACCGAGCTTCCGATATTCTTTATAGTTATAATACTGACGAAGTATCATCTAAACAGATTGGCGAAGCCGTCCTTGACGTTCTAGCCGAAGTAAATGAAGTCGCCTACGTTCGTTTTGCTAGTGTTTTTCGCGAATTTAAAACCCTTGAAGATTTCGAGAATATTTTGAAGGAACAAAAGAATAAGAGGGCATCACATGACGGGTGACGTAGCTAATTAGATTTAGGCTACATTAGAACTCGCCAGAAAGGGAATCATGAGAGTAATTTGTATTTATCGAGATAATCAAGATTATAGTAGAAGCGTTTTTGAATGGCTCGAAAACTTTCGGCGCCAAACCGGTCGCGAAATAGAAGTTATGAATCCAGACGAAAACGTTGGTTTTTGCGAAGCCTATGACGTCGTTGAGTATCCTACTATTTTAGCCCTCGGTGAGCGTGGCGAGGTGCGTGCTTCCTGGCGTGGTCGTGAACTCCCGCTTATGAACGAAGTTTTATTTTATATGATTTAAAGGAGAAAAATGAAATTATTAGAAGAAATAATCGACAATGTCTGGTTCCAAAGATGTTTCTGGTCTGTCGTTGTCATTCTTTTTAGCCTAGTTATTTATGGCGTCGTCGCCCGCTTCCTTGATAGAAAGGAACAGAAAAATTCTAAAATTCTCTCGAATAAAAAGAATAAAACCTTCATTCATATGTTAAAAAGCATTGTCGGCTATGTCCTCGGCATTTTTACTCTTCTTGTCATTCTCCAAATCTTCGGCGTTAATGTTACTTCTATGCTCGCTGGTGTTGGTATCGCCTCAATCGTGGTTGGTTTTGCTCTCCAGGACGCCATGAAAGACATTTTCCGCGGTCTTGATATTATTTCCGATGGTTATTATGAAATTGGCGACGTAATCAAATATGGTGGTAATACTGGCCAAGTGCTCTCCATCAGCCTTCGCACGACTAAAATTCAAGATATCAATACTATGAATATCGTTTCAATCGCAAACCGTAATATTGATCAAGTTGAAGTTGTCTCAGGCTACATTTACATCCCCATCCCGCTACCTTATGAGCTAAAAGTCGAAGATGCTGAAAGCGTTCTACAGGAAATCGTTAAACAACTCGCTAAACACGACGGTATTACTAGCGTTAAATATCAGGGCATTACCGCTCTCGCCGAATCCTCGCTTAATTATCAAATCGTCGTGACTTGTGACCCTATGAGTACTCTCCAAATTCGTCGCGACTCTCTCCGCGTTATCATTACTACCCTCGAGTCTCATAAAATTCACATCCCTTATACGCAGCTCGACCTTCATACTAAAAAATAAAATGGCCCCCAATGGGGGCCTAAGGTGGGGAATTAGATCATTCAAGCTTTATTTTGCGATGTTCTGCCATTATCCTAAGCGTATTTTTTAACATTGTACGGATAGTGTGTAGCATATCCGACAGTTCCGGATATTCATACTTTGCCTGTTTTAAAACCGGCATTAAAAGTTCATGAGTTTCTTTAATATTTTTAACAATCGCCTCTTCCGATAAGACGCCTTCAGCATCATTTAAATTAACATATCTGTCGAATGCTTTACAAATGATTGCCTCCTTCGAGTCCAAAAGCTCGTTAAAATAACGTCTTTTTGTTTCGAACTTCTCTTCGCCCTGGAACGGGCGGATAGTCATTAGTTTGACGCCGTGCCTCACCACTTCGTTTACCGGTAACGCTGATAAGGGAATATTACAATCTTCGCACACATCGTGCAGTAAAATCGTTGCGATGATTTCATCGGTCGCCCCTCTACATGCTATCGCATCACATGCCATCGCTAACGGATGGACGATATATGGCGCGCCATTTTTACGAGTCTGCTTCGCATGTGCTATCAGCGCTAATGCTAATGCTTTTTGGGATTGCTTAAACCCTTCACCATCTAATCTTCCTCTAAGATAAGCCAACGTTTTAATTGTCGCTGTATCATAATCTTCCATCATCTCGTTTCACCACCTTTCAAAGTCCTCCCACCTTGCCAGAAATTATACCATAAAAATCAACTTTTGCAAGAAGCATAAGTAAAAAGTATCTCCATAATCCTGCATCCCTCTCCAAAAACTTATTTTTATGGTAAAATAATAGATATGAAATATAGAGCTGGAGAACGCCGTAAGGCTGTTGAATACGAAAAGGCCATCAGCGAGTGGTGGAAGAAAAATCAAACTTTTGAACAATCGGTCGAAAATCGCCCGATTGATAAATCCTATGTTTTTTATGACGGCCCTCCGTTCATTACGGGCAATCCGCACCATGGTACACTCCTTAGCTCTATCGTTAAAGACGTCGTCCCGCGCTATTGGACCATGAACGGCTATAGAGTAGAACGCAGATGGGGATGGGACTGTCATGGCCTTCCAGCTGAAAATTTTGTTGAAAAACAGCTCGGTATTACTGATCGTCGTGAAATTGGCACTAAATGGAGCCTTGAAGATTATATCATCAAAGCTCGCGAATCTATGGTCGCCAATTCAGAAACTTGGCGCAGCACCATTGACCGCGTTGGCCGCTGGGTAGACTTTGATAATTGTTACCGCACCATGAACAAAGATTTCATGGAATCCGTTTGGTGGGCTTTCAAACAACTCTACGACGCTGGTAAAATCTACGAAGGTCGCAAAGTTTTAATGTATGATACTAAATTCGCTACCCCAGTCTCTAAAGCCGAAGTTACCATGGACAACGACGCCTACCAAGTCGTCACCGACCCTAGCGCTTATGTTAAATTCAAATTAGTAGATTCTCCTGAATCCGCTTATATGCTCGCCTGGACTACGACTCCCTGGACCTTAATGGGCAATCGCGCCTTAGCTGTCAGTAAAGACTTAGATTATGGTATTTATGATATAGATGGTGAAAAATATATCGTAGCTGTAAAACGCGCCGAAAACCTCTTTAAGGGCCAAAAACCCGAAAAAACCATCAAAGGCACCGACTTGAACGGTTTGACCTATGAATCTATCGACGGTACAACCTGCAAGGTCTTTACTGCTGATTTTGTTGGTGAAGAAGAAGGTACTGGCATCGTTCATATCGCCCCAGCTTATGGCGAAGACGACTACGCTCTCTACTCTAAGCACGAAGCCGAAATCGACTTTGTCGATTGTCTTGATGAAAATGGTTATTATCTTGAAGAATATGCCGAAAAATTGCATGAGCTCGGCGTTCGCGATACCGACGAGCATGGTATCCAAATCTGGACAGGCAACAAATTCATCGCTAAATGCCTCGAAGAAAAGGGAATTATCTATAAAATTGAGTATATCCAGCACGAATATCCCTTTAATCCTCGTAGTAAAGAACGTATTATGTATCGCGCTTTTCCGTCCTGGTTCTTCAATATTGATGGTCAGAAACAGATGATGCTAGATGAGAATGAGAACATTAATTGGTTTCCAAATTATCTCAAACATGGCCGTTTCGCAAAAAATATCGAACAAGCTCCTGACTGGAATCTTTCTCGTGATCGTTTCTGGGCCACTGCTATGCCAGTTTGGAAGGGAGACAAGGGTTCGGTTAAAGTTATTGGCAGCTATGCCGAGTTAAAAGAGCTTTCCGGTAAAGAACTCGAAGATTATCATCGCCCCTGGGTTGATGAAATTGAATTCGATTTAAATGGCGAACATTTTACCCGCATCGAAAAGGTTCTCGACTGCTGGTTCGAATCTGGCTCCATGCCGTTCGCCCAGCTTCATTATCCCTTTGAAAATAGGGAAAAATTTGAAGCTAACTACCCAGCCGACTTCATTGTAGAGTATGTTGGTCAAGTTCGCGCTTGGTTCTATTACGTTCACGCTGTTAATACTGCTCTCGCTAGTATTGGCGCTTTCGGCGAAAAGGCTAAAAATGGCCCGAAAAACGCCTACAAGAATGTCATTACTACTGGCACTTTAGCAGGGAACGATGGCCGTAAGATGAGCAAATCCCTCGGCAACTTTACCGACCCGAATGAGCTAATGGACCAATACTCTGCCGACGCCCTCCGTTTCCTCCTTCTCTCTAGCCCAGTCCTCTCCGGCGAAGATTTCGCTCTCCTCGACAAAGACGTCTCCGACGTCAATCGCAAACTCGCCATGATTTGGAACGTCTACGACTTCTTCACGACCTACGCGGAAGTTGAAGATATAGATAGTGACGAATTCGAGAATATTACCATTGAGGGGATTACGGAGCGCGGCAGCGCGAGTCATAGCGCGTTTTCCCCTGTGGCGACAGGGGAAAACGACGCGACCCGAAATGGTAATATTTCGAATCCCCTAGATGCCTGGATCATCTCCCGCATTTATCAGTTAAGAAACGACATCACCTCCGGCATGGAAGAATACAATATCCCGAAAGCGTTAGACGTCGTTCTCCCGTTCATCGACGACATGAGCAACTGGTTCGTCCGTCGCTCTCGCCGCCGCTTTAGTAAAAACGATGATAAAGAGGACGAAAAACAGGCCTTTGCTACGCTCTACTTTGTATTAATATATTTATCCAAACTTCTAGCGCCCTTTACTCCGTTTCTCGCTGAAGAGCTATATCAAAAAATGACCGGAAAAACTGACTCGGTCCATCTCCTTGACTGGCCTGCTGCCGGCGAAATTGACCACGAAACCCTAGACCATATGTCTCGTACTCGCCAGATTATCACCGACGCCTTAGCTCTTCGCATGCAAAAATCCGATACCGAAGACCAGATTAAGATTCGCCAACCGCTCGCTAAGCTCACCTATGATGGTGAGAAGTTAGATAGTTTCTATGAACAGATTATTGCTGACGAAGTCAACGTGAAAAAGGTCGAGAACGCTAAGACCTTTACGCTCGATAAAACTCTTACTCCTGAACTGATTGAAGAGGGAACTGCACGCGAAATTATCCGCGCCGTCCAATCTGCCCGTAAACATGCCGGCCTTCGCCAAGACGACGAGATTAAACTCTCTATTTCTACCACTCTTCCAGAAAACTACGTTGAACTTATAAAAACCGAAGTTGGCGCTAAAGAAATCAACCAAACCGGAAATTACGCCCACGACGAAATTGCTAAAATCAACGGCGAAAACGTCACAATCTCCCTAGAAAAGATATAAATATAATAAAAATCGAGCGACTCCGCAGGCGCCAGCAGTCAAAAATACAACCGTTACGAATCCGAATCTGAAACTGTTAATTTCAGTGAGGATTCGACTAACTGTTGTATTTTTGACGACTGCGAGCCGAGGACTAGCGAGATTTTTATTATATTTATATCTGTTAATTTGACAAAATGTGCATATTTAAGCATAAAAAGTATTGACTTTTTTAGCAAAGTGTGCTATACTGAAATTAAGTTAGAAAATAAAACAAAAATTCTAACAAATAAACAAAAATAAAAACAAAAAAAAGGAAAAAATAAAATGGAAGAATTAAAAATACCAAAAAAAGTTATCAACTCGGACTGGAAAGACGATATTGATTATGAACCTTATGATAGGGAGAAAGAATATATCTCTCCGGACAAAGTATCATCAGAAAGTATCGAAAAGATTAAAGCTAGAAAAATTAATCAAACTCGTGGTCACATAGTATTTAATATCTTCAAAAACGAAAAAATAACTGCCTAAAAATCATTTACCATTTAGATATAATTAGTAAATAGAAAGGAACCCCCAATGTAAGACAAACACCTAAAACTAACCATAAATTACATAAAAACCGAACATGATGTTCGGTTTTTATGTGTCTATAAGATTTCTGCAATTTTTTGTTGACCTAAAAAAAAGGTTATGTTAAACTAAAATCAGAAAGGTCAATAATAATTTAATAAAAATCTACTATGGACGATTATCTCATCGATCGGGAAACCTTAGGCAAGTTTGTCGACGAACTTATAAAAAAGGAGCCTCTGGCAGTTAACGACGTTGAAGAGCTAGACTCCTTACGCGAAAAGACAATGAAAGCCCTTGACGACAAAATCAGCACAGATCTTTTCGGAAAATTAAACGACGAACAACTTTCCGAAATTAACAAGCTCCTAGATGAGAGTGAAGACCCAGATATTTTTCAATCATTCTTTGACCGCGCAGGGATAGATATGGAACAGTCCATAACAGATTCTATGCAAGATTTTGCAAAAAGCTTTTTAGGAGGTCAAAATGAGTGAAAAAGATTTTGAAAAAGCCCCTACATCTGGCGCTAATCCAGATGCAGCTAAATGGGATACCATGTCTAATCCCGAAGCTGGCTACGAGGATAAAAATATCGGAAATCTTATAGACGAGAAAGAAGCAGCTGAAAAAGAGCTCGCTGAGAATGAAGCTTTATTGAAGAGACTTGAAGAAATTGATCAACAAATCGCCGAGCTTGAAGGTACTACTGGTGAAAAAGGCAAAAAGATTGACGAGATTAAAAATAAAGCGAAGAAGAACCAAGCCTTCCGCAAATTTATCAGACGCTTTGCTGTAGTTGCTCTTGTTGGCGGAATAGGTGCTGGAATAGGTGCTGCGATAATCGCTTCCATCTTTGGTGGTAAAGATAAAAATAAAGACAATTATCCTGAAGAACCTGCCATCGAATCGGAAGCTGAACAAAGCACCGAAGACCAATACGAACAGGCCTTGAAAGACCTCGGCGTCGAAACCGAAAGTGAGTCCGAAGCTGAATCTGAAATTGGGATCGTATCTGAAGCTGAAGTCGATGTCGAAACCGAAAAAGGTATTAAAGACGGTTATGGCGAAAAGGGCATGTGGCTTTCTGAACATAAAACTGGTCCATACGCATTTGCTAACGCTACTGAAGTCGCTGAAGTTTGTAATAACGATGAATGCGAGATGATAAAATACGCTGCTCATAATCAAGTTGAGAGTTTTGCCGATTACTTAGCCAATCTCCCCGAAGATCTTAAACCCGAAGAATTCAAAGGGCTTACCATCCTTGAAACTGAAGCTAAACTAGAAAGCTTGAGCGACGATGATTTTGATGCCTATCAAAAACAATTCGACAAAATCATTGATAATGCCTTCACGCGTCGAGTTATAATGAACGGTGAATGCGATAACGCTTTCATGCGTTTGAAAGACCCTACAAAGCCTGCGACTCATGACAATATGGAACTGGTCAGATGTACTACAAACGAGGATAATCTCGAAGTCACCCAACTTTATTGGTTAGATAAAGATGGGAATGAAATCGGCCAAATGACCATTAAAATGAAGCCAGTGTATGATGATAATGGCAACATCGTAAGCCACGAGCTTTGTTTGCAAGTAATTAACCCGAAAGGCTCGCCAGTTTATGAAGATATGCCAGTTGTCCCAGATGAGCCAGATAGCCCTACCCCTACCCCAACCCCTACCCCAACTCCTACCCCAACTCCTACCCCTACCCCAACTCCTACCCCTACCCCTACCCCTACCCCAACTCCT
>JAFWMT010000001.1 GCA_017545525.1 Candidatus Saccharimonadota bacterium
CCAGGATCAAACTCTCCATTAAAGTAATGTTAAATTTGAAAAACTCAACATAAATTAAAAACTGACGATGATTAATTGCACAACTAAATTGTTAAATTATTTCCAAAGACTGCTAAAATATCTACTCGCAGCTTTAGACTGTCCCCATTTTATCGCACTTTTTTTATCTTGTCAAGAGTTTTTTTCGAGTTTTTCCGACTTCGAGAACGATTTGGAAGCATAAGCCAGATAAGAGCCAAAATTCCTAAAGTGCAGAGAAGGCCAAGCCACCACGGAAATTCGGCTGAATACGATTCCCTGGTGAATGAACCGGTATTCGGAGTTTTAAGTTTTAAACTATTGCTAACTTTTATAGCGCCAGTATTACTGGTGATTTTTTCTTCGATTTGGAGATTAGTTTTAGGCGTTTCTTCATTTTCGGCTGGCAATTCTGGGCTATCTTCGTTATTTTCGTTAAAAGTATCGTTCCCGGTTTCGTCCTCGGTTTCGTCTTCTTCCAGAGAATTTCCTCCGAGCGATGTATCTGCTAGTTCATAGGTAGCCGTACTGTAACCATCTTCAAAACCATTGCTATAGCCTTCTTCAAAGCCAACGCCGTTACCGGTATTAAAACCGTCTTCATAGCCATTGGTGTAGCCGTCATTGTAACTAATCGCGTTCCCCTCGTTATATCCGTCCTCAAAGCCTTCTTCATAACCAAAATCGCGAAAATATGCGTATGGGTGCGCGGTATCATACCAGATGTTATACTTTCTGCCGTCTTTACAATGGGTAAAATCCAAGGTATAAAATTCAGCGTCGCCGTTGGTGTCTACGTAATAATACCTGATATATTTTTCGTATTCTGGACTAAAAGATGGTTTTTTAATGGTAAGAGTCGCCCTCTCATCATAAGGGAGCAAGCTGTCTTCTTCATCTGTTTTGGTGCCGTCATAAAGCACGCGCCAGTATGGCTCTTCTATGCCGTTTTTAATGTCAGAGACGTAATTATCGCCGTGATCTATCTCTAGCTGTACAATGTAAAGCCTCGACAAGAAATCGTCATAAGGTAGTCTCCAGTTATAGTTCCGATATAAGTCTTCGCTTCTGAGATAATATTCGAGCGTGCTAGTTCCGTCATCGTTGCTAAAATCAATCGAGGCGACGGAAAACTGAGCGTATTGGAAATTCGGCAAGCCGAGATAGTAGATTCCTCCCCTAGCCTCCATAATTCTAGTCACACAAGCTGACCTAAAATACTCTTGAGTAGGACAACCTGAATCGACTATGGCTTTTAGTTCGGTGGTAGCTAGAAATAATTGGTCAAATGACCAGGGGCCCTCGTCATTGATGGCGCTAGCACTAGGTATAGTAACTAGGCTAGAAAGAATAGCTAAAGTTGATATTATGAGGGGTAGTTTTTTTACCATATAGCTCCTTTCAATCACCCGCTAACAGATGTGCGGCGTGATGATTATTTAATTTTGAGGGAGTATAGGCACATTCTAGCTGAAATTTCAACCCCCCACCTCTGGCTTATGCTTAATTTGTTTAGTGCATGTGCTAAAAAGAGTCGAATCAACAAAAGAGCCGCGTGTAAACGCGGCTTTTTTGGTTTTTATTTAAGCCTTTTTCGGTTTTTCGGGTTCTTGGTCAGTTTTTTGTTCGGTCTCTTCTTCCGGGAGGACGATGCCGATAGAGGCAACGGTGTCGCCTTCGGACATCTTCATGATGCGAACGCCCTGGGTAGCACGACCAAGAGTCGGGATTTCTTTCATCGCGACACGGATGGCTTGCCCCTTGGTAGACATCATAATAACCTCTTTAGCGAGCGGATCAAGCGTATGAACAGCGACAATTGGGCCGGTTTTAGCGGTCACAGCGGCCACTTTAATACCAACACCACCACGCTTATGGGGCGGGAAGTTGGCAACTAGGGTAGCTTTACCGTAGCCGTTGGCCGAAACAGCGATGAGTTTCTGGTCTGGGTCAGTAATAACGTCCATGCCAACGATTTCATCTTTCGGACGGAGGCGCATACCCCTTACACCTCGAGCGGAGCGGCCCATCGCGCGCACTTCTTTCTCGTTAAAGCGCGTGGCCTGGCCAGCAGAGGTAGAAATCACGATATCATGGTCACCGGTTGTTTCTTTAACCCATCTTAACTCATCACCAGCGTCTAGTTTAATCGCGATTAACCCGTTGCTGCGGACGTTAAAGAAGTCTTTGATTGCGGTCTTTTTAATCGTTCCCTTCTTTGTCGCCATAAAGAGGTAGCCGTCGGCGCTAGTATCACCCTGTTTGATGATTGCGGTGATTTTTTCCTCTGGGTGCATGTTTAGCATATTAACAGCGGCGGTTCCCTTAGCAGCGAGAGAAGCTTGAGGGACTTCATAGGCTTTCATACGGAATAACCTTCCTTGGTTGGTGAAGAATAAGAGATAATCATGAGAATTTGCAGTCAAAATCTGGGCGATGACGTCTTCTTCTTTAGTAGTCATGCCGCGCTTACCTTTACCACCCCTGTTTTGCTTACGAAAATCGTTCTGAGGGACGCGCTTCATGTAATTCTCGGAAGTTAAGAGAATGACACTTTCTTCTTCAGGGATTAATTCTTCTTCAGAGAATTTGCCAACCTCGTGATTGATAATTTTACTACGGCGAGGATCGTCATATTTCTCTTTAATTGCAATTAATTCCTCTTTAACTACTCTTAAGACTTCTTTTTCGTCAGCGAGAATCGCCTCTAATTTCTTGATGAGTTCATGTAGCTGTTTTAATTCTTCTTCGATTTTGTCGCGTTCGAGACCTTGTAATCTGCGAAGTTGCATTTGAAGAATGGCGTTAGCCTGAATTTCAGAGAGGCCGAAACGTTTCATGAGTTGTTTGTCGGCATCGTCATAAGAGGCGCGGATAACTTTAATAACCTCGTCGATATTATCGAGAGCAATCTTTAAACCTTCGAGGATATGAGCACGTTCTTTTGCCTTCTTTAGGTCAAATTCGGTACGACGACGGATAACTTTCTGGCGATGTTTGATGAATTCGCCAAGAATCTCTTTCAAACCGAGAATACGGGGCTGAATACCGTCAATAAGAGCGAGCATATTGTAGTGGAAAGAAGTCTGGAGAGGGGTCAATTTATAGAGTTGATTTAAGATCTTCTTCGGGAAAGCATCTTTCTTTAGTTCGACAACTACTCTTATCTTACCTCGAGCAGATTCGTCGCGAGCATCAGCGATATGGTCTAATTTTTTCGCCAATACGAGGTCGCGGACCTTCTCAATAAAGTCCTCTTTGCTCATCCCATAAGGAACTTCGGTAATGACGATGTTATAACGTCCATTTTTTCTCTCTTCGATGTTCGCCACAGCGCGAATCACGACGGAGCCTTTCCCTGTTGCGTAAGCCTGTTTCATCGGCGCACCACCATAAACTTCAGCTCCGGTCGGGAAATCTGGGCCTTTAACGTATTTCATCAGACCTTCGAGAGAAATTTCAGGGTCGTCAATCTGAGCGACAGTCGCATCAATCAATTCACCGAGGTTATGGGGCGGTATATTGGTCGCCATACCGACGGCAATACCCATCTGGCCATTTAAGAGAATATTTGGCACGGCAGCCGGAAGAACCGAAGGTTCTTTCTCGGAACCGTCGAAGTTATCGCGGAAATCGACCGTATCTTTTTCGATATCGGCTAAGAGCTCGGCACCAACTTTATCAAGACGAGCCTCGGTATAACGAGAGGCAGCAGCTTCATCACCGTCCATTGAACCGAAGTTACCCTGCCCTTCAACTAAGGTATACCGCATTTTCCAAGGTTGAGCGAGATTAACCATCGCATCATAGATAGAGGAATCGCCGTGAGGGTGATATTTACCCATGACTTCACCGACGATACGTGCAGATTTAACGGTTGCGTGCGGAGCTTTCCAGCCATTTTTGTTCATCGCATAGAGAATACGGCGATTCACCGGTTTCAAGCCATCGCGAACGTCAGGGAGAGCACGGTCGACGATTACAGAGAGTGAATAGCGTAGGAAGTAGTCTTCCATAGTATTTTCGACAGTACGAAGTTCAATGCCGTTCATAACAGGTTCCTCAGAGGACATTCCTTCCGCTCCTTTCAATTTGTCGTTGTTCTTTTCTGCCATGGTTCCTCCTTAAAAGTCCAAATCGTCAAGATCAACGGATGCTGCTCTTGCCTGAATAAAGTTTTTACGTAATTCAGCCTGATCGCCCATTAACTTCGAGAAAATTGCGTCGGCCTTCTCGGCGTCATCGATGTTTACTCTGATTAAAATGCGATTTTCGGGGTTCATCGTGGTTTCCCAGAGCTGAGCGGCGTCCATTTCACCAAGACCCTTAAAGCGCTGTTGAGCGGTGTAACCAGCCTGTTTGAAGCGTTCAGAATCTTCATCAATTTTTACTCCGCTAGCTTTGCGTTCAGCAATCTTATCGGTCAAGGTCTTCTCGAGAGCTTCTTCGTCGTAAATGTAGTCAATTTTACGGCTGTTCCCTGTCCCTTTAATGAGCCCGAATAGAGGCGGTTTAGCGAGGTAGACATGGCCGGCCTTAATGACATCTGGCATATAGCGGAAGAAGAAAGTAAGTAACAGAGTAGAAATATGAGAACCATCGACATCGGCATCAGTCATGAAAACGATTTTATGATATCTTAGACCGTCGATGTTAAACTGGTCACCAATTCCGACGCCAAGACCCTTAATCAGAGAGACTAACTCGGCATTAGCGAGCATTTTATCAAGACGAGCGCGCTCGGTATTTAAGACCTTACCTCTTAGAGGTAAGATGGCCTGGATTTTAGAATCGCGGCCCTCTTTCGCGGAACCGGCAGCCGAATTACCCTCAACGATAAACAATTCGCACTCTTCGGCGTTTCTAGAGGAACAATCGGCGAGTTTAGAAGGAAGGTTGAGCCCTTCGAAGGCGCCTTTTCTAATTACGTTATCTCTAGCAGCGCGAGCAGCTTTACGCGCTCTAGCGGCGAGAGTCGCTTTGCCGACGATTTTCTTCGCAATGGCAGGATTTTCTTCAAGGTAATAACCGAAGTATTCAGTCATGACTTTATCGACATAACCTCTAATCTCAGGATTACCGAGCTTATTTTTAGTTTGGCCTTCGAATTGAGGATCAGGGAGTTTAACTAAGATAACAGCAGTTAAACCTTCTTTAATATCATCCCCTGTTAAATTATCTTCTTTCTCTTTCAAGAGGCCATTTTTACGAGCATAATCGTTAATCGTACGAGTTAAACCGGTACGAAAACCAACTACGTGCATCCCGCCATCGGGGGTTAGAACGTTATTGGCAAAGGGTTTTAAGGTTTCGGAATAGGAATCGTTATACTGAAGAGCAATTTCTACCTCGGCGTCGTTAACCTGTTTTTCAACATAGAAAATATCATCGGTAAGCACCTCTTTCCCGTTGTTGAGGCGTTTAACGTAACTCTTAATACCCCCTTCAAAGTAGAAGGATTCTCGTTTACCAGTACGTTCATCTTTTACGATAATCAAGATACCTTTAGTAAGGTAAGCTTGGTGACGGGCGTAACTAGAGACCCATTCGTAGTCAAAAGTAGTAGTTTCTTTAAAAATCTCGGGGTCAGGATAGAAAGTAATAGAGGTGCCAGATTCGCGCGGACTACCAGAGGTAACTTTTAAGTCCATAGTCGGTTTACCAGTGTCGAATTCGATATGATGGGTTTTTCCATCTCGGTAAACTTCGGCAATCATGCTAGTAGAAAGTGCGTTGACTACAGATGAGCCGACGCCGTGTAGACCAGAGGAAACTTTATAGCCACCATCACCGAATTTACCACCGGCATGCAGAACGGTTAAAACAGTTTCCAGGGTTGATTTTTTAGTTTTAGGGTGGATATCGACAGGGATACCACGACCATTGTCGTCAATACGCACTCCGCCATCTTTTAAGATAGTGATTTCGATTTTGTTCGCATAACCAGCAATTGCCTCATCAATAGAGTTATCGGCAATCTCTTTAATCAGGTGATGAAGACCATCATAACCGGTAGAACCGATGTACATACCTGGGCGTAAGCGTACAGGTTCGAGCCCCTCTAGGACACGGATTTCAGACGAATCATATTCTTCAGCTTTTCCAGCCATTTTATACCTCTTCTTTAATATTCTTTATCTATTATACACCTATTTGGACTTTCTTTCAAGAAAGAAAGTACGGTAAAGATTATCTGTAGATGTGGTATAATCACGATAAGATGGTTTATCTAGACTATGCGGCAACGGCACCGATACTAAAAGAAGTGAAAGAGGCAATGCGAGAAGCTGAAGAGAAGTTTTTTGGTAATGCCTCAGCGCTGCACACCCCTGGACATTTGGCGATGAATGAGATTGAAAAGACTCGAGAGCTATTGGCGAAGATAATCAAGGCGGAACCAGAGGAGATTATTTTTACTGCAGGCGCATCAGAGAGCAACAATACGGTAATTCGCACTTTTCAGGGGTGCGAAATTGAAACTTCGCCTATTGAGCACCATTCAGTTTTAGAGACGGCGAAAGTCTGTAGAGGTAAAAAATTGCCGAAGTTATACTCTTATATGTTGGCGAATAACGAAACTGGGGAGGTTTTAAAATTACCAGAGATAGACAAGAGTTTTTTTGATGATTCCCCGCTGTTTAGAGAGAAGAATGATTGGGGAAAAGAGCTAGTAACAGATAAGAGAAAAAGCTATTTGCATTCGGATTTAACCCAGGTTCTGGGGAAAATACCGATTGATGTGAAAAAATTAGGGTTAGATTACGCGAGTTTTTCGACACATAAAATCGGCGGTCCGATAGGGGTAGGAGCGCTGTATGTTAAAAAAGGAGTGCCGTTTAAACCTCTAATTATCGGGGGTAATCAAGAGAATAAGCGAAGGGGCGGGACTTATAATACGATTGGAATTATTGGATTTAGGACAGCATTAGAGAAGATTATGACTGAGAAAACCTGTGAAAGATATAATAAAGAGGTGAGAAAACTGAGAGATTTATTAGCTAAGAGAATTCTAGAGGAAATCCCTGGTAGTTCCCTTAATACTGAGCTTAGAGCGAGTGCTTCCCTGCCGAATATCTTAAACGTCTCATTTCGGGCGGCAGAGGGAGAGTCGATCCAGTTGTATCTGGACGCCGAAGGAATAATTGTTTCAACTGGCTCGGCTTGCGCAGCTGGTGATACGAAACCATCGCATGTTTTGATGGCAAAGACTGGGGATGCAGAGGTGGCACATTCTTCGATTAGGTTCTCTTTTGGGCTAGATAGTTCCCTATCTGATGTCGAACAGGTGATGAAAGTTTTACCAAAAATTATTGATAGACTACAACAGATAAGCACAATCTAGATTTTAGGCTTGTTCTCGATAATTCTTAACGGCATCTTTTAAGGCGTCGTGGCCGAGAACTGAGCAGTGAAACTTGTGTTTAGGGAGTTTACCGAGGTAATCGTCGATATCTTGAGCAGTAATTTTAAGAGCTTCGTCAAGAGTTTTGCCCTTGGCTATTTCTGATAAGGCAGAAGTAGAGGCGATTGCAGAGGCGCAACCGTAAGTTTTCCAGCGAATATCGGTAATTTTATCGGTTTTTGGGTCAACTTTAATAAACATTTTCATCTGATCGCCACAGATAGGATTACCAACAATACCAGAGGCGTCATATTTAAATTTCGTTTCGTCGCCCATCAGAAAATTACGAGGATTTAGAAAATGATCCTTGACAATGTTGCTATAAACCCAATCTTGGCCTTCTTCCATAGGTATATTATATCACAATGAATTAATCGGACGGATGTTGACTAAGCCAGTTGTCTAAAAATCCCGTCTGAGACTCCTCAGAGGCTCCAGAAGGTGGGTTTACGGGCTGAGACGTATCTTCTAGCGGTTTTGGAGTAGGAACGCTTTCTGGGGCTTCTGGTGGGCTAGTTTCGGCTTTTTTCGCTTTTTCAACTACGCTCCAGCGAGTTTCGATCTCTTTTTCGACTTCGGCACGAGTTTTGCCGAATTTAGCAGCAGAATAAGTCTTCAAAGTCTTCATAAGGTCTTCGTTTGCTTCGCCCATTGGCGCAGGTAGATTCATGGTAAATGGTGCGGAAGGCATATCAAACATCATAACCTTAGCAACAGCAGCGAAATTTGGAGTTTTAGTTAGATCTTCGGCGGTAAAGGTAGGGGTGAAGGCTTTAGCCATCAACTCTGCATCAGTAACGCCGATACGGCCGCAGACAATCGTACCAACGTTGCCTAGGAGCGCTTCGCGAATTTTTTCAGTAAGTTGGGTCATGAACTGGTTAGCGACGATTAGATTGAGACGGTATTTACGGGCTTCAGAGAGTATTGACTCGAAGCTATCTGTGGCAAAGTTCTGGAACTCGTCTACGTAGAGACAGAAATCTTGGCGTTGGTCCTCTGGAATATCTTGCCTACTCATCGCGGCTTGCTGGAATTTCATGACGAAAATCATACCGAGGAGATTGGCGTTAATATCACCTAGTCGCCCTTTAGAGAGGTTGACGAGGAAAATCTTCTTATTATCCATAATTTCGCGGATATTGAAACCGGATTTAACCTGGCCTAAGGTGTTACGCATGATGGTATTAGCAAGGAATGGTCCCCATTTAGAGGCAAACCAGGTTGTCACCTCGCCGGCGTCACTAGATTTCTGGGAAGCTGGGAACTCTTTAGTCCAGTAATCATAGACGGCTTTATCTGTAACGTATTTGAGTTTATATTTAACAAACTCTGGGTCGGTGAAACATTGAGGTATATCAATAAAGGTAGCCCCGGCAGGGTCGGACATTAAGAGAAGGGCGGCGTTTCTAAACATGTGCTGGCCGCGAGGGCCAAAGAAGCCCTGATTCTGGGGGTCAAAGAGAGATTGAAGCATGCTAATTCCCTCTTGAACGATGAAATCTTTTTGATCGTCGTCGGTAAACTCAAACATATTCATACCGACTGGGTGTTCGATATCAGCAGGGTCGAAATAGATGACATCGTCAACACGTTCTTCAGGGACGCGTTTTAATAGTGCTTCAACAGCGTCGCCATGAGGGTCAATAAAGGCGAAACCACGCCCGTCGCACATATCTTGGAAAGCGAGATTCTCGAGAAAGACAGATTTACCCATACCCGTTTGCCCGATAACGTACATATGGCGGCGACGATCTTTTTCTTGAAGATAAATTGGTTTTTTATCGCCCCTGAATTCGTTAGTACCGAGGAAGAGACCTTCGGTGGCCAGTTTAGCTGGGCCGTCAACCTGTTTAACCAATTGACGTTCAACGCTAGAACTCGGGATGGCGTTTTGCTCTGGTAGGTGGAAAATAGAGGCGAGCTCAACGCTATTTAAGATGCTAGAACGAACCTTCTGGGGGAAAAATCTAAAAGTATAGTCGACAGTAAGTTTTTTGGGATCTTTCATGGTATTAATCTTAAAACCATTTAATTCAGGAGAATTGAACTGGGAAAAAGAACTCACAATACCGCCCATAATCGCTTGAGAGCGAGGGTTAGACTCAGAGCTGGCTATAACCCTAATTAATGTCTCGAAGGCCGGAAAACGCATTTTATTAGTAATAGCGTTAACTTCGTCTTGTTTATAGTTAGTGACAACCTCTGTTTTCTTTTCTTCCCTCTCTGCAGGCGGTTCAAAAGGCGCTCGCATTACATCAATAACGAGTTGGCCAAATAAGGCTCCTCCTGTAGTAACTTTTTTACCTTCTTGAACATTTTTAACATACTGCTTGCCCCATTCTGCCCATTTTTTTTGTGCAGGACGGAAAAGAATTTGTACAGCAGCCCCTTCATTTTTATTCACGCTAGAAAGTGCGTTCAAAAGTGCCATTTGAGCATCAGTCTTAGTTTCTTCGTAAGTAGCAATCGGGAGATAATATTCTTTATTTAAGGTTAATTCTGCCCCAGCTACGGCGCTTAAGCCACCACCACCTTCAAAGATGTTCTCTTCCGTTTTTTCCTCTATACGAGCGGTTGAATAGGCAGATTGGATAGCCTGTTTGACAGTATCTTTCAGGGCGGCTGGAACTATAGCATAGTAATGGATAAAGCCGTCTTTAGAGATAATTTCAAAGGAAAAATGCTGCTGCCCATAAAGTTTAGTCTTAAAACCTTTAGAGGCGGTAGAAGAAAGAATGGAATACATTACCTGGGCCTTAGAGATAGCTTCGTTGGCAATATCTCTCTTATCGCGACCACCAGCATCGATATCGTCAGTGGAGGGAGGAAGATGAATAAGAAGAGGGGTCATTTTTAGACTACGTTCATATCTTTGAGCCTTACGAAGTTTACTGATTCTGGCACCAAAAACTATTGCAATCAAGAGAATGAAGGCGATGACCATAATCAGAATAACCACCCAAGAGTCCATTAGTTTGTTCCTTCTCCTTTACCCGCACTTTCAGCACGTTTTTCTAGCCACCATTGATAGAATTCGTCAGTATTACCGGTTTGAGCCAATTTCGTTTCAGCCTGTTTCGCAGTCATATCGAGGGCAGCAGCACCTAGCTTTTGTTCCCTGGTTGACGGCTTTTCTAATTCGACGATTTCGATACCGTGGTTCGAATTATTGTTTCCAGTTGTATTATCTAGGGGTATAACTGGAGGAGCCACTGGCGGCACGCCACCCTGCACCGGGTCTGGCGGTAGAAAGTTTGTCATATTATTCCCATTATCCATATGCTTATTTTACCACATTTAAATTTTTTTGTAGACTAAAAATTCCGCTAAAAATAGAAAAATTGCGATGAGACTAACGGTCCAGAGGCTAATAGCACCAAAAGAACGAGCCATAAGGAGCATAATAGGACCAAAGGCAAAAACGGCAGAATAGAGATAATCTTTTTTACTGAATTTTTCCCTTTTAAAAGCGATTTTCTGGAAAAGATGAAATAAAAGGCAGATTATACTGAAGCAGGTTAAATAAATTGTTGTAAAAAATAATAAAACTCCGAACGGACCAATTGTCGTCGGAGAAGTTAGGTTTAGCATTAAAATTAAAACTGCGAGTCCAATAATGCTAATAGAGATCATAATGCGTTTATGCTTCATGATCTTATTGTATCATAAATGTTGTCTGCCCCCAAGTATTTTTATGGAGGGGGGCGGGGGCTATCCGGCACTTAAAATCTTAACTATTGACCTGAGCCCTGATCCGCCTTTCCCTTTTGACCGCTTCACGCTAGGTGAAGCAAATGTCCTTAGTAGCGTTTTCTTTCATTCTTTTTGATAGGAAGGTACTAATGAAAGATTTTCTACTGCGCTCTACGCTTTATTTAGCGGAGCTCTAGGTAATTCCTATGTTGTAATTTATGGCTAGAAATTACCTTTTCGCCCGCTAAATTTTACGGTTTTTCTTTACTCATTTTGTTAATTTGCCTTTTTATATTTAGTTTTTGTTTAGTCATCTCGACTGTTTCCATACTAGCACATTTTCTTTAAAAAATCAATAGATTTGTTCAATTTTATTGATGTAATTTTTACATTTTTAATGATGTTTTTCCCTGTTCTAATTTAGTGTTCATTGTGTTGTAAAAAATACAACAAATTTACAGAAAATTGATTGAAATTGTGGTTATTTTGAATAATTGTTGTGATTAAAAATAATTTTGAGTATTAAAAAACGGCCCGGGTTACATTATGCAAGAACTAGGCCATGATCATTCAATTTTAAATTGGTGGAGCTGCCGGATACTGCCTCCGGGTCCGAAATACCACCTGGTTGTAATTCTACGCGTATAGTTTTCTGTTTTGTCTTGGCAAACATTATCAGCTGCAGAAAACGAAACTGATAAAAGCCATGGCTGGTTTTCGAGCCAAATTTCGCCAACTAAATAACTCTATTCCCGTTGTATGATAATTCTCCGCCTACGGAAACTCGGACAAAGAATCAGCCCAAAAAATTAATTAGGCATAAGCTGGCATGTACATGACATGCGCAGTTTTCGTGTTTTTAGCACTTATTTAATACTTACGGTATTTAATCGACGCGCCTTACAACTGTTAATATCCCGTCTAAGCTTTGTCAGCCCCAACTGGTTATAATTATACCACAAGAACTAAGTTTTAGCAATAGAATAAGACCGGTAACTGCGAGGAAAACCGGTCTTATGTGTAGAGTGTGGAGTTATTTTGGCTAAATTTTTATTTTTGGCTTTTGAATAATTTTTTTATTCAAAAGCTACCTCTATTATAGCGCCCTAAATTGCTAATGTCAATATGTTTTTTGAACAATTTTTGTATATTTTTTGCAGAGTTTTCCACAAGTAATTTTATTAACTTTCTTGCTAAAACTACGGACAAAATGGTGGGGGGTTGAAAATAATGGAGAGGCGTGATACTAAAAGGGCCATGATAAGTAAAATACATTCTGTAGTGCCCTACGGCTTTGAAGGAAAGCTGGTTGAAGTCGAGGGTGATATGAATAGAGGGTTACCAGCTTTCAATATTGTGGGCATGGCAAATAAAACGATTAATGAAGCGAAAGATCGGGTAAGAAGTGCGCTGGTAAATTCGGAGTTTTCGTTTCCAGATAAAAAAGTAACGATAAATCTTGCGCCGGCGGAACTTTTAAAGGACGGAGCTTATCTAGATTTACCGATAGCATTGTCGGTATTAGTGCTATCCGGGCAGCTAATTACAAGTGACGTAAGAGGTAAAGTATTTGTGGGGGAGTTGTCTTTAAACGGGGAGGTAAAACCAGTACGAGGGATAATTAATATAGTTGAGACGGCAAAACAGGTTGGGTATAGAGAAATCTACGTGCCAATTAAAAATTTGGCGCAGGCGTCGCTAATATCAGGTGTAGAGATATATGGGGTAGATACTTTGCAAAACTTATTTTTGGCGTTAAAAGAACAGATAGAATTAAAGCAGACGGAAGAAAGCATAAGAGAGAGCTCAAAAGAATCAGTCGGGCCGATTTTAGACCATATCAGGGGTCAGAAACTGGCAAAGCGAGCAATGGAAATTGCAATTGCGGGCCATCATAATATCTTGATTTCTGGTCCGCCTGGGGCTGGAAAGACTTTGCTAGCGAAGGCTGCGGCGAATTTATTGCCCAAACTCACTCCTAGCGAAATGGTTGAAATTACGAAAATTTATTCGATCGCGGGTTTATCTACAGATGAAATTGTAATGGAAAGGCCATTTAGGAGCCCGCACCATACTGCGAGCCCAACCTCGATTATCGGGGGAGGAGCGACGGCGGGCCCTGGGGAAATTTCTCTAGCACACAAAGGAATTCTGTTTCTAGATGAAATACCAGAGTTCCAGCGATCAGTACTAGAGGCTTTAAGGCAGCCGCTTGAGGATAAAGAGATTACGATATCGAGGGCAAATCGAAAATCGGTCTTCCCGGCGGATTTTATGCTAGTAGCAACAATGAATCCCTGCCCTTGTGGTTATCTTGGAGATCCGACGCATGAATGCAAATGTACCGAGACGCAAATCCAGAATTATCAGAAGAAATTATCGGGGCCGCTATTTGATCGAATTGATATGAATATTAACGTTGAAAAGGTGGCGAATGAGGATTTAAGAAAAACTTTGCCTCAAGAAACCGGCGAGCATAATGTTGTAAAAAATACTATAACAGAGGCGATTTCAAGGCAAAAGCGACGTTACGGACGAGATGGGTTTTATAATAGTTCCCTTTCTTCGTTTGAGGTTTCGCAAATGTTAAAGCTAGAACCGGCGGCCGAAAAGTTACTAGCTAGTGCTTCGGAAAAATTAAATCTTTCGGCACGGGCGTATTTTAAAACGATTAAAGTCGCTCAAACAATTGCAGATTTAGAAGGAGCCGACTTAATTAAACAAAATCATTTGGCCGAAGCGTTGACTTTTCGAAAACGCTAATCTATTAATACTTGCACTATGATTTTGGTTTTGCTATGATAAATTTATGAGCGGTGAAAAAAGTATATCAACTTCGGATAGTACTGGTGATCAGGATAATAAGTGGAGTGTGTTGTTTGAAGATGAGAGAAAATCTGACGATACTGAGGATAAGACTGAAAAATTAATCGGTAGGGCGAAATTGTACCGTAAGTTTGGAGGGATGGCGCTCCTTGCAAAACAACTTGATGAAGGTGGTCATCTTAAAACAACACCTTCTGAAACGGGAGATTCGCAATTTGCAGATCATGCGCAGAAAGAGGTCGGATTAGAAAACCATGAAAGTCTTGATTCGCCAGAAGACGTACAAGCAGAAGCTTTAATTGAACAAATTGAAGCAGCGCTTGAGCTGGTTGATAAATCTCTTGGCAACCAGATAGACTATTCTATTATTAATCATAAACAGATCAATACTCGAGATGCTCTTGAACACGAACTCCAGAGTGGCACTAGCATCCCTGAACTGGATATTCGTTTCGATAAAGATGGCAAGCCATGGATTTCGCATTCTCCGAGAGCTGGGGCGAGATTCTTCTTCTCGAAACCTATCCATAAACTTTCTAGTAAAGAGGTGGCTGGTATAGAACAGAGATTGTCGCTCGAAGATGGGCTAGGTATTTTTAAAAAATATTATGAGGACAATCCTGATCATAAGGTAGTTTTAGAATTAAAAGAGCTCGGTCCTTCGCCCGATACTCGTCAAGCTTATCTTGAAAGTATAAGAGATTTACTTGAACAAAATGGATTGACTGAAGCCGCTATTTTCGCAACCTTATCGCCTAGTATATTGAAAGCTACCCATGCAGTTTTCCCTGAAAATTCTAAAATTCTAAACGGCGGCATTTGTCCGGTTATCAGTTACGATATTGCTGAAAAATCTCTCGAAGAGACACCAAAAGAACAAGAATTTGCGATGAAGGCACCTAATCTGGAACTTTTCTTCTCCAATTCTACTGAAATTGCAGAACGCCCGGATGGTTATGGTAAACAAACAGGGTATTTGTGGACAAGACTTCCCCTAGAAACGGTGAAGACATTAGCTAGATTGAATGAGCGAGGTAAAGTTGGGGCCGCATCCCTCACGCTTGTGAACAAATTTGCTAACATATTGGACAAACTTAGTCCTAAAACTGCAAAAAAAGTGCGTGAACATTATGCTGCGCAATTAAATAAATTGGGCATTAGGAAACAAGTAGCAATAGCAAAGAATAATCCGGTGGAAAGCCTTAAAAAAACTAAGGAACAGATGGGTGATGACGCCATTATCTATTCTGACACTAGCCCTGGTGAATGGGCGGCGGATTTACCTGAAAAACCTAAACAGACTTAAGATTAATCTCTTGCATATTCTTGGGAAATTTGATATAATGTTCATTAGGTTAATTCAAGAGAAGAAAGGACTATTATAAAAAACAATTCACGCACGCGGTTGAACGGAGAGATTCGCTACCAGCAAGTGCGCGTAATCGGTTCTAGTGGTGAGCAACTAGGCATTATGTCTAGTCGTGAGGCTCAGCTTCTGGCGAATGAACAGGGAGTAGACTTAGTGGAAATAGCCGCTAACGCTGACCCGCCGGTCGTTAAAATTATTGACTGGGGTAAATTCCAGTATCAAAAGATGAAAGAAGAGGCGAAGAATCGGAAGAAAGCTCGTGAGAAACAATCCGAGCTGAAACAGATGAAAATCGGCCTCAAGATTTCAGATAACGACTTGAACATTAAAGTCCGAAAAATGCGTGAGTTTTTAGATGATGGCGATCGCGTAAAGATTATTGTTATCTTTAAAGGGCGCGAGATGGCTCATCGAGAGATTGGAAACGAACTAATGAGTAAAGTTGTTTCCCTGCTCGGTGATGATGTCATCACTGAAGGTAAAACGCAAATGAACGGACGGAACTTGTCAGTACAGGTTCGACGAAAATAACAGCGAAGGTACGAAAAAAGTATTTTCCTACTTTCTAGGCCTGCTGTTAGTACATTCTGGGGGAAAATATTAACTATAAATAAAGGAAAATATTATGCCAAAGTTAAAAACGCATAAAGGTACCGCCAAGAGAATCAAGATTACCGGGTCGGGTAAGTTGGTTCGTGAGCGGGCTTTTGGGAATCACATTCTCGCAAAAAAATCTAAAGCCAGAAAGCGCAACATGAAAACTGCTGCGACGATTGACGGCAAAATTGGTAAAAACGTAAAGAAGGCTTTAGGAGTTTAAGATGAGAGTTAAAAGAGGAGTCGCGGCACACGCGAAGCATAAGAAGTTATTAAACAAAACTAAGGGGATGCAGCATTATCGCCGCCGTAGTTTTCGACTCGGCAAACAGGGCGTAATTAAGGCTTTATCCTATAGTTACCGAGATCGTAGAAACCGGAAGCGCGACCTTAGAGCGCTTTGGATTACGCGAATTAACAACGCTTCGAGAGAGCTTGGTCTTTCCTACTCGCAATTGATTGCGGGCATGAAGCGCAAAAATATTTCGCTTGATCGTAAAGTTCTCGCAGATTTAGCCGTAAATAATCCGGAAGCGTTTAAAGCAATTGTTAATACAGTGAAGGAGAAATAAGATGGCGATTTGTGAAATTACTGGTAAAGGTAAGATGTATGACCATAATGTTTCTTTCTCGCAGAGACATACAAGGAAGGTTTTCAAACCAAATGTCTCAAAGCGAACTTTGATTATTAATGGCAAAAAAGTGAAATGTAATGTTTCGGCTTCGGCGCTTCGAACTTTGAAGAAAAAAGGTTTGGTTGAAAGTCCGAAGGCTCATGCTGAGAAAAAAGCGAACAAATAATTTATGTTTCAAACAAAAAATCACCCTTTCGGGTGATTTTTTGATAATGAGCCTGCGTTAAGCCGGGTTCTGTGATTATCTAGAAAGATAATCGGTAATCATCTATCTCGGTGCTACATTGCTATAACACTCTAGCGGTGAGCGTGCGTCCTCGAGCAAAGGCTGATAGCACTCCTTGCAACAGGTAGGGTTTGCCTCCATACCGTATCGCTACAGCATGCTGTGGGCTCTTACCCCACTCTTTTCACCCTTACCCCGCGAAGCGAGGCGGTATAAGTTTCTGTGGTACTTTCCCTATCCTTGCGGACGGTCGCCGTTAGCGACTACCTTGCTCTGTGTTGCCCGGACTTTCCTCTTGGGTTATCCCAAGCGATTACCTTTTGGGCTCCCTGTAATTATACCACAAAATCTTGAAAATGTCTCTGGTTAAATTTAGGCGCCAATTCGATCTTTACCATTGCGGCGAGGGGCGTTGTGTTCAATATATTCAATAATTTTCGAAGCAACGTCGCGACCAGTAACTTTTTCGATACCGAAGCCAGGAGAAGCATTTACCTCTAGAACGAGTGGCCCCTTGGCAGAGCGCATTAAGTCTACACCACAGATGTGAAGGCCCATAGCTTTAGCAGCTTTTACAGCCACTTTCTTCTCTTGATCGGACAATTTAACAGGGGTGCCGAGACCACCTTTATGAAGATTGGAACGAAAATCGTCGTCTAACGATTCCCTCTTCATTGAGGCGACGACGCGACCGCCAACGACAAAAGCACGAATATCAGTACCAGCCGATTCTTTAATAAATTCCTGTAATAAGATGTTGGTACCATCTTCGTTATAGAGGTAGAAAGCCTGAAGAGCGGATTTCGCAGCTTTACGGGTGTCCGCTAGAATGACGCCGTTACCATGAGTACCGGTGGCAAGCTTGATAATTACGGGGAGGCCAATCTGTTCTAGCAAATCATCGATATCTGAAGTGTTACGGGAAACTAGAGTTTTAGGAGTATCGACATCATATTTAGCAAGAATTTGGGCAGCACGAAGTTTGTCTCTAGCACGAGTGATTGCCACAGAGGTAGATGGAGTATAAATGCCTTGCATCTCGAACTGGCGAACAACAGCACAGCCGTATCTAGTCATATTATTAGAAATACGAGGCAAAATAGCATCAAAGCCTTTGAGCTTTTCTCCTTCGTAATAGACATCTGGGTGTTTATCATCTAGAGCTAAATAACAATTCTTGTATTTAATCACTCTGACTTCGTGACCACGTTTTTTAGCTTCTTCGACTAGGCGTTTAGTAGAGTAATTACCTGGACCGTTAGATAAAATTGCAAGTTTCATTTTTACTCCTTTCCTTAGTTACTAATATATTTCTGATGAAATTTATAGGGGTCAGCCTTCAATTCTTCACTTAATTTAGAGGAAGAGGAAGCTTTCGGGCGAGCGACTGAAAATTTAGCAACATCAACGAGAAAAACCCCTTCTAGAGTGCGCCGACCGATTAAAATCGGAAAATGGTTACGAGAACGGTTAGAGAGTGTGAATGTAGTGGTAAAGTTTTTTCCGCCTAGAGATAGAGGAAGTTCAACGCGGTAGCGAATTTGCTTATCTCCGTGAGAAGAACGAACAGATTTTGCGGTGTATTTTTTAGTTTTAAGGCGTTCACCGGTGTAAAATGGTGACTTTTGATGAAAAAGTGAAAAAACTAAAGTGCCATCCTTTTCCATATCGATATCTGAAGCCCAGATAGAAGAAGTGTCAGCACCAGTGTCGATTTTAGCGGGGATATTTTTAATTTTTGAAACATCAACAAACTCGGTCGAGCCGATAATACTTAACTGATTGTGATTTTTTGTTGACATCATATCCCTTTATTATACCACTTCAGGTTAAAAAAGTCAATATTCTACCCCTGTTAATTTCTGTTTTATCTCTTTAGGGTTTTGTCGATGGCAGAGTTGGCCTCGGAATCGGCAATCACATTTTCAGAGCGAGGAACATGGGTAAAAGAGACTGCGTCAAAATTATTTAATTTAGACTGAATATCATTATAAATAGGGAGAATATCCTGATTTTTAATGTTAAAAATGCCGTTTAGTTGATTCACGACCATA
This sequence comes from Candidatus Saccharimonadota bacterium, assembly GCA_017545525.1. Taxonomy (GTDB): domain Bacteria; phylum Patescibacteriota; class Saccharimonadia; order Saccharimonadales; family Saccharimonadaceae; genus Nanosyncoccus. The sequence goes on from JAFWMT010000001.1 coordinate 18,824, forward strand.
AGGCTATCAGAAATGAAGCGCACTGTCTTAAAGCCAAGCTCGATGGCGCGTTCAATTCCCTTACGCATAGCGTAGTATTCTGCTAGTCTAGAGGTGGCAAAGCCAATGAACTCGCCTTTTTGTTCAATAATTTTGCCGCTGTCATCGTGGATGCAATAGCCGATGCCAGAGGGGCCTGGATTACCTCTAGAAGCGCCGTCGACGTTGATAGTAACGCTGTTCGCAGTATCACGAGGAGAGATGCGCTCAGTCGAAACCTTCCCTCTTTCAATCTCGAGAACGGACAATGTAGTCTCGTTAAGATGGACATTGGAGGTATTAAAATCCTTGATGAATTTATAAGCGGTATATCTTTCGCGAGGAGAAGGTTTAACGTTGTTTTCTATGCCTAGCTCATAAATAATATACAGATTGCTTAGTTGACTAGAATCTTCGGTGGCGAGAAAGGTGATAACGTCTTTTAATTTAATCGAGTTAGCATTCAATCCGGTATATTCATTTAGAGAGCGAGCCATGGCTTCTTCAGGCTGTTCGCCGAACTTAATCTTCCCTGTTGGAAGCTCCCAAAAAACCGGCGATTCAGAACGACCCCGGTTACGCTTAAAAACTAGGACGCCGTCCTCGTTTCTAATTAATCCAACTACTCGAATTCTTTGTTTCATCCCACCTTCTTATCTTAAAAGCCCTGCTAGCCCGTTTTCCCCGTAATATATACAAGGTGGGTAAAATCTTATGCGACACGCCCACGGGCGTGAAGCCACGAAATCCCTAAAACATGATTATTCAGGAAAATCATGCTGCCAACAGGGCTTAATAATATTATATCATATTTGTTGACCAACCAATAGATAAAAGAAGTTAATTATCCCATTCATGCCATTTATCATAAGAGATGAAAAAACTTCGCTGAAGAGGAAAATCATGGCATAGACAATAATAAAACCGTAACGTTCGATACTCTCGAGGAATGTGCGAAAGTTATCAGGGGCGATAGCGTAAAGTACGCGAGAGCCATCGAGAGGCGGTATAGGGATCAGATTAAAGAGCATGAAACCGAGGTTGATTAATACTAACTCGGAAAAGATGAAATTTAAGACTTCCCCGCCTGCTCCATAAAGAAAACCGGTAAAATGGCCGATTAAAAATGACAAAAATGCAAGTAGAAAATTTGTAAATGGGCCAGCGACGGCGACTAGAGCCATGCCCCATTCTTTCCATTTGAGATTGTAACGATTGACTGGGACAGGTTTTGCCCCGCCAAAAACTGGGGCTTTTATGATATATAAAACAACTGGTACAAGAATGGACATATAGGGGTCAATATGCTTAATTGGGTTAAAGGTAAGCCTGCCGGCATCTTTCGCGGTATGGTCGCCGAGCCAATAAGCAACGACTCCATGGGAAAGCTCATGTAAAATAACCGAACCAACTACGATTAACAGAACGATAATAACGTAGCCGAAATTGAGATTCATTAGCTTAACACCACCACTTCTTTAGTAGATGGAAGACTATCGAGATTTTTGACTTTTAATTTCTTTTCGGTACGAGCGGTCAACTTCAAATCAGAAACCATGGCGTCGACGTTGCCCATAGCGATGACGAGTTTAGGTTCAATCTCGCGAATGGCGCGGATAGATGAGGTGCAAAGGATATCAGCAACAATATCATCTAATCCTTCTTCTATGCCACCGATGATGCCAACGTGGACCCCGCCGATTTCAGCGTCATAGATAGTTCTTCCGCTTTCAGTTAGCACGCCACGAATAGTAGCTTCACCAATTTCGAACTCGCCTGGTCCGGAAATTTTACCAACCGCAAGGCCGGCATCAATAATTGCGTCAGCGATATTAAATCTAATGGTACTTTTTTTCGTGATGATGGCAATCTCATCTGGATTTTTACTTTCTAGCTCAAACATTTTCCTCCTATTCTTTTATTATTTTCTCTGGATCAATGATTTCAGTAATTTCCATCTCAAGGACATCCAAGATGAAACGATCACGAACGTTCTTACGATAAGTGAAGTCATCAGATGACATGATAACGTAATTAATCGGTTTTCCCTGTTTCTTCTCGATTACTTCTGCCCAACGGGTTAATTTCTTCGTTTTATCGTTGCCAATAATCAGAAGGTCGATGCCGTCTTGTCCCGGAAGACGATTTGTAACGATGAGGCCCTTAAGGTAATTTTTGACTGGACGACAATATTCTTCCCATGTAGTTTCGCGAACATCTTTTTCACGAGCTGCATCAATTTTTTTCGAGAAAATATCAACGAGCGGACGAGTAAATGGGTGTTTTGAATTAGCTGAGTAATAAACTTTATTGTCAAAAGTTTCATTTTTTATAATGCCGATACTTTCGAGATTTAATAATTCCCTACGGACAGAGTTAATTTGTTCGTCGATTACTCGGGTCATTTCACGAACATAAAAAGATTTTTCAGGATTTTCGAAAAATAGTTTTAAAAGCTTAGCTCGAGTCTTCGAGCCGAAAAGTTTTTCAATAGGCGTGCTATTTTCTTTACTCATTCTGTATATATTTTAGCACAAATTTAATAAAAAGATTTAAGTTTAGTGAGATTTCTTTAAATTGTTAAAATAATTTATGACGTATGGATAAACTTTTTCTAATTCTAGCCAAACAATATCCTTATTCCTCTTAAACCAAGTCATTTGACGCTTAGCTAAATGCCAATCTTCATAGAAGCATTTTTGTTCAGCTTCTTCAATCGACATCTTTCCGTTCATATATTGCCAAGCAAATTCATAAATATCGCTCTTCATGGCTTCATTATCCCAGCCATATTTTTCAACGAGCGTTCTTGTTTCCATATATAAATCTTTATTAAACATCTGAGTGACTCGTTTATACAATCTCCCTCTTAATTCTTCAGCAGACCACTTTATACCAACAATCAAATAATCACCTTTTATCTCTTTACGGTCTGAACAACTTTTTTGTTCAAAGTCACCGATTTTTTCGCCGGTAGGGCCTTTGAACTGATAATCGTAAATAAGCGCGTCAATATATAAACCGGTGCCACCAACTATAATCGGGACTTTGTCGCGAGATTTAATATCTTTAATTTTTTCTTCGGCATATTTTTTCCAATCTGCGACCGTATAACGTTCGCCAGGCTCGACTAGGTCTAAACCATAGTGAGGGATACCCTGCATTTCGGTTTTAGTCGGTTTGGCAGTACCAATGTCCATGCCTTTATAAATTGCGCGTGAATCAGCAGAAATAATTTCACCATTTAAGGCTTTCGCGAGTTTTATGCTGACTCCGGTCTTGCCAGAGCCGGTAGGGCCTAAGATAATAATTGTACTGTAAATAATGTTTTTTCGGAACGCTCCTTCAGGCACTAGATCTCCTTCAAACGCTTGGCAAGCTTGGATAATTCAACTTTCTCTTCTTTGTCGCGAAGGCGAAGAGAAACTGTATTCTCGGAAGCATCTTTCGGGCCAACGATAAGTACGGCAGGAATTTTAAGCCCAGTAGCACGTTTAATCTTCTTCCCTAGCGAATCGGCGGAATCGTCTACGCTATAGCGAATTTTATTCTTCGGAAGGGGGCGATCAAGGCAAGTATCGTCTAAGATGTCTGTAATTTTTTTGACGTAATCCGAAACTTGATTATTGACAGTTAGAATACGGACGTTTTCAGGAGCATTCCACATCGGAAGCCAGCCGGCAGTATGTTCAAGATAAATACTCATGAAGCGTTCGATTGAACCGATTAAGGCGCAGTGAATCATGATTGGAGTCTTTTTACTACCATCAGCGTCAATATATTCTAGTTTAAAGCGGTTAGGTAAAGCATAATCTAGCTGCACTGTTGCAAGTTGCCACTCGCGGCCAAGTGCGTCGACTGCCATAAAATCCATCTTTGGACCATACATAGCGGCTTCGCCTTCACCAATAAAGTAATCCATTTTGAATTTCTCGGCCATATCCTTAATCGCGGATTCAGCTTTTTGCCACATTTCTGGTGTGCCAATATAACCATCGCCGTCATCACGGAAAGAAAGACGAAGATGCAATTTCATATCTATCTCTTTATAAAGCTCTTTGGCAGATTCAATTAACTCGCCGAAGATGTCGCCAACTTGGTCTTCAGTACAGAAGACGTGCGAGTCGTCTTGGGTAATAGAACGGACACGAGAAAGACCGCCAAGCTCACCTTTCTTCTCGTCACGATAAACCATAGTAGTTTCGAGATATTTAATCGGTAAATCTTTATATGAACGAGGAGAGCTAGCGTAGATTTGAGAATGGTGCGGACAAGAAACCGGTTTAATGGCTAGATGATCGCCGCTTTCCTGCGAAATGAATTGGAACATTTCGGGAAATTTCTCGTAATGACCTGAGGTTTTAAAGAGTTCAATATTAGCAATATGCGGAATACAAACTTTTTTATAGCCGCGTTTTAAACGAAAACTTTGAGTAAAATCATTAAGCAAATCGCGTAAAATGGTACCGCGTGGAGTGAAGAGCGGTAAACCAGAGCCAACTAAGTTAGAATAACAGAATAAATCTAATTCTTTGCCGAGTTTGCGATGGTCACGCGCTTTTGCTTCTTCTTGGCGCTTCAAATAGTCGTCGAGTTCTGCTTCTTTGTCAAAAGCAACGCCGTAAATACGGGTCAACATCGGACGCTTCTCATCGCCACGCCAGTAAGCACCAGCGACACGAATAAGCTTAAAATGACCCACTTCGCTTAAGTCTTTAACGTGCGGCCCTTTACAAAGATCAGTAAAGAGATCGCCTAGATCATAAAAAGTAATTTTTTCTTTTTCAGGGAGTTCTTCAATGAGTTCAATCTTATAATCTTGGCCGTGTTTCTTCGCCCAGTCGAGCGCTTCAGCCTTAGAAGCTTCACGTTTTTCCATCGTAAGTTTTTTAGCAATAATTCCCTGCATCTTCTTCTCGATTTTCGGAAGATCCGTGTCAGAAATTTTTGTTTTGCCGAAATCGATATCGTAGTAAAACCCGTCGTCAATGGCGGGACCGATGCCGAATTTGGCTTTCGGATAAAGTTCTAATACTGCCGCGGCAAGAACGTGGCTCAAAGTATGACGCATTTTTTCTAAATCGTTCATTTTAACTCCATTTCTTCTTAATACTAATTATACCACAGCTAAAGTTTAGAGTGGGTAAAAAGTGTAGCAGTTACCCCATAATTTGTGGCAAAGTGACAAAGAATAGAGTCATCATGGTTGGCATAGTAATGATAGACATTAAGGTAGAAATTACCACTATTTGACTAGCTTCGGCAACATCACCTCCATACTTCTCGGCAAAAAGACCGAGCGAAGTAGCTGTAGGGAGAGCTTGGATAAGTGTGCAAATTAAAACGACTTCGTCTGGGAAATTAAAAATGATTTTAGTGACAAGGTATGTAATGGCAGGGGCAATGATGAGTTGAATGGCGGCGACGATGAACAAACGCCACTTTTTTAAAATCTTCTTGAAATCGGCGGTAGACAGCATATAACCAATACAGAAGAGCGAGAGCGGTGTAGTGGCACCAGAAACATATTTAACAGAATCATGTAAGACCGGCATAGTCGCTTCCACATTAACATGGCACAAGAAAAGCACCATACCAAGGATGACTGCGACGATATTCGGATTAAAGATAGTTTTAAGAATAAATTTAGAATCAATTTTACGCTCAAAGAGCCAGACGCCATAAGAAAACAAAGCGAGGTTGAATGCGATGATGAAACCGCAGTAAGGAATAACTCCGCGTTCGCCAAATGCCATGCTAATCAATGGATAGCCTAGAAATGTAGCATTATTAAACGCAAAGGAAAATTGAGCTTCATAGCTAAGCTCGCCTGGAAAGAACTTTTTATTATAAACTATCTTAGCGGCAATAATAACTAGGAGCATGGTAACGATGCCGCCCACGAGGCCCATAAAGAAAAGTTCGGAAAACTCGTCAGAATACTCGCCAGGAAAAGCGTTAAAGAGGGAGGCTGGCATTAAAACCATTAATAATAAGTTAACGAGTTTTTTGTTAGTATTTTTATCAATCCACTTAATCTTACCTAAAAATAAACCAAATGCAATAATAACAGCTATAACAATAAGACTAGTGTAAAATTTAGTGAAGTCTATATTCATAAGCTTATTATAACACTAATTCTGCCCGGTGATAATTGAATCTGACTAGTTCTTCTTCCCTACCCCGCCGCGAATTTTAAGAATTTTGCAGGTTTTTATAATCGTATCGTTAAAACTATCGTTGATTTTTAAATTATGGCCGAAACTATGTTTAAGTTCAGTTTTAATATCATTAAAATGGGCACAGGCTAAAATAACTTCTTTTAATTTCAGATCATCTTTTTTAAGAAAATTATGAATGGTTTGGGAAATTTCGGTTTCAGTTAATTCGCCATCGTCAATTTTTCCCGTCCACGAGTCTAATAAAAGAGTACGAGCTTTCTGTTTAAGGTGAAAAAGAAAATTATAGTAGTTGATAGTCTTAGCAACTGGTTTAGTCGTTAAAATAACAATTTCGCGTTGAATAAAAGTTTCTGGTTTCTTTAAACTCAAACCGAGGAATTGCTGGTTTTTAAATTTACGCTGAAAATATTTAAGTGAAGTGATTGACAAAAGATAGTTCGCAAAAATTATTAGATCGACTTTCCCGATATAGGGGCGCAAAGCTTCTCTCGCGCATTGGCGTGCTCCCCTAGAGCTAGATTGGATTTTTTCGGCATTGCGCCAGTCAATCACCCTAATCACTTCAACAACCGGCAATGCCTCTTCTAATTGATCAGCAAATAATTCCCCACCATAACCGCTGTCAAAAACGACAACTTTTAACATTTTTTCCTTCCCCCTCCACTCGTTCCGATTTTATCACGTTTTTTCAGGGGTGAAATTTTTAAATTGCGATTTGTGCGACAAATGTCTCATAAAATAAAAAATCGTGAAAAAAATAAGGGGTGAGGTATTAACCAGAATAAAAACTAAACCCCTTTAATGTTTACTTTTTATTCTGGTGGGGCTTAATTAGCCAGGCTTTAACAATATAGAGAGATAACATTTGCGAAAGGTTAAATAATTCTAGCTATGTTTTTTAGTTTCTATACTCCTTATATAGCTTCTTTGTCTTTCTAAAAATTTCTTCTTATCGGACAATAATTTCCTGATGTCAACTAAAAACTTTTTGTATTCTTCGTCCTTAAAGAAAAACTTTGCGTATCCATTCTCGCCAAACTTGAGCTTAAGGTGTTTATATGCCCGATTAAATAATTCATCATCACTATACTCTGGATGTAATCTTTTACCATAAAAATAACTTCTCTCAAGACAAGCTTCAATGTTATTGTTTCTATCTGCCGTCGATACTATTTTCCCATAAATGCTGCGTGGTTCATGGTCTGAGGAGGCTCGATGATCCTCAATAGCTTCTCGTATTGTTCTTAATTCGTCTCCGGAGAAAAAATCGCTCAGTTTCTTGTCTTTTTGCATTATTTTTGCCGATACTATTTCGTGTCTTTTCGGGTCAATATGATGCCCAATGTCATGATATGCGGCGACAACATATACGATATTGTAATTAATATCTGGAACATCTTGAGCGAACTTAAAACTTCTATCAATAACGTATTTTATATGGCTTAAACTATGTGCTGGCTCATTTTTTTCATATTCTGGAAAAACGACAGTTTCTATATGTTTTCTTAACTCGTTATTTACCTTAAGTAAGTTAAAGTCCGTTACAATTTGTTTAAATGGTCGAATCAGGTCGTCTGGAGAATCATAAAAGATTACTTTTGTTGCAAGATTCGATATCGTGGTTGATATGTCGCTGCCAGTTTTAGCAATTACAAAAATTGGCTTTCCGATAGCATAGCAGTACCCAGCATTGATACCGAGCCCAACACCCTTCTCGCTAAATTCGATTATATTACAATCACATCGCCGCATAGCAGGAAAAGCATAATCTGTCATCAAAGTTTTGCCTTTTGGAATTTCTGCTTTACCCCATTTTTCAACATCACGAGCCATGAGAGTGATGGTTATGCCGGCTTTATTAAGGGCTTTTTCGATAGCTTCAACTTTTGCTTTATCCTCGTCTCCCTCGTGAAACTTTAATGCAAAAAATGAGTGGAGCGTACCCGGTTTTCTAGTCTTAGGAATTGCTACTGGTTTTGCTATTTCGACCATATTGTCATTATAACATTATCCTTCAGAAATTAAATAAAGAGCCTTGGGCTCTTTCTTTAATTTCTGGTGGGTTGTGAGGGGCTCGAACCCCCGACCTTCTCGGTGTAAACGAGACGCTCTAGCCAACTGAGCTAACAACCCGTTCTAATTATTATATCACAAAGTGAAGTTTTAGGCTAGTTCTCCCTATCGAAATTGGCGATTGGGCTTAAACGCGAACTAGCGGTTTCAGTAAGATACATAATTTTATCTACGGTTTTTAAGATTTCGTCTTTTTTATAGCCGTCAGATTGCCATTTTTCCAAAACAGCGGCAATTTCTTTGATATAAATATCGAGTATTTCCCTGTTGATTTTTTGACTAGACGTTAAAATGTGTGGTGACAGAATTAAAATCATTTCTTCAATTAAATCTTTTTGACCATATTTAAGAAGAAAATTCATAATTTCTTGATGAATGTAAATAAAAATTAAAGTTCTTTCGTATAAGTTTTTTATTTTAACATTTTTGCGCAAACAACGAAAGAAACTTTTATATTGACGTAAAATATAATCTTCGTAATCTGGGACGATGGCGTAGATTGTTTGATGGTGACGGTAAAAAGTTGAGCGAGAAATTTTGGCAGTTTTAATAAGGTGTCTGATATTGATTTTGGTTTTAGCGGAAAAATATGCTATGGCTATAGCATGTTCAATTTCACGGAATTTTTTGTTTTTTAATTTTTTATCTGTAAATCTTCTGGGCATGGCCGAAGTTTATTTTTTTACCACTTTCTTCGTTACGTCAAATTTTTCCATGTATAGTCCGAGCATGAGACGAGTTTGAGCATAAAAAGCGGCGAGAGACTGGTAGATGATTGAGGTAATAGGCATCAGAATCCATTGAATAGCCATGAGGAAATTCCTGCCTTTACGATATTTGGCTGGACGTTTCGGTAAAATTTTAAAGGAAACCAAAACTGAAACGATAAGACCGATAGAGGCGAAAGTCTCAACTATACTAACGATATTCGGAAGATTATAAGCAACCATGGTATGGGCCGAGACATTCATAATCATTGGCACCCAACCGCCGAAAGCAACGATAGGGGCAAGAATAGCTAGAGTAACGTGGCCATCTAAGAGACGCCAGAACTTCGGGAAAAGTTTCCAAAAAGGCATGATACGATTCTCTTTTTTGACGAATAATCTGGAGCCGACGTAAGCAACATCACTAGCGCCGTAATACCAACGACGAACTTGGACGAATTGGGCTTTAATGGTTTTCCAGAGAGTTTCGTCAATGACGGCGTCTTGGTAAATCGGAATGCGAATTGGCAGGACTGAATAATCACCGGAGAAGAAGAAAAGACTTCGCCAATACTGATGACCATCTTCAACAATAGTGCGTTTAGACCAAAAATGCATGGCTTTTAAAGCTTGGAGAGGCTGAGAATGCGAAGCGAAGTTGCGGAGAACGTGCGGGCGCATGGTTGAGATAACGTTAAAGAAAGAGTTTGAGACAGCAATAATGCGCGAAGGGGCGGGAGCGTCCCAAATGTTGTTCATGAAGAGCGAGACTGGTTGGTAACTTAAGCGCTGACGGTTCGGATGCACAATAAACTCATAAGCGACAGAGTCGAAATACTTCGGGGCGACGTGGTTGTCGCTATCGAGAGAAGTGACGATGATGTTCTCGATAGAGAGGTGTTTTTCATCGATAAAATTAGCTAGATATTCGCCAGCATAAGTCAGGTTTGGGCCTTTGCCGACAATTTCATGAGGAAGATTGGCAGTATGCTTAACGAGCAGAAAATGCTTAAAAGTGCTGCGATACTTTTTGGCAAGATTCTCGGCGGTTTCTGCCATCGATTCCCCGCCACGCTCTTCGTAAGCGAGAACGAAAATAATGTGATCATTCGGAAAAGTAGAATTTTTAACGGCTTCAATTGAAGGCCCGAGCACTTCTTCACCTTCGTTATAAGCGGTTATAATAACCGCATGATAGATTTTTGAAGGTTTCGGATATTCTTTTTCCATAGCTGCAATCATCTTTAAATTTTCAATGTGCTCTCTAAAATGATAACTTTTATGATCTTCATCATGAAGACGTTCGTAGGCTTCGTGAGGATTTTCCAAATCTTCTAGACGCCGCCTCCAATCTACGCGACCGGCGCGCTTTAAAACCTCGTAGCCCTGAACGGTACGATAAGCAACCCCGATAGCTTTAACGAGAGTAGTAGCGATTAAAATAAACAGATAAATGGCGCCCAGTACCGGATCAAACCAAGATAAAAGAAATAATAAAATGATTGCGCCATAAGAAATGAGCCCTGGCAAAATCTCTAGGAAGCGGTAAAGCTTTGTACGTTTTCCCTGCGGAATTTCGAGGTTAGTGCGCATTAACCTTCTCCGAGTAAACGAATCAAAACTAAAATTGTACCGAGAATCAGCGCAGTAGTAGTAATTGAAAAGAATTTAGCCATGCCACTCCCACGTTTATGAAAAATGCGGAGGGTGAGTAAATTATGTAGAAGGCCAAAATTAAGAGCGAGCAAAGGAAAAACCAATAGCCCGGTCCAAGTACCGTCGCGGTAACCGCCAATATCGCCATAGCCGATTTTAACAACGGCGGAATTTGTGTTTAAGTTAATGATAGAAAAAACAAGTAGCACAATGGAAAGCAGAAGATTTAGGAGCATCAGAATAAAAAGCCAACGCTCGGACCGATAAATAGCGATTAAATCTTCTTTAAAGGTTTCCATGTTTAGCTTTTGTTCCCTGTTAATTTGTCGACAATTTGATTAACGTGTTGGATAAACATAGTATCGCTAATGATGCCAACAAGACCGGTTATAATCATCATCCAACCAATCAGGACAATGACTGCGCCAGAGTAGAAAGTAACGAAGACGCCAAGTACTAACATGACTAAGGCAAAAATTAAAATGTATTTCCAGGTAGAGATGCCGGCAGCGGCAAGTTTAGAAGCGGTATTAATACGAACTAGGGATTCATAGATGATAATAATACCGATGATGACACGAAAGACGCTCGCAATGTCTTCACCAATAACGAGCGCGGCAATGCCAATCAAAACTGAGACGACGCCGGAAAGAAGACCATTGTTGAAGAAGTCGTTTTGGCCCTTTTCGAGGAAATAATTAACAATCTGAAAGCCACCTTTAACAATAAAGAAAGCACCGACAATGTAGGCTAGAACCTGAATCATGGTATCTTGGAGAACGATGAACAATAACCCGAGAATGACAAGAGCAAGGGACTCGATAATGGCAGACCAAGCTACTTTTTTAATGTCTCCGCTAACGTTTTCAATTGGACGTTTAATAATTTCCACCTTAGCCATAATTTCTCCTTAACTAACTCAATTATACCATAATTACTTCAAATGATATAAAAATGGAGCCGATGGCAGGGAGAAAGAATCTCGCACTTCGTGCTCGATGCGAACCTTTGGTTCGCTCCCTACCATTGAACTTTATAGAAAATAAGTAGACCTAAAGGTCTACTTATTTTCTATGGAGCCGATGGCAGGGATCGAACCTGTGACCTGCTCGTTACGAATGAGCTGCTCTACCAACTGAGCTACATCGGCACTAGTTAAACTGTTATAAGGTGCATTCGTCGAATGAGCTGCTCTACTATCATAATTAGGAGCTACATCGGCACTCCTATCATTATATCATACTTTATGGGATTTATGGGGGTTTTTAGGGTTAGGTTCTGGTGAATGATGTTCGCGGTTCTCGCGATTTAGGTAATGGAGTAGTTTTGAACGAGCGTGGGAGGTGAAAATTTTGCCAAGCCAGGACTGTTTTGGAGTCTGGTTTTTGGATGTCAAAATTTCGACAATGTCGCCTTGTTCTAGTTTTTTGTTCAGGTTGGACATTTTTCCATTAATTTTTACGCCAACAACATGGTCGCCAATTTCAGAATGGAGCTTGTAGGCAAAGTCGAGAGGCAAAGCACCTTTCGGAAGATCAATAATGTCTCCTTTAGGGGTATAAACAAAGATTTTGTCGGCAAAAAGATTGATTTTCAATTTTCTTAGATCAACTTTTTTACCCTCACGCAAACGAGCGGCAGTCATTTGTAGCTCAGAAATCCAAAGTAAGTTAGTCGGTAAGTGTTCAATCTTCCCTTTTTTATAATTTTCGGTTAATTTTTGTTCATTATAGTAGAAGCTGGCAGCAAGACCACGTTCGGCATACTCATGCATTTCTTTTGTACGGATTTGAAATTCGACAACGCGTTTGTCTTTGGTGATCACGGTTGTATGAAGCGATTGATAGCCGTTTTGTTTCGGCATGGCAATATAGTCTTTAATTCGACCGTTCATCGGGGTATATAGAGAGTGAATAATGCCGAGAACAAGATAACAATCTGTAATGTCGTCAACAATTACTCGAAGAGCAGTCAAATCGTAAATTTCGTTAATGTTTTGGTTATGTTTGGCAAGTTTTTTGTGAAGGGAGTAAACTGACTTCACGCGACCGGAGATTTTAAATTTAATTTTCTCTTTTTTTAAGGCTTTTGAGACTTCTTCTTCGATTTTTTGCAGAGATTTTTCGGCGGACTTATTATATTTTTCGATTAATTCTTTTAATTCGGCATAGCGTTTCGGGTCGACATATTTAAACGATAAATCGGCCATCTCAACCCTTAACAACCCCATGTTTAAACGGTCGGCAAGCGGGGCGAAAACTTCGAGAGATTCTTTGGCAATTTTTTTCTGTTTATCGGGAGGAAGAGCGGAAAGAGTGCGGAGATTATGGAGACGGTCGGCAAGTTTAATGATCAAAACTCGAATATCGGCACCGAGCGCAATCATAAGTCTCAGAAAATTGTCTTTCGTAGCGGGAAGATAAGTATCAATATCGCGCATGCCGTTACGGGCGGTAGAAAGCTTTGTCACGCCATCGACTAGAAAGGCAACTGATTCGCCAAAATCCCGACGAATATCATCAAGGGTTAAGCCGGTATCTTCAACCGTGTCATGCAGAATGCCGGCGATGATAGTATCTTCGTCCATGCCCCATTCTTCGAGGATTTTTTTAACAGCGAGAGGATGAACGATATAAGGCTCACCGGTTTTACGAAATTGGCCCTCATGGGCTTCCTTCGCAACAGCGACAGCTTTTTCAATGCGCTCTTTGTTCATATTTTTTATTATAGCAAGTTTTCAATCAATTTTTTCAATTCAACGCTGTTTTTGCATCTGAAAGTAAGCGAGCGGCCGTGGATGAGGGCGGTGGCGTTATATTTCGCAGTAAGAGCATTTTCGTCTTTTATATATTCTCCGCGTTTAATTGCAGCGGCACTAGATTTCTTCTTCGTTTCAGCAAAGTAGCGTTCAACTTTTCGGGCAGTCCAGCCTTCTTCAACGATTTTCGGGAGGATTTTTTGAATGGTCTTTTCGTCACGTGAAACGAGTGGGCGCATGACGCCTTCGCTAATCTTTTCTTTAACCATGATTTTTTTAGCTTCTTCGGGCAGGCTAAGTAAACGTAAAGTGTTTTGAATAGTGGTTTCGCTCTTTCCTACTTTGGCGGCGATATCTTCGGTACTTAAATTAAACTGGTTTTTTAATTTTGCGTAAGCGGTCGCGAGTTCGATTGCGTTCAAATCCTCACGCTGAGCGTTTTCGATGATGGATAATTCAAGACGATTTTGAGAATCTAGGGTTCGCACAATCGCAGGGATTTTTTTCAGACCAGCAATTTTCGAAGCACGCCACCGACGTTCGCCGGCAACAATTTTATATTTACCATCTTCTTTTGTAACGACAATGGGCTGCAGAACGCCGTGCTCTTTAATCGAAGCAGCGAGAGCTTCGAGGGCCTCTTTATTAAAATCTCGGCGAGGCTGTTCCTCATCGCGTACAATCTCGTCAAGCTTTATTTCTTTTAGCTGGCTTTCCTTTTTATCCTCAAGCGCTGTAGGGTCAAACTCGTCGTCAATTAACTCCGTTGGGATTAATGATTCGAAACTTCTACCTAAACCTTTCATTTTGTCCTTTCCTCCACTTCTTTAGTAAATTCTTTGTAGGCTTTGGCGCCTTTGCTAAACTTATCGTAAGCGCCGACAGGAACGCCGTGAGATGGAGCTTCGGCGACGCGAACGTTGCGTGGAATTGTCGTTTTAAAGGTTAAATCTTTAAAGTATTTCTTAATTTCGGCGTAAACCTGGGATGAGAGAGAGGTTCTCTTGTCGTACATGGTCGCGAGCACACCAAGGAGCTTCAAGTTCGGATTAGCCTGTTTCATGACAAGTTTCATTGATTCGAGCAGTTGAGCAACACCTTCTAGGGCGTAGAATTCGGTTTGAACTGGTAAGAGAAGATAGTTACTCGCAATCATGCCGTTTACAGTTAATAATGAGAGCGACGGAGGCGAATCAATAATAATGTAATGATAATTCGCTTCTATATCACGAATTGCATCACGAAGACGCACGAATTTGCGCGTCATACCAGTAATCTCGACTTCAGCGTTGGCGAGTTCTGGCGTCGCAGGAGCAAGATCGAAATTCTTGTATTTAGTCGGGCGGATAATTTCGGATAAATTTGCCTTATTTAAAATCACCTCGGTCATAGTTGAACCAAGAGAGGGGTCGTTCTTATCAACGCCGAGACCGCTAGTAGCGTTTCCCTGCGGATCGAAGTCTATCAACAAGGTTTTCTTCTTATCTTTCGCGAGATAATAAGCGAGATTGACAGCGGTCGTAGTTTTCCCTACGCCACCTTTCTGGTTGGTTACACATATTACCTTCGCCATAATACTTAAGATTATAGCATAAAAAAGAAAAAGTAGCTAGAATATATGAGTTGGGCTTCCTCAACGGGTGAAACCTGCATCAAGATAAAAATTACAACGGATTAGGCGGATTTGTTCGAAAATTACAGTTTTCTCACAAATCCGTAACCGTTGTAATTTTTATATGAGCGGTTTCACATGTTTCGGAGAGCCCAACTCATATATTCCTAGGCGATTTTTGTGATTTCGATTTCAGTGTATTTCTGGCGGTGGCCAGTTTCTTTGTGGACACGTTTTTTCGCTTTGTAACGAATTACGCGGATTTTATCACCCTTAACTTCAGGCGTTTTAACTTTAGCTGAAACTTTTACGCCCTTTACCGTAGGAGTGCCGACGGTCGTTTTATCGCCATCGATTACGAGTAAAGCGTCAAGTTCGAGCTCTTTAGTTCCTTCCGGGAGGAGGTCCACCCGTAGGGTCTCTTTTTCGGCGACGAGATACTGCTTCCCGCCGACGAGAATGACTGCTTTTTTCATATAATTCCTTTATTAATTCGTTCTATTATACCATATCACTTGGTTTTTGGGAAGAGCCCTCGGTAGTTTTTTCAGTTTTGTCTTCGAGCTCTTTGCTTTCTTTAGCAATTTGTTCATCTTTACCGGTGACTTCGTTTTCGGCAGTTTTGAGAGTCTTTTTAGTGCGATAGAAGTAGTAGCCTGCTCCACCGATACCAATGATGACGATGATTGCCATAATAATCTCAAGCGGACCGGTATTAGGAAGCTCGTCGGGAGTGCCTGGAGTATCGGGTTCACAGCTACGTGTTACGGTGATTTTAACCTTGTCATGAATAGTGCCATTAGCG
Organism: Candidatus Saccharimonadota bacterium; assembly: GCA_017545525.1. Taxonomy (GTDB): domain Bacteria; phylum Patescibacteriota; class Saccharimonadia; order Saccharimonadales; family Saccharimonadaceae; genus Nanosyncoccus. The sequence continues at coordinate 34,635 of JAFWMT010000001.1, forward strand.
GTACTGGCGCCAGCTAAATTATAAACAACTGTGTCGCCACAAGGAAACTTATCCATATCGTCTTCTACTTTAACTTGATAAGTGGCGATAGCTTGCTGGTCGGACGCGTAATCCCCAATATTAAGACCGTCTCCGAAAAGACCTTCTGAACTTTCGTTTCCTTCAGACGTAGGAGTAGCAAGATAAGTGGAACCCGGAATGCTAACTAGGCCATCGCCTAACTTATCGTATAAAACTACGCCATTCTGGATGGTAGTGCCAGTGTTATGATAACGGATTTTGAAATCTAGAGTATCGCCTGGTTTTGCAGAGATATATTGACTATAATCATTATCGCTGCCAGTTACCTTACCGGTTTTTTCCATGTAAAAACCTGGCTGATCAACTTTAATCTGGAAAGTAACGTACCCGGCATATTCGTTACAACCTGGAATAACACCCCAATAATTATCATAATAGGCAAGAAATACTCCTTGATCATCCCAAAGTGCAGCATCACTTAACACTTTGCCGTTGCTAGAACCACCGTTATGGATAACAGCAGAGCCGTCTACATAACGTAGGTAGACAATTTCGTCGGTGTGAAGAAAAGCAGTATCCCAGACTTCAGAAGGATTGGAATTAGTAGCAGAGATGATACCCTTAATGACGGCAGCTTCGCCAGCATCGACGGCTTCAGGAGCCTCCATGCGCAAACGAACATTGTTGGCAATACCAGAGCCATCACTGTTAGTATCGCCACCGGCGTTATTATGATAGTAAACATATACTTCATATGTTTTGCCAGCTTCAATATCGACATTATCAGAATAAGTATCTCCGGTGCCATATTCACGTACGCGAACAAAATTACGTTCATCACCAATAGTTGGATTATCGGCCATAGAATTGAAAGTAGGTTCGTAAGCCGGATTATCCCAAGTATAGGTGGTACGTTCTGGGCCCCATGTAGCGTTCTCTGCATTAGCTTGATAATTAGTGAGTGTTACTACTCCAACTAGAGCTAGAATGACGCTAGCAGTGAGTTTTATTTTGGTAAATTTCATTTTACTCCTTTCTATTGCCCACCGTTATTAAATATATTTGCTAATTCTTCTTGTGTACGTTCCACGTTTTCGCCAGCGCCACTCTGGTTGCTTGTGTCAACCGTCGGTTGTACGACCGTATTGGCATTGTCTGCCTCAACAGCTTCTGGATGGTTGGCATTAGTTTCTGTAGGATCGAAGGTTGATGCGACTCCTGCTTCCGCATCAGTAACTTCTTGTGGCGTAGCTTCGCCACCCTCGCCTTCGCGAACGACCTGTTCGCCTGAAGATGGATCAACTAATGGTTCATTGTCGACGGTTACGCCTTGATTCTCCGCGATGGCTTCGCTGCCTGGTGCGGCATCTGGGACACCATGTTCTTGTTCCATGGTATTATTATTTACTTCACTACCCGGGTCAGCGTCTGAGGCGTTGTTCTCTTCAGTAGCTTCGCGCTCCGTATCGCCCTCGGTATTTTCGGTGGGGCCCATTTGCTGTTGGTCGTCACCAGCATGAGTTTCAGAACCTTTACCGCGGTCTGGTGGAGTTGGGGTAGGGGTAGGGGTAGG
>JAFWMT010000007.1 GCA_017545525.1 Candidatus Saccharimonadota bacterium
AGCTCATAAAACTGGCACTACTGGCTCTACTGCTTCCTCCTTTACTACTACCTATGCTGCCTTTATTAGCGGTACTCAAGCTGCTGATACTTATATAGGTAGAGTTAAATATACTATGGTTCATCCTTATAGTTCTACGGATACTAATAAGCCGCCTACAACACTAGCACAATCTGATTGCCCAGCTAATAATGTCTGTTATGCCCCAAACACTTACGATACTGTTGGAGCGATGATTTCTACTAGCACTGCTCCAACCCTAGCTTCTATATCTTCTAATGCTCAAGCTGGCAGACAATCTCAAACCAAAAATGATTCAAATTCAAACGTCAATATTTCCAGTAGTTCAGTCATTCAATTAATTGCTCCAAACTATTCTAGGGCCGGCTATGGTTTCGCTGGTTGGTCTACTGACTTTGATGCTGAAGCTACTTATAAAGCTGGTGGGAACCCAGTTATCTTTGGACCAAATGAAACCATTACAAAAGGCAGTGGTTCTACATATGATGTTGATGTTTCTTCTAAAGGTCTGATTCTTTATCCAGTTTGGATTAAATCTACTGGTACTATTCAGAGTTGGACTGGCTGTAGTACGCTTACTACTGCTTCTACCGCTACTAGACCTACTTTAGCTAGCGTGACAGCTCTAACCGATGCTAGAGATGGCAATGTCTATACTGTAGCTAGACTAGCTGATGGTAAATGCTGGATGACGGAGAACTTAAGGTTAAACTCAGAGAATTCTTACAACTCCAGCCTGGCTCAGGGTTATTACACGTATCCAGGTTCCGGGACTAATTTTGGGAGCTTTATTGGGCTAGCGAATTCAGAAAATGCTAACTTTTCTACCGCTGCCCCAACAGTAGCTAATAATGCTACTAATAGTATCTATAGTTCGGATGGTAGCACTACAATAGATATTAGTTCGTACAGCTATCCATATTATCGTATTCCTCGTTATAATAACAACCATACCAATAGAAGCTTAATCCGTGACTATAATTCTAGCAATACCGCAAACTATTATCATTGGTATGGTTACGGTAACTACTATAACTGGCCAGCAGCTGTAGCCAATACTGATTATAATGCTTCGGAAAATTCATCATTGACGACTACTTCTCTCTGTCCTACTGACTGGAAACTACCTCAAGGTGGTAATAAAACTAGAATAGAATCAAACAATGATAATGATTTTTGGACTTTAATTGTCACTAATCTCAACGGTGGCACTAACCCTTCTAACTACAGTAGCTCGAATAACCCATATTATAGTAGTAGTGCAGGCAAAACTGTTTCTAAATTAGTCAGAAAGTTTCCAAATAATTTTATTTATTCCGGCTATTGGAATAGCGCTAACCCCAGTAGTCGTAGCTCACTTGGATATTATTGGTCATCTACGCTATATAGCGTCAGCACTGCCTACAGTCTGTATTTCGGTAGTTCGGTTGTCGCCCCGGGGTCGTCGAATAGCTACAGTAGCAAATACTACGGGCTCTCCGTCCGCTGCATGGCTGGAACGTAGATATAGCAGTCATAGATTCACGCGCCCTTACGGCACAAGTAGGGGGTTGAATTATTCTCCCCTCCATGCTACTCTCTCCGCATGAAAAATCAAAAAATCGGAAAAGTCATCATCCCTGCAAACACCAACCCCTGGCCCCATGAAATAAAAGTAGCAACAATCTTGGCTTCAGCCGGCCATAACGTTATATTTCTCAAAAAGTCCAATCTGCATACAGCAGATATTCTTCTTGATAATATGGAATTTGAGATAAAATCTCCAAAATCAGCCAATTCAAATTCCCTGGAACATTTACTCAAAAAAGCCCTAAAACAATCGTCCAACATCATCATTGATACGGTTCAGATGAAAAACTCTCGTGATGATAAAGTTAAGAAATTTCTAATCTCTCAAATTAAGTAGAAAACAAATTAAAAAACTAATTATGATTACAAAACAAAGTCAAATTGTTGATATTTTATCGTTAATTTGATATAATACAAATATCGAAGCACTCGCACGGCGCCGAAGGTACCTACCGCGAGAGCTTCTTTTTTAATGTCAACAAAAACCGCCCCAAAGAGCGGTTTTTATCTGCCAAAAACAACTACTGCACCGCCACAAAATCCGGCAAAGTTTTAATCACAAACACCAACGGTTCAGTTTCAACCACTTTACCCGTAATTATGACACGTTCCCCATCTTCCGGATACCCCTCGTCACCTTCAATAATAAACTTCGTTCCGACGCTTTTACCCTCATCTTCATCTTCCTCAATAATACTATAGTTGGTCATCGGATGAGAGACTATCCCTTCAATTTCTACCACTTTTCCGGTCATTTCGCCATTCTGAATCGCTTTCGACAAATCATACATCGCTTCATAATCGCCATATTTAACCGTCACATCCACATTATCTAAATCTTCTCCCTTTAATTCTTCGACCACAGTCTGCGAAGTCTCTTCATCGCCCCCCTCTTCACCAGTTTCACCTCTATTATTGTTGGCAATCACAATCCCCACCACAATCGCAATAACTACCACTACCACAATGCAGATGTAGATTAAGTTGTTGTTTTTCTTGTCTACCATAATAGCTCCTTTATAAGTTAGTTATTTTCATTATAGCATAACGATAAAAGGCTATTCAAACTAAGTTATATTACGTTCGCAAAAATCACTAAACGATGCGAGGCATCGCCATTACCATAAGAGGTCCCCGCGCAAGTCATGAGCGAAATATCATAGACCGCCCCCGTATCTTTATTGGTCGCGTTTGCCACCGCTCGCATATAATTCCCACGACCATTTAGTTGCAATCTACCATTATCGGTATTTTTCTCATAAGTAATCACCTCGCGCACCTGATAATTCGTCACTACTCCATTATAAATGACCGAAAACGTGCTACCAACACCAAGCCCAGTTAACGCCCCAAATACTCCAGCCGAATTATGCCCGTATAAAAATTTTGAACCATATTTATTAACATGGTTTCCCGCATTCACCGTCGTATCATTAACATCCACAATGTTGATTGTTCGTCCTAAAAACGAGATCGAATTAGTCGGGACAACCGGTCTAACTGGCGCCGGTGCTGACGTCAAAACCGATGCCTGCGTAGACAGTGGTTTCGATATTTCAACTACTACTGGCTCAGGTTCAGGTAAAGGCACCGTCTCAACAATACCAGTATTATCAATCCCCGTAATACTAACCGTATCTGAAGCCATCAAAAACTCAGGAGAATTAATTATCCCTATTAAACTAACTAAAACCAATAAAAAAAGGCGTTTCATCTTAAACTCCCAATAAATGACCTTTCTACCCTCATTATATCACACTTTGCCAATTTTGTCAAGATATGATACGATTAGATACAGCTAGGACAGGAGTACATTTAAAATATAGGGGGTGAACACTTTAATGTTTAGTGATTTTTTAAATATAGAAGACGAAAGAGCAAAAGAGCTTTATCGCGAGATTATCGAAGCAGAATGGAAATTATCGGGGAGAGATTCTTGGGACGAGAACATCAAAAATGCTGATGAAATCGCCAATATTACAAAACAGATTATGGAATACGCAACACAATCGTTAGTCTTAAGAGTCTACACAAGAGACTACAACCTAACCGGAGATTTTGCCGCATACGAGTCTGTTTCGGCACACGTAAATCTCTTAAAATACGTGCTCGAATGCGCGCTACGTTTTAAGTATCGTGGCAAAAAGCCCAGCGAAATTCCGTTTTATAACGAAATTCTCGAAGCCGCCGGATGGCACGATTTACCCGAAAATGTTATTGGAGACATTCCAGATAATAAAATCCAAAGTGATGACAGCAAATACCAAAAAGAAGTCGCCTACTGGAAAAAATTCAGTGACTTAAGCCCTGAATACGACCGTAGTTTCAATCAAAAAGTTAATCAACTTTTGAACGAAATGAGAACGGAAAAAACTCCGCAAGGTCGACTTCTTCGTGTCGCTGATAAAACCGTTGCGGTTTTAATAGTATTATGTTATGACTTTAATCATTTCATGCCCTCGATATCCAAAGACAGCGAAAAAGCCTCGAAACTGAATCATAAAGGAATGCACATCTGTGGTCGCTTCAGACAACGTGACTTCCATGCCAGCGAACTCTGGACGGTTGACTATCTCATACTCCGTAGATTCGATTTACTTGATGATACCGGCTTCTTCACTGCTATCCTTATTATGGCTACCTTATTGGTCAACGGTGGATGGTATGAATGGCGCACTAAATCTTATCATTAACTGTCCTAACTTAAGAATGGCCTCGAATTTACAAATTCGAGGTTTTTTCATGCTATAATTTATTTGAATATGGAGGCTATATGAGTAAATTCGACGACCAGTATATTGATTTATGTCGCAGAATTTTAGATCACGGCGAAAAAATCACGAATTATCGGAAAAACGATACGCGCTCTTTAGATGTCTCTGCCGCCATTCCTGACCATACCGCCCAAGGCGCCTCAGAAGCTAGCACTATCCGCCTCCCCCACCAAATTCTCCAATTCGACCTCGAAGAAGAATTCCCGATACTGGTTTCAAAAAAAGTCGGTTTTAAGACCGCCGTACTCGAAATACTTTGGATTTATCAGGTTGCTTCGAACGATGTCGAATGGCTAAAAGAACGTGGCGTAAAAATTTGGAACGAATGGGAAATCGACGAAAAAGGCAATTACCAGGGTCGTAATCTTAACGAAATTTTCGCCAAAAAACATCTAACCGAACCTAAAACTGATTTTAAACATACTATTGGAACAGCCTATGGTTGGATTGTTAATCGCTATCAACTAATAGAAAATCTCATCGAGACTTTAAAGGTTAACCCCGGCAATCGCCGCATGGTTCTTTCTTTATGGCAAAACGAATGGCTAGAAACCGCCGCCCTGCCGAGTTGCGTTTGGAACTCAGAATGGAATTTAATCGATGGACGGCTTAACCTGCTCGTTACCTCTCGCTCCTCGGACGTTCCGCTTGGCCTTCCCTTCAATATTGTCCAATATGCCGTTCTTTGTCATCTTATCGCCCGTACGGTTGGTGCTCGCCCAGGCCTATTCACCTTTATGACCAACGATGCACACATCTACGAAAACCAAATTGATGGCATTAAAGAACAAATCAAGCGATATGATGAAGCTGTGAAGAACAATTCCCTACCGAAAGCTCCGAAACTATGGCTAAACCCGAAAGTTAAAAACTTTTATGATTTTGATAATTCCCGCGAATTAAAAGATATTAAATTAGAAAATTATGAACACCTCGGCGTAATTAAAATGCCAGTAACGGAGTAATATGTTTACGATTATTGCAGCTATTGGAAAAAATAACGAACTCGGTAAAAACAACCAACTTATTTTCCATCTAAAAGAAGATATGCAATTTTTTCGCGCTAAAACTACTGGGCATAAAGTCGTCATGGGCCATAAAACTTGGGATTCTTTACCGAAGAAATTACCCGGACGAGAGAATATCGTTGTCTCTAGGCATGATTTTGAAGGACCAGATTTAATCGTACACGACTTAAAGCAATTTATTTCAGAAAATAAGGACACCGATGAAGAAATTTTTATCATCGGCGGCGGGACATTATATTTCGCTTTTCTTCCTTTCGCAAAAACTCTTTATCTCACAGAAGTTGATGCTTCAGATGAAAAAGCTTCGACCTTCTTCCCTGAATTTGACCATAAAAAATATCATACTGAAATAATTAAGAAAGGTTCAGAAAATGGTTTAAACTATGCCTTTAAAAAATATGTTAAAAAATAAGGAGTTATATGAAAGATCCAGTATTTGATTTAATCGAACAAGAAAAAATTCGCCAAAGCGAAGGATTGGAACTTATCCCAAGCGAAAATTACGTCTCAAAAGATGTTTTAAGCGCCATGGGAACAATTTTAACTAATAAATATTCCGAAGGATACCCGAGTTTCGAAGGCATACCAGGTTGGGATGAAGCAAAAATCGCTCAAGAAATATTACCAAATTACCGCTACTACGGCGGGCAAACCAATATCGATCGCATCGAACGCCTCGCTATCGACCGCGCCTGCCGTCTCTTTAATGCCGACCACGCCAATGTCCAACCTCATTCCGGGGCAAACGCCAACGAAGCCGTCTATTACGCTTGGTGCGAGCCGGGTGATAAAATTCTAGCCATGTCCCTTCCTGCCGGTGGTCATTTAACTCATGGCTCGCCCGTTACCCGTAGCGCGAAAATCTATCATTTTATCGACTACGGCGTCGACGAAAATGGCGATATCGATTATGATGAATTAGAGAAAAAAGCCTTAAAAGAACAACCAAAAATCATCTTAATTGGCTATTCTGCTTTTATGAAAATTCCAGATTTTGAACGGGTCGCAAAAATTGGTGCAAAAATCCCAAATTGTCTCCTCATGGCTGACATGGCTCATGTCGCTGGCTTAATCGCTGGAAAGGCACATCCCAATCCGCTCGATTACGGTTTCCATGTTATGACCACTACGACTCACAAAACCCTGCGTGGTCCTCGCGGCGGTCTTATTCTTTCTCGCGGCAATGTCGCTTCCCCGCTTAAAAAACCCGAAAAAACTCTAGAAAATATCCCAATTCTTATCGATCGTGCAGTCTTCCCAGGTACCCAAGGCGGCCCATTAGAACATATCATCGCCGGTAAAGCCGTCTCTTTCGGCGAAGCTTTAAAACCCGAATTTAAAACTTACGCGAAAAATATTGTTGAAAACGCTAAAACTCTTGCTAAAGCTTTAAAACAAAAAGGCTTAATTTTACAGGGTGACGGGACCGAAAACCATTTGATTTTAGTCAATATTAAAGCCAGTTTCAATATCGACGGTAAATTCTATGAACGCGCTCTCGACGAAATTGGTCTAACCCTTAATGCGAATGCTTTACCTTCTGATAAAGGCGGAGCCTTCCGACCTTCCGGCGTCCGTCTCGGCACCCCTGCCATTACTACCCGTGGTTTCGGCCAAAAAGAAATGCAAATTATCGCAGATTGGATGAAAGAAGTTGCTTTGATTTGTCAAAAAGCTGAAAGCGAAGAAAATTTGAAAGACTACAGCGAATCTCTAGCTAAACTACGTAACGAAGTCCGCGATTTAGCTCTTAAATTCCCAGTCCCTAGTATCTAAAAAATAAGCCTCGGAAGGCTTATAGTGGTCTGGGTGACTGGACTTGAACCAGCGGCCTCGACTTCCCAAAAGTCGCGCGCTACCAACTGCGCCACACCCAGACGGCGTGGTGGAGTGTACGAGATTCAAACTCGTGACCTCTGCAATGCGAATGCAGCGCTCTATCAACTGAGCTAACACCCCGCATAAACATTATACCACAATAACCCAAAATCGCCAAGCAACTCTTAATTATAATATAAAAATTAGTAATTTCAATACTTGCATTAATAATTAAGCTCTAGTATAATAAAACTACAAAACTATGGAGTGGCTAAAGAAATATCCGTTTTTTGTAAGTGATGGCGACAAGCGTAAGCTAGGTCTATTCAGTGTTTTTCTGGCAGTTTTATTCTGCCTTTTCAACGTAGTTATTTTTAGCCATAATACTTATGCATTAGACTGGATTTATATAGATTTAAGTACCAACAATCTCACTTTAGACATCTATGCAAATTCTCCATCCGGAACCTTCAAAAAGTCTGAAGACATGACTATATCAGTTGCAACTAATAGTTATTCTGGCTATACCCTTAGTCTAGTCGGGCCTTCAAGTACAAATCTTACCAATGGCAGCAATAGTATTACGTCCATTAGCTCAGCTATCACGGAAGCAGCTTTTTCTAACAGTTCAAACACTAGCTATAATAATAAATGGGGGTATAAACCCAGCCAAATCGCTTCCGGCAGTTTTACTAGTACTTATACCAACACCGCCAATTCCAATTTCCGTTCGCTCCCCGGAACCAGTGGCGAATTACTAGCTATCACCAATGCCTCTAATATCACGACAGCCGATACTTACACAATTTCTATCGGTGCTAGAATAACAGCCTCTACTCCCCCTGGAAGCTACATTTCTGACACCTTTACCATCACTGCCACCGCCAATATCTGGCCAATCACCATGCAAAACATCAATTCTGCCACCTGTACTACCACCCCAACAGTTGCGACAGATATTAGAGATGGAAAAACATATACTATCCAACGCCTTAGTGATGGTGCTTGCTGGATGCTTGACAATCTTGCTCTAGATCCAACTGCAGTTAGCCTTGAAAAACTCCAAGGGAACACCAATGCCTCAAATGAAGCACTCGCCTATCTGAAAAATGGTGGTGGAACAACAAGCGATCAATACGCTATTAATGGCGTAAATAAAACTTGGTCCAGCGCTTCAGATGATGTATACAGTGAACCAAAAGTGTACACTAATGCAATGGACACAGTACCGACCAATTACGAAGGTACTATCGGCAACCACAAGACCGGCGTGTATTATAATTATTGCGCCGCCAGTGCTGGCACATATTGCTACGGAAATGGAACCAACCCAGGCACTTCTTATCGTGAAACTGCATCTGAAGACATCTGTCCCGCCGGATGGAGATTACCAACAAATAATGATTTTGAAACATTTGAGGAAAAATCTGAATATGACGATTTGAGCCAAGCTTTTACTGGCATTTTCGTATCTGGTTCGATAAGTGAACAAAATGAATACGCTGATTTTTGGACATCATCATTCTCAAAAGGTTATAACCCATCTTTGCAAGAAGATAGAGGTGTATATGAAATGATATATATGACAACAAATATGACAATGGGGTTAAAAAGAAAAAATGGCACAACTATCCGCTGCGTCTCAAATAACGCACTCTACGACAAAGTCGCAGCCCAAACCAAAGGTACTCTCGCTGGTAACAGTGTCGCTCTTACCGATACCATCACTGCCGCAAATTCCGGAGTTTATACTTACGCCCCAGGCACCTATGGTGCATCCAGTGATACTTCTAACGATTATCCTATCTACTTCTATCGTGGCATGATTGATAGCACTTATTCCGGCTCTTACGGCTCTACTGGCGATGGCGTCACTTATCCTAATTATGTAAAGCTAGTCACCGGAGTTGATCATGATCATGAAACTTGCTGGCGCATCTTTAGAACTACTGGTTCAGGCGGAGTAAAAATGATATATAACGGGCTCTGGAGCGACGGTACTTGCGCAAAAAGCGGAGCCGATACTCAAGCTATTTCAAGTGTTTATTTCAACCGCCCAAGCGCTTATGCTTCTGAAACTACATGCAACACTAGCAACGCCTATTGTGGTACTCAAGGCTTCGTAGTATATGTAGGCTATAATTATAATAGCACTTATGGCTATAATAACACTGGCTATACATCCGCTGTCGCTAATACCACCGTTCTTCGAAATGGCACTTCTTCAAATATTAGAACTCAAATAGAAGACTGGTTCGATAATATCCTAAGCAGCCGCAGTCGTATTATGTTTGAAACAAGTGCAGGGTATTGTAATGACCGTACCACAAACGGAACAAATACCGGCGGTTCTGCCACTACAACTGTGCCATACAAAACCGCCTCCGCCGCAACACGATTTGCCCCTTATAACCGCACCGTTACTGGCGCAACAGTCTCTCTAACTTGCCTAAACACTTCTGGATATGATCTATTATCCAATGCTAACCGACCAATATTCCTTATCACTGCAGATGAAGCAGCTCTTTCTGGAAACGGCAATGGCACAGCATATAACTCCCAAAGTTTTCTCGCTGCTGGTTCACCCTATTGGACCCTCTCACCGATGTATAGAAATAATGCCAACGGCCTCCCCCGAGTCGCCGCCATTAATGGTTCTGGACAACTTGTCGCATATGAGGTGTCAAACAAATATGGTGTTCGCCCTGTCGTTTCTTTAGTCGCCGGAACTGAAGTGAGTAGTGGTAGCGGCACCGCCACTGACCCATGGGTGGTCGAGCAACCACCAGTTATGCAAGATTACACCCTTGAGCAATGCGCCAAAGAAGCTTCCCGAAATAATGTTAATGTAGTTGACTGGCGCGATAAAATAACTTATTCTGTTCGTTATATCGAAGGCGCTTGTTGGATGACTAGTAACTTAAGGTGGACTAAAACTACCGCTTATGTCACCTCTTCCAATGTCACTTCTCAAACTAATATGACCTGGTATGATCTTAGCACCGATAGCCAATGTAGAAGTGGCAATGGTTATAATAATGCATGCAAATATGAAGGTACCGATAACAACGGCAATCCTTTCGTCTTGTACAATTTTGCCGCTGCTTCAGTTATGAGTATTACTGGAGAAAGTAATTCTACCACTACGGCTAGTCAAGATATCTGCCCGCTTGGTTGGCATCTGCCAGATTATGTTAACGCTACTGGCTTTCCAAACATAACTGGGAACATCAATGAAATAAAAAGTGGTTATTCCCCAAGTAACGCTTCTGATTTCTCTCCAACCTATTATGGGTATTGGGATACAGATGCTAACTCTCTTACAACCACACGCGGAGATTATTGGTCTAGAACTTATTCTGCGAGTGGTTCTAGAAGATCTTTAACATATACTAGCGGTGGTGCTTTAAACGTTATCAGTGGTGGGCGCCAATACGGTCGTTTAGTCCGCTGCGTCAGAACTGAATAAATTATATAATTAGTTACATTCATTCTAAATATATACAACATAAAAATAATCCCCTTCAAGGGGATTATTTTTAATTCTAGACGTCTTTTAACGCTTCGAGAATTGTTCTTTACGTCTCGCCGAACGTAGACCGTACTTCTTACGTTCTTTCTCACGCGGATCACGCTTCATCATTCCAGCCTTCTTCAACACTGGACGAAGATCTGGCGCCTCGATTACTAACGCTTTCGAAATCGCTAGTTTAATCGCATCAACCTGCCCCGCTAATCCCCCACCTTTCACGATAATCGTAATATCATATTCTTTTTGCTTCTCCGCAAGCGCTAAAGGATCGGTAATTTCCGCTAGATAAGTTTTATTCCCCGATAAATATTCGAGCGCCGGCTTACCATTAATCGTAATCTCACCTTTTCCTTTATAGAGACGCGCAGTTGCGGTCGCCGCTTTTCGACGGCCTAATCCATAGGTATATTTTTTCGTCGCTACCATTATTTAATCTCCTTTGGGGTTTGCGCAGTGTGCGTATGCTCCGCGCCATCGAAAATTCGTAGTCGCTTCAACCGCTCTCCCGCCAATTTATTTTTCGGAAGCATCCCTTTAACCGCTTCACGAATTGCTCGTGCCGGTTCTTTTTCAATCACTTCCTCTAATTTTAATTCACGCATCCCACCAGGGTAACCACTATGATGATAATATTTCTTTTGGGTCATCTTATCACCAGTCACGACAATCTTTTTTGCATTTGTAACTACTACGTAATCACCATTATCGATATGCGGAGTATAAGTAACTTTACTCTTCCCCATTAATTTATCTGCGATTACTACCGCTAATTTACCTAACGGCATACTCGAAGCATCGATTAAATACCATTCACGCTTAATTTCGGCACTTTTTTGAGAATAAGTTTTCATTATTTATCCTCCTTTTTTTCAGCCTTTTTCGCTGGTTTTTTCGCCGCCGCTTTCTTAGGCGCTTTCTCTTCCTTTTTCCCGACTGTGAAATCGATCTCGTCTACGAAAGAAATCGTACCCATTTCCGCATGATCACCTCGTCTATATCCAGCATGTTCAATTCGTAAATAACCCGAATCACGCTTGACTTGCGGAGCAATCACATCTACTAGAAGCGTCGCCGATTCTAAATCGTTTAATCGTGCAATTATTAATCTCCGATTTGCTAAACCACCTTTCTTAGCTATCGTGATTAACTTTTCCGTAGAACGACGAATTTCTTTCGCTCGCGCTAAAGTCGTCGTAATACTCGTATTCTTAATCAGAGAAATCTGAAGCGAACGCACTAGCGCTAGCCTCTGATCTTTCTCTCGGCCAAACTTTCGGCCCTTATAACCATGACGATGCATATTAAATATTCAACTCCGTTAACTTTTCCTTAACTTCGTCTAACGCTTTCTGCCCAAATCCTTTAAGATCTCGAAGATCGTTTTCCGAAAGGGTTACTAAATCTCGAATCGTCCTAATATCATTGTTTAGCAATGCGTTAGCTGTTCGAGCCGATAAATCAAGCTCTTCAATTGGAAGCCTTAAGCCCGAATCATCATCTTCTTTCGCTGTCCCAGGCGCCGGAGTTTGTTCGACCGTCGTTCCGCCCGCAAGCGCCGTATATTGATTCACGAGAATCGCCGCCGCTTCCTCGAAAGCTTCTTTTGGCGTAATCGTCCCATCCGTATCAACCGTCAGCGTTAACTGTTGTAAATTCGTATCTTGCCCAACCCGCGTATTTTCCACTTTATAGCGTACACGTAGCACTGGCGTAAAGACCGCATCAATCGCAATCATGTCGCTATGAACTCGCTCTTCGCTCGCCTTCTCGATAGTCAAGTAGCCTCGACCACTCTCAACAATTAAGTGCATCTTTAAAGTGTATTTTGGATCATCGATGTGGCAAATCGTTTGATTCGGGTTTGCAATCTCAACTTCCGCTGGAAGTTTAATATCACCCGCAATTACACGTTTGTCGCCATCTTTTTCAGATTGCTTATCGCCCTTCATTTCAAGCGAAAGTTCAATCGGTGCATCCGTGTGAACCTTAAAACGAATATTCTTAAGATTCAACATAATATCTATTACATCTTCGCGTATTCCAGGAATCGCTGTATATTCATGCGTCGTCCCTTCAATCGAAAATGCCGTAATTGCCGCTCCCTTAACGCTTGAAAGTAGTACTCTGCGCAAAGAATTGCCTAGAGTATTACCATAGCCAGGGTAGAGTGGCTTAATTACAAATTCCGCACTATTCTGGCCTAGTTCCTTTACACTCGCCAATTCCGCTTCGTGAATATTTTTTGTAGTCATATTCTTCTTTCTCCTTAACGTGAGTAATACTCAACAATTAATTGTTCATTAATACCAGCTTCCGCTTCTTCGCGTTTTGGAAGACCAGCTATTTCGATTTTCATTTTCTTCGCATCGACCTTCATCCATGATAACGGCGTTACATTTGCCGCTCCGATGACATTGGGAAGATTCTTGAAATATTCGGTTTTAGCCGATTTCGGACGAACCTCTAGAACATCACCCGGGTTTAGTCTAATCGAAGGAATATCAATTCGACGACCGTTCAATAGAAAATGTCCATGCGAGACCAACTGTCTAGCTTGTCGGCGAGTTAATGCAAAACCAGCTCTAAATATTACATTATCCGCTCGTCTTTCGAGAAATTCCAATAATTTCTCACCCGTCAACCCTTCTGACCGTTGCGCCTCTTTCATTAATTTTGCAAATTGTTTCTCTAGTAATCCATACATTCGACGTACTTTTTGCTTTTCACGTAGTTGCGTTAAGTAAAGACTCCCGCCTCTTACTCGCATATCACCATGTTCGCCAGGAATACCGGATTTTTTCGCCATCACTTTATGGGCTTTCGGCGCAAGCGCGAAGCCTTCGCGACGGCTTTGTTTCACTATTGGAGCTTTATCTCTTGCCATTACGGTTTCCTTTCTCCCTTCGGCCTTACACCACCATGCTGAATCGGGGTTACATCAGTAATACTATCAATTTTAATTCCCACTGTTGAAATTGCGCGAATCGCTGCATCACGCCCTAAACCAATTCCCGATACATATACATCGACTGAATTCAAAGCATGATTCTTCTTCGCTATTTCTAGCGCTTTTTCCGCTGCTACTCCAGCTGCAAAAGCTGTTCCTTTCTTCGACCCACGAAAACCATTCGCTCCCGCCGAAGACGCCGCTAGCACTCCGCCAGTTTTATCAGTTACACTAATAATTGTATTATTAAATGTTGCCTGAATATGCACTGCCCCCGCGTTGACAATTCTTTTACTCTTTTTTGCCGCTTTAGACTTCGGAGCTTTCGCTTCACCAGCGTCAGCGACAGTAGTATTTTTAATTTCTTCTTCTGCCATTTTTTATCCTCCCTAAGTCTTACTCGCTGCTTTAGGTTGTGTACCACCGACCGCGATCGCCTTACCCTTACGAGTACGTGCATTCGTACGAGTACGCTGGCCGTTGACTGGTAATTTAGCCTTGTGGCGGACACCTTTGTAAGAATTGATATCCTTTAATCGTTTAATATTATTACTCACAAGGCGACGCAAATCCCCTTCAACGTGATATTTCTTCGCGATAATATCATTTATTTTTTGCTCGTCAGCCTCGGTGAGATCTTTCACCCGAGTGGTAGGCTCGATTTTAGCCTCCGCAAGGATTTTCTTTGACGTAGTGCGTCCAATCCCATAAACATAAGTGAGTGCAATCCACACTTGTTTTTCGGACGGAATTACTACACTAGCTATTCTAGCCATATATTTTAACCCTGCCTTTGCTTATTCTTAGGTTTTTTCTTATTGATGACCCTAAGTACACCCTTCCGGCGCACAATAATGTCATCAGGTGATATTTTTTTAACACTTGCACGTACTTTCATAGTGTCAAAATATCCTTTCCCGTTATATTTTTAAGTTTTTAAATCATATTATTATGTTTCGAAATCATAACAATAAGATTTTACGATTTTTACCCCTGTTTTTCCTCGCAGTTAAAAATCATAGTTTCAAACCTAAAAATGTTAATATTAATCTTTCAGTCGAAAGCTGATTCTACCCTTTGTCAGATCGTAAGGGGTTAACTCAACTTCGACCTTATCGCCAGGAACGAGTCGGATGTAATTTTTTCGCATCTTCCCGCTCATATGGGCGACAATAACATGACCATTCTCGAGTTCAACCCGAAACTGGGTATTTGGCAATGCTTCAACAACATTACCCGTGAGCTTAATCACTTCCTTTTGACTAGCCATAAATTACTTTTCCATTTTAGCACAAAAATCCATGTTTGTAAAGCTTAAAATCAAAACTTTTCTTTTATTCTTCAACTAATACTGCTCTTGTAAATTGTCTAGAAAGATAAGTACCTTGCGTCTGCGACCATTCACCAGTACAAGTAATTAACGTAACCGATTCTTTACCTTCTTCTGGCGATCTTCCTGCCGTCTTCATATATGAGTCAGCCTCACTCAGCAAAATCGATACATTTTCCACAACTTTATAACGATAAACCACCCCATCCCCTCGTTCAACCGTGATTACATCTCCGTTTACTAAATCTGGCAATCTCTTAAAAATACCATACACATGCGGCCCACCATTATGGCCATCAATAATCATCGTTCCGCCCTGTCCAGGTTTACCCGAACCATTATACCATCCTACATCAAACACGTTTCGCGGAGTGTCTAATTCCCCCTTCGTATTCACTCCCATCTCTAAAATTCGCGCATTATGAATTCCTAACTTTTCAATCGTTAAATAACGCGGATGATCCGGAGCTACCGTATATTCTCTTACTTCCTCCTCCGTCGGTTCTTCCTCAATCAACTCCTCTTCTTGCGTGTTAGTTTCTTCTACTGCTACCACTCGTTCCGAACCCTCCTTCTCATTATAATAGTTCGCCTCAAACACCATTACTTTGATCAAAAAAACTGAAAACAAAACAATTACGACCGACCAAATCGCCCACTTAACTATCCATCGCCACCCGTTAATCTTTAAGCTCATTCCCAAAATCGTCGTAAGTTATCATTAATGCTCTAGAATCCACCGACCTTAGATTCTCTAGCGCCACCGTCACCACAATGAGAAGTCCAGTACCAGAAATCGAAAGCCCAATCGGCGCACCAGTCACGACAATAAAGATATAATCAGTGATAAACGGCAACATCGCAACTAAGCCTAGCGCCAAAGCACCGAACAAATCGAGATGGTTCACTACTTTCGAAAGATATTTTGCCGTCGCAATTCCTGGTCGTACTCCTTCGATAAATCCGCCCTGTTTTTGTAAATTGTCTGCAATTTCTTTTGTATTAAAGATAATCGAAGTATAGAAATAAGTAAACATAAATACTAGAATGAAATAAAACGCCGGATAAACAAACCATTGTCCCGTAATCCCATCCGGATACATCGTCGCAAAATTATTTGCCGAAGGCGCCGAAAAAATCGCCACTAAATTCTTCCCAATTTCGTTCCCTGAATCAAATGTCGTAATTACCTGACCAATTAAAGCCGGTAACGAAAGGAACGCTGTCGCGAAGATAACCGGAATTACGCCCGCCGCAATCATCTTAATCGGCAGAATTGATTTAATTCCACCATAGGACGAATTCCCATGCACCCTTTTCGCATAATTAATTGTAATAATTCTCTGCGCTTCGTTCAACTTTACCAAGAAGTAAATTACAATTAACATCGCTATCGCAAATCCTAGTACAATCCAAAAAGTCGTCGGGTTAAATGGTAGTTCTAGCCAACCGAATAAGTTCAAAGAACCATTCGAGGTATCCATTAATGAAGCTCCAAGCGTTGCCATCGTCGTTGGTAGCTGCGAAATAATCGAAGCAAAAATCAAAGTCGAAATACCATTGCCGACGCCTTGTTCCGTAATTAACTCACCCATCCACATCAAAATCACCGAACCCGCCGTCATCGCCGTTACCGACAAAGCCCAATCGCCAGCCGTCGGCGTAAAGTCAGTCGCGATATTCGCCGAAACTGTCGACTGATAAAGAATAAAGATGTACGCAATCGATTGCACGATCGCTAGCGGGACCGTCAACATTCTCGTCCACTGATTGATTTTCCTTCGCCCAGTTTCCCCATCGTTCGACAGCTCTTCCAAACTTGGAATCGCTTTCGTTAATAACTGCACTACGATCGAGCCAGTAATATATGGAGACAAACCAACTAAAATAATACTAAACGAGGCCAAACCGCCACCTGAAATTAAATTCAAGAAATTCGAAAAATCAGATTTCTCTAGCAAATTTGAAACTGCTTCCTTAAAAGTCGAAGCATCTCCCATCGGCACCGGAATTTGCGCCAATAATCTATATGCAACAATAATTCCGAGTATAATTAATACTCGTTTTAACATATCTTTATTTTTTAGGGATTTGAAAATCGTCTTAAAATGCATATAACCTCTTAAATCACTATATATAATATATCATACCATAAATAAAAAATAAAGGGCTTTAAAGCCCTTTATTTTCTAAAGATTTTCGAGATCTTCCTCAGTCGGAATTTTCGAATCCGGCGTCTCAAAATCCGCTAAAGGCGCCACGCCCGTTCCTACCGGAATCTTGCGACCAATAATCACATTTTCCTTTAGGCCTCGCAAGCGGTCTACTCGTCCATTAATTGCCGCGTTAATTAATACGCGTGTTGTATCCTGGAACGAAGCTGCCGAGAGGAACGAATCCGAGAAGATAGATACTTTCGTAATCCCAAGTAGCAAATTCGTATAAGTCGCCGGGGTTTTACCCTTCGCCTCCAATTCACGATTGGCTAACGTTACGGCTGCTCTCGAAGTAATATCGCCAGTTACAAATTCCGAATCACCAGGTTCGTTTACTTGTACCCTAGAGAACATTTGACGTACCAAAATCTCAAGATGCTTTGGCGAAATCTCATGGCCTTGCGCTGCGTAAACATTTAGAACATCGTTCATGATGTAGCGCTCAGTCGTTTCGATACCTTTGTACTTCAAAAGATCTTGCAAGTTAAGCGAACCAGTCGTAATTCTATCTCCCGCTTTTACGGTGTCATTCGACTTTACCACTAATTCCGCATCGCCAGGAATTTCAAGTTTCACTGGCGCTGAAGCCGAAGCGACTAGAATAATCGCGCCTTTTACTAGCTCGACAATTCCGTCTCTTGGAGCCTTAATCGCTTTATCATTTCCGTTCTTCTTCACCAATGTAGCGCCAGCTTTTACGCTTTCACCATCTTTTACAATCGGTTTACGTTCGCCAATTTCGAATCGCTCAATCTCACCAGATTGTGGCGAAATCTGTACAATGTAACGATTGCCATCTTCCCAAACTTCAACTACGCCATCGATTGGTGAAACATAAGCTTGACCTTTCGGCGTGCGTGCTTCAAGAAGCTCCTCAACGCGTGGAAGACCTCGAGCAATTGCACCCGAACCAGCTACACCTGAACCGTGCTTCGTATCGAGTGTCAGCTGAGTACCAGGTTCACCGAGTGACTGCGCCGCAATTACACCTACTGGCTCATTTGCCGCCACCAACGCACGAGTCGACATATCTACTCCATAAGCACGGCGTGGAATTCCTTCCACCGCAGTAGTCGAAAGAATCGATTGAATCTTTACTGATTCGATTTTCTCATCCGCTTCGATTTGTTCTGCCATCTCTTTCGTGATTAACTCATCCGCCTCAAGATAACCAGGCACCGCCTCTGCTGTATAACGGCCATTGATTCTCGCTGCAAACGGAATACCCGAAAGTTCAGTTTCATTTCGATAAACCATAAATCCAGGATCTTCCGCTTCCTCATCGGTCGTAAAGACATCTTGCGAAACATCTACCAACCTACGAGTTAGGTAACCCGAGTCAGCCGTACGTAGCGCCGTCGAAACCTGGCCCTGACGTGCGCCTCGCGTCGCGATAAATGATTCTAGCGTATTCAAACCTTTCTTATAGGAAGATTTGACTGGAAGCTCGATTTCATTGTTGTTAATATCTACCATGATACCGATTTCCGCCGAAGCTAGCTTAATATTCGAAATATTACCACGCGCTCCAGAGTTCACCATCACCGCGATATCAGTATCCATTTCCGATAATTTACCCTGTAAGAATTCCGAAATTTTCTTATCAATATCACGCCAGTTCGCAATCGTTAACTTATAACGCTCTTCGTCAGTCACTAAACCTTCGTTAAATTGTTCCTGGATTAACGCTGTCTTTGCATCGCCTTCCGCGATAAACTCGTCAATCTCATCATAAGTCGGATAATCATCCTTCGCTGTCGAAATTGAAGCAATCGTTTCGTATTCGAACGCCAAATCTTTCAAATCATCCGCCGTCTTGACCATTACTTCCGCACCATAAAGGTCAAAGACGTTTGCCATTACCTTCGATAAGTGCTTCTTCGTTTGTACTGCATTATCGTATGGGTAGTCTTTCGGCAAAATCTCATTAAAGATCACACGCCCTAAAGTAGTATCTCGAATTTCTTTCTTCGCAAACACTCGAATCGGAGTTTGTAAGGAAATAATTCCCTGGTCATAGGCCATTTCTGCCTCATAAACCGAAGAGAATGCCTTTGGCTCACCCGTATCCGTACCTGGCTTATCATAAGTTAGATAATAAGCTCCGAGTACTACGTCCTGGTAAATCGCAAGCACTGGAGAACCATCCGCCGGCTTTAATAAATTCTTCTGCGCCGACATTAATTCGCGTGCCTCTGCTTGTGCCGCATCTGACAATGGTAGATGTACCGCCATTTGGTCACCATCATAGTCCGCGTTAAACCCAGATGCTACCAAAGGATGTAGTTTAATCGCCTTACCTTCGATTAATCTCGGTTGGAAAGCTTGCACTGATAATCTGTGTAGCGATGGAGCACGGTTGAGTAATACATATTTACCTTTAATTACCTCATCCAAAGCATCCCAAACTACCGTTTCTTTCGCTTCAATTAAACGCGATGCCGCGCGAATATTATTCGCATACTCATTACTGATTAACCACGAAATCACAAATGGTTTAAATAATTCAAGTGCCATTTGTTTCGGTAAGCCACATTCGTTCAATTTCAACTCTGGACCTACTACAATCACCGAACGGCCAGAATAGTCAACACGTTTACCAAGTAAGTTCTGGCGGAACCGACCTTGTTTACCTTTGAGCAAATCAGAAAGTGATTTTAGTTTTCTGCGCCCATTAGTCGAATTAGCCCCTCTATTTCCATGTGCTGCCGAGTTGTCAATCAAAGCATCTACCGCTTCTTGTAACATTCTCATTTCGTTTCGGCAAATCACCTCTGGCGCATTCAAATCCATCAACTTCTTCAACCGATTATTACGGTTAATTACTCGACGATAAAGATCATTTAAGTCCGAAGTCGCAAACCGACCGCCAGGAAGTGCAATCATTGGACGTAAATCTGGTGGGATTACTGGAATTACCGTTAGAATTAAATCTTCTGGTCGAATCCCTGCCGCCTGCATCCCCTCTAGTGTCTTCAAGCGTTTTTGAATCTTCTTTTCTTTTTGGCCTCTCGCCTCAGCCTCTTCTGCATGTAATTTCTCAATCAATTTATCCAAATCAATTTCATCGAGCATTTTCTTAATCGCCGTCGCCCCCATCTCAACTGTGATCAAGTCTTCATACTCTTCCGGAAGATTGCGATAATCAACTTCAGAAATTACCCCGCCTTTTCTAAACGAATCAAGCATTGCTTTACGGCTTGCATAATCAGATTCTAATTCCTCAAGCTCTTTAGTTTGGGCTTCCGCCAACGCCTTCACATCGGCACCTTCAGCTTTTACTTCTTTTTCATAACGCAGTTTAATTGCATCACGTGCTGCATTAGTTTGTCCCTCAAGCGACTCCAAAGCTTTTTGAATTTCAGCCGTCTTTGCATCAATAATCAAATATGTTGCAAAATAGACTACTCGCTCAATGTTCTTGACTGTGATATCAAGCAAAAGCGACAACGCCGAAGGAATGCCGCGCATAAACCAAATATGTGCAACCGGGGCTGCGAGTGCAATATGTCCCATTCTTTCCCTACGCGTAATCGATTTTGTAACTAAATTACCTTCCTTATCAACCGCCGCTTCACGCGAACGCACACCTTTTAACTTCGAATCATGCGGATTAATATCTTTCGTTGGACCAAAAATCCTTTCACAGAACAACCCATCTCGTTCTGGTTTTTGAGTTCGATAGTTAATTGTTTCTGGTTTTGTGACTTCACCATAACTCCAATTTAGAATATCGTCACGGCTCGCAACCGATAATCTAATCGAGTCAAAGTCCGAAGCGCTGATAAAATTATCCATCCACGCCATCTTAGAACTCCTCTCCGAGATCAACGGTACCATCATCCTCGTCAATCTCCGTTATTTCAATCCCCTCGTCTGCCATCATTGCTTCTGCCTCCGCATCATCGAGGTCAAGAATCTGTGGCTCCGTTTCCTTTTTGTGTTGATCATAGATGGATTGATCGTCTTTGTCTTTTTCCATTTCTCTTGAAGTTTTCTCAATTACATCCCCCGCATCTGCCGATTCACCGTGGTCAAGTAAGTCTACCTTAAGCCCTAAGCCCTGCAATTCTTTAACTAGAACGTTAAAGCCTTCTGGCAACTTCGGTCCTTCAATCGGTTCATGTTTAATAATCGCCTCATATGCCTTTGCTCGTCCGTAAACATCATCTGACTTAATCGTTAACATCTCTTGCAATGTAGTCGCTGCGCCATAAGCTTCAAGTGCCCAGACCTCCATCTCCCCGAATCTCTGACCACCATTCTGTGCTTTACCGCCTAACGGCTGCTGCGTTACCATCGTGTAAGGACCAGTCGAACGTGCGTGAATCTTATCTTCAACCATGTGGTGAAGCTTCAACATGTGCATTACGCCAACCGAAGTCCTTTCATTAAACGGTTCACCAGTCAAACCATCATATAATTGTACTCTACCATCTCGCGCATATCCCGCTTTCTCTAATTCGTCCGAAATTACTTCATCCGGCACCCCGTTAAATGATGGAGTCGCTACCTTATAGCCTAAGGCTCGTGCCGCCATCCCAAGATGCGTTTCATAAAGCTGGCCAAGATTCATACGTGAAGGCACGCCCATTGGCGAAAGTACGATATCAATTGGTGTCCCGTCTGCCATAAACGGCATGTCTTCTACCGGCAATACTCGCGAAACCACACCTTTATTTCCGTGTCGTCCTGCCAACTTATCACCTACGCCAATCTTGCGCATTTCCGCTACGAAAATCTTAATCTGCATAATCACGCCAGCCTTAAGGTCATGTCCCTGCTCACGTGTATAAACGCGTACATCAACTACTTTACCCGTCGATGAGCCATTCATTCTCACTGATGTATCACGTACATCCTTCGCTTTCTCACCAAAGATAGCTCTAAGCAAGCGCTCCTCGGAGCTTAATTCCTGCTCACCTTTCGGAGTAATCTTGCCAACTAAGATATCACCATTCTTTACTTCTGAACCTATCGTTACGATACCATCTTCACCGAGATGCCTTAACGAATGTTCTGATACATTCGGGATGTCCCTAGTTACTTGTTCTGGACCCAATTTAGTCTCACGTACCTCAACGTCGAAATCTTTAATATTAATTGAAGTCAAAGTATCATCTTCTACTAATCGGTTCGAAATCACAATCGCGTCATCCATGTTGTAACCACGCCATGGCATAAATGCTACTAAGAGATCTCGTCCTAACGCTAGTTCACCATCATTAATTGAAGCACCTTCAATTAAAATGTCGCCCTTCTTGACTTTCTGACCTCTCTTAACAGCACAACGTTGGTTATAGCATCTATCATCATTTGTCTTTTCAAAATGTTGTAATTTGTATTCTTGATCACCGCCTTTATCATAAGTTACGATAATCGATTGGCCATCGGCTTTCTTTACCACACCACTGCCAGAGGCCACCACTAACTGTGAAGTGTTTCTCGCGACTTCACGCTCGATTCCCGTTCCTACGACTGGGTTGTCTTGACGTAGTAAAGGAACTGCCTGTTTCTGCATTGCGCAAGCCATCAAAGAACGGTCAACCCGGTTCTTTTCTACAAATGGAATCAACGAGGCCGAAACTCCTAGAATTTCCTTATGCGCCGCATCAATATGTGTCACTTTTTTCGCTTCAACCTGCGACGGTGCACCATGTACACGCGCCGAGACCCAATCTTCTACGAATTTACCATTCTTATCCAGTTTAACCGATGCATCCGCGATAATCATATCGTTTTCCGTATCAGCATCCATGTAAACTACTTCGTCAGTCACTTTGCCATTCTTTACTACTCGATAAGGCGCTTCAATGAAACCATATTCATTGATTCGAGCATAAGTTGCAAAGTTAAGTACCAGACCAACGTTGCCACCTTCCGGCGTTTCAACTGTACAAATTCGGCCGTAATGCGTCGGGTGCGCATCCCGCACGTCAAATCCAGCTCGCTCCCTAGTTAGACCACCAGGACCCATCGAACTTAGACGCCTCTTGTGCGCTAATTCCGAGAATGGGTTTACTTCATCCATTAATTGCGAAAGCTGTGAAGTTGCGAAGAATTCTTTCACTGCTGCCACGACTGGACAAGAGTTCAAAAGCTGCGAAGGTGTTACGTCCTCTAAGCTTGCCATTGACATTCGATCTAGAATATTACGCTGTAAACGAAGCATACCAAGACGGAATTGCCTCTGTACCAATTCTCCTACCAATTTCACCCGTCGGTTCGACAAAGAGTCAATATCATCCGGAGCTTCTTGCGTATTATTTAAGCGAATAATTTCCGTAATAATCGCCACTACATCTTTCATTTGTAGGGTTCTAAATTCCGGTTTATTCGGTGTATCAAACCCGAGTCTACGATTTAACTTGAATCGTCCTACGTTCGAATAATCATAACGCTTCGGATCGAAGAACATACGCTCAATCATCGATTTCGCGTTTTCAACCGTCGCTAAATCGCCTGGGCGAATTCTACGATAAACTTCCAGCAAAGCTTCACCTTGGTTCGAAGCTGTGTCTTTTTCGAGCGTTGCCTCGATGTAGCTTTTCTCACCTGTGTCAACTTTCTCAAAAGCTTTCTTAATCTCAGATTGTTTCATTCCTAATGCTCTTAGGAACGTTGTTACTGGGATTTTTCGGCGTCGGTCAATTTTAACATAAATTGCACCATTTCCCGCCGTTTCAAATTCTAGCCACGCTCCTCGTCCAGGAATCACCTTCGCGCCATAAAAACGCTTCAGGCCAATCGTCTCCGCATTGAAGAACACCCCCGCCGAGCGAATTAACTGCGAAACTATTACACGTTCCGTACCGTTAATAATAAAAGTCGCTCTTTCCGTCATCCACGGATAGTCCCCGAAATAGATATCCTGTTCTTTTTTCTCGCCAGTCGTCTTATTCTCTAGCTCGACTAGAACATGCAAAGGCGCTTCGTAGGTCGCAAGATTATATTTTGCTTCCTGCTCCGTCTCCTTTGGATCCTTAAAATAATAATCTTTGAACCTTAAAGATAATTTCTGCCCGGTATAATCGTCAATCGGATTAAGCTCGGCAAAAACCTCCCGCAGTCCATTTTTGACAAAGTCTGCCCACGAATCTTTTTGGTGTGCCGTTAGATCCGGAATTGGCAAAGCTTGGTCACCTTCGGTGAAAAATACTCTCTCACCTGAACCTGGTTTTTTAGCCATTTTACCTCTTTTTTATTAGTGTTGATAATCTTTTTGATAATTAGTAAATTATCTCAGCGCCGAAGATTACTGCCCTATCCCCCTCTCCAGCCTCGCTAATTCTAGAGATTATACAAAAATAGGGCACACTACTTCTTATAGCCAAGTTTATCACACTTTTGCTAATGTGACAATACCTATTTTAAACAAAATCCAAAAAAGCACCTCAACGGAAGGCGCTTTTTTAAACATATATAAAACTCTCAACTATTGTATTATCTTGTAAGCAAACTCGCAGTTAGTTAGCTTAAGAACTATTATATACATTTTAGTCTTATTGTCAAGACTTTTTTTCTAAATGTCTAAATCATCTAAATCAGCTAATTCTGCACGGGTTTTTTCCGCTAGCTCCGAAGTCTCTTTTTCTTCTACTTCTTCGTCTTCATCCTCATCATCAATCTCTTCCTCGACTTCTTCTTCAACCGCCTCTTTCTTTTCTTCTTTTGCCGGCTTTTCTGCTCGCTTTTCGCCCTCTTCTTCGTCCGTATTCACAATCTTTAAGTTATATCGTGCATCTTGTTTTGTACCTAATGCTCGAAGTAAAACTCGGATTGCTTGCGCCGTTACTCCGCGTTTACCGATTACACGCCCAACATCAGCCGGATCAACTGTCAGCGACAAAAGCACACCTTTTTCATCAATTTTTCGATCTACTGCTACCTTCTCAGGATTGTTGACTAAGGTTTTTACGATGTATTCTACGAATTGTTGGTCAATAGTAGCCATATTTTTCTCCATTTTTAAAGTTATTACTAACAATAATTATAGCACAAGAACATTTTTAGAAGCTACAAAAATACTATTTTTATGCTTCGGTAGTAGTTTCTTCAGCTGGAGTTTCTTCAGCAGCTTCCTCAACTGGTGCCGGAGTTTCCTCTTTTGGCTGATTTTTGCGAAGTTTATCTGCGTGCTTTGCAGTCTTTTTCTTCGCCGGAGCTACCTTTACCCATTTCGGTAATTTTACTCCATTTTTCTTTAAGATTAGTGCTACTCTCGACGACGGCTGCGCCCCGTTCGAAAGATATTTTTCCACCGCTTTTTTATCTAAAGTCAAAGCCTTAGTTGCGGGATTATAATTGCCGACCATAGCCACAATACGTCCCGAAAGCGGATGACGCTGTGATTCTTGGACGACTATCCGGTACGTTGGATAATGTGACCGGCCATTACGTTGCATGCGAATCGCTAGCATTTTTTCTCCTTAAAATTAATTACTCTCGCCATTATATCATAATTTCAATAAAAAGAAAAGGGACTTTTCAGTCCCTTAATACTACAGAATTCCGACGTTTCATCAAAACCAGGATTTCGACATCCTGCATTGACATCATTCTTCCGTACTGTTCTAAAAGAACTTTTAGTTCTCCCCAAAATTCCCTCCGATTTCTGTCGGAGTCAAAGGTAATAATGGGAAAGCCAAACGGCTTCTCAATCACCGGATTGCCTTCGTAATCCTTCTCGACCTCATAGTTGAAGGTCAACCAATCAAGAAACCTATCTGGCTGGGCAATGGTCCGTAGGCCATTGTTTTCGAGTGAATGGTTCAGCTCATCAACCAGCCTTTCACAACGTTTTTTGCAGCCAACATGCGCAGCCGCAAAAAGTCTTTTTCTTGCTTCTTCTAGCTCAGCTTCAGTTGCTTTGTTCATCGGTTTCCCGTTCAAGAAACGTCTTGAAAAGTAACCTCGGACTGATTTCGGGATTTCTTTGATCTCATACCCGGCCTTATTATGTTCATTCCATAAGGAAATCTCATACCAAGCTATGCGAACTTTCGCATATTTTTCAAGTGCCGCATCGCGGCCTTTAAATAACTCCTCTAAAATTTCTTTAACACTTCTAAGTTCCTCTGCCATTTTATCACCTCCCCTACGGTTTCGGCAGCAAAAATAACCTGTTAACTACATTATAGCACAAAATACCAAAAAAGTCAACTATATCCCCTTAAAACTACTTTTCTATTTTAGCTTTATTCGCCTTATACTGTCGAATTCCCTCTTTTGCCGCTTCTGTCTGTGCCTCTTGTTTTGAATGGCCTTTCCCTGTGCCCTTTAAAGCTTTACCGACATAAACACCAACCGTAAAAGTCTTATCATGATCCGGCCCTTCTTCTTGCAAAGTACGATATTCCGGAGTCACACCATCATATTTCTGGGCAAGTTCCTGCATATAAGACTTCGGATCTCGCCACAAATCTTCCTCAATCACCATCTCTGTTTTCGACAAAATATGCTTCGCAATAAATTCTCGCGCCGCCTCGTACCCTTGGTCTAGATAAATCGCCCCAATTACCGCTTCAAAACAATCCGCCAAAATCACATCATGCGCCCGTTCCGAACCCATCTGCTCACCCCTAGACATTCGTACTAATGGCGCATAGCCTAATTCCTTCCCCGCTTCACCAATCGATTCTGTTCTTACCAACGCCGCCCGAATCGCCGTCATCGTCCCCTCTGGATAATCATAATTTCTAAACAAATAATCTGACGACACCAACTCTAATACCGCATCTCCTAAAAATTCCAACCTCTCGTTATGTTCATGTGTCTTCTTATGCTCATTCACATAACTCCGATGCGTCAACGCCGTTACCAGTAAATTAATATCACTAAACGAAAAGCCTAATTTCTCCTTCGCAAATTCTTGATATGCACTATTTTCCATATTTTCCTCCTTTATCACTAAAACCCGCATTTTTAATAAAAATCATTTTTTAATAAAAACCCGTTTTTTAATGTCTATTTTTTAATAATCCCCTGCACGAATCTTTTTCTTCGCAATTAGCATTAATTTTTCAATATCTTCATATTCAATCGCCTCTAGAGCCTCCGTAAACGAGAACCACTTAATCCCCTTCATCCACTTCTCCGGCGTCGGCCGCTCATGACTGTCTAAAGATTGCACCAAATACACTTGCGTTGTCATTAAAACCAGCTTGTCTAATCTGCGATATTTAAAGTGAATCTTCCCTAGCCAAGCCAAAATCGACAGGTTCTGCAACCCAGTCTCCTCTTCAATTTCTCTTCTCGCCGTTACCTTCGCCGTTTCCCCAGGTTCAATATGACCCTTAGGGATAGTCCATCGTTCTTTCGAATCTTGAATCAATAAAATCTCAATATCTTTTTTATCTTTCGTAAATCGAAAAACAATCCCACCTGAAGTCGGCTCCCGCACAATCTCTTGGATTGCCGTTTTCTTACGAAAAACCGCTGATCTAATCTTATCGAAAGCTGACTCTTTAATTCTCTCCGTCGGCAGTGCTTCCGGAACTTTCAGAGCCCTCCTTGCCGTTGGTTCCGCCAACGGTCGTATGTCTTGTTCCATGACTTTTTTCTTCTGTAATACCTAACTTCTTATAAGCAGTGCCGAGCACACCATTCACAAATTTCGAAGAATTCTCACTTCCAAACGCTTTTGCGAGCTCAACTGCTTCGTTGATTGCCACTTTCGGCGGGATTGTCTCTCCGCATTCCGAAAGTTCATATAGCCCCATCCGTAGGACATTGCGATCAATTGCGGCGATTGACTCAATCGGCCATTCCGGCGCCATCGGCGCTAGAACCTGGTCTAGAGTCTCAAAATTTTCTGCTACTTTATGCGCTAGATTATAAACAAATTCGGTATCTCCTAACGCTTTCTCATACGGTTCAATATTCTTCGCTACAATCTTGTCCAAATCGACTTCGGGGTCTTTCGCTAGAGTCCTTAATTCATATTCATACAGACTCTGCAGAACAATTACTCTTCCTAAATGTCGATTACTTGCCATATTTTTTAATCTTCTCTTTTACTTTTTAATAGTTTTAACTTTTAAATTCGGGGTCTTCTTCTTCGTCTCGAAAGCTTTGACCGGAGAATTCTTATTCACACTCCGAGCTAGCTTCAACCTAAGATGACTCCGCCTTAGTCCGGTTTTTCTTGGACTACTCTGTTTCTTCGGTTCAGGCATTTTACTCCTTTAGTTTAATAGATAATTTTGTCCATTGTATCATCATCTTGAAAAATAATCAAGTTATTGACTAATTTAAAGAAATATGATATAATGAAAATATTAGCTCTTTTCGAGCTTTTTTAATGCCTTTTTAATCGCTGGACGGTCAAATCCTACAATCCGTTCGTCCCCTATAATCGTAACCGGTACCGTCGAAATATCCTTTTCTTTTGTCGCATCTAATTCTTGATAATAAATGCCCATTGAATCTAACCAATCCATTAAAGCGTGGCAATATACGCAAGTTGGCGTTGTATAAATCTTTATCATAAATTCATTATACCATACATCGCGATTCCGGCCGCTACCGAAACATTAAACGATTCTTTTTTACCTTTCATCGGTATTTCTATAAATAAGTCAATTATCTCATACAACGAATAATCAATCC
Source organism: Candidatus Saccharimonadota bacterium (assembly GCA_017545525.1). GTDB lineage: Bacteria > Patescibacteriota > Saccharimonadia > Saccharimonadales > Saccharimonadaceae > Nanosyncoccus. The sequence continues at coordinate 28,846 of JAFWMT010000007.1, forward strand.
CATTTACTTCCTCCCCTAATACCAGTACCATCTTATCTGTTAATTCCGTTTTTAATTTTGAATCATTTAAAGCGTAAATTGGTACATTTTCGATATTATTCTCTAATCCAACAATTTTCCACCCCTGTTCGTGCAGTTTCTTTAACCCCGCTAATATATCACCACATGAATAAATGTCGAGCATGTCCTCCGCCCCCAGTGCAGTTTTATGAATCTCTTTATCCAATTTTTCCCTTAAATGAGGTAAAGCATTCTCATCGTGAACCCTCGGCGTATAACCTGACAAAATTACTCTTTCAACACCAAACCCCTCCGCCGTCCTTAAAATTGCCCCGACGTTATAAGCTGATCGAATATTATGTAAAACTAAAATCATTTATACCACCAAATTTATCAATTTATCTTTTTTTATAAAAATCGTTTTTTTCACCCCGCCCTTCAAATATTTTTGCAATCTCTCATCATCTAATACTAACCCTTTGATTTTTTCTTCATCCTCTAAATCATTTGTCGAGACCTTAACCTTCGCTCTCAATTTTCCATTTACTTGTACAATTAGCTCTGTCGTATCCGAAATTAAAAATTTTTCTTCCCATTTTGGCCACTCATCATCCGCCCCTAACTTTTCCAGCATTTCCGAAGCCAAATGCGGAGCAAACGGTTTCAACAACTTTGCTAGAACCACCAAATCTTCCTCGCTCGCTCCAGTTTTATAAAGTTCATTCACATATTCCATCAACGCCGCCACCGCCGTATTGAAATTATATCGAAGTATATCTTCTGTGACTTTTTTAATGGTTTTATTCCTTATCATGACATTTTTCTTCCCTCTCGAACCGCTTCGCGCCGGCCCGTCGTTACGGGCGGCGCTCGCTAACTTGCTCCCGTCGTCGCAAATGTTCTCGAGTGAAGAAAAATCGTCATTCTTAAAAACTAACGTCCAACATCTATTCAAAAACCTATACACCCCTCCAACCGAATATATATCCCACTTTGTATCCGTATTATATGGCTGAACGAACATCACATAGACCTGTAAAGTATCCCTACCGTATCCATTATTGACTATACCTAATGGGTCGGCCATATTCTCATCTAACTCCGGCCTTTTCTTTTTATCTGCTTCCCAAATTTTTTGCCATTTATGTTCAATTTTTAATGGTTCATATCTGTTCACAATTTATATTATACCATAATCTAGCCATGCCCTCAAGCCAGTAAACTACTTCTCCTTGATCACTCTATTATAAATATTAATAAACTTATCCAAAGTCCTCTCGAAATCATGTTCCTTCGCAATTTTCACAGATTCTTCACTAAAACGCTTTCTTAAATCCGCATCCGATAGGATTTTTACCATCGCCTCCGCAATTTCCTCTACCGAACCAGGCGTGCATAAATATCCATTCACTTCGTTTATACAAACTTCCGCAACTGCACCTTTGTCTACTGCAATCAAAGGTAATCCCGTCGCTGCCGCTTCAATTAGAACTATCCCCTGCGTCTCAATTTCCGAAGCGGTCGCGAACAAATCCCCAACTTTGTAAAGTTCATACAAATCTGGCGGCAAAACTCTCCCCAAAAACTTCACCGCATCCGTTAGTTCTAATTTTTCCGCCTCTTTCTCTAATCTCAACCGATCCACTCCGTCCCCAACTACTACTAGCATCGCTTTCGGAACTTGCTCACGCGCTTTTTTAAAGGCCAAAAGAACTGTCTCAACTCGTTTTTCCGGATCAACCCGACCCACATACAGCACTATCGGCCTATCTTCCGGTAAATTATACTTTTTATAGATCTCCGCCTTCGCTCGCCCCGGTTTAAAATGCGATAAATCTACCCCGTTCGATACCGCTGCAATCGGCACTCCAAACTCACGTTCCTCTAGTAAGTCTAGAATCGCCTGCTTGGTCGGCATCGTCACAAAATCACTTTTACTTTGACGATTTCTAAAATAAACATTAAGCAACGCCCCTACCGGTTTTTTCACCAATTTAGGCATTTTCATCGGATCAGTTATCACGTCCGGCTGATTATGCTCCGTCATCACGACCGGTATATCATTTTTTCGTGCATACGAAACCACCGAAAGCCCAATTGGGTCCGAAACTTGAACATGCACTACATCAGGCTTAAACCCATCTAAAACTTCCCGCACTTCCCGCGCCGGAAAAACCGAAACTTTAAAACCATTCCTGTAAAACAGTCTTGGCCATTTTACCCCCAGGACCTTCTTCTTCTCCGGCACCGCATGAATCTGATCCGGATAAACTTTCGTATCTACCGATTTTAAATAAACCGTCAAAACTCCGTCTATTGTCCGCTTATACGAATGCCCCGTTTGCGATGGGCAAATTACCATCACCTCATACCCTCGCTTCGCTAAACCTACCGCTAAATTATGCGAAAATACCGCCACCCCGTTAATTTGTGGATAGTATACTGCTGTTGCTATTGTAATTTTCATCTCTTTTCCTTAATAAAGCGCCTAGCTTTTTCCCGAAAAACCCCTGTTATTTATAATTTTTTCGCTTTATCCAATTGCGGATCTTTCATTGCATTAATATCTTCGTAAGTTCGCTCTACCTCTATATCTGGCTTAATTCCTTCTCCGTTAATCGAACGATCTTTCGGCGTGTACCATTCCGCAGTTGTTACTTTAAGTACCGAACCGCCCGACAAATCGAATAACTGCTGCACTACACCTTTACCGTAAGTCGTTTCCCCTACTATGGTCGCTTTTTCATAGTCCTGTAGCGCTCCTGCCACAATTTCCGAAGCTGAAGCTGTTGAACCATTTACGAGTACTACCGTTTTCATATCTTTTAATATTGCTTTTCCAGAAGAAGTCTTAGTGGTCGAATCTCCGAAATGTTTCGATTTCTGCGCCAGTATCACGTCATTATCAATCCACAAACTTAGCAAATCTTGCGCTGCCGAAACATACCCTCCGCCATTCCCTCGAAGATCCAAAATCACTTTTTTAATCCCTCGACCGCTAAATTCTTTCGCAAATCCCTGAACCTTGGTCCCAGTATCGTTATCGAATCGCGTTATCGTCACGATCGCCGTCGAGCCATCATATTCCACATACGCCGAAACATTGTTAATCGTCTCTCTTTTCATCGTAAACGATTTTTCCTCACCATCCCTTACGACCGTTACTGTTACTTCAGTTCCCTCTTCTCCGCGAATTCTTTTCGAAATTTCATCCGCTGAAAGACTATAAACTTCTTCGCCATCTACTTTATATAAGATATCTCCTGCCAGAAGCCCCGCCCTTCGTGCTGGATTATCCGGCAAAGTCCTAAGCACTCTTACATATCCGTCTCTCATTCCCATTTCCACACCAATTCCCGAACCAACATTTCCATGCAAATCATCATAAAAGTCCGACGACTCTTCCGCGTCCATGTACAACGTATAAGCATCACCTAACGACTCTACCAGACCTTTTTTTGCACCTTCAACCGCCTGTAGAGTCGAAATCTCCCCGTTATATGTATTATTCAATTTATTGTAAACTTCATCCAGCCCAGACCAATCTACCCCAGACGTTTGGCCAGACTCAATCCCAAGATATGGCAAAAACCCCGAAAACCACGTTCGCGAATTCGCCCCTACTATTAACCCAATAATCAACATTACCCCAGCAATAACAATTGCATTTCCTAAACTAGTTTTCTTTTCTTCCCACTCTTTTTTTTCTTCATCCATACACTTTATTTTACCATAAAAATTTCATTCCCACATCATTTTCTAGATTTTTTTAGCTTATTTTAATCAAAGTGTAAGAAGCTCATGCCGCGACTTCCAACATTATTTCTAGAACAGAAATCCCCTAAATAACAGCCAATTGATGGCCAGTTTACATTATATTCTGTTACATTTATCGAACCATCTGCATTCACGCTCTCTACCCACATCACATGTCCGTATGGTGAACCAGCTGTCGCCGGCGAAATCGCAATTGTATTCGGCGCCGGACTTTGATCAACATAGGTCTTTATCCCAGAATTTGGCACATAATAACCTACTGCATAAATATATTTATAGGCGTGGCCGCCCCAAGTATTCGTAATTCCCCATTTTTCATAAGCCTTATAGCTCGCATAACTTGTACACTGGCAAACTGCCCCACCATACGCCGAATAGGCCACGTTATCCTGCGGACAATTATTTCTTAAAGGATAAGTATTTGAACTTCCGTCCCATCGATTACCATACCCTGTTGAATTCGAAGGCGGAGTCCAAGCTAATGCTTTCAACTGATTTTCCCAATATTCCGCTGCCGCTGCCGCATCATCTGCGTTCTGTTCATATTTCGCCATCAGTTCTTTCTGGTCTTCTCGCTTCGAAGCAACAATCGCTCTGTCATCTTCATTTGCCTTCAAAGTTGCCTCTACTTCGGACTTTTGTTTGTTTAATTCTTCTTTTACTTCTTTTACTCTCTCGCTCGCCGCCGCAATTTCCTGTTTTGCAACTTCTTCGCGCGCTTGTTTCTCGGCATAATCCGAAATTGACTTACTTCCAGCTAAAATCCGAATCGGCTCCGAATCATCACTAAAATGCATTTTTACTAGCATCTCCGCCAACGCTGACTGCTCTTCTTTTAGTTTTATTTCAGTCTTCTCAATTTCCTTATTCAATTTTTTAATTTTCAGCTCATTTGCCGCAATCATATCATTTAAATCGCTAATTTCTTCACTCAGCTGTTGGATAATTTCACCTACTGTATTCGCCTTCTTAATATACTCGCTAGCTTCATTCTGATTTTTTTGCATATTTTCCTTCGCTTCCTCACAAGCCGTATCTCCAGGTTTACAATTATATGCTTTCACAGTTGTACTGATTAAACCGCCCAAAAATCCTATCGCCATCGCTAAAAGTACTACCCACATTTTTACATTTTTGTTTCTAAGTATTACCATAACCTTATTGTATCATAAGGAACACAAAAAATCAAATTTACCACTACTATTTTAAGATTTATGCAGATATTTCGAAACCGCTAAACGCGCCGAAATGCGACCAATAATAATTCCCGCTAAAACAAATGCTAGAAACACTAAAATCAGTTTATTCGATTCTAAAATATTATTAATCGAAGTTACATCTATTCCATAATTAGCTAATTTCGGTGACATAAATCTAAAACCGAAATAAGAAACTGTACCCGCCACTACACCAGCAATCACTCCACAGATCTCCGCCTCAATCAAGAACGGCCCGCGGATAAAACTCTTGTCCGCCCCGACTAATTTCATCATGTAAATTTCTTCCCGCCTCGAGAAAATCGCCATTCGAATCGTCGAGAAAATAATCAATACCGAAATTACCAAGAATACACCGGCCAGTATAATTCCACCCGTCCGCGCAATCCTCGCCCAAGATGTAATTGTATTAATTTCTGTCCTGTTTACATCATAAGTCGGCGCCATACTCTTATCCGTGTTCGCTTTAAACAACTCGTCTTCTTCCACAATCGCTTTAATACTATCTAAGTTATCTACGTCATAAACTTTAATTCTCATCGTCGCTTGCATCTTCGAAATCATCATCTCCACCATCTCGTCATCTAAAATATTCAAAATATCATCGCTTCCTTCATTCTCAGCCAAAAACTTTTTATACTCGTCTTCCGAAGTCGACGTTTCAACACTTTTAATATTCGAATCTTGCTTAATTGTTTCCGTCAATTTATCTAAAACTTCTGCCGTCGTATTTGGTTTAAAGTAAATTGTAATATCGATTTTGTCTTTCATCATCTCCGCCGTGTTTGTTAAAATCACACTCGCGACAATCGTCACAAACAAAATAATCAATGTAATCGCCATCACTACTGTCGCCGCCGTCGAAAGCCAAATATTTCTGCCGAAACCTTTTACACCATATTTAGTAATTCGCGCTTTTTCGCGAATCACATGACGTTTATGCGTTCTCCGCATCGTCTTCAAACTCTTTTTCGAAACTTTTTTTAATTTCTTTTCTTTTTCTGCTTTCTCCACCATTATTGTATTACCTTCCTAGTTCTTAAAGCATGTCCAGGCATTTGTACTTTTCTAGCCGGCATCTTCGGTACCGGTTTTTCGTCTAATTTATAAATACCATTATTCTTCTGGTCATTCACGATTTTCCCGTCTTTCATCGTAACTACTCGCTTTTGTAAACTATTTACAATATTTTCATTATGCGTCGTTACTAAAATCGTCGTCCCAAAATCATTAATCTTTTTGAGGAGCTGAATAATTTCTTCCGTCGTTAATTTATCCAGATTTGCCGTCGGCTCATCCGCAATCAAAATTTTCGGCTGTCTCGCTACGCTCCGCGCAATCGAAACCCGTTGCTGTTGTCCACCCGAAAGCTGATCCGGAAACTTTTTCGCCTGGTCCAATAAATCAACTAACTCCAAAACTTTCGGCACCGTTCTCCGAATTTCTTTTCCGCTCATCCCCGCAATTTCTAACGCAAACGCTACGTTTTCATAAACCGTCCGTCTCGGTAAAAGCTTAAAATCTTGAAACACGACTCCAAGCCTTCTTCTGTATCCCGGAATATGGCGCTTTTTTACATAATCAAGGTCAATCCCACCAATAATAATCTTCCCCGAATCCGGATTCTCTTCCTTCGTAATCATCTTCATTAAAGTCGATTTCCCTGCCCCAGATTTCCCCACTAAAAAGACAAACTCGTTCGGTTCAATATGTAAAGAAACATTGTCTAGCGCCGGCGCCGAATCGCCAGGATAAGTCTTTGTTACGGAATCTAACAATATCATAACTTTATTTTAGCATAAGTTCAAAAATAGGCAAATTTATTTATACTATATCTATTATTTTATGATATGAAAACTAATATTTTTCGTCTTTTGGTCTTTTGCTTGATAAATCGTACTAGGCTCAATCTTCGCTCCCGGGTACTTTTTCTCTACTTCTTTCAAAGTATCTGCATAACTCTTATCCGTCGTAATCGTCAAATCTTCTGTTTCTTTTTTTGTACAATCAATTCGTTTTTCTCGCGACATATATTTTAAAATTATTCCTAAATCAATTTCAAATCCCGCAAGATACGGCGCCAATTTAAATTCATTCTTCACTGAATTTTTAAATTCTCCTACCACGCCTAAATATTCACCATTCACAAAAATCTCTACTGATCGCTTTGACTCAAATGGCTTTCCCTCGGCCCTTCCTTTCTTAAATGGCAAAAATTCCGCCACAATATTAAACTCTTCCAAAATTTTCGCTACATATTTTTTCGCTTTATAATACGCCGTTTCCGTATTTTTCCGTTCTGCAACAATAAAGCCTAAAGACATTTTTTCCGCCGGTACATCTTCATCATTTAATCCTAAATCTCGTGGATAAACTTTATTCATTTCATAAATCGCAAATTTCTCAACTGGTATCTTCTCATTCATATAAGTTTTTTCTAACAAACTTGGGACAATCGATTGTCTAACAAACTGTAATTCCGGCGAAATCGAATTAACGATTTTATACGAATTTTTTACATCCTGTCCTACTTTTTCTAATAATTTTTCACTCACAAAACTATAAGTTAAAACTTCATTCGCGCCCAATCTTATCATCAAGTTTCTTAAATTAGTTTTTAGCTCCCATGTCAAATTCTTTTCCGCTGTCGCGTGTAATGGCAAAGTCGGTTCAATGTTGTCATATCCAAGTAACCTCCCCACTTCTTCTATGATATCTTCTTTTATCTTAATATCCGTTCGCCACCTTGGCGCAATCACCTTAAATCCATTACTATCTTTTTCTAATTTAAAACCAACATTCTCTAAAGTTTTCTTGATTAATTCTTTTTCATAATTTGTACCAAGCAATGTGTTAATTTCTTCCGCCGAAATAATAATCTCTACGTCGCCACCAACTTTTTTAAACTCATCCGCCACCGTCACAATTTTAAAACCATCTTTTAGCATCTTCGCACATTCTTCCGCGACTTCTCGCGTTTGATATGGCGGCTGTCCTTTGGTAAATCGTGTAATCGCCTCGCTGAAAATCCCGTGCGCCATTTGCGTTTTTCTTAAGTTATAAAGACTAAATGTTGCCGATTCGATAATAATACTTTTAGTTCCTTCGTCAATCATTGTCGACTGTCCGCCCATCGCTCCCGCGAGCGCCACTGGTTTATTATTCGACGTAATTACAATATCACTTTCAATTAGTTCAACTTCTTTTTCGTCCAAAAGCACTAACCTTTCGCCTTTCTTCGCTAGTCTCACTCCAATCTCCGGCTTCTCTGCTCCTCCCACTTTAACGAATTTATCATAATCAAACGCATGCAAAGGTTGCCCGGTCAACAACATCAAATAATTCGTTGCATCTACAATCGGGCTAATTGGCTTCATTCCCGATTTACTTAAAATCGTATCTACCCACGATAAATATTTCTTTTTCATCTCTCCATGCTTTTCCAATACTACCGCCGTATATCGTTGACAAATATCCGCATCAATTGTTATTGAAATAGCACTATTGAAAGTTTTCTTTAAGAAGCCTTCTAGGTTTGGTCTCCGCTCTAAAGTATGTTTTTCAAACTTTAGGCCCAAAATTCCAGCTACTTCGCGCGCGAATCCGATTATACCGAAACAATCCGGTCGATGCGTTAACGATTTATTTTCAATCTCCAAGATTAAATCTTTCAATCCGAAAACGTCCGCCAACAACACTCCAGGTTGTGCCATTTCTGGGTCAATTTCAACAATCCCCGAATGATCATCGCCAAAATCTAGTTCATCTGCTCCTGCAAGCATACCATTCGAATCATATTTATTCAGCATCTTCCGCTTACCGATTTTAAACGGCGCATCTTCATGTACCGACGCTGGCACAATTGCTCCCGGTTTAATCCAAGCCGCCAACATTCCTTCTCGCACATTTGGTGCTCCACAAACCACTTGTATTAGTTCATCCGAGCCATCATTTATTTGGCATAAAGTTAAATGTGTTTCCGGAATTTTTTCACATTTTTCAACTCTCACCACATATATATTGTCATATTTATGTGTCTCGTCAATCACTCCTTCTACTTCAACTAGTCTCGCGCCAATCAACCGAATCAATTCTTCATCCGAAACTGTCTCCGGGATTTCTACATATTTTTTTAACCAGTTCAACGATATTTTCATTTTCTTTTCCTCCCTAATTAAACGCTCTTAAGAAATTAAGATTTCCCGACTCAAAATCTCTCACATCATTTAACCCGTAGCGTAACATCACTAACCGATCAATCCCGCCACCCCATGCAAAGCCATGGTCTTTCTCCGGATCAATCCCCGCCATCTTCAACACATTCGGATGAATCATCCCGCAACCCAACATTTCTAGAAAGTCCCCCCTCTTCCCGCCTAAACTTTTCGGTTTTTCGATCATAAATTCAAGCGATGGCTCCGTAAATGGGAAATAACCAGGTTGCGTCCGAATATTCAATTTCTGTTCATAATATTTTTCGAAAAACTCTCGCAAAATCCCCAGCATCTGCCCCATATTGCAATCCGAAGAAACATATACCCCTTCGCATTGATAGAATGTATGTTCATGCGTCGCATCCGTATCTTCGTTCCTAAACACCCGCCCCGGCACAACTACAGCTATCGCTTTCCCTTCGTCTAAGTTCTTTTTGTATTGTTTCAAAACCCGATGCTGCATTGTTGAAGTATGCGCCGGTGGGATTAGCCCTTCTTCCGTTCGAAAAGTGTCATACCCATCCCGCGCTGGATGCTCTTTCGCAAAATTCAAAGAATCAAACATATGGTATTCATCGTCTAATTGCCGAGATTCTACTACATTAAAGCCCATCATTTGGTAAATCGAAACTACCCGATCAAGCTCTGTCATTAATGGATGCGCCGAACCCATTTCTGTCGGATAAAACTCCGGCATCTTTTCATTTACGCCCGACCACGCCGTTACATCAATTTCTTCTACCTCTACGTCTAATAACGCTTTCTCCGCTTCTGCAATCTTCTTTAAAATTTCCGTTCTTCGCTCATTGATTTTTCGACCAAACTCCGCTCTTTCCGCGACCGGCAAATCTCGAATCTTCCCCGCCTCAGTATTGATTTTTTTCAATTCTTTTTTTAATTCATCCATTTCTACCATATATAATATATATTATACCTCTAAAACTATTTTTTTATTAAAAACCATTCTATTATACAGCGAAAGTACGATTCCTTACGTCCGCAAACAGAATTTCATTCAACAATATCGCATCTTCCGCTAACGTATTTTCGTTATCAAACATCAAATTTTTTTCTATCTCAACTCTCGGTTCACCAAACGCGTATCTATCGCTTGGGTCATAATTCGCAATATAGTTATAGTATTCAATCAAAGCTAAAGTATCCGAAACCTCTTCCTTCGTCATACCAGAAATTCTTGCAATCTGGCCCTCGAACGATCTATCTAACGGATTTTCTTCGTAATATTCTTCCAAGAAAGCAACTGTAGAGTTCGAAGCTAGTAAACCCATATCATTCCCTACTCGTTGGTCTATATTGTATGTTGAAAAATCTTCCATCATCTTATCGAATGCCGCATCGCCAGTATTACCAGTACAAGCCAATCCGCTATTCCATTTAAAATTCCTTTCTTGTTCAGCGGCATCAATTGCATCCACAAAACCCTCAAACGGGACAAAATTCGCGCCAAAATTCAATAAGCCATTTACAGCAGCGTTATCACTAGTAGTAGCCTTTTGTATATAGCCCTCAACTGCCGCGTTCATAGTGCCAGGTTGAGTATCACTCGTAACGCATGCAACAATATATTTGGCATAATCCGAATCCGATTTAACTTTAGGATTACCATGAGCATCCTCGCCATCAAAACTACCATAACTTTGCATTCTTTGAGCAACCGCATCTGGATCCTCCGTTGTCAATGCATTTACATAAGCTCCGGCATATTTATTACAAGCAAAATCTCCTGCTACCCCAACCGATTTTAGATAACCACAGTTACTATCACTTGCTATTGAAATAGCATAATGTCCCACTTCGTTAGCCGCGCTCACAGATGGATTCACTAACGCAATAGCCGAGTCGCCAGTCAAACTAGCTATAGAAGAAACTGTCGACATTATCGTTCCTCCACTTGACTTATTCATAATCGGCAAAAACGAACTGTATAAACTTCCTAGAAAAGTATATTCACTCGTAATATCAAATGGGCTTTTAGTTGTACGTTCATACTCCGCCCATTCTTTTTCCGCCTCATTCGTAAGCGCGAAAACTTCTATAGCATTTTCTTTGTTTGCATACCTTCCTGAACTCATCTGTAAATTACTACCGAAAATATTCGCTGCTCCACTTTGTAACGAAGAACCGCCTGGTAAACCAAGAAAAATCTCTGGAAGCTTACTTGAAAACCAATTTGCAATAGTCGGGGTAACTACAGCTATAACTGAGGTAATCAAAACCATAGCACCAGCAAGTCTAGCTCCGCTCACCGCACCTTTTATTATTTCTTTTACGCCTTTAGCGACCCCAAATGTAAATATCGAAGCGATGTCAGTTATTCCGTCGACTAAACCTGCTACTGCCTGCACGCCATTGCAAATCTTGAATGCCATTATCCCTCCGCCAAACCCAGCCACTGCAGAAGCAATCTCCGCAAACGCTCCACCTCCTCCAGATATAGACCTAATTGCACTTTTAGTAGCATACTCACGGTTTACTATCAAAGAACTCGGATCGTCTTCATCAATAATATTTTCCGTAGCAAAAGGTGCATTAAAACCATCACTCTCAGTAATGGCACCCTCCACTTCTACTTCTTTACCATCTAAATCGTATAATTTTGTCTTTACAGATTTGTTCACATTATTAAGAGCGAGATTAGTAGTTTCATCGCCATCACCATATTTTGTTTTATCAGCTATCTCCAACATTTTGGACGCATGACTTATCACATTCATTGTTTGTACTGCGCCAATTGCCATACTGATAGCCCCTATACCTCTCAAGACAGCACAGCTTAACGAAGAGCTCAACATTGCTACTTTTTGAGCCTTAGCACTCAACCCTTTTGATATAGCATCCGCCTTAGGATTGTCAGTACTGACCTTTCCACTTTCAGCTTCTACTTCAGCATACGTTTTCCCATTAGGAAGCTCGTCACTACCCTCGGCCGGACGCTGCACTGTATTACCATCTTCATCGGTATCCTCTTTAGTCGCCGATATTTCACTATCTTCAATCCCCTCACTTTTGTTCTTCATCATCATCTCATCCACTTTTTCTTGAGTCGGCTCATCTATGTCAGTCTGATTACGAGCGTTATCTCCTACAACTCTCTTTAACATAAGGTCCGCCATATCATCAAACCATCCAGCAATCTTACCAGTAAAAGATATTGTTGCTGTATCATAGTTCATTTTAAAATTCTTATTTGTTTTTCTCGCACTAGCCAATGTCGTTCCAGAATCAGTAATTTTAATTTTCTTACCATCTACATCCACTTCCGTCCCGACAAATTTATTAGCCCTCGACACGTCACCATCATCCCCAACTATTGGTATTACCCTTCCATCTGGATCCTCGAAAACTAACATTCTCAATTCATTCCCGTCCGCATCTGTAACCTCAACATAATTTATGCCCTGTGCCTTAAGTTTATTACTTAGCTCAGGAGTCATTTTCGTCTTAGAACCTCTGCCACTCAACAACTTCTTCATTCTGTAATTAGCTCTCAAACCTATTATGGCACTATTTTGTCCAAACATCGAAGTAATATTTTCTTTCCATGCAATAATTTGAGAAGACAAATTACCAAAACTTATCATTCCAAATCCAACTATAGCAATAATAATGCCAGCAAAAGTCAGAGGTGTACTCTTTTTCAAAAGCCCCTTCTTCTTTTTATTCGATTCTGCAGAATTTTTATTTTTTCCATCATTCGAATAAAAACCCCTTGCTTTTTCTTCTTCTCCACGAGTATTATCAATCCCATCACCAGGTCGATAAAATCCATCGTCATTTATATTGTTTTTACTTGCTCCATCCTCATTAGATTTCAATTCATTCTGCGCTCCGCCAACCTTTTCTCTCATCCCCTTTTTCTTATCATCTCTCAAGCCCGCTGGTCTATCGCCCCCACCAGAACCGCCCAAAAAACCAGGCGTCACGCCCGACCTTCCAGATTCAAGCACGGCACGACTAGGATCGTTTTCTCTCAAACCATCATCCATATATTATATATAATATATTACTTATGTTTAATTTGCAAGCAAAGCAACTATATTAACGTATCGGTAACGCAATAGATATTAAAGAAATTATTGCCAACACAATTAAAACGACCCACACCCACCCAAATTTACTAGTTTTCTTTAAATCCTTTAAATATTCTGCATCTTCCGCAAGGTCCGGGTCCTCTCCAGAAATATCTGACGTCTCCATCGCCCGTGCTCTCAAATCCGCATCAATCCTTCTGGAAAGCTCATTATCCATTTGATTATTTTTATTTACAATTACACCCATGTTTTTCCTAAATAAATTATAATTTGATAACTTTTTTATTATATCATACAATTTTCATGGTATAATAATGTAAATATTATCTAAAGGAGGAATAATGGCGACCAAAAAGTCGAATAAATCGAATAAGTCGACAAAGACTAAATCGACTAAACCTAAAACTGCCGCGAAGACCGTCAAAAAGACCGAACTCGAGGCTCCTAAAACTCACACGGTGGAAGAAAAAATCACTAAAAAGGAAGAGATTACTTCCGGTAAGAAGAAATCTTGTCTTTCTGGCTTCTTTGCCAAAAAGTACGAAGAAAAAGAAAGTATTCTTACTGTTTTCAAAAATCATAAATTCTATGGCGCTTTGCTTGGCGAAATCATCGGAACTATGCTTCTTGCATTACTTCTCTTTTCGCTCACGCTCATGGGAATCGCGAACATCGCAACCTACGCCTTTGCAGTCATTGCGGTATTAGTTGCAGTTTATGCCTTTTCTGGTGCTTGCTTGAATCCGCTTATCACGGTCGGCATGATGGCTTCCCGCCGTATGTCCGTCATCCGCGGCATCATGTATATCATCGCGGAAGTCATCGGTGCCTGGCTCGGTTGGCTCATCTTCAACGGATTCCATCTAGCCGGTGGCGAAACCGCCTACGACATCCCGACCATGGCAGCTATCGCTGAAAATGGTTTCTGGCCTGTCACTATGGTCGAATTACTTGGCGCCTGCATTATCAGCTTCTTCTTTGCTCGTGCCTTAAAATACAAACGCAGCGTCTTTACCTTTGGCGCAATTGTCGCTGGCGGTTTAGCACTTGCTGCAGTCGTAGGATATGTAGCTTCCGCTGCTTTCCTTAGCTTAAACAATAACTTCATCTTCAACCCTGCGGTTGCAATGATGTTACAAATCTTCCCAACCGCTGGCGAAAACTTCGGTGAAATTCTTGGCGGTATTTGCCAGGCTCTCTCAGTTTACGCAATCATTCCAATGATTGGTGGCGTAATCGGGTTCTATCTCTCCGACTTCACCAGCAAACTTTCCGGTGAAGAATAAAACTCAGGATTTAAAACTTAATTTCTGAAACATATAAAAATATAATGCCAAAAAAATGGCATTATATTTTTTTAATACTTATGCTATAATAGAACTTATGATAGGGTGTGTGTGCCTAAAAAATAAAAAATTTAAGGCAATCTCCATGATTTTGCTATTCATCTTTTCCATATCATGTTTTTCCAATAAACCAACCAGCGCTCTAACCTATACAGACCAGGTAGGAGTCAAGTTTACTTTTAATACAGCCTTATCTATGACGGTATCTTCTTCTAATATAAATATATATAATCTTTCGCCAAATGATACTAGTGATAGTAATTATGTATTAATAAATGTAGCCACTAATTCAGTAGCTGGTTATACTGTTACTGCTTCAGTAGGTGACTCTTCTAATGCTACGACTGATTTAAAGAATACAGCGAACAACTCTTATACTTTTACTAGTTTAGCTACTACTGACAACCTAGCTTCTATGAGTAACGCTAATGCTACTTCTAATGGTAGATGGGGATATTCATTTTCATTAGACAACGCCTCGACATGGTCTAACTACAGAGGTTTACCATTATATACTGCTACTGCTGCTACTATTTATGATACTAATACACCATTAGATAGTAAGTTAATTTACTTTAAGATTGGGGCTAAAGCTTCAGCTAGTCAAGTATCTGGAGTCTATCAGAATACGATTAATTTCTATGTGGTGTCTAAGGGAGGTGGTAACACTGGCATCAATGGACTAGTAGAATATATGCAAGATTTTGCAACGCTTAGTTCTTCTCAATATGACGCTGTTAAAAATAGTATGGTAGTAGGTGAACAATACAAATTAATTGATAATCGTGATAATAATACTTATTGGGTAGCTAAACAAGCTGATGGTAATATCTGGATGACCCAAAATCTAGACCTTTGTATTGGCTGTACTGGTGTAGCTACTTTGACTTCTAATAATACTGATCTTAATGTGTCTGGGACAGCTCCATATACTACTGGTTATTCTACTTCTGGTGGTGTGATTACATGGACACCAGATTGGGCAACTTCTGATTATGTCATTTCTGGAACTGATACTCAAGCCAGTGGATTCACTGCAGGTGGTTCTATAGAAGGTTCGGACGTCTATGTATATACTTCAAATTCTACTGCGAATGACACGATTTACACTTCTTTATCTGAATGTACCACTGCTGGACATACTGAAGACGAATGTGAACATTATCATAGAGGCAACTATTATTCCCTTATATCTGCAACGGCTGGAAGCACTAGTATAGATCAGACATTAGATAATTCCATTTGCCCAGCTGGATGGAAATTGCCAGATTCTTATGGGGACCTCCTTCTCCACTCCAATATTGTCACCGATATAAGTAGTTCTTCTTATACATATGCTAGTAATGGGTTAAATAATATCAGAACGAATCCTTTGTATTTAGTGCGAAGTGGACAATTGTCAGGCAAAAACCTTGGCAGTAGATTAGGAAATGTAGCATTTTATAATACTAATGTAGGGGAATGGTTTGAATTTAACGATTCGGAAATAGGATCGGTGACTATTTATATGCCACAAGCACTAGCGTATTTTAATTCGGTGCGATGCGTTGCGCGTGAATCAGGAGGTTCAATTTCGGCCGATGATATTAATGATCTAACTTATCTACAAGATTTTAATCTGCTCAGTTCTAGCGATAAGGCAGCGGTAAAGTCTAGCATGGCAAGCAATACGGTTTATACTTTAATAGATAGTCGCGATAGCCAAAGTTATCAAATTGCGAAGTTAGCAGACGGGAACATCTGGATAATTGATAATTTAAATCTTGGGTATTCTACTATTTCTACGGATTTAACTAGAACCAATACAAATCTAAATACTACTGTTACTGCAGCTACATTTAATGGTTGGAAAAAGACAAGTGGATCAGCTACTTATACTAATGGAGAATATATCTCAAGAAATGGTACAGATTCTACTTCTGGAACAAAATATGGAACATTATATAATTATTGCTCTGCTTCAGCTGGGACTATCTGTACCGATTCTAATTCGTCTGATGCACAATACGATCTTTGTCCGGCAGGGTGGAGAATGCCTACAGGTGAAAATGACGGTGAGCTTTATAATTTAATGATGTCTTATTCAAATGTGAGATATAATGCCTCGTTGAATAATGGCGGACCAGCCTTTGCTCTTGCTGGAGAGTTTTACTCTAGCACCATTAATTCGAATGATATAGGAAACTATTGGAGTTCTACTCGCACTGATACTACCAGCATGTGGATATGGTTTACTGATGGTTGGGAAGTAGATTACGGTGGCGCAAATCGTCGTTATGGCTATTCAATTCGTTGCATATTGAAATAAAATAGTGTCTAGTTAATTTTTCGTAAATATAATATATAAAAACAATACTTTATTAATTTATACAAGATATGTACTTAATTCTTCGGAAATAGTGGCGTAGTTGGAGGAGTAATTGGATTTTTGAAGACCTCAAAAATCTTTTCTGTAGTCGCAGGAATAAATGGCGAAAGTTCGTAATTAACTGATAATAAATCGGAAATTAAATTCGAAAGACATTCTTTCAATTCTTCAGTTTCCCCATTTTTCGCTAAACTCCAAGGTTTTTCTTCATCAATTCTCTTATTTAAATTCTGCACCTTTTCCCAAACTAAATCAAATGCTTTCGAAAACTGAAACTTTTCCATCAGCTCTTTATATTCACCTGAGAAATTCCTAGTATTGTTATCCTCAATTTCAATGCCATTTTTCGACGCTAAAGTTGCAAGTCTTTGCACTAAATTACCTAAATCATTCGCGAGTTCATTATTGTAAGCTTCTTCAAACTTCGCCCAAGTAAAATCAGAATCCGAAAATGTATCAATATGACGTAAGAAGTAATATCTAAACGCATCTAAACCATATTTATCAATTACTTCTACTGGATCAATTACGTTTCCAATCGATTTAGACATTTTTTGCCCGTCCGCCAGTATCATGCCATGCGAAACAACTGTTTTCGGTAAAGGTAGACCTAACCCGAGTAACATTGCCGGCCAAATAATTGCATGAAACCTCAAAATATCTTTACCGACAAACTGCGCCACTGCCGGCCACCATTCGCTAATATCTTTTTCTGGATAACCTAAAATTGTAATGTAGTTCGAAAGCGCATCAATCCAAACATACATTACTTGAGTATCATCATCCGGAACTGGTACGCCCCAAGTTAGTTGAGTAGTCGGTCGTGAAATCGATACATCCGGCGATTCTTCTAATAACCTTAACATTTCTTTTTTGCGGAATTCTGGTAAAATAACCATCTCGCCATCTATAATCGCTTTACGAATTTTATTCTTAAAATCCGCAATCCGAAAATAATAATTTTCTTCTTCTAGTTTTTCATATGGTTTTTGGTGATCCGGACAAACTCCATCATTTTCATCAAATTCCTTTTTCGTCACAAATCTCTCGCATCCTGTACAATAATAACCTTCATATTTTGCTAAATAAATGTGGTCCGATAGTTTTCGCCATATTTCCTGACATCTTTTTTCGTGTTCCGTATCAGTTGTTCGAATAAAATCTGTATAAGAAACACCTAATTTATGTATAAAATCCTTAAACTTTTCTGTATTTTCGGATGTGTATTCTTCTACCGAAACCCCCAGCTCTTTCGCCTTCTGGAAGATTTTATTACCATGTTCATCCGTCCCAGCTTGAAATTTCACTTCTTTACCAGACATTTGAAAATATCTAGCTAAAACATCCGCCAAGCAATAATCCATCGCATGCCCAATGTGCGGATTACCATTTACATACGGAATCGCCGTTGTAATATAAACTTTATCCATGAATATATTTTACAATGTATCGTCTTCTAAGTCAATTTCAGTTTCATCTTCGTCAGTTTCATCATCTTCTATTTCCTCGTCCGTCGTATCTTCTATGTCTTCATCTTCTTTAGTGCTAGTGCTGGTATTAGTACTGGAATTTGTATTTGTATTAATATTAGTATTAGAGTTGGTGCTAGTTTCGTCCTCTATATCTTCCTCATCAGGTTCTATAATCACCGTATTACTCGTACCTTGACCAGAACCAGACGTCGAACTACCTCCGCCAAACATTCCGTCAAATGCTCCCGTAGTGTATAACAAAACCCCAGCTAACGCAATTACAACCATCACCGCTACAATAATTAAAGCAATTAGAGTATTTTTGTTAGTTGGTTTTTTTGTTGGTTGTGATGCCACACCAGCATTGGCCGCTGGCTGTGTTGCTGGATCGTTAAAAGCTACGCTTGGAGTTTGACCTTTATCCGTTGCGAATGGATTATCAGTCGGAATTGGGGCTTCATTTGCCATTGCGTCCATATCGGTCGGACCGGATACTGCTGAGCCAATCGAACCAGGGGCCGGCGCTGCCGCCTTCATTGGCGCTTTCAATTCTTCTTCAATCGGATCCGGAGCCTTTGGTTGTTCAGGCATCATAATTGGATCAGTCGCCGCAACGCTTGCCCCGGTTGGTTGAAAAACTGGATTTACTGGTGCTGGAGCTGGACCCGCTCCTGGAGTTGGATTAACTACCGGAGGTTCCGGAGCTACTGGTGGAACCGGTACAGCTGGTTCTGGGGTCACAGGATTAACTGGCGCGGCTGGCTCGCTTACTGGCGCAGCTGGTTCTGGTGCCGGAGTCGGTTCTAGCACTGGCGTCGGATTTGGCGCCGGAGTTGGAGTTGGTGTTGGGTTATTCATTGGATCCATTTTCTATTCCTTATCATTTAGTTTATATAAAAAACACTACTTCCATTATACCATACAAATCAAAAATAACCATAAGAATTTTTAAAAAAACAAAATTCTTATGTTATAATGAAAACATGGATAATAATAAGATTATGATTGTTGGGACTGGAAATGTTGGCGCTAGCATCGCTTTTTCTCTAATGAACCAACGTACTGTTATTAACGAAATTGTTTTGACCGATATTATCGCGAAAGACGCCGAAGGCGAAGCAATGGACCTTCGTGACGCGCTTTCAATGGCCCCGAGTTATTTGAAAATCAGTAGCGGAACTTATCAAGATGCAAAAGATTGCGACGTTGTGGTTATTACCGCCGGTGCTGCTCAAAAACCGGGCGAAACTCGCATGGAACTCTTAAAGAAAAACGTCAATATTTTAAAGGGCATGGTCGAACAAATTATGGCTTCCGGTTTTAATGGAATTTTCCTCGTCGTGACCAATCCTATGGACGTTTTAACTTACTATACTATGAAATTCTCTGGTCTCCCTGCTGAAAAAGTAATCGGCTCAGGAACCGTACTCGATTCCGCTCGTCTCCGTACTCGTATCGCAGATTATCTCCATCTTAATCCTAAATCTGTCCACGCATATCAAATTGGTGAACACGGCGACAGCGAACTAACTTTATGGTCGCTTGCCGATGTAGGCGGACAAAGAGTAACCGAACTACTTCCAAAAGATGTTCGTAATGATATTTCCGATTTTGTCAAAAACGAAGCTTACGACATTATCGAAAAAAAAGGCGCAACCTATTACGGTATCGCAACTTGCGTAGCAGAAATCCTAAATTGTATCTTAAACGACGAAATGCGCGTTCTTCCCGTTTCTTCCTACGATTACTTTTCCGATACTGCCTTTGGTTTTCCTTCAGTCGTCGGACGAGAAGGTATTATCCGCCGTCTCGACCTAAAACTCTCCGAACACGAAGGCGTCGAACTCCAAAAATCCATCAATACATTGAAAAAAGCGATTCGCACAATTAAACTATAATAACGATTGCATATATAATAATAATTCTTCTTTTATAAAATCGTCTGTCACTTTTTCTAGCTCTTCCATAAATTTCGGCGCTAATCGTTCTAGCCGATTTTTACGGTATTCTTCATATTTTTCCATTTCCGTTTCTGAAAGCGATTTTGGAAAATTACGTCCTTTATAATGCAATAATAACTCTGGCAACCTCGCATCATGAAAATCCGGATGAAAATCTGCCAATTTGTTTTCGTCCGCATTCCTTACTGCCGAAACCTTTACGCGATCAATGTCGTCCAAGAATCCTTCGTAAATTGCCTCCTCCGGTTCTAACGCCGGCGGAAATTCCGGACGATTTTCAAATTCGCTTCGCATTTTCTCCGCAAACTCCGGATGCTCTAATAAAGTTTCTAAATTTCGGGCTACCGTTTCTTTATCTAATTTTATTTTTTCCCAACCGTTATTTACGTCTAAAACTGATAATGGCGCAACCGCAGGGCATCGATTAAAACAAAGTTCCTTTACCGGCGGTCTATCCTCTTCATTTAAATCTTCTAAATTATATCTTAAATCATACACTAAAATATTACCATTACGCGAACTAGTTAACGGAAACGCAACAGTTGTTTTATTATACGCATTTTCATATCTACCACTCGCATAAACAAACGGCTTTTTCTCATCCAAATTGATTATCTTTTTAATCTCGTTCTTCTCGCGCATTCTATATAAATATTCAAACAGTTTCGGTTGTTTTTCACGAATTAATTTCGCTACCGCAATTGTCGCGTAAACATCCGAAAGCGCATCGTGCGCATGTTCATGCGAAACGCCATTTAGTTTCGTAATTAGTTCTAGCCGATTCGTTGGCATACCATCATCTCGGAATGGCCATTCTATTCCTTCCGGACGAATCGCTCGCGTTAAACGCACGACGTCTAAAATATCCCACCTTCCCCGTCCATCTTTCCATTCAAATTCATACGGATCATAAAAATTTCGCCAAAACAATGCTCGCATAAATTCATCGTCAAACCTCACCGTATTATAGCCTAATGCAATCGTATCCGGCGTAAAGATTTCTTCTGTTACAAACTGCGCAAACTCCGCCTCGCTCATTCCGTCCATTAGAGTCTGTTGTGGCGTTATTTTTGTCACCTGAATCGCCGAAGGACTAGGTAAAGCATCATCCGTCATTTTTACCAAAACATTCACCGGTTCATCGATCGGTTCCAACTCTAGCGTCGTCCTTTGCCCCGCGAACTGCATAATCCTATCTTCGCGCGGTCTTAATCCCGAAGTTTCTAAATCATAAAAGAAAAAAGTCTTTTTATTCACGGGCCCTCACTTATCTTAATTTCTCCCCTCCTATATATCATACCCTCACGAAAATTTCAACTAGGCCTTACTTCAACACACAACGAATTGAACCACCAACATAGCGATACATCACATCAGGCTCATAGAACTCACCATCAGTCAAGCCAATTTTCATACGTACATTACTTCCACTATCTCGTACCGAACTCCAATAGTCTGTATAATTATCTACATCTTGCGCTCCAGACGTGTTAAAGAAGCCAGAAAGGGCAACAGCAGCTCCACCGCTAGATATAGAAGCATGTATTTTATTATTGTTGTAAGCACTATTATTCAGTAATGTAGCAAGTTCATTGTCAGTCGGCAATCTCCATCCTGCCGGGCAAATATCATAGGCCGCATCGGAACTATTGGAAGCGGTACAAATAGTTCCAGCTGAAGCAGCACAGTAATTATATAATGTACCATATCTCGTTCCGGAAGTAGAATCTGTCCCAGAAACTGGAATAAATTCACCAGACGTATAAGTTTGTGAACCGCTTGTCTTTTTCCAACCATTAAATGTAGCTGCAGTAACAGTAGTATTTAGATTTGTATTGGTGCTAGTTAAATCCGTAGAAATAGTAGAATACCCAAGATTTAGATTATCTACTATCCAAACATTACCGTCAGCTAGTTTTGCAATCTGATAGCTCTGACCATCACGATTATCTATTAATGTGTAAGTTGTATTACTTGCCATACTATTAATAATCGACGATTTTTCACTTGAACTTAATCCGTTGAAATCTTGTAGATACTTTAATCCTGCAAGCCGCGCAACGCACCGTACTGAATGTGGCATAGTTAATGCTTCCGGAATAAAATTTTTAACAAATGAAATACCAGAGCTGTCAAATATTAACCAATTAGAAGCGGCAGGAAAATAGTAGCCGCCACTTGCTAATTGGCTCAGTTTTTTTCCATTCATTCGACCACTTCTCACTAAATAAAGCGGATTATTTCTCATTTTTATAAAACCATTACTAGTATATGCATAATCAACAGTATTCGTAATAACATCAGAACTATATAATAAACTAGCATATTGAGAAATACTTGGCAACTTCCATCCAGCTGGACAAATAGAGTTCGCTGAAGGATATTCCATACTAAGACTACCTGGGAATCCGGCAGTTGCCGCTCGATAGGTATAATAATTACCTCTATGGTAGTGAGCGCATTCGTCTTCAGTATGTCCAGCGGCAGTACAAGCGGATAAGGAAGTGTAGACTGTGTCATCTGAAGTAGAGCTAGAAGTATAAACATAAACATCAGAACCTTCTATTGAACCGCCTGATTTATAGGCATTAGCTGAAGTATCGGTACCTGAAATGACGTAATCCGAAGTTACGTGGTTTGGTGTCCAAGTAATCACATTGCCAGAGGTAGAATATTCTTGCTCACCTGAAACATTTAAATCAGTATTCTGAGAAGTCAGCGCGGCCACACCAGTACAACCAATACAAAGATCTAGGTTTTGTGTCATCCAAATATTGCCATCAGCTTGTTTAGCTACCCAATATTCTCTACCATCACGATTATCAATTAGTTTATATTGTTCGCCTACTACCATACTATTCTTTACTGTGTCCAGTTCGGATGATGTTAGCGAAGCAAAGTCCTGCATATATTCTACTAATCCATTAATACCAGAATTATTTACCGGATTAGTTACTAAATAAAAATTTACTGTATTGGCATAGGTTCCAGCAACCTGTTCAGCAGAAGCCTTAGCTCCAATCTTAAACCAAATATTCTTATTCTCAGCAGAATCAGTGCTATATAAAGTTTTTCCAGTAGCAGTATATAAAGGTAGGCCAGAATAATTAGACCAAGTAGAGCCATCATTAGTAGAAAAAGAGAAACCCCATTTACCATTAGAAGAGACATTAGCATTATTCATAGAAGCTAGACTATCTGTCGTAGCTAGACTATTTAATGTATATGAGTTATTAGCTGTATTCTTTAAATCAGTTGTAGCATTACCACTATTACCTACTGTAGCAGTTAGAGTATAGCCATTAACTGTATTAGTAGCTACATTTACTATAATAATGTTACTGTCACTATAATCGCCTGTTGCTAGATTTGATATTACTAGATTATTAGAAGACACTGACATACTTACGGCTGGATTAAAGGTAAATTTTACATATACTGAGTCAGTGTAGGTTAAGGCATTCACTTGTTTACTAGAAAAGCATGACATAAAAAAGATAAATAACAAAATACCAAACACAATCCTAGTCGTATTACCTCTTAGGCCTTTGCACCTTACCATAAACAATATTATATCATAACCATGATGAGAAAACACTAATGTTTTTGATTTTTTCCACAACAAAAATTCCCGGACCTTTAGGTCCGGGAAGTGTGTTTTTTGACATATTCCCTAGCGTTACCGCTACGATCTATGCCGGTTTTCAGCATTTCCTTTATGTCTTCCTCTCGCTCCAGACTGATGTTCTCCAACCTTTCATGGCTAATATAGCCGGCCAGTTTCATCAGCAGAAACAACAAGAAGCCATAAAGGAGCCCTAAGGTCACAACGATTAACGGTACTCCGATGATA
This sequence comes from Candidatus Saccharimonadota bacterium, assembly GCA_017545525.1. Classification (GTDB taxonomy): domain Bacteria; phylum Patescibacteriota; class Saccharimonadia; order Saccharimonadales; family Saccharimonadaceae; genus Nanosyncoccus. The sequence continues at coordinate 53,106 of JAFWMT010000007.1, forward strand.
TATGCATATATCGGATTGTCGACACCATTCAAGCTGTCTAAAGCCAGCTGGAGGATACCGGTGATCCTTTCATACACTATCATCAAAGTGACTATAACTGCCATCAAGATAGCAGACCAGTACAGAATCGGATCTTTGAATCTTCTTCTTACTATGAAGATAATCCTGCCATTTCTCCCAACGACGTAATCGTCGTCAAGCTTATACTGGCAAAATCCGATTACGACTGCCAACGCCGCAAAAACAAATGCCACAAGCAGCCACCAGCTAAACTGTATACCATTCATTTTTCTACCTCCCCATGATAAGAAAAACAAAAACACACTTTTTAAGGTACTCCTTACATTATATCACACTTATGTTAAAAAGTCAAGTTTATCCCTGTTATATCAACTTATTCGTCTTCTGCTGCTTCGTCATAATCCATGCCGTAATAGGCATACTGCAACTTCATAAATGCCGTATCCAATTCACTCGCCAAACTCTTTAAGGGGTCTTCTTTCGCCACTGTCATAATAATAAACTTCAAAGGCTTTTTATACCCACCACAAATTTCCATCGAATCACCATATGCATATTCTTGCGAAACTGTCACTTCTCTTATCCCTCCAATTTTCATTCCTTCAACACCCATATTCCAACCATCAATCATTCCAAGCGCCGGATCTAGGATCTTACCGAATTTCGTCGGATTATCATTATCATCAAATGACGAATCAAACACCGACTCATCCGCACACCAACCTACATAATATGCTAAATAATTCGAACCATCTTCTGCTACCGTCGCCCCTGAGCCACTCTTCAAATCACGCTTCTGCACCCCATTTTCGTTCGCTGATGTTTCATTATAAGCCTTAATTTCCGACTTATACTTTATAAACTCATCATAGTCACTCTTCGTAGCCTTCGAAAACTCATCAAGCTTCTCTTCATACGCTTCAGTCAACTCCGCAACCTTCTCTTCATCTACCTCCACATTCTCAGATGTATCCGTCGCACTTGATTTTCCCCCATTAATCACAATCGCCGCATAACTCGCAATAATCGACCCTAGCATAATTATCGCAATTAAAATGATAAAAAATCTTTGCTTCCCACTCGTTTTTAACTCTTTCTCTTCCATAATATCTTTATTATACCATAGCTCCCTTAAAATTATCTAAAAAATAATAGGAACCAGATGATGATTCCTATTATTATTTTTTACTAATTATTTTTCCGCTTTAGCCTTTTGTAAAATTCCCACCTTCTTAAAGCTTCCACCAGCTTTCTTAATCGCTTCTAAAGCTGATTTAGAAATAAATTGAGTCTCTAAATCAACTTTCGCGGTTAATTCACCTCGAGAAATTACTTTTACCTTTACAAATGGCGACGAAATTAAACTCTTTTCCGCAAGTTTGTAGTTATCCACCTTACCAGAAAGCCCGTTTAATCGGTCAGTATAAACTACTTCAGCTTTCGCATGGAAAGACTTAAAACCTTTCAACTTCGGTACAGCTTGCATAATTGCTCGCTGACCGCCCATGAAGCCCGCTGGCATTTTGTGATGACCAGCTCGTGCTTTCTGACCCTTCGTTCCGCGTCCAGCAGTTTTTCCCTGGCCCGCCGAAATTCCTCGCCCTTTTCGCGTAGGACGTGCATTTTTTTCTACTACTAAATCATTGTATTTCATTACTTCTTCTCCTTCTTCGCGGCCGGTTTAGCAACTTTAGCTTTAGTTGTAGTTTTAGTAGCCTTAACGACCTTTTTCTCCGCATCTTTCTTCGGAGCTGCTACTTTCGCAACCGTTGCTTTCGGAGCTACAGTTTTCTCTTCCGCCTTCGCATTAATCCACTCTTTGCGTGGCACTTGCTGCTTCAAACCTTCAATTACTGCATAAGCAATGTTTACTTTATTAGTCGAACCAAGCGATTTCGAAATCAAATTCTTTACGCCAGTTAGACCCATAATCGAACGTACCGTTCCACCTGCGATAATACCAGTACCAGGCGCCGCCGGTTTCATCAAAACAGACGCACCAGTTACTTTCGTCTGGGTTTCGTGCCAAATCGTTTCGCCGTTCATGTTAAAGGTAATCATTGCTTTTTTTGCTTTACGACCAGCTTTTGCAACCGCCGTCGTTACATCGTTACCTTTTGCAACGCCAACCCCAACTCGATTTTTATGGTCGCCGATCGCAACTAATGCTTTAAATCGCATTCTGCGACCGCCAGCCACCGTTCTCGAAACGCGATCAACCGCAATTGTAATTTCATCAAATTCTTTCTTACCAGTATCAGCACCGCGCGCTCTATCGCGACGATTACGCTTTTCCATTTTGCGCCCAGAAATATCTCGAGTCACCTTTGTTTCGGCAACTTTGTCATCCATCTTAAGCGTACCGGACTTATTGATTACTCTCGGAGCTTTTTTATCAGTTTCAGCCATAATTAGAACTCCAATCCTTCCTTACGAGCGGCATCTGCTAATGCTGACATCCGTCCCGCATATAATTTCGATCCTCGATCGAACACTACTTTTTTAATCTTAGCGGCCTTCGCCTTTTTCGCAATTTCTGTACCAATCTTCTCTGCTTTTTCTGTCTTCGTACCAGTCATTTTACTACCGACTGTCGTCGCGTAAGCGATAGTCTTTCCGTCATCATCATTCACGATTTGCGCAATAATGTGTTGATTCGAGAAAAATACCGAAAGACGCGGTCGTTCTTTAGTACCATGAATTTTCGCGCGAGTTCTTTTCGCTCTAAATAACTTATTCATTATTTCTTACCCGCCTTTCCTGCCTTACGAAGAATTACTTCATCGACATATTTTATACCTTTACCTTTGTATGGCTCTGGCTTCTTCAAGCTTCGGATTTCTGCGGCTACTTGACCGACTTTTTGTTTGTCGATTCCTGAAACCGTAATTTCCATCTTATTCGTCGTCAACGTTACACCTTCCGGCGCTTTATATTTTACTGGGTGCGAAAAACCAAGCGCCATTTCAATCGCTTGACCTCCACCAGAAAGCCGGAAACCAACTCCGTTAACTTCTAGTTTTTTCTCGTAGCCTTTGGTTACACCGGTTACTGCATTATTTAATAATGCTCGCTGTAAACCATGCCAAGCTCGAGACTTTGGTTCGTCATCCTCACGGGTGACTGTCGCTGTCGCACCCTCAACCGTCACTTTCGTTTTCGGCTGGACCGGTACATTCAGCGTCCCCTTCGGTCCCGCGACAGTAATCTCACTCTCGCCGACCGTGATTGTCACTCCTGCCGGAATTGCGACAGGCTGTTTTCCGATTCGACTCATTCGTCTCCTTTTTTAATTTATATCCCAATTATTATATCACGAAGTCCCTAAGATGTAAACCCCTAGTTCTTCTAAAATCTCTTGAAAATTTCTTAAAGAACCCCCAAAAAAACTATTTCGCTAAAATCTTCTTCGGATTCATTACAAACAGCTGATTCATTTCGCGCTCATTGTAATATTTCACTAATTTTTTCTGTGCCAACGCGAAATATTTTTCCATTCTTAAATGATGCGTATCGCTCCCGAACGCAAAAACTAACTTATCTTTCGCCATCTTCTTCATCGTTTTTTGAGCCTTCTTACCATATTTTCCAATTATACTTCCAAGATTACACTGGAAAAGTACACCCATCTCATGTAAACTCTTTAAAATTTCATAATTTTCATGCACAATCATATATCTTTCCGGATGCGCCAAAATTACTTTATAACCCTTATCCATTAAATCAACTAAGATATCATCATAATTTGGGAGTTCATCATCTAGCGGCAATTCCACCAGTAAATAATTACTATCTGCCAAAGTCGATATTTTCCCATTATCAATCAATTTAATAATACTATTATCAATATAGATTTCGTTTCCTAAATATACCCTGGTTTTAATCCCCTCGGTCTCCATCCACCTTTTTAGTTCTTCCATCAACTCCAAATTTTCTTTTCGCGTAGATACAAAATTCGTCTCATGCACATAATGTGGAGTCATAATCACATCAGTTACGCCCTGCTCACCTAGCCAACGTAAAATTTCCAAACTTTCTGTCAGATTTACCGCACCATCATCTATACCAGGTAAAATATGTGCATGTATATCTATCATCGTTGTTTCGCATCACCATAATAATAGTAATTATAGTATTTAGACGATTTACGATTTACCATGTTAAATACAACACCAGCCACATTCGCGCCTACTTTTTCCAGCGTATCTTTCGCCAAAATCAAATCATTTTTCGCCGTATTCGCATCTTTGACAACAATTAACGTCTCATCCATAAAGCTCGACAGAATCACCGAATCCGCTAATCCGCCAACTGGCGCCCCATCGAATATCACTACATCATAATGATCACCTAATACTTTAATTAGCCTCTTATTCTTCTGCGAAGCTAAAAGTTCACTCGGGTTTGGCGGATAAGTCCCACAAGTAATTAAATCCAAATTTTTTACTTTTGTTGAACGCACAAATTTTCCCAAATTTCTCAAATCGCCCATCAAAAGATTAGACAATCCTTCCGTATTCGGGATATTAAACACTCTATGTAAACGCCCCTTCCTTAAATCGCAATCTACTAATAAAACCTTCTTATCGGTCTGCGCAAACGAAATCGCAAGATTAGCCGAGACGAAACTTTTCCCTTCGCCAGCATTCGTGCTGGTTACTAAAATCGTTTCAATTTCCTTATCTATAGCTGTAAACTGCAAATTCGTTCTTAAACTCTTAATGTTCTCGCTTACAATTGCCTTCGGCGAGGTTTCTACAATCAACTCGCTTCCCGCTCGCTTCGTCTTTACATCGCTCTTCAAAATCTGGCCAGTAATTGGTAGACCAACCATTTTTTCTACATCATCACCATGTTTAATAGTGTCATCAAGATAAAACCTCAAGAATGCAAATCCAGTTACACCAACCACCGCAACTACAACTGCCAAAATTAAATCACGCGAAAGCGTATTGTTCGCAGCCGTTTCCGGCGCCACCGCAACACTAAGTTGCGTTACGTTCTCAACTTTATAAATCGTTTTAACTTCTTTCGCGAATACTTCTGCAATTTCGTTCGCAATTGTCGCCGCCAATCTCGCATTTAAATCTTTTACCGCGATACTCAAAATCGCTGTATCATCTACTTGCTTAATGGTTAAATTCTTGCTCAATTCTTTTACGTTTACATGCAATCCTAAGTTTTCAATCACTTGATTTAATACCAATTCACTTTTCGCAATCTCGCCATAAGTCGAAACTAATTTTTGACTCGCGTTAATATCATTTAGAGTCGCTGCCGAACCGCTTAAATCCGTATTATCAGATTTCGCAATTACAATCGTAGTTTTCGCTTGATAAATTGGTTTTTTAAAAGCCGTGTCATAAATTAGAACTACGCCTACTGCAGCTACTACCAAAATCACAAACGCTAAAATATAATGTCTTAAATAGCTAAAAAAATCTTTGATGTTTATTTCGTCCATAAATAACTCCTGCTCACATTATAACACAAGCAATTCAAATGTAAACTCATGTTTATTCTACTCTTTTTCATTGTTTTCACTTTCCACTATTCCCTCACTATTTAAATATTCCGTAATTTTATTTTTAACTTCCGCTACCGACGCCTCGCTCGGAATCATGACATAAAGTGGCCGATTCGCGCCCATACTATAAGTCGGCTGCATCGAGCCAGTTCCATCTACCGCAATCGACTCAACTTTCCAATCCGTTCCGTTCGCTAGTTGCATCCGAATAAACTTTGCGATGTCTTCTCGTGGGATCGACGTTTCAAAAGAGTCTGCTGCTACTTCTAGAATCGTCGGTACTTTTAATAAATAATCTCTCGAACCCGCTAACCGCCCAATAATACTCGTAATTACTTGTTGTTGGTTTTCACCACGATGTCTATCTCCAGTTTTATACGCCTTTCGCTCGCGTGCAAACCTTAAAGCACAATCTCCATCGACATGCTGAGTTCCAACCGTAAATTCGCAGACTTTATCTTTACCTTCAGCTCTCAATTTCATCGCTTGATCCGACGTAATATCAATTCCATCTAATTCATCCACTACTTTTACTACTGTCTCGAAACTAACTTTAATCGTATAATCAATCGAGATACCTAGAAAATCTTCAATCGTCGTTTTACTCATATTAATGCCATACACCCCCGCATGCGTCAACTTATCTTTTAATCCCGTCGTATCATGTAACTGTACATAAGTATCTCGCGGAATCGACGCTAATAAAATCTTCCCGGTCTTCGGATTAACTACTACAATAATATTTACATCCGAACGCGCCGTCGCTTTTATCCCATTCCGCGAATCACTCCCCGATATATAAACGATAAACGGTTCAGTCGTCACTTCTTTTTCACTAATCGGAATATCTTCGCTTTCTAATTCAATCTCGAAAGTATATATAATATTTATCTTTTCCTCAAGACCTTCCATTTCTTCTTTCAATATTTCAATCCGGTCAGTTTCTAAAACAATCGCATCCGTCATGCTTCCGTCTAACATACTTACCATTGTGTCAATATCATCATAAAAATCCGCATCAATTTTTACTAAACTTTGTAAATATTGTTCCGCATTCATTGCTTTCACATCAGTTTTTAAGAAACCTACACTATGTTGCGCTAACTGCGATAACTCCTTAACACTACTATCATTTTTTACTACCACTCCATATTCTTTCGTCTCCGGTTTTTGTTCCGTTACTTTACTTAAGAAATTGTTAAACGAATCCGTATAACGCAGAGCAAAAATTCCGCCAATTATAATAATTAAAGCTATTACGCTTCCGATAATCTGCGTCATCATTGAAGATTTTTTTCTAATTACTAGAAAAACCAAATTTAAAATTAAGAGTATCAATAAAATAATAATAACTGGCACAATTATTTCAGTCCCAACTATGTTAGTATGAATAATCGACAGAACCAACATTATCGAAATCGCCGCCTGTGCGATTACTAAAATCACCTTAAGAAAAGTCCACCAGACCCTATTCTTTTTCGTCTTAACTTCCGCCATTAACGCTACCCTCCATTTAATAATTATTAATCTCGCGAGAACAAATCACGCGTATACACTTTTTCTTCAACATCTTCAAGTTCCGGCGTCATCCGATTCGCTACGATAATATCGCAATCTTTTTTAAATTGCTTTAAATTATTAGTTACTTTAAAACCATTATATTCATTATCTTTTAAGGTCGGTTCATAAATCAAAATATTCTTATTCTTTTTCTGAATATTTTTTATCACATCATGAATCGCCGCATCTCGGAAATTATCCGAGTCCGATTTCATCGTCAAACGATAAATCCCCACTAATTTCGGATCATTCGCTAGTACCTCATCCGCAATGAACTGTTTGCGCGTAATATTCGCTTGGACAATTGCCTTAATTAAATCTTGCGGCACATCTTTGTAATTAGCCAATAATTGCTTAGTATCTTTCGGCAAACAATACCCGCCATATCCAAACGATGGATTATTATAATGTGTGCCAATTCTCGGGTCTAAAGAAATTCCATTAATAATACTTTTCGGGTTAATTCCTTTTACTTCAGCATAAGTATCAAGCTCATTAAAGTATGCTACTCGTAACGCCAAATAAGTATTTGCAAATAGTTTTACTGCCTCAGCTTCTTTGCTATCCATCGTTAAAACTTGCACATCAGTCGCAAGCGATGCTTCGCGCAAAAGCTCTGCAAATTTTTGCGCCTCTTCTGAGTATGAACCGACAATAATACGCGAAGGATATAAATTGTCATATAATGCCTTCCCTTCTCGCAAAAATTCCGGCGAAAAGAAAACATTGTCAATCTCATACTTTCGTCGAATCATGTTCGTGTAACCAACCGGAATAGTCGATTTTATCACAATCGTCGTCTTCGGATCATCCAAAGAAATCACTTTCTCGATAATATCTTCTACGGAACTTGTATTAAAATAATCTTTTTCCGCATCATAGTCCGTCGGCGTTGCAATTATGACGTAGTCAGCGTCCCGAAAAGCTTCCTCCCAATCCAGCGTCGCCTTTAAGTTTAAAGCCCTCTCGCCTTTTTCAGCCTCATCAAAATACTTCTCTATATACTCGTCTCGAATTGGCGAGATAAGTTTATTTACCATTTCCACTTTTTCTGGCACGATATCTACCGCTACGACTTCATTATTTTGGGATAATAATACCGCGAGCGAAAGCCCGACATATCCAACCCCAGCTACAGCAATTTTCATTTTTTCTCCACATTAAAAATTATAATAACCTACACATATTATATATTATAATAGCCTCAAGGTCAACTAACCATTACCCGTAAAACTCTTTATACCACTCCGCAAATTTTCTTAGACCTTCACGTAAAGAAGTGTGCGGTTTAAATCCAAAATCTTTTTCAAGAGCCGAAGTATCTGCATATGTCACCGGCACATCGCCCGGCTGCATCGGCACTAATTCTTTGTGCGCCTCAAAATCGTAGTCTTCCGGTAGAACTTTCGCTCGAATTAATTCTTCTTGCAAAATTTGTACAAAATCCAATAAGTTCTCCGGATTTGAATTACCAATATTATAAACTTTATATGGCGGAATCGGTAAACCATCCTCACCATCTTTTTTCTCCGGCGCCTTCGCCATTACCCGCATTACACCTTCTACAATATCATCAATATAAGTAAAATCTCGCTTACATTTTCCAAAATTGTATATCTGAATTTTCTCGCCTTTTATTAGTTTATTCGTAAAACCAAAATATGCCATATCCGGCCGCCCCGCCGGACCATAAACTGTAAAAAACCGCAACCCTGTCGACGGTATATTATATAGTTTCGAATACGCATGCGCGAGCAGCTCGTTAGATTTTTTCGTCGCCGCATAAAGACTTACTGGATTATCAACTTTATCTTCTACCGCGAACGGTACTTTTTTATTACCACCATACACCGACGAAGACGAAGCATACACTAAATTCTCTACTGGATAATGCCGACAAGCCTCCAATATATTGTAAAAACCAATCAAGTTTGATTCTATATAAGCGTCAGGATGATCAATCGAATACCTCACTCCAGCCTGCGCAGCAAGATTAACTACGATTTCTGGATGGTATTTTTCAAACAACGCATTTACAGCTTCCTTGTCCGCTAAATTACCTTTAATAAAAATAAAATTAGGGTACTTTTCTAACTCTTTGAGGCGATACTCTTTTAGTTTTACGTCATAATAATCATTAACGCTGTCGTAGCCAATAACTTTAGCTTTGGGGTTTTCTTCGCAAAAACGCTTAACCAGTGCCGAACCAATAAACCCCGCTGTACCGGTAACTAAAATTGTTTTTTTATCAAAATCAATCATAATGAATATTGTACCATAAAAACCCTATTATAATACACCATCGGCTCATATAAGATAACAAAAAATATAAGAAATCTACACCTATCATGCTATACTATTAGCATGAAATTTGTATTACTATATAATTGTCCACTAAAAAAATGCGACAAACTATGGCTGTATAACGGCCTTAAAAAATATGGCGACGTTAAAATAGTAGGCACCCTAACGAATAAGACATATTTCAGGATCTCAAGATTCATACCCAAATTAAGAATAGGTAAAATATTGGTACTGATACTAATTTTTATACAAAGTATCCGAAGTATAGTTGTCTCCAATAAAGATGACATTATTATTACTTGGGCTAGCAAACAAGGTTGCATACTTAACAATATCTGCAATAAACTCCATATAAAAAGAAAAATTGTTTCTTTTATGTGGATCGCAATACCGTCCAAAAACAAAAAAATGATTTATCGCTCTTTTAATGATGATAACTTTTTGCCGATTATTAACAACGAGCTATTAAAGGGTCAGTTTATTAGTTTATTTAATTTAAAAAAATGGAATGGTTTATTTTTACCAGATGTATTCGACGACAGTCAATCCTTCAAAAAACCCGTATTTCAAACTGATAATAGATTCGTTTTTTCCGGTGGTGTCAATAACAGGGATTGGGAAACATTGCTACGAGTCGCCCAAAAAACTCCAAATATTCAATATATAATCGTCAGCGACAAAAACAAAATAAAGAATACTATACCAAAAAATGTGACACTCAGAGAAAACCTATCCGCCAAAGACTATTATTCCTTAATGGAAAAATCATTTATAACTATATGTCCACTCAAAGAAAATCGAACATCTGGACTTATAAATATACTCAAATCATCCCAATTTGGAATTCCATGCATAAGTGCTGAATTTGAAATTACTAAAACATATTATTCAACAAGCCTAATGAAGATTTTGCTCTACGAAAAATGCAACACAGAAGACCTAAAGCAAAAAGTGGAATACATATTTAATTTAAACAAAGACGGATATCTCAAAATAGCAAGCAATTTTCAGAATAATATTCGCGAGAAGTTTAACCCAGAAAATAATATAAAAATGTTAATAAAAGAACTAAAAAATAGAAATTGGCTCACGTAAGCAATCACTTTAAAGACTTATTAATTCGCCCAGCTTACCGTCCCACTCTTCTGGCACAAATTTTTCAAACCCAGATGCAGGGAAAAAAGTTATTTCACCAAAATAAACTTTATTATTTACAACATAAAAATCAGTCCGTACGAAAGGTATATTTTTAGATAAAGCTCTTGATAATTTTATCATTTCGCCTAATTTTTCAGGAGTTTTTATGTCGGTATCATTCAAATGACCACCCTCGACTATATCCAACTTTCTAAATTTTTCATCAAACCATGTTTCTCGTAAACCTATGCTGCGATTCGTGCAAACCAATATTATTTTTGGTTCACCATTAAAATTGAAAAACTTATAATCTGTTAGCTCATTGTCATTTTTGTTAACCATATATTTTTCAATAATTATTCTAGGCTTTATATTCTTATAGGGCCATTCACGATTACCATAGTAATAATTTTTCTTTAATGATTTATTAATCCTTTTTCTGGCAGAAGCTATATCAAAACTATTCTTGTCTTTGCAAATTACCACCCCGCCAGAATCATGCGTACATTTAATTACAAATTGCTCGGGTAATTTGTCAAAATCAATATCGTCAAAATTATTATAAATTCCAATTGTTGGTATAATATGTTCTTTCCCGATAATTTTTGCCACATATTCCTTTGCTTCATTTTTATCTACCATTTTTACATACTCTTCTTTTCTATCATTAATTTTTAACCACTGTAATTTTTCATTAAAAGTCTTCGGAGTTTTTAGGTTTAGATTTTTACCAGTTCTTAAATAATATCTGTATTTCAAATAGATATCATCCGGTACAAAACCGAAAAACTTTTTTCCCATTACGTGCAAAAATAATCTCTTTACATTATCCACTTAAAGGTTCCTCTCTTTTTACACTTATAGCTTTATCGATCATTCTGGTAGATGTAAACTTTAAATTCAAAATTATTTTCCAGAAGAAAAATACATACCAGTGCGTAAAAATAAAATACGATAAAGTACTAAAAGAAGCATTCATTATAGAAAAACGAAATAGAATTGCCGCCACAAACCATGCGAAAAAGATAAAACTAAGATCAATGTTATTTTTTAATCTACGGCAGTTCAATTTCTCATACCAAATACCAAAAACCAATGCTAACATAATTTGAAAAAGTATAATTGAGCCGAACCCAAAATCATGAATATAATCCCTATAACCGGTATAAATATTGCCGTAATTACCACTTACCGCTTTTCTAAATTCAAGAAAACTATTATCATTAATAGGTTTTTCAACTAAACCATATTCAGACAATATCACCCTAGGCTGACGAAATAATTCTTCGCCAAACTGTTTTGGTTCAATTGGTTTTTTGATATATGCATCTAGAAATTCAATCGAATTACCCATGTAATATGTAACACTATTCAACGCCGTCCTATTGTCCACTCTACCGAACAATCCTCGAGTCAAGCCAAAGAGTAAAAGAAAAATAACCACCACCAGAGAACCTCTTCTTATATACTTGAAATTCATCTTCTCCGTAAACTGATATTTTCGGTTGAGCAATGAATATGCCACAAACAAGGCATCCATAAATGCAAGCAATATCGTAGTTCTTTGTGCCGTAAAAATAGAGGAGGTGAGATAAGAAACTATACAAACAAGCAACAAATAATTGCTTTTGTTTTTCTTATCAACTAGCAAATTGTTAATAAAAACATAGATCAAAACAAATACTCCTATATTCAACACGACACCAGTTTTAGTCAACCAACTAGGCAAACCACTCCCGTATTCAGCAGTTTCGCTTCTATAAGCATTCATGGCGGAAGAAAAATCGTCACTCTGATTCATATTTTTGACAGCCGACATACTCATGGCTGAAAAAACAACAGAAAAGGTGAGGTAAGCCATCGTTACAATAACCAAAATTGCCCGATAAATTTGAATATACTTTAAAGTTTCAGTCTTATCAGAACTGGATTCAAACCCCTTTCGTTTTTTCTTATAGAAAAAATGAACAATCGTCGAAGTCAACAAAAAAACTGTATTTCCACCCAAAATTACACTCAAAGTGGCAGGCTGAATATCAAAGTTGGAACCACTTATATTATAGATACAGGCCAAAGTACTTAATAAAAAAACTTCGCAAATAATCGCCGACGGAGAAAATAAATCTTTACGAAAAACACAATAACAATAAATCAATTGCACAATTAGCCCAACCAACAGAATATAAATCATTGCAACTTCTTCTTCCTATTTAAGCGCTTCATATACTTATATACTTCCAAAAATAGCATTTTGCAAGTGCTGAATTCAAACAATAAAGCGTTCAAAATCAAAAATGCAAGATAGCAACAAAAGCCAAGGGCGGCATCAAAATTTAAACCAAAAACCACAAAAGCGGCGACATTCAACGTGAAAAATAAATAGTCTTTTAATTTTAAGGCATATTCCCTTAAGTCAATCTCACCAACAATAAACCAGATAATATTAGTAATAAATGTTGCTATAGCAATGGCCACCATATTCCTAAATAGCAAAAACATAATAGCATTTAACACTACGGACGCAAGAATAATGCAAAACATTATCTTAAAATACTTTTTTTGTTGCTTACGCGATTTGTATAAATTAACGTGAACGATTTTTACTATCATTGCCATGTATTGGGCAGCTATTAAGAAAAACAGCACACTGATAGACTCATTATATTTAGGAATCCAGTGTTCTATTACAAATTTCGCCGGGAAAATCAAAGACACGACAGCACCTGCAAGCAAAAGCGTATAATGTTTTATCTTCATTACTTTTTTATATCTTTTTTCACGACAAAAATAATTATACATAGTAGTAGAAATCGGTGTGACAAAAATATTTAATAAATTCTCTACGCTAACAGCAAAAGAATAGTAGGCAAATTCAGCCATACCAATCAGACCTTTTATAAAAAGTCTATCTATAGAAGTAAATATTACATTACAAAAATTGCCGGTCATCAAGAAAATACCCGATCGTACATCTTCTTCCAAATAACGCTTATCGAACTTTAAAGAACGCTTAGGCTTACCTAAAATCTTTCTCAACTCATGTTCAATAAAAATCCAGTATATAAAATAAGCAACGATATATGCAATAATATACGCCAAATAGCAGTCGGTCTTTATAATGAACAACAAAATTACGTTTATTATAAAAATCATTATGGTATTAATATTCGTATACCGTGAATATCTCTTAAATTCACCAACTGCACCATAAAGACTTCTTACGTAATTTGAAACGCCAACAGGTAAAACAATCAATGAACACAGAAGCAAGATTTGATTATTTATAATCACTGATACTGCAGCAAGAAGGAGGCACATTACGATTTGGAAAATTTTGAACGTGTCAAATTCAACCTTTGCTTCTTTCCCATCCACTGCATAAATACTTTTTCCGCCAAATCTTAAATACATTCCATCAGCATAACCTAAATGTAGAATGCCCAAATATGTTACATACAAAGTAAAGAGTTTAATACTAGCATAAGTATCAACAGACAAGAATTTAGGAAGTAAAAAGGCGGTAAATAAATTTATTACCATATTTATTACATTTGCGACAAAAACATAAACAATGCCTTTTTTTATACCAATGCTTGAAGGTGTTCTATCAACATTTACCGAAACAGAACTTTTCTTTTTTAGAATATTCATAACTCTAGACTTCTTCCCTTTTTCATCCTTTCCAACCAACTATCGTAGCTATAAAACTGGATCATATTCTTGTCCATACTCTTATAGGGTTTTTTCATAAATTCAGCCAGTTCATTTATATCATCATGGCCAATAAGAAATACGTTGTTTTTATTATAAAAATCATAGTTTACAATATCTTCATAATTTGTAACCAACTTTTTCCCATAGAATAATGCTTCTAGCGGTCTTCTAGTTAAACCACAATCCTGGCTAGAAACCAAATCGACCACACAATTAGCGTGAATGACGCTCTTGATATAATCCAAATAGCTGACTATATCTTTTTTTGATTTGACAACATGAAAATCACACGATAAACCTTGCGAAGTTGCGGCTTTTTTAATTCTTTGCAAAATCGCTTCTCTCCCTTTATCTAAACCAAGAAAAATCATATCGTTCTTAATTTCGCAACAATTCTCTGCCGGTATTAATAACCGATAAAATTGAGTGTTATATTTTAGACCATATTTCCTAGCATCAAAAACATTATATGTCCAAACTTCATCAATATTCTTGTTCTTCACGATTTTTCCATGAAAAAAACTTAAAGGGTTCCAATACCAAAAAATAATCTTTAAATTCTGATTTTTTTTCTTCATATAATGTACTATCTTGTCTACATACTCATAGTCATTGTCAAAAAGTATTACAGCATCACATTTTTCTAGTTCTTTCTTCCATTCACCATAAAAAATTGGTTCCAGAAATGATATCTTTAATTTTTTCATTATCTTACGGAAAACACGAATAAACATACTGTCAATACGGCAATAGTCGTATACATCATCAATTCCATCAAAAATCGATCTACCATTTCCCTTTATTATAATAACCCTATTTAATGCCCTATCAATCATCTTTCTTTGTCCATTAATCTGCTAAAATTTGTAAGCCATAAATCGCCAATCATCTTCACATTGTACCTATCGCGAACCGAAATATTATTTCTTCTCATTTTTTTTCTTTCACCATCACTATTCATAATTTTGACTATAGCATTAGACATTGCATTCGCATCTCCAACTGGTACTAATATACCATTTCGTTTTTTTATTAACTCCTTTGCTACTCCAGTATAAAAATCAGTGGAAATTACGGGTAGTCCTACAGCCATCGCTTCCAGAAGCACATTCGGAAACCCCTCATAGTCGGATGACAAAACAAACAATGCTGAACTTTTAATCATGTCTAATACATTTTTAGAAGCCCCAACAAGCTCTATTCTGTTCCTTTTTTTCTCTCCATCAATCATCGTCTGAAGTTCTTCTTTTAAGGGTCCATCTCCATATATAACTAATTTGCTATCCTCCGGCAATTTATCAACAGACATAAGAAAACTCTTCACTAATAATTTAAAATTTTTTTGCTCAAACAATCTACCCACCGAAACAATATTATGATTATTTTCATTCAGTTCTGGCTTTGGTAACACTACGTCGTCCAGCATATTAGGAATAATAACCTTCTTATCAGCTGGGATACACGAATAATAATCAAATATTTTTTTACTTTGGCATACGAACATATCTGAAGTCTTATAAATATTCTTTAATATTATCTGCTTAACCTTATTTCTTCTGGTTGGATCGTTCCTTTCAGAGAAAACCCTTAAGACATCTTTATTCCTTTTAGCCGCCAGATATGTTAATATATCTGTTTCAACTAAAAACGAAATTACACAATTAGGTTTAAATTCATTGATATTCTTTTTTATAAATTTTATCGATTTTGAAAAATATTTTATATAACATCTTAATGTAGAAAAAGAATTTTTCCTATTGATCATCAAATTTTGACCACAATGTTCAACTCTTCTATCCAAATCGTAAAATGATTTATCTGAAACAATTGAAACTATCCTAACGTCGTTCTCACTACACCAATAATTACATAAATTAGCAGCTACTCTTTCCGCCCCTCCGCCAGCCATACTAGGAATTACAAACATTATTCTCATTTGACCTTCTCCCGCATAAATTTCTGGAATAAAGCTTTTCTCACTCCATTTGGTGCTATCGCCGAGCATAATCGTACAGATACTGCAGCCGCATATTGCGGAACCGAAATAAACTTCTTTTTTCGCATTTTATCGTACAATTGTTTTTGAATTTTAAAATACTGCCATCCAGAACGCCTTTTAAACGTAGTTTTATCCTCACGCATATATACTAAAATATCTTGTATATTATATAGTTGGTAACCATTCATCAATAAACTCGTCCATAAATACCAATCCTGGCACTTTCTCACTTCTGGATAATTACCTACCGCCAAAATGTCTTTCTTGCGAAACATTACTGACGGATGGTTCATCGGACTACGCCATTTCACAAACCTAATAATTTCTTCGTTCGTTTCTGGTACTCTGCGAATCGATTTTATTTCTTCGATAGTCACTGCAAATTCCCCAACCAATCCTCCTACTACACTAATTCCGGGATTATTCGCAAAAATTTCTAACTCCCTTTCGCAACGATCCTTCCTGGAAATATCGTCCGAATCCATTCTTGCAATTAAATCATTCTTACACTCCGGTATACCAGTCCTTAAACAATATCCCAATCCACGATTTTCTTCATGCCTAATCACGCGTAATCTCTTGCCAAATTTCTTCTGCATTTCGGAAATTACGTCATCCAGTCGCTTCGTTAATGGTCCATCACAAACTAATACAAAATCATTAGTTGGTATAGTTTGATCAAAAATACTCTGCATACTTTGCCTCAAAATGCCAGACTTCTCATTTCTATATACCGACATTAGTACTGAATAGTTTTTATTCATTTATCAAAAAATCCACACATTATTCCACTTATAATTATATCACAAAATTTTATCAAAAAACAACCATGTAATGCTATTTTTAAAGCTCAAAAATCCCACCCTTTCTTAACCCCCCCCCCCCCCAACATTTGCCGCCATTATATCACGCCTGTCAAACAGGGGCAACGATAAGCACTTTAAGAGAAACAAAAAAGACCCCGTAGGGTCTTTTTTTACAAAGTCTTGCTATTACCAAACTTTTACGAGTATTTCACCGCCTAAACGATTCTTCTTCGCTTCGCGTCCAGTCATTAAACCTTTAGAAGTTGATACAATAACCATACCTCGTCCAGATTTAATTGTTGGGATATCATCTGCCGATGAATAAACCCGACGCCCCGGTTTCGAAACCTTTGTAATTTCATTAATTTTAGCATTATTACCAACTTCATTAATTACTACACGAAGCATTCCGCGTGGCGTTCCTTCGACTACCTCGAAAGTAGATACGTAACCATTCTTCGCTAGAACTTCAACAATTCCTCTTTTAAGTTTAGAAGTAGGAACGAGAATTTCATTTTTCCCGACTAGAACTGCGTTACGAATTCGCGTAATTAAGTCAGCAATTTGGTCTGTAGATTGTAATGACATATTTCTCTCCTTTCTCCTACCAGCTACTCTTTGTTACACCAGGAATCTCGCCTTTGCTAGCTTTTTCCCGGAAATTAATACGACTAAGTCCAAACCGACGCATATAGCCACGTGGACGACCATCGAGCATGTCGCGGTTTTTGAGCCGTGTCGGCGAAGCGTTGCGTGGCAACTTTTGTAATCCCTCGAGATCGCCAGCCGCCTTTAATGCCGCTCGCTTTTCTTTATATTTTTCATTCATCTTGCGCCGTTTTTCGTCGCGAAGTACTGCAGATTTCTTAGCCATACTATTTCGCCTCCTTAGAAAACGGCATTCCGAAGAGTTCTAGCAATTTTAGACTTCCTTCCTTTGAACCATTTTTAATAATAAACGTAACTTCTAGGCCATGCAAAACCGACGCATCCTCGAAAGTAATTTCCGGAAATACCGTCTGTTCCTTTAGACCTAAATTATAGTTTCCTTGTGCATCAAACGCCGTGCGTGAAACACCATGAAAATCTCGTACATGCGGTAGAGTAATGTTAATTAATCTATCCACAAATTCGTACATCTTATCATTGCGAAGCGTTGTTAAATATCCAACCGGTGCGCCCATGCCTTTACGAATTTTAAAGGTCGCAATCGATTTTTTTGCTAATCGCGAAGTCGCTTTTTGACCTGTAATCTTCGCAAGTGTGAGTTCTACCGTTTCGGTAAATCTCTTGTCTTCGCGTTTCTTACCTACGCCCGACGAAACAATCACCTTCTTTAGTTCTGGAACTTGGTTAATGTTAGCTAACCCTAATTCCTTCTGGAGTTTCGCCTTTAACTCTTTATTATAGAGCTCTTTGAGACGTGGTTGTGCTTTAGCTTCAGCTTTTACCGCTTTTTTCGCAGTAGTCGCTTTCGCTTCGGCAGCCGTTTTCTTTTCCGCCATTACTTAGCTCCTTTCTTAACTTTTTTATCAGTCTCTTTGTCAACTTTTTTCACAGTAGACTTCACGTATTTTGAAGCCTCGACTAATTTCAAATTCGACAAATCAATTCCAACATGAATCGTCTTTTTCCCACCAGTAGGATTAATATAAGACTTTTTCATGTGGCGTTCAACTAATCCAATTCCTTCGAGCATCGCTTTACCAGCTCTGCAATCAATCTTTACGATTTTAGCTTCTTTACCTTTGTGGTCTCCAGAAATTACTAAAACTTTGTCGTTAATCTTTAAGTTCTGTTTCATTTAGAGTACCTCCGGTGCTAAGCTAATAATCTTCGTAAACCCAGCGTCACGTAGCTCCCTTGGAATTGGCCCGAATACACGTGTTCCGCGCGGAGTCTTGTCATCATTTACTAATACCGCCGCATTTTCATCAAATCGGATGGTCGAACCATCTGGACGACGAATCGGCGCTACTGTTCTAACGATTACTGCGCGTACTACCGCTTTTTTCTTCACGTTCCCAGTCGGCGAAGCATCTTTAACCGAGCAAGTCACAATATCGCCTACCCTTGCATATCTCGCTCGAGTTCCGCCTAGTACCCGAATCACTCCAAGTTCTTTCGCACCTGAGTTATCTGCTACTTTTAATCTAGTTTCTTGCTGTATCATTACGCTTCCTCCCCTTCCGACTTCTCAGCCTTTTCAGCTTCAGCAGCTCTTTTTGCTCGCGCAGCCTCATCTGCACCAACTTTCTTTTCCTCGACCACCGTGTTCACATCTTCCTTAAGTTCGACTGTGCCACGTGCCTTCTCTAATACTTTCACTAGCGTGTAAGCTTTCGTCTTCGCAATCGGACGACTCATCGTAATTTCAACTCGATCTCCTACGTGCGCTTCATTTTTTTCGTCATGCGCTGTATATTTTCGAGTCTTCGTATATTGCTTCCGATAAAGCGGATGAGTTTCTCGACTTACAATCGAGACGGTAATGGTCTTATCACGCTTATCAGAGGTTACAATTCCTATAAGTGAGTGTGCCATCTTAAAACTCCTCTTTCTTGATTATTTTACATTTCACTGGCAACTTGTGTGAAGCGAGTCTAAGGGCTTCACGTGCCTGCTCTTCCGTTACGTCTGCAATTTCGAACATCACCGTTCCAGCTTTCACTTTCGCTACGTAAAACTGCGGTTCACCTTTACCGGAGCCCATTTTTACGTCTAACGGTTTTTTGGAAACTGGCGTATGAGGGAAAATTCGAATCCAAATTTTACCACCACGCTTAATATAACGTGTAATTGCTTGACGAGCCGCCTCAATTTGACGCGAAGTCACGCGTTCGTTATCAAGCGACATTAATCCGAAATCTCCGAACGCAACCGTATTACAGCGCGTTGCGACGCCTTCGTTTTTACCTTTACGTACCTTACGATGCGGTACTTTCTTCGGAACTAAAATAGCCATTTTACTTCTCCCCCTTATAAATCCAAACTTTAACTCCTACGATACCAGCAATAGTCGGTGCGTGATGACAATGAAAGTCAATATCCGCACGAAGCGTATGTAGAGGCACTGAACCCTCAATAAACTTCTCACGTCGTGACATTTCTGCTCCATTTAACCGACCTGCGACCTCGATTCTTACCCCCTTCGCGCCAGCGTTCATCGTAGATTGGAGTGCCATTTTTACTGCTCGACGGAAATTCATCCGTTTCCCGAGCTGAAAACCGATATTTTCTGCTACTAATTTTGCATTCAATTCCGGTTTCTTCACCTCTTCGACATTAATTCGAATCGGTCCTTCTACAATTTTTTCCAATTGTTTCTTTAATTCATTAATACCTGCACCCTGCTTCCCGATTACTGCACCTGCTTTTGCAGTTAAAATCGTAATCGTAGTAAGATTTGCGGAGCGCTCGATATTCACCCGCGCAATCGTTGGACGCGCTTTGAAACGCTCCTCAATTGTCTTGCGGATTTTATCGTCCTCAACAAGCCAGCGTCGAAAATCTGCCTTACGAGTAAACCATTTCGAAGACCAATCTTTGCTCACTTGGAGACGGTAAGAGATGGGATTAACCTTCTGACCCATATTACTTTTTCTCCTCTTTCGCTTCTGCCTTAGCTGGCTTTTCAGCCTTCTCGGCAGCTTTCTTTACTTTTTCTTCGCCTGCGACCTCAACAAATATGTTGGACGAAATTATTTCATACGGTAACGCACGACCTCTCGAAGCCGGTTTGTACCGACGCATTCGAGTTCCACTCGTGACAAAAATTCTTGCAATTCTAATCGTTTTCGGATCAATCGACACTTTCGCGTTATTTAATAAATTCGCATTGGCCGATTCAACCGCCTTCAGTACCGCTCTTGCTGCTCGGCGTGGCGTGTGTTCTAAAATTACCACTGCATCCGATACGTATCGATCTCGTACCAACGCCGCCACGACATTCGTCTTTCTCGGCTGAGAATCGATTCCTTTTTCATATGCATGTGCAAAATATGTTTCCGCCATAGTTTATGCCTTTCCTTTCGCCGCTGCAGCTTCTGCAGCTTTCTTCCCACCATGGCGCTTAAATTTCCTCGTCGGCGCAAATTCACCAAGCTTATGACCAACCATATTTTCCGAAATAAATACTGGGACATGGACTTTGCCATTATGTACGGCAATCGTTCGACCTACCATTTCTGGCGAAATCGTAGATTGACGCGCCCAAGTCTTTACTACGGTACGGTCTTCGCTGGAAAGCGCGGCGATTTTCTTCGCGAGTTTATAGTCCACAAACGGACCTTTCTTTAGACTCCTCGACATTATTTCCTCTTTCCTTCGTGGCGACTGCGCACGATCATTTTATTAGTTTTCTTATTGTGACGGGTTCTATACCCTAACGTTAATTGACCCCACGGCGTTCTTGGTGCTTTACCCGAACCATGACGACCACCATCACCACCACCATGTGGGTGATCCGTCGCGTTCATCACGACACCACGTACCGTTGGACGAATTCCTTTACGGCGCCTTCGACCAGCCGCGCCAACTTTCACATTCTGATGTTGTACGTTCGAAACTGTACCAATCGATGCGGTACATCCAACTAAAACTTTTCTCACTTCGCCCGATGGCATTCTTAAAGTAGCATAGCCATCTTCTTTTGCCATCAACTGAGCTTGCGCTCCCGCTGCACGTACCATTTGCGCTCCCTTACCAGGAGTCAATTCAACTGCATAGACAAATGTACCAACTGGGATATTCTCAAGCGGCATTCGGCTCGACTCTTCAACTTCAATTTCTTTACCAGTTTTAAAGGTCGTACCTTTCGCCATTTTCGTATCCGCAAGCACATAATAATATGCACCGTTGTTGTCTTTTACTCGAGCAATTCGTGCCGAGCGATTCGGATCGTATTCGATTTCTTCTACCGTGAAAGTTAAATCTTCTGGTAGTTTGTAGGTCAAAATTCGATAGTGACGCTTTACTCCGCCACCACGATGTCGAACCGTAATTCGACCCTGATTGTTTTTGCCCGCCTGCTGCTTTTTCGCTTTGAGGAGCGATTTCATCGGCTTATTCGTCGTAATCTGATCGTAATCTTCGGTCGTTTTCTGACGTTGTGCCGGCGTAATTGGGCGGTAAGCCTTAATAGCCATTACTTCTTCTCCTTCCCTGCATTCTTGTCCGCCTTAGCCTTTTTCTCAGCTTTAGCTTCCTTTGCGCTGGTATTATTATTTTCTGGCTCTTCATCAAATACTCTGATTGAATTGCCCTTCTTTAATCTTACGTAAGCATATTTTTTATCTTGGCGATGCGTAATGCCAGGATAAGCATGCTTACCTTTACTAAATTTCGTTTTCTTACCATTGCGAATTAACGTTCGCACATCTGTAACCGTAACATTAAACTCGTCTTCAACCATCTTCGCAATCTCTTGCTTCGAAGCACTGCGCTTAACTGGGAAAACGTAAATACGATTCGTCTGTTCGAGATAACTCTTTTCCGTCGCACGTGGTTCTAACATATTCAATTTCACTTTTTCCGCCATTTTATTTCTCCTTTCCCATTAGCCACTCTTCAGTCGCCTTTAAAGATTTTTCCGAGAATAAAATCGCGTCCGCGTTCATGATATCAAATACATTAAGGTAAGTCGCACGTACTAATTTTACATTCGGTAAATTGTTAGTCGAGCGTAAAGCTTCCGGAGTTTTCTCCGCCGCTACTGCTAATACGTTCTTACCTTCAAGTTTCAATTCTTTCAAAATCTTTACCGCATCTTTTGTTTTTCCGGTCAACTTCGCCTCTTTCTCTAAAACTACCACGGCTTTATCCGCATTTTTCATCGATAAAGCTTGTCGTACTGCTAGAAGTTTCGACGATTTAGCAATTTTCTTCGTGAAATTTTCTTCACCAGTTCGTCCAAATGCTACACCACCATGTCGCCAAATCGGGTTTCTCGTCGAACCAAATCGCGCTCGACCAGTACCTTTTTGTCGCCATGGTTTCTTTCCGCCACCTCTAACTTCGCCTCGCTTTAAGGTCTTTGCGTGCGAAGAACGAGAATTCGCAAGATACGCATCATAAGCTAACTTTACAAGCTCATGATTTTCCACCTTTAGACCAAATACATCTTTATTAAGCGTCGCCATCTTACTCCTTTCCCTCTACCGCTACAATGCCCTTATTTGGACCAGGCACTGCACCTTTAAGACCAATCAAATTTTTCTCCACATCAATATAAGCGACTGTCAAGTTCTTTACAGTTACTTGCTCGTGTCCCATTCGACCAGGCATTTTCTTACCTTTGAACACTTTTTGTGGATACATCGAACCAATCGAACCGACTCTACGAATGTTTCCTTTGAAACCATGCGTATTACGCGATTCGTTAAAGTTCCAACGCTTTACCGTACCAGCATACCCCTTACCTTTAGAAGTACCTGTTACAGTTACTTTATCTCCTAATTTGAAACTTTCAACGGTTAATTTATCGCCGAGCTTCGTTTCTTCCGCAATTTCCTCAACGCGAAATTCCTTCAGAACCTTAGGATTGATATTTTCACCGGCCTTTTTTACGTGACCGGAAACCGACTTGCTCAGATTCTTACCCTGACCGTAGCCCACTTGCACAGCATTATAACCATCTTTTTCGACAGTCTTTATCTGAGTCACTATGCACGGACCGGCTTGTAGAATAGTCACTGGGGTGACTACGCCATCTTCACCGATAATCTGGGTCATACCAACTTTGGTGCCGAGAATGACTTGCATCCTATTCCTTTCCTTTATTATTTTTTCTCCACGCGCCCTATAAGCGCAGTTTTTTGAATTTTGCCTCTGTACAACAAGCAAAATTGCACTATTAAAACTAGACTTTTAGGCCGGTTTCCTTTAAGGACCTCACCTTATGTCTAGATAATACGTTTATTTTATCACACTTTTTCTATCTTTACAACCCCTATTTATAGAAAATCATGGAAATTCATGAAAAAAGTCCCCGACCTTACGTCGGGGACGAAACTTCAAGCTATTCTTTTTTCTAATGTCCTTTGCAAGACGTGTTTCAGCTGCTTTAAAAATTTGTCATTTTTCCGCAGCTCAACGATTGACAGAATCGCGACATCCTTTACTCTGTCGCAGATGTCTCTCTCTGCCACGTCCATCATGTCGTAAACATAGCAAAGCGCATAATACTTTCTGTCCGGTTTTTTAGTATTATCTTTATGTAACGCTCCCCTTATTAGCTCCAGAGATTTTTTTGCCTGAGTTCGTGAGAGTTTTTCCAACTCTCGCCCTTCTGTCCTCAATAACGCATTTAAGAATCTTCTGGTTCTTTCTACTTCTTCTGGTGTCTGTTTTCTTTCCATAACATAACCCCCTTTACCTTTAGCTTTAAAGTTTCAAGCGACAAAAACTGCCACCATACCCTAATTATAGCACAAATACCCAAAAAAGTCAAGACTAACAGCTTGAAACCAAGAAAAACTCCGGCCTTAACGACCGGAGTTCATCAGATAAAATGGAATGTTCAGCATATGTTCGACAATCTCTTCATTTATAACAAAATTTATAAACGCACTTAAAAGTAATGATTTTTCCGGTTCAGAAATATTCTTCCTTAAGAACTTACTCTTAACCAACCAAAAAACCAATTCTTTTTGAGCCGGAGAAAACAGCTCTTCTAAAACCACTGCGATTCTTTCATCGAATTCATTAAAATCACTCGTCTCATACCAAACAGCACACTCTTGATCATAATAGCCACAGCGATATTCATTTAGCTTCCGATGCAGTTCCAGAAGCGGAGACGTCTTTTTATTGAATAAACTATAGGCCGCCCTACTTAAAACACTATTTTGTTCCTCTAGCTCTTTCATAAAGAACGGATCATTGCTCAAGTTCACGAAATAATGCAATATGCCCCATAGCAATTTGAAATTTTCCGTTTCCATGTCAAATCTTATGTAGTTGTTCTGCTCAAGTCCCGATACAATCTCAGAAGTTATTCTCTTGGCTCGAAGTTCATATTCTTCACGCCACAATCTTTCATACTCATTCTCAGATTCGTTCTTGACACGAAAATTATTTTTCCTGCAAATCATTCTGAAAATCATCTCTCTAAGCTCGGTACCATCAATACGCCTCGCTAAACGGAGTATTATTCTAGGACTCACAAACTTAATTAAATCATAGGTTTCTTGATCAAGATCTAACCTAGATAGCTTCAAACCCCGCTCCCTTCTACAAAAAAACTCAGCCATTTTGTCACCCTCCCTTTTTGGCATAGAATCATTCCATTTTTAAACAACGAGCTACTAAAAGCTATGATTCATATCATAACATTAAAATATAACAAAGTCAAACTAAACCATATTTTCTAGATAAGAATCAATAAACCCCTCAATTTTCCCGTCCAACACCGCCTCTGGATCAGTTTCTTCATAGCCTGTTCTCGTGTCTTTTACTAACTTATAAGGCTGTAAAACATAATTCCTGATCTGTTGACCCCAGCCTGCCGATTCGCCTGCCCTAAGTTCGCCAATCGTCTCCGCATGCTGCTCTAATTTCATCTGCACCAATTTCCCCCTTAAAATTTCCATCGCCTTCTCTTTATTTTGTAACTGCGACCGCTCATTCTGAATCGCCACAACCGTATTCGTCGGCAAATGTGTAATTCTTACCGCTGAATTTGTCGTATTAACCGACTGGCCTCCATGTCCTCCTGAATGATAAACGTCAATTCGTAAATCTTTATCGTCTATTTCTACCTCCGTGTCTGCCTTTATCACCGGCAAAACTTCAACTAACGCAAACGAAGTTTGGCGCAAATTATTCGCATTAAACGGCGACAGCCTTACTAACCGATGTACTCCGTGCTCCGATTTTAAAAGCCCATAAGCATTCATCCCTGTAATTTCATAAACTGCCGTCTTGATCCCCGCTTCTTCGCCTTCGACTCGCTCTAAAGCCGTAACCTTAAAACCTTTTCGCTCAAAAAACCTCAAATACATCCGTTCCAATATCCCCGCCCAGTCCATCGCCTCTGTTCCGCCTGCCCCTGACGTAATTCTTAAAATCGCATCATTCGCATCATATTCCCCCTGAAACCTCAAAGCTTTCTTCAACTCGCCTAGCTCTTTTTCCATCGCCGCTATCTGTTCACTAAATTCATCTTTCAAACTCTCGTCCGAAATCCCGATTAACTCCCTTAAATCTTCAATTTGCGTCTTTAATAGTACATACGGCGCAGTTTCATCCTGCAATTTTGCTAATTCCTGATTTTTCTCCGTCGCCTCTTTCACATCTCGCCAAATTTCCGGTTCCGCCACCTCTTTTTCCAACTTTTTTATCTTCCCTAACTTCTTCTCTATCTCCAATTTTTCATACACCTTTAAAAATTCCCCCGCGAGTTCAGTTAATTTTTTCTCTAATTCTTGCATCTTTTCTTATTATAACATAGAAAAATCCCCCCGGTTTAACCCGAAGGGATTAGATTAAAATTTGGAGTTACTTATAATTACTGGACTTTGGCCCAGCAATATTTGACAATCATTTCGGCCTCATTCAGATAATGTCGGCAAGCTGTCTCGAACAAGCGAGTTTGACGCATCTTGTAATGCATCTCCTGTCCTAAGACAATGCCCAGCATTACGCCGAACGGCCTCTCGGCTAGATAAAACCATTCCTCATCGGCATCTATATACCGATCTAAATCGGAAATAGTCAGTAGCCGACCATAGTTCTGATACCAGAATTTCAGGTCTTTGCCCTTCAGTGAGCCAGGCTTGCCGATAGCATCGGTCCATTCTTTCTTGGCCCAATCCGGAGCATGATTCAACCATTTATAATACTGGCTGAAGAATTTTTCCTTATACTTCTTTGCGTCGACAGTGATATCCAAAAACTGCGGAATACCAGAGTCTACCACAAATAAATACGACTGTTCGGACATGTTTGAATTCGATAATTCAGCCAATAAGGCCCTTTCCTTCTCTTTGCTAATTTTCATCAAATAACCCCCTTAGCGATCTACAAACTCCATTTTTCAAGTTACGACCTTCATGGCAAATACCACTCCAGTAAAAAAGCTAGAAAAACCCTAACCTCTCCTCATTATATCATAAAATACAAAAAAATGCAATAGAAAAGGCCCTTTCGGGCCATTTCCTATTGTGTGAGGTGCCAGGAAAGGTCGCGCGAATTGAATTCGAGCGTCATTTTCTCCCGACCAACCAGAACGTCAAAGATGTGTAGAGCAACCTCACCTACAAACCGAATTTGGGTTTGTAACAGCTCTGTTATCTCTGTCTCGCTCTCGCCCCGCCGCCTGAAAGTAAGTGGCTGACACGGGGTCATTTCGTAACCGAAGAGCGCCATGACTTCGACTCGTTCTGTTTTATTTTTATTAAAGTTTTTCATAAAAGACTCCTTTAAATTAAATTTATTAGAGCCATTTATGTGAGCCTATTTTTACGGCTCGTGGCTGCGAGGCCAAATGACAAATGCCTACACAGCTAAAAACTTTTCTCATTGCCAGTGACCGAAGTATAGCATGAGTAATTTAATTATAACATAAAAAATGTTATAATATACCGATGAACATATGGGATAATTTACCGAAACCATTTCTTATCCTCGCCCCTATGGAAGGCGTCACGGATATTATTTTTCGTCAAGTTATCGCCCATGCTAGCCGGCCTGATTTATTCTTTACAGAATTTACCAACGTCTCCTCTTATGCCTCTGAAAAAGGTCGCGCAAACGCTCTTGAACGCCTAGAAATTGCTCCGACCGATTCCCCTATTATCGCCCAAATCTGGGGCAAAAATCCAGAACATTTTTCGGAAACTGCAGAGGCACTTGCTTCGCTTGGCTTTTCAGGGATAGATCTGAATTTTGGTTGTCCCGATAAACACGTCAATAAAGCTGGTGGTGGCGCCGCTATGATTAAAACTCCTGAGCTCGCTGTCGCCTGTTTTCAAAACGCTGTTAATTCTACCTCTCTCCCCGTCTCAATTAAAACCCGTCTTGGCTGGTCCGACCCCGAGGAATTTAAGACTTGGCTACCCGTTCTTTTAACGCAACACCCCGCTGCCCTTACTGTTCATTTGCGTACTAAAAAAGAGATGAGTAAAGTTCTCGCCCATTTTGAACTTATCCCAGAAATTATTCAACTTCGCCATCAATTAAGTCCAGAAACCAGACTTATCATTAACGGAGATATCAAAGATAGAAAACATGCTCTAGAAATACACAAACAATATCCCGAAATTGACGGTTTTATGATTGGCCGCGGCGTCTTCCAAAACCCCTATTGTTTCACCACCCACACCCCCACCCGTGAAGAACTCATGGAGCTTTTAAAGTTGCATTTAGACCTATTCGAGAAGAACTATTCTCGTTTTCATAGTTACGAACCCTTAAAGCATTTCTTTAAAATCTACATCAACAACTTCCCCGGCGCAAAAGAACTAAGAGCTAAACTAATGGAAACCCATTCCATAGAAGAAGCCCGCGAGGTTTTAAAAGATGCGTAATTATAAACTTTCTCAACATTTTCTACGCTCTCCTAGGCTCGCGCTAATTTTAATTGGCCATTCTAATCTTAAAAAACGTGATACTGTAGTAGAAATCGGCTCCGGTTCCGGCGTGATTACCAGCGCGCTAGCGCATCGTGTCTCTCATGTCATCGCCATCGAATCAGACCAAAAAACCGCCGAAAAACTCCGCGAAAACTTGAAAAAACACGTAATTACAAATGTCACAATCATAGAAGAAGATTTTCGCAACTTCAACTTACCGACCGAACCTTATAAGGTTTTCGCTAATCCGCCTTTTTCTCTCAGTTCCGAAATCTTCCATAAACTCATCGAATCTGCTAATCCGCCAGAGTCAATTTATCTAATTCTGCAAAAACAATTCGCGCTCAAACTACTTAATAACACCCGCCATTACACTTCGCAACTTGGTTTTAAACTCACCAAAAATTATACAACCCGTATTCGTTTACCCTTAAAACCAACCGATTTTACCCCACCACCAGCAGTACCCTGTGTATTTTTTGAAGCCAAACTTAAACAACCTTAAACGGCAACTCGTCGTAACCAGGCAATCTATTTTTATAAGCAAACCGCAGCTCGTCAATACTTGCCACACATTCAAACGGTTTCATCACACCATCCACTCCGAGTAAACCCTTAAAAGTTTCAGTCAATTCCGGATCGCTAAACAAATCGTGGCCAAATATTTTTACCTGCTCACTTTTTGGCACAAAAGGAGCAAACAATAGATACGAATTAGCACATTTTGCGCATTTACCGCACCACTTTAATTTAGCATTATCAGTTCCTTGCCTATAATTTGCTACATTACAAGAAGAAAACTTATCGCCATATTTTTCCCAACATTTTTCCGCAAATAACTTAGCAATCTCTAACTCGTTATAATCTTTCAAAAGCGAATCGATTTTTATATCTGGCGTTATATAATCATTAATATACTCATTCATCAAACTCTGCGCTTCGGCAGTTTTTGCCCATTGATGATTTACTGGCAAATCGCCAATCCACGCATGTGGCTCTAAACCTTCTTTACCAATACCAAATTCCACTTTTGAAAAACCAATCAAAATTGCTTGGATTAACGCTAAAGCCTGGTTAATAATTGTTACTGGTACATGACCATTAAAACCACCCGCTAATTTAAGATTTTCTTTGTCAACCGTCCGACGAATAATAATTGGCTTACCAAATTCATTAATTATCTCTGGATAATTTTCTTGCGACGTAATATAACCGACTTTATATTTTACGCCACTATCCCTCGTCATTTCAACCATCAGCAAAGAATCCTTCCCGCCACTCACCATCACCAAACTACCGTCGCCAGTAATTTCCAACGCACTTTTACTAATGCCTTCTCCTTTAAAACTAGCCAAATTATCTCGCGCTAAATTATTTTCAAAAGCAAATTGGCTCATCCCTTCTTGGTAAATTTTATTAAAAATCTCCGCCTGGCGAGCATCAATTTTATAACTAAGCTCTACATTTTTACCAGCATGAACTTTATAATAGGAAGTTCCAATTACTATAAAAGCTAAAAATAAAGCTTTATCTAAAACATCCTGATTATAATTAACCGCATTAGCAGTAGAAAATTGCACTTTCTCAGTGAAAACTACTTCTTCGCTCTGATAACGAAAAGTCGCCAAACCATTCTCAAAATTATAATCTAGAAATTTAAAATTCATTTTAACTCCTGCACTAAAGCTTTAAATTGGTCGCCACGATCATAAAAATCTTTAAACATATCAAAACTAGCTGCGCCTGGACTAAGCAATACTACCGGTTTTAATTCCGGATTTACCTTTTCAGCTTCTTTTCTCGCGTTTTCTACCGCTTCTTCTAACGAATTTACTAAGATAAATTTCTCCGCGTCTTCATTTTTGGCTAAATCCGCACTCGTTTCACCCATTAATATCACTTTTTGCAAATTATCCGCATCAAATATCGCTCGTTTCATAGGAGCTAAATCTAAACCACGATCCTTCCCGCCAGCAATCAAAATCACCGGACGAGCATTGAAAGTTTTTATCGCTACTTCTAACGAAGGGTAAGAAGCCGAGAAACTATCGTCATAGTAATCTACGCCATGAATATTTCTCACAAATTCAATATGATGCGGCAAACCCTTAAATTTAGCCAGCGCCTCACGAATAATATCACTATTTTTCTTAATCAATTCTTCGAGGGAAACGCCCAGAAACTCTGCCACAGCAAGTAACGCCGCCTCAGCATTTTCCTTATTATGCTCACCAGGCACACCTAGAGAATTCAAAATTTCGTCTAATCCAGCCGGTTTTTTCTTTAGAGGATATTCAGCTCGATGCTCAGCCTTACTTTTATTCGCAATCCTAACTGACCACTCATTCTCGCTAAAATACACAATCGAATCTTCCGGATTTTGGTATTCAGCAATATGTCCCTTAGCATTAACATAGTCGTCAAAATCATAATGGACGTTTAAATGATCCGCTTCAATCCTTAAAATCACTGCTACTTGTGGCGATTTTTTTAGGTCCCAAAGCTGAAAACTGCTCATCTCATATACTACAACATCATCTGGCGTCAATTCATCCAGCACGTCAATTGATGGATTTCCAATATTTCCCACTAAATACACTTTTTTACCAAGCGCAGTTAAAATCGTCTCTATCAAAGAGCATGTAGTACCCTTACCCTTAGTACCAGTTACACCGATAATTGGCGCCTTAGCATGATCGAAAAAGTATTTCGTCATGCTCGAAAAACCATCTCTCGGTCTGACCGAAGGACTTCTTAAAATTAAATCGTATCCATCAAGATTAATAGTATCAAGTTCTGCCTCTGTAAAATTATCAATGACTTTTATTTCAGCATTATGCTGAGCAAAATACCTCTCGGCAGCTTTGCCCTCTTTACCATAACCCAAAATTGCAATTTTCATGATTCAATTATATCATTAAAAGTTTAGATGCGTACCAAGTTCTGAAATTACAGCCTTTTCTACATTAGACACAGTTACGAAGCCTTTAATTCCCGACCCCGCAAATTCTCTTGCAAGTTCAATCATCTTAAATTTATCTATTTCTTTTATCAAATTCGGCACATTATCATATTTTTCGATCGTTTCATTCGTAAAATAGTGATCCGCATAATAATCCGCAATCTGCCCCACCGTTTGCGCTCCCATCTGGAAACGACCCAGTGCATAAGATTTTGCTGCCAAAAAGTCCATATCTAAAATTTCGCCATTCAAAGTTTTCATTAATTCTGTCTGAATCAATTCAAACAAATTTTCCGCATTTTCAACATTCACTTCACCATCAAAATCCCAATACGAATTATGCGCATTACTCGCCACCGACGAACCCATCCCGTAAACTAACCCTCTTTTTCTCGCTGCTCCAAAAATTTTCGAGTTCATCGTCCCATTTAAAATATGGTTCAAACAATTCATTGAGAAAACTTCGCTCGGACTTAAATGTCTCGGCGTTACTAACGAGAAACCAAACGTAATATTCGAAGCGTCTTTTCTTCGAATCGAAACCGCTTCCGAAGCATGCAAATCTGACGGCGGAATTTCAAACTTCCGCCCTTCTTTCAATTCCCATTCCTCAAGCATCTTAATAATCTTATGTTTTCGCCCCTTTATCTTCCCTGCGATGATAAACAACATGTTTTTCGCCGTATGCGTCCTACGGTAATGCTCTTTTATATCCTTTAATTCAATATTTTGAATCGTCTTAATTCGTTCCTGCAAATCTAAAATATCTTCACCTACCGCTTGCTGTACCCTCGGCCATAACAACCGATAATAATCATTCATATAACCAGTTAATTCTGATTTTACGTTCGCTTTTTCCGATTTTAATTCTTCTTCATTAAACCGTGGACTACAAATCGAAACCCTCTGCAACTCCATGATTCTTTCCCACTCAAAATCTGCACATTCTGTCTCGTAACAAACCGATATATCCGACGTCCAAGCGTTATGATAAGCTCCATTTTTCGTAAATTCCGCCTCAAAAGCCTGCTCATCCTGAAACTTCGCGTTCGCCCCAAAAGCTAAATGTTCAACAATATGCGGGATTTCATATACTTCTTTGTTTTTTGCATACATCATCCCCGCCCGGAACTGAATCCGCGTCGACATCACACTCGCACCTGGAACATCTATTAATAACCCCTTTGCCCCGTTTTTTAACGTAATTTCCTCTACTGAATGTTTCATAAACTTGACTTTTTACCTCACTTATGATATAATAAAAAGACTAGACTATCGTCTCTTTGATTTCTTCTTTGAACCAGATCTGTTCTTCTTCGAACCAGATTTCTTTTTCTTTGCGCTCGTTTTTACCGTCGCTCGGCTTGTCGTTTTACCATTAGAAGATTTTTTCTTGAACTCATCATCCAGATTTCTCTCTCCCTTCGAAATCTCGTTTACTCCCCTTTCTGTCTGACTCTCTGCCATCTTCGTTAACTCTGATTCATATTCCTCGCCATCCATTGCATTATCTTCCGCTGCTTCTGCCGGCGTAATCGAAAGCAAAATCTTCAATACTTCTTCTCTTAAATTCCTCTGTAAGCCATCAAACAATTTTTGCGACTCACTTCGGTATTCTACTAACGGGTCTCTTTGGCCAACTGACCGCCAATGAATCCCCTCACGCAAATGTTGCATATTTTCAAGATGTTGCATCCATAAAGTATCCAGCACCTTAAGATAAACTTCGCGTTCCACTTTTCGCATCGTCTCTGATCCGAATTCTGCTTCTTTCTTTGCGTACGCTTCCTCTACCGCCTCTAATGCCAACTTCTCACGCTCTTTTTCTTTTCGTTTAAGCCCAATACCATGAATTAAATCATCGTCAAAATCAAACACCGCTTTAAATTCTTCATCAAAGTTCTTATTTACTCGTGACGAAAACTCCGTCAACGCGTTAACTTCCTCACGCATTAACCGTTTAATTTCCGGATAAATGTCGTCCCCTTCAAGAATTTTTCGCCTCATCATGTAAACTACTTTACGATGACGGTTAATTACGTTATCGTATTGCACAACATTTTTTCGTGAATCAAAGTTGAACCCTTCAATTCGTTTTTGCGCCGCTTCCAGGGTTTTTGAAATCGCTTTCGTCTGAATCGGCGTATCCTCGTCTACTCCAAGTCGCGTCATCAGCATCTTCACTCTATCTCCCTGGAAAATTCGCATCAAATCATCTTCACAAGAAACAAAGAATTGCGTCGTTCCAGGATCGCCTTGGCGTCCACCACGTCCACGCAACTGATTGTCTACACGCCTAGAATCATGTCTTTCCGAACCAATTACGACTAACCCACCTAATTCTCTCACTCCTTCGCCTAGCTTAATATCCGTACCTCGTCCAGCCATGTTCGTTGCCAGCGTAATTGCACCTTTTTCGCCCGCTTTCGCAATAATCGCCGCTTCCCGCTCGTTATTTTTCGCGTTCAAAATCTCGTAAGGCAAGCCAAATTGATCAAGATAACGTGCAATTTCCTCGTTATTCGCAATCGAACCCGAACCAACTAGCACCGGCTGGCCTTTTTCATGATATTTCTGAATTTCTTCCGCAATCGCCTTTAATTTACCTGCTTTCGTCTTGTAAATTAAGTCATCCTTATCCACACGCGCAATCGGCTTATTCGGCGGAATCTGAATTACGTCTAATGCATAAATCTGTTGAAATTCCTCCGCTTCCGTAAACGCCGTACCAGTCATACCAGACAACTTCTTGTATAATCTAAAGAAATTCTGGAAGGAAATTGTTGCTAACGTCATCGATTCCTGCTTTACCGCTACTCCTTCTTTCGCCTCAATCGCTTGGTGCAAGCCCTCGTTATAACGTCGACCTTGCATCAATCGTCCCGTATGTTCATCTACGATAATTACCTCACCCGAATTCGTCACCACATAATCCTTATCACGTTTAAAGATAATTTCCGCTCTAATCGCCTGTTCCAGATGATAAACTAACGCCGTATGTTTTGTCGAATAAAGATTATCTACCCCTAAAATTTCCTGTACTTTTTCAATTCCTTTGTCCGTTAAAGTCACCGAACGCCTTTTTTCGTCGAAAATATAATCTTCAGGCACTAATCTTGCCGCTACTTTTGCAAATTGATAATATTGTTCCGGATTATCTCCCGCCGGCGCCGAAATAATTAATGGCGTTCTCGCTTCATCAATCAAAATCGAATCTACCTCATCTACAATCGCAAAGTTCAACTCTCTCTGTCTCAAATATTGCACTTCGCTCGTCATATTATCGCGTAAATAGTCAAACCCGAACTCATTGTTCGTCCCATAAGTAACATCTGCCGCATATGCCTCTTTTCTCGTACACGGCTTCAAATGTCGAAATCTTTCGTCATCATGTCCTTCATTTTCATATTCCGCATCATAGATAAACGAAGCCTCGTTAATAATTACACCGACACTTAGCCCAAGAAAATCATAAATCGGACCATTCCAGCCCGCATCACGTTGCGCAAGATAATCGTTCACCGTTACCACATGCACCCCTCGTCCAGTCAAACCATTAAGATAAGCCGGCAACATCGCTACCAAAGTCTTACCTTCACCAGTTTTCATCTCCGCCACCGCGCCTTCATGTAACACCATACCTCCGATTAACTGCACGTCATACGGCCTTAGCCCCAAAATTCGCTTCGATGCTTCTCTTGCTACCGCAAATACCTCTGGTAAAAGTTCATTCAGAATTTTTTTATCATCAACCGGCGGTCGTTTCTTACCAGTCTTGTTAATTCCTTGTTCCGCTCGCGCTACTTTTAAAGCTTTCTCAATTTTAACCCTGAAATTCTCTGTCTGTTCCTTTAGTTCTTCATCGCTCATCGCCTCATATTTTGGCTCTAATTTCGTAATCTCCTGCGCTCTCTTCCATAATCTTTTTAGAGTTCGTTTTTGCGCATCCCCAAACACCCCCTGTAAAAATTTCGTCAAAGCCGTCTTATCGGCTAATTTATCAGTCGGTTTCTTCTCTTTTCGAACTTTCGGTTTTTTCACATTAGCTTTATCGGCCTTCTCGGTTTTTTTCACAATTGCCTCCATACCAGCATTAACAGCTTTATTTCCCCCTATTTTACCACATTATCCTCTCTTGCGAAAGAGGTTTTTCAGACTTCGCTTCTGACGATGCGGTTGAACTTCTAATTTATATCTTCGAATCTGGCCCATCAACTTCGCTTCAACTAAATCAACACCCGCAAAAACGTTCGAGCATTCATCCCGCGCTGCAATTACTTTTCCTCCCGTAAGCTCCATCGCTGCCGAAATCTCATATTTTTCCGTCTTACCTTTACCAATCCCATTTACTACTACTTTACAAATTACATCTTTTTTCGCGCCTCTTGGTAAATATTTATCTAATTTACCGATTCTTTTATCGACATATTTCCGAAATGATTCTTCGACTTTATAGTCATTCCCGTTGATGTCAATCTTTTCAATCATTTTTACTCCTTATTTTTACCTTTCATCATTTGATAAACTTTTTAAATTTCTTCTTTTCCGTCCAAATACGGTCTTAATACTTCCGGCACTGTCAACTTTCCACCTTCTTTCGCATAATTTTCTAGTATTACCACTAATGCTCTCGCTAACGGAATTGCTGTTCCATTCAATGTATGTACAAACTCAACCGTGCCATCTTTCCGTCGCACCCGACAATTCACCGCTCTCGCCTGAAAGTCAGTACAGTTCGAACAAGAAGTAATTTCCTGATATTTTTGGTTCACTGGCGACCAGTACTCCATATCATATTTCTTCGCCGCCGGCGCACCTAAATCGCCCGCTGCGATATTTATCACATGATAAGGAATCCCTAGCCCCTGCCAAATCTCTTCCTCAATCGCTAAAATCTTCTCATGAATCTCTTTACTTTGTTCTGGTAGACAAAAAACGTACATCTCTAGCTTATTAAACTGATGCACTCTGAATAATCCTCTCGTATATTTTCCGTAAGTCCCCGCCTCTTTTCTAAAACATGCCGAATATCCTGCATAAAACAGCGGCAATTTTTCCTCATCAATTATTTCATCCATATGATAACCAGTCAAAGGCATTTCCGCCGTCGCAATCATCGCCAAATCTTCATTTTCAATGTAATATTCATCTGATTGCTCACTCGTCCGTGGATTGAATCCGCATCCCTCCAACACTCGCGAAGAAACCATATCCGGTACCGTCATAAACGTAAAGCCATGCTCTAATACTTTCTTTAAGCCATATTGAAGCAAAGCATTCTCCAGTAACGCCAACTCCCCCTTAAGATAATAAAACTTCGCCCCCGCAACTTTCGCTCCTCGCTCAAAATCTACCCAATCTCGGCTCACTGCATAGTCTAAATGATCTACGCCGGTCTTATGATTATCACCCCATTTTTTCACCTCTACAGAACATTCCTCTCCCCCTAGCGGCACATCCTCAAAAATCACATTCGGTATCTGTTTTAAGAGGTTTTGTAGTTTTTCTTCTTCCAAGGCCAGCGCCTGTTCTTTTTCCGACAATTCCTCCTTAATTTTCTTCCCCCGCGCAATCAATTCCTCCGACGGCTTCCCGCCTTTCATCTTACTCGCTACTTCATTCCGTTCTCGTCTTAAATCTTCGACTTTTACTAACTCCTTCTTTCTTTTCTCGTCTAAATCTAAGACCTCCTGAACGTTAATTTTATAGCCTTTTTCCTTCGCCGATTTCTCGACCAGCTTAAAATTCTCTCGAATAAATTTTACGTCTAACATATTATCCCCATTATACCACGTTTCCCATACATGAGTATTAATATATTTTCTTATACAATTTTGCCCACGCTTCTAAACTCAAATCGCCCGCTCTTACGTCTGTTGAAAGCTCAATCTCCTTAAAAATCTCCTCTAACTCCTCTTTCGATTTCAACCCAGCTAAATTATGCACTAATTTCTTTCTCGGCGCCAAAAAACCAACCTTGATCAATTTAAATACCTCGTCAGACACTAAAGGCTTCAAAAACGGTTCAAACACCACCACTTCCGAATCCACTTTTGGTGGTGGCGTAAATTCGCGCGCTGGAACTTCAGCCCCTCGAAAAACCTTAGCCCGATTTTTCACAAACAGTGACAACATTGTCTCTTTTTCGTCTAAAATTCGCTCCGCCACCTCTTTTTGGACCAATAAAACTACCCGCCTCGGTAAAACCTTTAAAGTCAAAATCTTCTCTATAATTGGGCTCGTAATATAATACGGAATATTTCCCGCAATCACATATTCATTAGGCTGTGAAAAAACTTGCTCGAAATCAAACTTCAAAATATCCTCGTTCACTACCTCTAAATTTTTCCCAGGGAACGATTTTGGCAACTTCTCCGCTAGCTCCTTATCATATTCTACTGCCACCACTTTTTCAAACCTCTTTAAAAGCGAAGAGGTTAAAAATCCTAACCCAGGTCCAATCTCGACGCAAGCCGGCAGCTTTTCGTCATCTACCCCTGTTTTTTCGGAGGAATCGTAGGCGCTTTCTTCCGTATCCGCATCAATAAAAACTCCAAATCTCGCCTCATCCGCAATTTCCTCTAAAATCTCCCGATTTTTCAGCCAATGCTGTCCTAAAGCCTTCTTATTCTTCATCTTCTAGTACCATCCGTGCGCGTACCAGAAATTGAGCGCCCCCTGCCAACCACCATACCTACTTACATATCCTGCCATCCAACGAATCTGTGTTACCGGATTAGTCTCCCAATCCGCTCCCGCTGAAGCCATCTTCGAACCAGGCAAAGCCTGCGGAATTCCATACGCCCCTGAACTTGCGTTTCTTGCGTTCACTCTACAACCGCTCTCATGATAGATTAAATCAATCGCTGCACTTAAATCTGCCTCTGACACACCCGCTGCTCGCGCCCATTCCGCACAAACCTCTGAATTGGGCGGTAATGACTTCTTTACCCCAATCGCCACTATCCTCTTAACCGGCTCTCTTACCATCTCTTCCGATACCACTTCTCTAGACACTTCAACATTATCGATATAATAAACATTGTAATTTACTCGCTTTAGCCCCACCTCGCCTAATTGTCTTACCTCAGATTTACCCGCCTCAAGACTCGCATCTCTTACTGTTTCCTCCGTAAAGGCAACTTCCACTTCCTCTGTTACCGTCCTTCCGCCATTTCTTTTAATCTCATAAGTATTTACCGCTCCCGCCTCTAGAAAATCCGTATTAAAGACCATCGCTATCTCATCGCCATCATAAACTGTTATCCCCGCCTCTTTTGCAATCGTTTTTACATCATAACTAGCTGTCATCAAATATTTTTCAACCAAACCATCTTTTAAAATCACCGGTCTCGCCCGATAGATATTAATAAAGAAATTATCTGCGTTTATCTCTGTCTCTAACTTCGGTTCAACTATATCTCCATCGTTTATTATTATTTCTGCCCTCTCTAATGCCTCTTTTACTGTCTTCGCATCAGTTTTTACCGTCAATTTCTCCCCATTATCATAAAAGTTCACATATTTTGAACCCTCAGTTTCAAATGCAAAAACCTCGTCTTCCCCTTCTGCGAAAGTCACGTTTCTATCTATTTTGATTAAACACGCAAAAAGCACTGCTATAACAACAGCACCACAGATAATTAAAGCTTTATCGATATTCTTCGAAAGCCTCATGCTTACATTATATCACACTTCTATAAAAATAAAAACTCGTTTTCAACCGAGTTCTTATTAACTAATTTCTAGGTGGAAAACAGTCTCTAACCAAAACAGCTCTACACTCTCCACCCTCACTGTCCTGCTAACATGATCTTCAATCACGTGCAGATGGTCCTTTAATTTAGCCCTTATCGCCTTTAACGATACGCTTCACATCTCCCGGCTCAGACCCCTTTCAACGTTGGATTCGGCCCGAACCTACTTTCATTTTAGCATAGCCGTAAAGCTTGTCAATCTTGTTTTTTCAAAATCTTTATGTTATAATAATTTTTCACTATAACAGGGGTAAAAAGCCAAAAACCGAACAAACTTTTATTGACAAATAAACAACTTATGATTTATAATAAATCCATGAATTGGAGGAAATGGCTCGACGAATTCGTCCTAGCCGGAAAAAGT
The DNA here is from genome assembly GCA_017545525.1 of Candidatus Saccharimonadota bacterium. Taxonomy (GTDB): domain Bacteria; phylum Patescibacteriota; class Saccharimonadia; order Saccharimonadales; family Saccharimonadaceae; genus Nanosyncoccus. The sequence continues at coordinate 92,830 of JAFWMT010000007.1, forward strand.
ATTTTGCTCGCCACCAAAGAAAAACGCTTTTGGTATGGCTTTATTCCTAGTTTTTTATTTTTCGGCCTTTTAATTAACTTGCTCCAAGGTGGATTTTCAAAGTTCGAGCTTATGGGCGCTCTCGGCTTCCCCCAAAGTCTAAAAATAATCCTTGATAGCTTTCTTGCCATCTTCGGTATTAATCAACCTTTTCTCGACTGGCTTCCAACCTTTTTTATCTCTCTCTTACAGGGTATTTTAATCGGCTTGATCACACTGCTTTGGAAAAAGAAACAGGAACAAAACTCCGCCAACCTCGAAAAAGCCGGTATTATCACCGGGCTAATTGCTCTCGGCGCTGGCTGCCCGACTTGCGGAACTACTCTGCTCACTCCTCTAATTGGCGCAATTTTTAGCACCGGTAGCCTCGCTATTGCTGGAACCATTTCTACTATTGTTACTATTTTAGCTATCGTTATCGCAGTTTTGTCCATCAAGCGTCTCGGCGAAGAAACCTATGTTATAATGGTAAATGAAAGATATCTCGCACGTCATGCGAAGAAAGAGAAGGGAGAAAAAAAGAATCATGAAAAAAGCCTTTAGAATCATCGGCATTATCGTCGTAGTCGTTGCCATCATTGCCGCAATCGTCGCCAGCATGAGTGCCAAACCATCCAACGCTGAAAAAGTCTGGGATACTGAAATGACCCTAGGTAACCCTGAAGCGAAAAACTACTTTATTATCTATTCGGACTTAGTTTGCCCATATTGTATTGCTTTTGAAAACGCTGTCGTCGAAAACGAAGAAGCTTTCAGAAAATATATCGAAGAAAACGACATCCTTTACGAAGTTCGCCTCTCCGACTTTCTTTACGAATATGGCGAAACTAACCCAATTAACTCTCGTTACTCTGCTGTCGCTACTTATTGCGCGAAAAACGAAGGGAAATTCTGGGATTATTACGATTTAGCTATCACAACTGTCTGGAACAATTATTTTAAAGAAGCCGGCAAATCCGCCGTTTCTAAAATGTCTAAACTCGGAAAAGAATATTGGAAAAAAATCGGCCACCAAATCGGGCTTGGCGAAACTTTCGATACCTGTGTCGACAACGACGAACCTCTTGCTGAAATTGAAAAAAATGCCACCAAAACCGCCAAAATTGCCAACGGCATGCCTTACTTTAAGCTAAATAATTACACCAGCTCCGGTTTTGATCTCTCTTGGGGCTGGGAATACGTCCAGATGTATTTCCAAGCTGGTTTAGAGAGTTGATTTAAAAATCTTCTCGTCTTTAATTACGTCCGGTAAATAATTTTTATCAAGATGAAATCCGGACACCCACTTCTGTCCTTTACCATACCCTAAATCTTTCATTAACTTGGTCGGCGCATTCCTTAGCCAAACTGGTACCGGCTCATTCAAAGTTTTTCTTGCTAAACCTTGCGCCTTAAACCACGCATCCGCCGAATCTCGGTTTTTCTTTGACTTCGATAGAGCTATACAAGTATGTGCCAAGATCAAACCTGATTCCGGCATTCCTACTCTTTCTACTGCCTGGAAACACGCCGTAGCGAGACTTAAAGCTCCATTTCCCGCCAGCCCAATATCTTCCGAAGCAAATATCACCATCCTTCTGGCTACGAATTTCGGATCTTCTCCTCCTTCCAGCATCCGCGCCAAATAATAAAGCGCAGCATCCGTATCCGAACCTCGCATCGATTTAATAAACGCCGAAATCGTATCATAATGTTTATCGCCCTTTTTATCATAATGCGATACTTTCCTCCCCGCCGCTTCCATTACCACTTTTTCATCTACTTTATCCGCTAAAGACAGAGCTAACTCTAAATCCCCCAACGCCGACCGCGCATCTCCTCCCGACAACTCCGCAATTAAATCTAACGCCTTTTTCGTCACTCGTTTCGATACTTTTTCCGCCTTCACTGCCCTTTTTAGAACTTCTAAAATTGCATCTTTACTTAGTGGTGCAATTACTACCACTCGCGATCTAGAAAGTAACGGCGAAATTACCTCAAACGAAGGATTTTCCGTCGTCGCCCCGATTAACGTAATTAGTCCCGATTCTACATGTGGCAAAAACGCATCTTGTTGTGCTTTATTAAACCTATGAATTTCATCTACGAACAAAACTGTCCGTGTCTTTAAATTCCAGTTCACTTTCGCCCGTGCAACTACTTCCTCAACATCTTTCTTTCCCGCCGTCACCGCCGAAATTTCTACAAAATCCGCTTTAAACTCATGTGCCAAAATCCGCGCCAAAGTCGTTTTACCCGTCCCCGGCGGCCCCCAAAAAATCAAATTGACCGGCTCACCTTTTCTGACGATCTCCGTCAAAATTTTTCCTTCGCCGATAATCTCTTCTTGTCCTAGTACTTCAGACAATTTAGATGGTCTCATTCTCTCCGCTAATGGTACTCTGTTCATACTATATATTATATATAATATAAGTTGTTTTTATCAAACATAACCACTTTTCCACAGCCAAAATCTTTACAAAATAAATTTTTTTATGCTACAATTAAGCTAATATAACATAAAGGAGTTACAAATGTTAAACTTTGCATATACCAGTAGTTATTATGACTATGACTACGATTCCCTTTTGGGTGACTACGGCTCAGCAGCCTCAACTGCCCAAGGAGTTGGTATTTGGATGATTATTGCAGCCATCCTAGCCATCGTCGGTGGTATTCTCGTTTACTTCCTCTTCGTCAGGAGTAAGAACGAACCGAAAGGCAAATTCTGGAAATGGCTCAAAGATTTTCTTGCTTTCAAGGTCATGTGGATTGAACCTATCTTAAAAGTCGTTTATTACATTGCAACTATTTATGTCATTCTCTTCTCATTCTCGTTCTTAGCAGCAGGCGGAATGGGCGTACTCTACTTCTTCATATGTCTCATTCTTGGCCCTATCATCGTTCGTTTGGCCTATGAAATGACCATGATGTTCATCATGATTTGGCACAACACTAGAGACATTGCCGAGAATACTAAGAAGAAATAATCATTCTTAACGAGAAAACCCCTCCATAAAGGAGGGGTTTTTGATGTTAACTATTTTTTAATTTGGGAAGAAGGCAATTCGACCCTTACGGGTCTTAGCGTTATAGTAAGCTCTGAACCTATATGATTCATAAGCCACAGTAACTCCTCTAGGAGAGTATAAGTCTACTCTGCAATAACCGCAGAGATTAAAGCTCTCACCGGAACTGTCTTCGTGCTCAATTCCGGAAATAATAATATCCGTAATTGACATTGGAAGGCATGCACAACCCGGATCGCTTTTCGGCGCTGTGTAGCCGAGAGCGACTTTAAAGTCGACGTCAAGTTTAACGTTTTTATCGTACGCGTACTTGAACGCATCGAGGAGCCTGTCCTTATTAGGACCAGAAACTATGTCAAAATGCTTCTTCATGGTATTCATACGAATACCTCCTTTCTTAAAGTACTACCCAGATACATACGCAAATGGGCTATCACCTTAGCCCCCTATTAGGCTAATACCCTCATTATATCACACTTTCACCATTTTGTCAATAACACTGACAATTTATAAAAAACTATAGGAAAGTCACATCATGTTATAATAAAAACATAAATATTATGGAAAGGAAATTAAATGGAACAAAATATAGATACTAGCGCACCAGTGACACCAGCAACACCAGTCGTAGATAATAAGCAGAAAAATAACAACGGGCTAAAAATCACCACTGCCATTGCATGTGTTTTAGCCGCCTGTGGTATTGGATTCGGCGTTTACGGTATGATGCATATGAATAATATCCCTTCCCCCGAACCTCATGCCGATCCTCAAACGGAAATATCTGATAATTCCGACGAACAAACATTAAATATTTATGAAATAAATGATTTAAAAAATAAGACCCTTCGTTTACTTGGCTCTCGTAATGGTTTATCTAAAATGGAATATTATGATAGTGACTCCGGCAATTTTACAGTTCCTAGCGATTATATGCCAATCACTAAATTAATAACCAATCAATTAGATGATGCCTCAAAAATATATATAACTCTGGAAACTACAATGTTAGACAAAGAGAAATATTGTACTTACCAATGGACCGATGGAGTAAAGGCAGATATTGATGCGGCACTAGGCGAAAAAGCCTCTAATATTTCATTTAGCGAGTTTGGCTTAGACTGTATCTCCTACGATAGAGCAAACGATGATCACTATAGTTTATGGGGTGAAGATTTGCCAAAGATAAATGCCATATCTAATACCGATAATGGCGATTTCGCATATGGCTCTAATCTAGATACTTATTATTATCACATCATCGGCGGAAGAGGCGGAACTTGTTCAGAAGATATAGTAGGAAAAATTACAGAAATCAACAAAAGCCAGGACAATGCTTATGTAAATATAAATGCGGGCTCTTTTGGCATCTGTGCTTCGAATGACGGAAAATTATATTCAGATATCGAAAGAGGAGAATTATATAAAACTATCGACCAAAATGATATAGACCAGAAAGGATTCGGATTGACGGACATTGATTATGAATCACTCCAATCCTATCGCTTCACATTTAAGAAAAATTCTAATGGCATTTATTCCTTTTCATCTGTTGAAAAAATATAATTTTATCTAGAATAAGCCGTCAAAGGAGATAATACATGAAAATTGCAACTTGGAATATCAATGAGTGCGTAGGTATTACTTGCGATTTAGATAATCAGAAAATAGGCGAGATAAATAAAGATAATATGGGGGAGATAGTTAGAAAGATTAATGAATATGATTTTGATGTTGTTTGTTTTCAAGAATATCCCGTATTAATTAATGGAGAAGAAACCTTGACTAATCAAATAATAGAACAGACTTCATTAAAAAATAGTTACACTTATGACACATACGAATCCTATTTATTCAACGGTGGAAGAGTCGGAGTTGCCATTTTCTCAAAATACAAGTTAGAAAATAAAAATCATACTTTATTTGGCAACCCGAATATGACAAAGGTAAGTTCTAGTGGTGCGATTTATCATTCATTCGATAAGGGTATTCTTAAGGTAGATATTGATATCGACAAAAAAGATTACACCATTATTACTGGCCATGCTATGGCTTTTGCTCCATTTGATAAAACTGAATTTGATTATCCTGAGTCATATAAACCTCTTGAAGAGTTAATAAGCAATAATTTGGATAGCAATCTAGTCGTTTTAGGCGATTTTAATTCCGAAGAGGCTTTTAAGTTGATGCCAACAATAAAAGATAAGCTAAAGGATGTCATTGATGGGCCTACGACCAAGGAATATTATGAGAAACGCGGAGAAGTCCAGATGGATTATATTCTCATCAATAAAAATATTAAGCTGAACGATACTTACAAATTAGATAATTTTTCCGATCATTATATAATCGGTGCCGACATATCATAGTCTTAACCAAATTGCTTAGGGTATCAACAGAAAAATACTACTAAAAATCGGCCGAATTGCCGACTCATATATAATCTGGTGGCGCCGCCCGCCGCGAAGCGGTGGAAGAGGCGCCACTTTTTGTGAAACAAAAAGCACGAGACTTCAGTCTCGTGCCAATTTACGAAGTAATTTGGTGGCGCCGACTGGACTTGAACCAGTGACACAAGGCTCTTCAGGCCTCTGCTCTACCAACTGAGCTACAGCGCCGTGATAGATATTATAGCATAGTTGTGCTATAATTTAAAGTATGAAAAAAATTAACACTTCGCCGATTTCTGGCACACAAGAGCTTCTACCTTTAGCTCAAAGCACTTTTAACAATTTAAAAACCAAAATCTTTGAAACCTACCGTAAACATGGTTATGCTAATGTTGAAACTCCGAGTATTGAACGTACAGAAATCTTATTAGCTAAAGCCGGTGGCGAAACTGAAAAACAAATTTACAATGTCTTTAAAACCGGTGGTACCGCCGAAAAATCGACCGAAGCCTTGCGTTTTGACCATACCGTTCCGCTCGCCCGTTATGTTGTCGAACATGAAAATGATCTTCTTTTTCCGTTAAAAGTCAGCCAACTTGGTCTAAACTTCCGCGGCGAACGTGCCCAGAAAGGTCGCTTCCGTGAATTCTATCAATGCGATATTGACGTCATCGGCCGCGAAAGGTTAAATCTTGCTTACGACGCCGACGTTATTTCTACTTTACTCGAAACCTTTAATTCTTTTGAGTTAAAAACTCCGGTCCTCGCGAGAATTAATAATCGTAAAATCCTATCCGGACTTTTAAAAAGCCTCGAGCTAAACGAAAAAGCTAAAGAAATATACAATATTATCGATCACTCTGAAAAGGTTGCTCCCGAAAAAACTAAACTTGACCTCGAAGAACTCGGGCTTGATGAAAAGAACGTAAAAAAGATTCTCGCCTTTATCAATCTCCATGGCGCTCGCTCTTTTGTCATTAAAGAGCTAAATAATCTCGAAATTGGCAACGAAACTTATCAAGAAGGCGTTAAAGAACTTGACGAAGTCTTATATCTGCTCGAGTCTGCTGATTTGACTGAAGAAATCGAAGCCGACATGAAAATTGTGCGCGGTCTCGATTATTATACCGGTACCGTTTTTGAGTTTATCTTACCTGAATATAAAAACCTCGGTTCCGTCGCCGGCGGTGGTCGTTACGAAAACTTAACTTCATATTTCGCCGAGAAGTCCTTCCCTGGCGTTGGCGGCTCAATCGGTCTTACTCGTCTCTTCTACTGCCTAAACGAAAATGGTCTACTCGAAGCTAACGACGAAGATTTATTAGACTACGCCATCATTCCAGTTTCCGAGCATGAATTTGATGAAGCCTTCAGCGTTGCTAAAAAACTACGTGAAAAAAGTTACACTACAACTATTGTCCTAACGAACAAAAAACTCGATAATAAAATGACCTATGCCACTAAAATCGCTAGAAATGGTATCGTCATTGGCGAAGAAGAAGTTAACTCTAAAGTTCTTAAATCGAAAAATTTCCAAACTGGCGAAACTAGCGAAGTTAATATCGAAGTTATCTCAAACCCTGAAGATTTCTGGGCCGATGAAGCTTAAACCGAGCCCATCATCTATGCTATAATATATATTATGAATAGTTTAGATAATATCGTAAGTTTATGTAAACGCCGTGGTTTTATTTTTCCCGGTTCTGATGTCTATGGTGGCATGGCTGGAACTTGGGACTTTGGTCCACTCGGCGTTATGTTAAAGAAAAACCTAATGGATGCTTGGTGGAAATTTTTCGTCGAAGATCGTGATGATATGTACGGCATCGACGCTGCCATTATCATGAACCCTCGTACTTGGGTCGCTAGCGGCCATACCGCTACTTTCGCCGATCCACTCGTCGAATGTAAAGAATGTAAATCCCGCTTCCGTGCCGATAAAATTGCCAAAGATATTAACGAATCTGTTACGACCGATGAATTCCTAGAAACTCATACTAAATGCCCAAATTGTGGTAAAGAAAATTGGGGCCCAATCCGTAAATTTAATATGATGTTTTCTACCCATGTCGGAGCAGTTCTTCCCGATGATAACGAAGAATTAGCCAATAAGAATATCGCCTATCTTCGTCCCGAAACCGCCCAAGGTATTTTCGTAAACTATAAAAACGTTGTTGACACTTTTTATCCAGACCTTCCCTTCGGCCTTGCTCAACAAGGCAAAGCTTTCCGTAACGAAATTAGCCCACGCGACTTTATTCTTCGCGATCGTGAATGCTCTCAAATGGAAATCGAATATTTTGTCGCTCCCGAAACTTGGTCAGAAAACTTCGAACTCATGCGTAGTCTACAACATGAATTTCTTGAAGAAATTTTAAGTCTGCCTAAAGATAAAATCCACGAACTCGAAGTTCCTGAAGCCGACCGGGCTCATTATAGTAAGCGTACTATCGACTTCATGTTCGACTATCCGAATGGCGAAGAAGAATTAATGGGTCTTGCCTATCGTACTGACTTCGATCTACAAAATATCGCCCGCGAATCCGGCAAATCTATGGAATATCGCGACAAAACTACTAATGAGACATTTGTCCCGCACGTCATCGAGCCTTCAATTGGCGTCGAACGACTCTTCCTCGCTATCCTCTCTTCCGCTTATACCGAAGACGAAATCAATGGCGAAAAGCGCGTAGTCTTAAAACTCCCCGAAAATCTCGCGCCTTATCGTTTCTGCGTTTCCCCGCTCTTGAAGAATAAACCTGAACTCGTCGAAAAAGCCAGAGAAGTTTATGAAAAGTTAAAACAGAAATATGGCAACATTACTTGGGACGATTCTGGCAATATCGGTAAACGATATCGCAAACAAGACGAAATTGGTACTCCGAAATGTATCGTTATTGATTTCGAAACTCTCGAGAATCATACCGTGACTATTCGCGACCGTGATACTACTGAACAAATTCGCGAAGACATTGCTAACTTATAATTATTATGCTAATATATAAATATACAAAAGGAGATTATTTAATATGGCTGAAAAAACTAAAGACAAGAAAAATATTATTATTGGAATCTGCGTTCTAGCGATTGTTGTTGTCGCCCTCGTTGTTACTTTTATACTCATGTCTCGTCGTGGCGGGCTTGGCGGGCTTAACGATGCTTTCTTTACTTCCGACGGAACCAAATATGTCTTGACCCTCGACGGTAGTAAAATGGTTTTTGATGATGAAGCCTATGCCCCAGTTAAAACCCACACCGTCTACTATTACTCTGGCGATAAAATCACCGGCAAAGAAGTTTATTACGAATATGAAGACGAAGAGGCCGCAAAAACCGCCGCTACTTATTACAAAAATATCAATGACAATGAATATTACAAAGAAATCAAATCAGACGGTAAATATGTAATTATGGTTGCTAACGAATCTCTCTATGAAAACTCGACTACCACTGACGTCAAAGAATACATTGAATCCATACAATCTCAAAATACAACCGAAGAAGCTCCAACCGAAGAATCCGAAAACTCCGACACTGAAGGAATAATTATTGAAGATGCAAGTGACGAAGATGGTGATAATGAAGAAGATCAAATAACCGAAGAATAAAAAATCACCAAAAAACGCTCCTAAATTAGGAGCGTTTTTTTAAAAAAAGCTTATTATTTATCTGAATATCTTTTAATTGCCGCCTTAATTATTTTCTTCGCCGATTCTTTATCTTCAAATGCTTTCACTTCCGTCGTTCCAGGCTTCTTTAAATCTTTGTAGTGATTAAAATGATATTCGATTTGCTTCAAAGTCTGCTTTGGTAAATCCTCAAGCGAATTATAAGCATCGCCATTATTTCGGTCATCTGCTGGTACGCAGATAATTTTATCATCAACTTCACCACCATCAACAAACTTCATCACCCCAAGAATTTTTGCCTTCATCCAAATTCCAGTCGCCAAAGGTTGTTCCGTAATCATCAAAACATCCAGTTCATCACCATCTTCATCCAAAGTTTGCGGAATAAAACCATAATTACATGGCTTCGCGAACGCCATCGGTTCTACTCGGTCTAGCATAAAGCACGCGTGTTCTCGATCCCACTCAATCTTATGATTCGAACCTGTCGGGATTTCAATTACTACATTCAGCTCACCTTTTTCATAATCCCCAGGCGTTAGAACTTTGTTAAAATCTGCCATAAAAAATATCTCCTTTTATTCCCCTATTATATCATATATTACACTCTTGCAACTACCTTAATCAATCTTAAATTTTTCAATATCATCTCTCCGCCTACTTTTATTTTTCTAACCATCCCTAAGTCTAATTTCGACATCAGACGCAACATCTTAATCTCGTCTTCTCCATATTCACCGTTTTCATTTTCGAAGAAAACTCCTTCGCTTCCATCCCAATCGTATCTCTTTTCCGATTTTAATTTTTCTCCATTTCTATCACGATATAAGTTCATCTCCTCTCCCATCGTCCTAAGCAAATTAATTAAAAACCACCCTTCAACTAAATCGTTGTTCGCTTCTTCATTTAATGCCTTCAAACTCTGATCCACCAATTTAAAATATTCTGGGTTGTCTGAACTTTCCGCCACAGCACTAATTTTTTTCAAAATCATTCCTGCAATTTCCATTCTCCTAAAATCTTTCACTATTTTATCGTAATATTCTATCATCTTTACTCCCGTCACAACCCCAAATTCGCCTTTTCCTAAATGTATATTAAAATCTGAAAGTGAGAACATCTCGATCCCACCCGCCAATTTCGACTTTTCTTTCCTTACCCCCCTTGCTATCACCGCCATTTTTCCTATTGGTGTAATTAGATTCAAAATTCGATCCGCTTCGCCATAATTCGTTCGTCTCAATACATAACCCAATGTTCGTACATCTTTATTTGCTGTATCTCTCTGCATACTCATAAATCTCACTAGGTAACATTTTTTCTTTTTCCAAAATTCCTACCACTCCATATTCCGATAAATCTCTACCCGAAAAATCTAATGACGAAATTATTACTACTGGAATTTTTGCCGTATCAGAATAGGATACTAACTCGTTTAAAAAAGTAAATCCATCCGGACCATCTAACAAAATATCTAGGAAAATTAAATCTGGAACTAATCCTTCATTGATTGCTGTCATCGCCATAATTGCATTGCTAAATATTTGCGCTTTCTTTTTGCAATTCAGCGCAATCGCTTCCGCCATTATTTCATCATCATCAATTACAAAAATCATACTGAAAATAAACTCGCTTGTTTAGAAATTGGCAATGTCACATAAAGGCTCGTTCCATCGCGATGCCTTACCGCTCCAACTTCCGCATTCATATAACGCGAAAACCTTGATGCAATAAAAAGCCCTAACCCTGAAGAACCCGGACGCATCGCAATCGAAGTTGGTTTTTCCACCCACCCTCTTTTCATTTCTCGCCACACATCAATCGGCAAAGTCGGCCCAAAATCCCTCACTATAATCTTCACTGCATCTCGAAAATCTTTTACTACCAGCTCAGCTCTCGTCTCATCGCCCGAATAGTGCATCGCATTAAGCAAAAAATTATAAATTACGCTATATAATAAATCTCGATTTGCCGTCACTAACCTCGCCCGATTACTATACCTTACATTTAAATCTCGTCGATTATATTTAAATAAATACTCTAACTCTCGCGAAACCGCATCGCAAACTTCTCGCACCGCTACCGGCTCCATCTTAAATAACCCGTCATCTAATCTTCTTATTTTCGTTAAATCATTTACTTGTTTGATTGCTCGTTCCGAAACACTCACCATCTCGCTACGTATATGTTCGCCACCAAAATCCATTTCCGGAAGCGACAGGGCTAGTTGTCGCATCACTGCAAGTGGCGCCTTTAGCTCATGCGCCGCCACCAAAATCCCATCAACCTCCTTTTCCATACCCCCTATTATATCATAAACTATTCGTTAAACGTCACTGTACCGAGCAACTTATCAAAATCATCCTTAAATAACACCGAATCGGTCTGTAAAATTACAGTTTTATCTCTAATCTTGAAGATTACAATCGAACCAGACAGGTTAGTATTTGGTATCTTCCCATTATAACGATTTGCCGTAGTTTGTCCTTCTTTGCCAATTGTAGCTATCTCCATTGTTAAGCCAGAATCTCTCGATTCCATCGCTCGCTGATATTCTGCTACAACCTCATCAAAATTCTTATCCCTAATCACCACTCTTAATGCATTAATAGTATCTTTCCCAACCGCATCAACTTGTATCGGGTTAAAGTAGGCATTAAAATCTCCACCCGTTGTCGCTGCTGCTGCTATATATGCACTCCAAGTTTTCGGATATTCAAAGGTTAATTGCCCATAATCTACCGGCCCGCTAAAAGTCCTATACGGATATTTTTCGCGCTCTGAAAATTCCGCTTCTAGTTTTTTCGTCTGCTCATCTTTTGCCTCCGCTACCGCAATATCAATCTTTCCTTGCAAATCACTTGACGCATCTTTATATTGCAAAAACATCCATATAAATAATCCGATAAACGTTACCGCAATTAACGACAAAATAATTATTACTATCGTCTTAATTAAACTAGATGTATTTTTACTTCTTGACAAAGCCTGTGCCTGCTCAACCGCAACCATCTGTTGCGTCGGCACTAAAGGTGGCATATTAGCATTAGAATTATCCATAGTTTTATTATATCACATTATTTACTAAAATCTTCTGTTAAAACTTCGATTTCATTTTTCAGCTCTACTAAATCTTTTTCAATCTCTTTTGCCAAAGTTATCGCTTCTTTATATTTAGTAGTTGCCTCTTCTAGTTTAAATTCATCAGAATAGAACCATTCCACTTCCCCATCTAATTTTTCAATCTTCTGATTTAAATTTAATTTTTCACTCATTCTTATTTCCTTTCTTTAACTTCTTTGACTTCCGCTGAAATTTCCGACCCAACTGTCGTAATTTCAATTATTTCTCCAGGCGAGATTTTTCCCGCAATAATCGCATAACCCTGACTTAAAACTTTTTCTGGATTTAGAACTTCTAGTAATTTTAATTTCTGTTCAATCTGACTTTCGGTTTCCAAAAATCGCACCCGTATTTTTTCTAAACATTCGCCGATTTTTTCTCGATTATTTTCAAGCAACGCCTGAACCCCACTTAACATTTTCTTAGATATATTTTTCACTAATTCATAGTTTCGTTCTCTTTCACGCTCAATCTTTTGCAAAACAACTTGCTCCATTCGACTCATTGTCTTTATAATTTTAGCTCTCTCTTCCGTTCGATTCCGTGTCAACATTTCCGCGACGTTCGATGGCGTCGACGCTCTTACGTCCGCCGCAAGATCCGCTAAACTTTCATCTACTTCGTGCCCAATACCCGTAATAACCGGTATCTTCGACGACGCAATTTCCCTTACCAATTTTTCATCATTAAAACAGGACAAATCATCCGCACTCCCTCCTCCACGCAAAATTGCAATTGCTTCTACCTCTCCTCTTTCATTAAAATATTTTAAAGCCTTGATAATTTGATCTGGCGCGTCTAAACCTTGAACTTGCGTATGTGCAACTGAAATTTTTATTCCGCCCCATCTCGCATTCATAATTTTTATAAAATCTGCATACCCCGCTGCGCCAGTCGAAGAAATCACTCCTATCCTCGTTAAATCTTTCGATATCGGACGTTTCTTCTCTGGATTGAATAACCCTTCTTCTGTTAATTTTTTCTTTAACAACTCATAAGCCTTCTTTAAACTCCCCTCGCCCGTTGGACGCACCGCCGAAACCGTAAAAGAAAATTTTCCCCACTTCGTTACTTTCGGCGTCCCCCTTACTACTACCTTCATACCGTCTTCAAGCGGAGTCCTTAAATCCCACAACGCCATAAAACACGACACGCTAGATTCTTCATCCTTTAAATCAAAAAATACCCATTTTCCTTGATTAACTTTAAAACTCGCCACCTCGCCTGTAATTAAAACTGAACTATACGCATAGTCAAGTGTTTGATTCACTACATTTAAAAATTCTGTCGGAGTAAAACTATCCACGTTCTTTTCCTTTAATAGCTCTATAATACGGAATCGAACCCGAAGCAATTGTGAATAAAAGAGTAATTACTCGCGTCATTACCGTGATAATAGTCGCCGTTGGAAAATCTACGCCCAACGCAATCATCACGCCCGCCATGCCTAACTCATAAAGTCCATACGGCACAATCCCGTCAAACACTGAGCCAATCGCTTCTCCAACCATAATAAACGGTAAAAGTTCCCATCTTCCCAACGAAATTGCCACAATCCAATATGTCCCAATCTCACAAAAACTATACACAAATCCCCAAAACGTCGGCCCTTTTAAATATCTTTTATTCTCTTTCGCGATTTTCACGCTTTCATGAATATCTTGGAAATAATTACTAATCTTTTCGTCATCAATCATACTTTTTTTCCGTCCGAACGTAAAAATTCTCGCAAACAAATTAGTAATTTTAGAAATAAACCGCGAGAAAAATTCTATTCTTTTTTCGCTAATTGCTATAAATATCACAAACCACAAGAAAAAGAACACCGCCATGTTCATCATTAAGGCGACCGGAATCACCCACATTGCATCCTCTGGAATAAAATGCAATGCCAACAATACGATAATCGCAATTAGAGCTTGCACATAATTAATAACTGTCGTAATCGCATATCTGAAAAGATACAAGAAACTCGCTTGCCCTGCCGAAACTCCAAAAGGCATTAAACGATAGGTTAAAAACGCTAATCCCCCCACTCCCCCCGCCGGTACAGCATGATTCACAAAATTAAGTTCAGTCGAAATCGTTAAAACTTCTTTCGACGAAAACTTTTTTACATTTTTACGATTTCTTAAATATGAGAAAAAAATTTGTCCACAAGCATAATACATAAACAGTTGTTCTGGAATCAAGAGTATTAAAACAAACCCATTCGCTTCGTCCAATCGATTCAATGTTTCTAAAATATCCGGCCAATTCTTATAAACTACATACCCAACTAATATCGCCGTCAAAAACACCAAAATCGTTCGAAAAGAAATCCACCTTCGCTTTTTCTCCGTCATGATTAAATTATATCACGTCTGTGCTATAATTTAATCATGATTTATCTCGCTATACTCGGACGTCAACCAGAAATTTCTATAGCCGAACTCGAAGCGCTTTTTTCTCATGTTAAAAAAATCGATCTTAGTTTAGCCGAATTCGAGTCAAAAACTCCCCCAAATATCGATCGACTCGGCGGTAGTTTAAAAATTGCCGAAAAGCTCGCGATAAGTCCGCTCGAACTATTTAAAGATTTACCTAACGGAAAAATTACCATCGGTCTTTCCGATTTTTCTCATCATGCCTCAAAAAAATCCGCTTCAAGCGAAGCTCTAAAATTAAAGAAAATTCTTGTCCGTCATGGCCGTTCTGTTAGAGTCGTTGAAAATAAAACTTCAGTTCTTTCTACCGCTACCTCGCTTCATAACGGTTTATCTGGAAAAAATCCACGTAAAATTGAATTAATTAAAGTCGATAATGATTGGTACCGAGTTATTGGTATACAAGACATCGATGCTTACACTAAACGCGATCAAGCTCGTCCTGCTCGTGATGCCAAAGTTGGTATGCTCCCACCTAAACTCGCCCAAGTTTTAATTAACCTTTGCGGTCCCCTAAAACCCGGTTCTACAGTTTTAGATCCCTTTTGTGGCACCGGCGTAGTTTTACAAGAAGCTCTCCTCATGGATTACCGCGCCTATGGCACCGATATCAATCCTCGTATGGTAGAATACAGCGAAAAAAACTTAAAATGGCTTCCGCACCCCGAAAAAAAATCTTTCCAAGTTACGGTAGGCGATGCGACAATTATCCAATGGCAAACCCCTATCGACGCCGTCGCTTGTGAAGGCTATCTTGGCAAACCTTTTTCAAAAATTCCGCCCATAATCGAGTTAAAAGAACAAATTGAAATTTGCCAAACCATTATCTTAGATTTTCTCAATAATCTCTCTAAACAAATTAATCCTCATACTCCTGTCGTAATCGCCATTCCTGCCTGGCTCCGCGAAGATGGCGAGTATCAACGCCTCGAAGTCGTTGACAAGATTAGCGATATGGGGTATAATGTTAATAATAAAACGCGCGAGGGGCTTCTTTATTGTCGTGAAGGGCAAATCGTTGCAAGAGATATATTAATTTTAAGGAAAAAATAGATGTCACATGTTAAAGCTGGCGGTACCGCCAAAAATGTTCATAATAATGCTGGCCAGCGCCTCGGCGTGAAACGCTTTGGTGGCCAAAAAGTCAAAAACGGCGAAGTTTTAGTCCGCCAAACTGGTGCGACCAAGATTGCTGGTCCGGGGACTTACATGTCGAAAAACTTTACCATCCACGCTGCGAAAGATGGAGTTGTTACTTTTGTCAAAACCAAAAAGACCCACTTTTCTGGTAGATCCCTCCCTCGTATTCGTGTAGAAGTTCGTTAAAAAATAATCCCCGCGGGGATTATTTTTTTATTTTATGACTAAGAATTTATTTTTACCTTTTTTCACAATTGCAGTTTGATTCAATTCAACATCATCTGAAACTTTTACGCCATTGATTGTAATTGCGCCTTGCGCGATGAATTCACGCGCCTTCTTTTTCGATTCTGCCAAACCATTCGAAACTAAAGCGTCTACTAGCATTACACCTTTTTCTTCCACCGGAAGATATTTACTAAATTCTAATATTTCGTCTTCGCTAAAACTCGTAAAATCGGTCTCGCGGTTAAATAATAAGATATTCAAATTTTCTATCGCTTCTACATTTTCCCGACCATGTACTACTTCCGTCACGCCTCGCGCTAATGCTCTTTGAGCAATTCTTTCTTCCGGTTTTTCCGCATGCTGTCTCAAAATCTCTTCAATCTCATTCGGCTCTAACAACGTATAAATTTTAATTAAATACTCTACCGACTCATCCGACTGATTCAACCAGAATTGATAGAAATCGAAAATCGAAGTATAGTTTCCGCCGCCATTATCAGACGCAGCAAGCCAAATCGCATTTCCTTCCGATTTCCCAAATTTTCGTCCCGTTACCGGATCAATTACGAGCGGCGTTGACCATACATCAGCTTCCCCATTCTCTAAACGCTTTATCAAATGAATACCCGAGGTACAATTTCCATATTGATCCGCTCCGCAAAGCTGCAATGAGACACCATGCTCACGATAAAGATGCAAGAAATCATATCCCTGAATCAAAGTATACGAAAATTCCGCATACGATATTCCCGAACCACCTTCACCAATCCGATTCTGGACAAATTGCCGGTCTAAAAGCTGGGTCATCGAAAACGCTTTTCCTACTTCTCGCAAGAAATCTAAATATTTCATCTCACGGAACCAATCGTTATTGTCCACCATCGTCACATCTACGCTCGTGTCCCCATCACCCGCATTAATCACTCTCTCAATTTGTTCTTTAATACAATTTTTATTATGCTCCACCTCATCTAACGATTTTAGTTCACGCTCGCCATTCTCCTTCGGGTCACCAATTTGCCCCGTCGCTCCACCAACCAAAAGGTACGGCTGATATCCGTGCCTAACGAAGCACGCGCACATCATCATCGCCGCCAAATTTCCAATCGTCAACGAATCTGCCGATGGGTCTGCGCCCCAATAAAACTTTTTCGATTCTCTATTATCTAGTACCGACGGATCTTCGATTGTCGTCTCCGCCTTAAACCCCCGATATATTAATTCTTCAGATAATTTCATGCCCTTATTATATCATATTAACTATCTAACTGATAACCTTCGCGCGCCTTATTCGCCCACTCATCCGCCATCTCATTTAGTTCCGTTCCAACATGCCCCCGCACCCACACTATTTTTACCTCATGAGTCTTATATAATTCATATAATTCTTTGACAATATCAAGATTTTTAATTTCGCCCTTAGCTTTCTTCCAACCATTTTCTTCCCACTTCGACGCCCATTTCGTTAAAACATTAATCCAAAACTAAGAATCACTATGAATCTCGCAAGCCTCCTCGCCTGCATACTTTATCGCAGCAATCATCGCTAACCCTTCCATTCGGATATTTGTCGTATCTTTTTCTCGTCCTAAAACTACCGGACTACCAACCCCGTCAACAACCTCAATCACCGCAAACCCTCCGGGACCAGGATTCGGCGAAGCACTCCCATCAGTCCAAAGTATTTTCATACTATATATTATATACTATTTAATGATTTCGTCGATAATTCCATACTTTTTTGCCTCTTCCGCACTCATCCAATTATCCCGATCCATATCCTTCTCCACTGTCTTCAAATCCTTACCCGTATTTTTCGCAAAAATCTCCGCTAATCGCTTCTTTAAAAACACCCCTTCGCGTAGCATAATTTCCTGGTCCGTAATTTTCCCTTCCGTACCAGACGACGGTTGATGAATCATAATCCTTGCATTCGGAAGACAATATCTTTTGCCCTTTGCGCCAGACGACAACAGCATCGCCCCCATCGACGCCTGCAAACCAATCCCAATCGTCTCCACATCCGGCTCAATATAATTCATCGTATCGATAATCGCGAGACCATCATACACCGAACCCCCAGGAGAATTAATATAAAGTTTAATTGGTTTCTTCGCATCTTCGTGCGCTAAATATAATAATTGCGCGATTACCAGATTCGCTGTATGCGGGTTTACATCCTCGCCCAAAAACACAATCCTATCATTCAAAAGCCTCGAATAAATATCGTAAGCTCTCTCGCCTTTATTCGTTTCTTCTACGACTGTTGGTACTAAATAATTTTTCATACTATGTTTTTTCCTTTCCATACTATAATTATTTTCCTCTCTGTTAAATCCTCAACTATGTTTTTAAAACTTAATATTATGATTCTTTAACTAACTTTAATTTCTTATTCACATACTTTAGTGTTGGAATATCTCCTTTTTTTAAATTCTCTGCAATTATTTCTTCGGAAAGCAATGATTCGACCTCATCTTCGATTTTCCTTCTCAGCGGTCTCGCTCCATTTTTCGGATCATATCCTTCGCGAATCAAATAATCCTTCGCTTTTTCATCAACTTTCAAACCAATCCCTTTCGCCGCCAACCGCTTCTTTAAATCATTGATCAAATTATCGAAAATCTTCTCTACATTTTTTCGCGTTAAGGCATGGAATACTAAAATATTGTCCAACCGATTTATAAGCTCCGGTCGCATTACCTTCTTCAGCGCCTTCATTGCATACGATTTATTTTCTTCATATTCCTCTTCCAACGCCTTTTTGTCCTTCGCCGTTTTTGCAGTAAAGCCTAACTCGCTTTCCCGATACATATCCGCCGAACCTAAATTAGAAGTTAAAATCACAATCGTATTATTAAATTTAATTTTATTGCCCTGTCCATCCGTCAAAACACCATCCTCTAAAATCTGAAGCAACAAATTAAATACATCCGGATGTGCCTTTTCAATTTCATCAAACAAAATCACCGAATAAGGTTTTCGCCTCACTGCTTCAGTCAACTTCCCACCATCATCATATCCGATATACCCCGCTGGCGCCCCCACTAAACGCGATACATTATGTTTTTCACCAAACTCGCTCATATCAATCTTCACTAACGCATTTTCCCCGCCAAACACTTCCCTCGCAATTACTCGCGCTAGCTCCGTTTTCCCTACACCAGTCGGACCCATAAACAGGAACGAGCCAATCGGCCGACGAGAATCCGTAATTCCGCTACGCCCTCGCCGAATCGCCTTCGCTACCGCATTAATTGCCTCATCCTGGCCAATTACCGACTGCTTTAATTCTTCTTCAAGATTAAGCAGCATCTTCATTTCGTTACCATGTACTTTCGCGACCGGAATTCCCGTCTTTAAGGACACCGCCGTCGCCAAGTTTTCTTCCGTCAGTCTCGGGTTTACTTTTTCCTTCACACCCGCCTTTTCTAACTTTTTAATTTCTTTTTCTAGTTTCGCGAGCTCCGTCTTATACTCCGCCGCCTTTTCATAATTTTCCGCTTCCGCCGCTTCAGCAATTTTATCTTCCAGCGTCGTCTTTTCAATTTTCATTTTCTTATATTTACTGCCACCTTTTTTGTCCGCCGCCACTTTACAAATCGCCGACGCTTCATCAATAATATCAATCACTTTATCTGGCATGAATCGATCATTAATATATCTTTGGCCCATTGTAATCGCCGTTTCTAAAATCGTATCCGGAATAATCACACCATGATGTTTTTCATAATGACTCTTAATTCCTTTCAAAATTCTTAAAGTTACCGCATTAGACGGTTCCTCTACCATTACCGTCTGAAACCTTCTCGCTAATGCCTTATCTTTTTCAATAGTTTTTCTATATTCATCTAAAGTTGTTGCCCCGATTAAATTAATCGTGTTGCGCGCCAACGCTGGCTTTAGAATATTCGCCGCGTCCATCGAACCCTCAGAAGAACCCGCTCCGCATAATAAATGAATTTCATCAATAAATAATAGGATCGAATCATCGCCCACCGCTTCATCAATCACGCCTTTAATTCGCTCTTCAAATTCGCCTCGAAACTTCGTTCCTGCAACTAGCGATGAAAGATCTACCTGATAAATATGTTTACCGATCAAATTCCCCGGTACTTCCATCTTCGCAATTCGCGTTGCTAGTCCTTCAACAATCGCCGTCTTACCTACCCCAGCCTCACCAATTAAAACCGGATTCGACTTCGTTCGCCTAGATAATACCGTCACTACTCGCTCAATTTCGCTTTCTCGCCCAATCACCGTATCTAAATGACCTTGCCTCGCTTCCTCCGTCAAATCTTTTCCGTAACGCGTCAAAAACTTCAACTGCTTTTTGTTTAAATATTTCGCTCTTTCGGCTTTCGTCTTTTCGTCTTTCGTCTGTTCCTCTACTAGCTTCTCAACTTCATCTAATACTTTTTCATTATCCACTTTCAAACCAGACAAAATCAACGACGCCCGCGAATTCGGCTGCGACAGAAGTGCGTATAAAATATGTTCCGTACCAATAAAAGTTAAACCCTGTTCGCGTGTATAGTTTTGAGCCATCCTGAGCGTTAAAATTACCGCTTCCGATAGCGACATCATTGCCATATCGCTACCAGGCACTTCTACCGCTACCTTATTCAAAGCTTTTTCAACTTCATCGGTCGTTACACCATTTTCTCGTAACATTTTCGCACCAGTCGAATTATCCATCGACATAATACCAAGTAGCAAATGCTCGGTCCCCATATAACCGTTATTATATCTTTTACTATAAAAATCCGCTTTCTGAAGTGCAAACCGTGCATTTTCAGACAATTTGTTCATAATTTCACTAAATTCTGCTTGCATACCTCTATCATAGCAAATTAGCACTCCAACGTCAAGAGTGCCAGCTCACACTGGCACTCTCTGTTCGCTGGGCGTCGCCTCGGAAAATGATAAATCATTTTCACTCGGCTCCTACAGCGAGCAAGAGTGCTAATTCACAGTTGCTATCTTGCTTCTTAAATCTTCACACTAAAAACTCGAGAAAGCATCCGATGTATTCATCTCATTCAAGAACGAGCTTTCTAACAATTCAAGATTGCTACCTTGCATTAAATATGCGTAATCATAATTACCAATAGTCGTAATATACTTAGAACAACTCTGCAAACATCCTTCAAAATCCACCGTGCCCTTTTCACTACGACTAATCATCAAATCATTGACAGAATTCCAATCAACTTCTTGACCATAAGTATAATTTTTCCCAGAATCAAGTATTTCGAGATAGTCCTCGGCGCTAAATAAATAGCTAACCTCACTAGATTTTCCTTCCGGAATCTTAATCTTAATCCCCCACTCTCCCACATAAATATAATCTGCTGTATTCACGTTTAAAGTCGTAGTTTCATCTGTAGTGTTACTACCACTTCCAGCGGCACCCAACTTATCCATCAATTCATTGTTTTGCGTCTTTAATGTATTAATTTGTTCATTCAACTGTTCCTTCTGCGCATTTCCATCCATCATCGCCCAAACACCAAAGCCAATTCCACCTGCAGCTAGTATCGCAAACAAAACCATACCTAGTATCATCCCGCCACTTTTCTTCGGTTTATCGTTAAAAACAATGTCACTCTTCACTGGCTCATTAGCTATCGGCCTAGCTTCTACTTCAGTGACTTCCTTAACCGCAGTTTCTAATCTCTGTCCTTCCGGACCATTATTTTCTGGTTGCATAAAAAATCCTTTCCACTTATGTTTTCATAATAACACAAAACAATCACTAAATAAAGATTTAAAACTTCATTTTTTTCTTAAATAAGTAACGTCTTCCTAAAAATCCCAAAACTACTACCACTGGAGCTACTACTAACAAAACGTTCATCACTGTCACGCTGCTATCCCTATCGCCCGTATTATAGCCAGTATCTGGATTTTTCGGTGTTCCATCCTCATTATATTCTTCACTTTGTTCATCAACCGGATCATCCCATTCATCTTCTTCGCTCTCTTCATCTTCGCCTTCCGGCTCATCACTACCACCACGCCCATCCGAAATAGTAAATGTTGTACTAGCTATTGCACCATTATCATAAACTGCTTGCAAAGTATGCGAACCAATCTCCAAAGTATCTGCATATTCACTACTTAAAGTAATTACCGTACTGCCCGAGCTTAATTCATAATTACTCTCATCAACTACCGCATCATCAATCTTCAGCAACGCAAAACCTTCCAACGGATATCCAATTTCTACAATCATATCAGTTTCAGAACCAACCTCGTAATCCTGCGCCTGTTGCCATTCGATTTCCCCACTAGCCCAAATCGCATATAACGTAACATTTAGCACTTCTCCAGAAAATACATAGTCATCACCCGGCAAATATTCCGGTACACTCATTTCATCACTAGTTGCCCATCCGAAGAATTCCTTTCCTTCCTGGCTAGGTCTCGTTAAACTAATTTTTACCGTGCAAGTACCATTATTTAAATCTA
Source organism: Candidatus Saccharimonadota bacterium (assembly GCA_017545525.1). GTDB lineage: Bacteria > Patescibacteriota > Saccharimonadia > Saccharimonadales > Saccharimonadaceae > Nanosyncoccus. Next base: position 115,287 of record JAFWMT010000007.1, read on the forward strand.
TCGGATGACAGCTCGAGTTATTCACTGTTCCACTCCCGCCGTTCAAATCAAATTGAAGTGTATAAATCGGCGACCATATTCCTATAACCGACACACTATTATTTATAGTATATGAATTTCCTGGTACATAAACTACTGTTTTCTTATCTGCGTTAAGACCATAGCCCATGAAGACATAGCCTTCCTTCGTCGGCACATCCGTTGGCACGCTCACTCCACATTCATCCGGATTTTCCGCAGTAGTAGTACAACTCACCGCATTCGGAAAACCAGTTTCACCCTCATCCGCATCAAAATTCATATAGAAAGTTTTTATTTCCGGTTCTTCCGGCGCCGGCGAAGTAACTGCTCTATACGTTACTACTATATTCAAATCATTTTCCCCAGCCATCACTACTAATTTATTACCGGAAACTTCTGTCACTTCATTATTTACTTTCACATTATCAATCTCATAACCGTTAGCAGGCGTAAACGAAATTGTTACTTTTTTGCCTGCTTCAATGTTAGTCATCGACGCCGTAATTTTACCGCCAGTTCCATTTACCGAAGTATTGATATTAATTAATTTCTTCCAAACCGCATAAAGCTTCTTGTCGGCCTTCATCGTCATCGCATCGCCAGCATTATAACTACTTTTGGTCGCGCTAGCACTCGTACTCCATCCTAAGAATTTGTACGAACTGCGTGTCGGCGTGCCACTTTTAACTTTTATACTACAACTTTCGCCAATTTTACTAGGATTACAAGTCTGGCTTGCTGGCGCACTCGTGCCACCATTTGCATCATAACTTAATGTATAGATCGGCAACCATACTGCATAAATCGTTTTATCACTAGATAACGAAAGCTTACTTCCTCCCGCATATGTTGCGGTCTTCGCACTAGCGCTATCTCCCCATCCTGCAAACTTATACCCGCTTTTTGTCGGCTTCTCACTAGAAACTTTTACACTACAAGAAGAAACCACCAAACAAGATTGCCCTGCAATACTGCCACTTCCTCCGTTCAAATTATAAGTTAAATTATTCGTCTTAATTTCACTATATCCACATTTAGTTTTTCCATTGCTCACTATCGTACAATAGACACCCTCACCTTTTTTATACCCAGAATAAAACCCGTTAGCACTAGACCCTTCTTTTACGACATTACTAAAAGTATAATCATACGTCCTACGACCAAAAATATCAACCCGATTTTTCATTGTGACACCTCGATTCACTACGACATAAATATCCTTACGATTTGCTCCCAATATATCAATAGCGTCCGGCGCATTATTGATTCCGTGATGAGAAGCTTGAAAGATTACTAAATCTTTTTTATTATCGCTGCCAATTTTATCCATCACCTCAAATGCTACTTTTGTCTCTGAATAAGTCTTATTTTGATTTTTTATCAGTTTTTTATTATAGATATCGTTAAAATCAGTACTTGCATATAGCTCCTTCAGACCGTTACCATACACTTTGTGGTTTTTGACGGTCACATTTTTCCCGCTTTGCGTACTATAATAAGTTACATTTTCAGTAGTTGGCAAAATACCGTAACCAGAATTATCTATATCATTCGAAAAATAAGCATACTTATTTCCAACATCAGTTTTAATTTCCGCTAGAACACCATACGCATTAGGATTAGATGAGCAGGAAGAGACTTTTTTAAAGCTACCATCATCATTTCTGATGATATAAGCATAATAATAATTATTAAAACTCCTTTCCCCAGTCGTCTTAAGCTCTTTAGTTTTTTCAACTTTGACATTCGGATAATCACCATTAGAATTATCAATCCGAAGATAATTTCCTTTCGAATCTTTCAACAATCTTTTCACAGAATCCTCACTCATACTACGGGTGAAATTAACTACGTATCCATTTTCACAAGTTTTCCCACTAAACGCATCTTTCGTGTTATAAAAATATAAATTTAAATAATTACCAACCTTTATTACCGCATTCCCCGTTCCTTCAGTGTTCATTTTCACATAGTGTGCATACTTTTGTACCTCTTCACCATCCACTTTATAGCTAGTCCCATTCGTATAAAGTGTTGCACCTTCTTTTTTCAAAGCCCTAAAGATGTTATCAAAAGCGTTTTTATCTTTTTCTACAAATGCCATAGTAGTCCCCTCATATTTCATAATTACATTTTTAACTTTTATATTCTTATCATTAATTAAATCGGCCGCATTCCCAAAGTGGTCAGCATCCAAATGCGAAATTATCAAATAGTCTATCACTACTGAACCGCTGTTACCACCATTTTGATAATTATCTAAAGCTCCTTTTATAACTTTCCTAATACCAGCATTTTTACTTCCAGTATCAATCAATACATACTTATTATCGATAGTCCTAATTAAATTAGATTCCCTTATCGCACTTACATTATCTATCTCTGCATTATTATGTACATTCAAGAATCTAATGTCTACCACTCCCCTACTCGAACCGCTATCCGCAAACGACTCTTTCTCACTAGAATGCAAAGCTACTGGAATTATAATTGTCAAAAATAAAGCCATCACCATTAAGCCACAAACGATCCGAAAACCAGACCATCTCCTCGCCGTACCAAAAATAGCATTTCTTGCCCCACCTATACAAAATTTTTTATTTTTATTTAAAAAACTTTTCATATGTTTATTTTGACCTTTATACCTTATATAATACCACTTATGTTTAATTTTTGTCAATATTTTTTCCTAAATATTTAAATTCAATCTTCTGTGTGCTATAATCAACCCAAGAAAGCGAGGTATTATGCTAAAAATCAAAGGTCAGAAACATGACCCATTTGTTCCACCCATCAGTATATCAGCCTTATTTAACTTATCTAGTTCTCGTCATTGGGATGACGTCGTTATCAACCAAAAAGAGCTTGATTTTACTCGTCGCGAACTAAAAGAAGATATAAAAACTCTATCTAAAGCTTTTTTACAACTTGGTATTAAGAAGAAAGACATTATCACCGTCGCAACTGGTCGTTCCATGTACGAAAACGTCCTCATTTTTCTTGCTGCCAATCGTCTTGGCGCCGTCGTTAGTTTTCTTGACGAAAAAACCGCCCGTGATACTTTGATTCATTATCTCGAAGAATTTAATTCTAAACTACTTATTACTTATAAGGCTAGCGAAAAACGTATCAAAGATTTGAAAAAAGATGCCAGTTCAGTTAAATATATTATTAATCTCGATGGTCGTACCGTTGACGAAGCTGGCCCCGATGAAGAACAAGAAGAGGACATCGAATTCCACGCTCTCGACGGTTTTTGGTTAAATCATAAACCCATTACTGAAATCGCCGCAAAACATCGCGGCCATATTCCTAAAAATACTTTCAAGCCAAACAACGAAGCTCTTATTTCTTTCACCTCCGGTTCCACTTCCGGCCCAAAACCCATGGTCTTCACCAACAAAAACCTCATTGCTTCCGCCATCTATTCCAAAGTTGCCAGCGAAGTAAAGATGTGGGATAAAAATCTTCACACTTGGATGGACTATGTTAAATTCGATTGCCCTTACGGTTTCGTCGTTTCTACTCTCGCTCCTATCTGCGGTGGCGGCGAAGTCATTCTTACACCAGATATTAACGACGATAATCTTGATTACTACATTGGTAAAAATGCTAACACCATTTTCGGCATCCCGCCTTTACTTGAAGCTATGTCAACCTTAAAAGACACGACCGACATTAGTAATCTTAAAATGTTTGCTTCTGGCGGAGAACGTCTCGAAAAATCCGCTTCCCTCTCTGCTCTTGAATTCTTTAAATCTCGCGGTATCGAAAATGTTAAAATTAGCAACGGCTATGGCGTCGGCGAAGCTCTTGGCCTTATCTCTACCGCCGTTGGTGGTTCCGCCTATAATCCCGACTCAGTCGGCATCGTTCCCGCTGGCGTTCACGTCATGGTCCTCGATCCCGAAACCGGCGAAGAACTAAATTTCGGCAAAACCGGTATCCTTTACGCAACCGGCAAACATATTTTAAATCGTTATTATAATCGTCCCGAACTTGACGACGAAAAAATCATCAAAGTTCATGGCAAAAAATTCATTAAAACCGGCGACCTCGCCTACGTTACTCCTTCTGGTTATGTTACTTTAGTCGGACGTGCTACTTTCTTCATTAATAATCTCCCTGCTAAAGTCTATTACGAAGTTGTTCGTACTGCTGTCAGCAAATCCGAACTAATTGATAAATGTTACGTCGTCAAAGGCCCCGATCCAAAGTTGAAACTCGCCCCTTACGCCTTCGTCGTCACAAAACCAGACGTTCCCCATAACGAAAATACCCGTCAACAAATCCGCAAAACCGCCAGTGAGCCATTTAATCTTGGTCGCCGTCGCATTGCTTTAAAGTCTTACGAACTTCCTACTAAAATCATCTTCCTAGATGAACTCCCCTTAACTCGCGCCAATAAAACTGATTTTAGAAAACTTGAAAAAATGGCTCGCGAAATGTAATAATTCGCTCACGAATCATAATCGTTATGCTATAATTAACTTATGAGTCAATTATCGTATGATGGGCCGATAGTTTTGGCAATCTTAGACGGAGTGGGATTAGCTCCAGACGGACCGGGTAATGCCGTTGCGAGAGCTCGCACGCCTTTTCTAGGCCAAGCCTCGACCATCTATCCCCACATCGCCCTCGAGGCTTCCGGCGAACACGTCGGTTTACTCCCAAACCAAATGGGCAATTCTGAAGTCGGCCATAATACTATGGGCTGTGGCCGCATTATTAAACAAGGTATTGCTCATATTGAAGAAGCTTTTGTGACTGGTAAAGTTTTTTCCTCTGATGCCTGGAAGGGCGCAATTACTAGGGTCCTTAGTGAAAACAGAGGTAAACTTGACAATTCTAACGATGTGTGGTATAATGAAAAGATAGCGCCTGCTACTCTACATTTCGCAGGAATCTTTTCTGATGGTGGTGTTCATAGTCACATCTCTCATCTCGAACAAATGGTTGAACAAGCTTACAACGAAGGCGTAAGACGAATTAGAGTTCATGCCGTTTTTGATGGACGCGATGTTCCGCCTCAAGCTGAACCGAAATTTATTAAAAGATTCGAAGAATTTGCTCAACGTTTTCCTGATGCTGATATCAAAATTGCTTCCGGCGGGGGGCGCATGGTTTGTATTGCTGACCGCTACGAAAATGATTGGTCGGTAGTTGAACGTGGTTTTAAAATGATGGTTGACGGAGAAGCAGATTATTATTTCCATTCTGCCGAAGAGGGGATTTCTATATTACGTCGTATCAATCCCGAAGTCCAAGATCAATATCTCCCACCTTTCGTCGTCGTAGATACGAATGAACAGCCTTTAGGTAAAATCGAAAAAGGCGACGCCCTTATTTATTTCGATTTCCGCGCCGATCGCGCCATTGAAATTGCTATGGCTTTCACTTACTGGGATTTCCCTTACTTTAATCGTGGCGCCTATTCTCCTCTCGATGTATATTTCGTCGGCATGACCGAATATAATTCTGATACTCACGTTCCTGAACACCGGCTCGTCGAACCTGTTCATATCAATGAAACCTTAAGTGAATTCCTTGGCTCAAAAAATATCTCGGAACTAGCTGTCAGCGAAACTGTTAAATTCGGCCATATTACTTACTACTTTAACGGTAATAGCTACGAGAACGCCCCCGGCGAAGAATCCATTAAAATAGAATCGTACACTGAACCGTTTGAGACTAGACCATGGATGCGCTGCGCTGAAATTACGGATGCTGTTTTAGATAATCTGGACAAATATAAATTCGTCCGCGTTAATTACCCAGGCGGAGACATGGTTGGACATACCGCCGATATCGACGCAACCATCATCGCCATGGAATCTATCGATCTAAGCTTAAAACGCATTTACGACCAAGTCAAAACTCTTGGTGGGGCACTCATTATCGTTGCAGACCATGGCAACGCTGAAGAATTATTAGATGAATACGGGAAACCAAAAACTGCCCATACTACTAATAAAGTTCCCTGTATTATTTGCGATGATACTGATAACCGCGGAAAATACCAATTATCACATTTCGAAAAACCAGGACTAGCTAATCTAGCCCCGACTATCGCTTTCTTACTTGGACAAACCGATTATCCAGAATCTTGGTCTAATTCATTACTCGAATTTAAAGATTAATTCCTGCACACTACATTATTCGCGTGCAGCCACCCTTCAACCGAACCACCATCTAAATATTCGCCTTTTGTTGTCGCAATTCTCATCACACCACCATCCTTAATATACTCATCAATCGGGTCAGTTACCATGTATTCTTGGTCCTTTGGACCAAAATCATGCTCATTCACATATTTCACAATTCTTTTCAACAGTTCCGACGACATAATATATTTCGAAACATTAATTAAATTACTCAGCGCTTCTTCCGGCGTCGGTTTTTCTACTACATCAACCAACTTTCCGTCTTTTTCAGAAAGCACACCATATTTCTCAACTTTTTCTTTTTCAATCTCTACTCCCAAAATCGCCGAATCCGTTTCGTTTTTAACTGCCTTAATCAAAGCTTTTGAAGCCGACTCACCGCCCGGATTCCAAATAAAATCATCACCCATAAAAACTAGCACCGGTTCGTCCAAACTATATTCCTCAACTACCATTGCAATCGGTACCGCTGTGCCATATTTTCCCGCCGGATCCTGCACGGTATAATGAATCGTCACATCATCCGGCAAAGTCTTTGCTAATTTTAATCTATCTTCTTTTCCTCGTTCAATTAAGTACTGATTTAAAGCCAAATTGTCTTTATAGAATTCCCTCACTTGACATGGTTCAACATTAGAAATCACCATGTAAATATCCTTGATTCCAGATTCAATTAATTCCTGCACCGAATAATCAACCAAAGGACGATTACCTACCGGCAACATTGATTTTTCAATAATTTTCGTAATCGGTAGTCTTCTTGTTCCCCAACCCGCTACCGGAATAATAGCTTTCGTAATCATAATACGAAAATTATACCAAATCGCTTAGTAATTTGTCAAAAGACAAAAATGAGTTGGACTTACATCCAACTCATTTTTTCTATCTCTTATTATTATATTGAGAATAGACAAAGTACAATAATGTTCACCACCGCGATACACGCTACTACTCGAATGCCCCACTTGAACCAAGTTGAGTAATCGACTTTAGCAAGCGCAAGACCAGCCATAATTGCACCACAAGTCGGCGTAATTAAGTTGACCAAACCATTTGCTGCAACAATTGTCATTGCTGCTACATTGGTACTGTAGCCAAGATTGGCTGCCACCGGCGCAATAATCGGCGTCGAAAGCGTAGCAAGACCAGATGATGATGGCACCAATACTGATAACACTACATGTAATATATAGTTTAGCGGTACAAACGCCATTTCCGGCAAAGTTGCCAAGAAATCTGACGCGTTGTAGATGATGAAGTTATCTAATGACGTTTGGGCCATCAATACTGATGCACCTCGCGCCACCGCGATTACCAATACCACGCCAATCATATCATCCGCCCCATCGATAAATGTATCGATGAAGCCATGTTCACCTTGACGATTAACAATTGCTAATAGGATTGAAGCTAACAAGAACCACAATGCTGCTTCATAGAACCACCAGGCTCCGAGCGGCGCACCCGTCAACCATCCAGTCCATGAATCAAAGAATGTAATTCCAAAATCGCCCCATGGGATAAACCCAATAATCATCACAAGGAACGTTAGCCCAAAGATAATCAACGAGGCAATCTGTGTTCCAGTTAATTTTAGAGCTTCTTCTTTAGCATTCAAGAAATTCGAATATTTCTTTTCTGCAGCTGCCTGTTCACGCAATGAAAGGAATGTCGAACCCTTATCACGTTGTACTTTCTTCGCATATTTTACTACAAAGAACGCCGAAATTGCGAGTGTTGTTAACCATAATACTGTCGCAATCAAAATAACCGTACCCTGGTTAAATTCAATCCCCGCGTCTTTCATTGCTGAAACCGCTACACCAGTTGCAAATGGGTTAATCGTAGACCCAAGCACACCAGAACCAGCGCCTAGCAAAATCGTAGCAACACCTACGAGCGGATCTAGCCCCGCCGCGAACATAGTTGCCGCAATTAATACATAAAAACCTACGCTTTCTTCAAGGAACCCGTAAGTAGTACCTAGAATCGAGAAGATAAACATTAGCGCCAAGATAAGCAAATATTCTTTACCATGCATCTTCTTTACTAAAATCTTAATCCCCGTTTCCAAGGCTTTAGTCTTAGCCATCATAGCTAAGAACCCACCAAGTACCATTACGAAGATACAGACATCAATGGCATTCTCAAAACCGAGAATCGGTGCCATCAGAATTTGGTAAAGCGCAGCTCCTTCTACACCAGAACCATCTTTGATTACACAACCATCTTCGCCATAGACTTCTTCGCAAGCTTCCAAAGACTCGAAAGTTTCTGATTCAGTTTCTTCCTCAGCCCCAATCGTTTCTACAGCTTCAGCCTCAGTTTCATCTTCAGCTTCTTTTTCAGCATCTAATGAAGAGATTACCATCGCATCTTCATCATCGGCATCCTCTTCATCTAGAACTGGTTCTTCATCCCCTACTGTCGGTTCAACAGCTTCACCTGTTGACAAATTTAATACTTCGTCTTCACTTGCCGGGACTTCACCTTCCCATTCTCCAGGACCAACTTCAACGGATTCATCCGTTTCGTCAACCGGCGCCATCACATATTGTGCTTTCGGCAATACATGCGACAAAATACCAAGGAGAATGATCAAAATCATAATAATCGAGTATGCAGAGAGCATCGCTCGACTACGTTTCTTGCTTCGATTTTTCTTCCTAAACATTTTAAATCCTTTTAACGTTAATATTTTCCCCCGCTAGACTTATCCCCCTTACTACCATCAGATTAATCGTTCGAATTGCCTTACAGTCAATTCTTCTCACTTCTCTGACGTCTATCCTTTTTCTTTCTTTTATGTTAATTTTCATTTTTTTCCTTTTATTTAGAAATTTTATTTTTGTCTCTCAACTTTTTTCAATCTACCTCCCGCTACGCCTCCTCTCTGACGAGCGCCATCGTCATACAATGCGTTCCGCCTCGGCCTCTAGAAAGTTCAGAACTAGGAATTTCAATAACTCTAATTCCGTGTCTTCTAAGAGCTTCATTCGTCACAAAATTTCGATCATACGCTGTCACCACTCCAGGTTTTACGCAGAACAAATTCACTCCATCGCTCCATTGTTCGCGCTCTGCATCAATTCTTCTGCCATTTCCACATTTGATTAATTCTACTTTATTAAGATGAAGATATTTCTCTAAGACTTTCTGTAAGCCTTGATGGATTTCTACAATATCTAATTCCCCGCCTGCACCTTTAGTAATTTCATAAATCGTCGAGATATCCATAATCGCATCTTGCACTGCAAATTTATCTACATCAATTCTCGTCATCACTGTATCAAGATGCATAAAGCTTCTCTCATCCGGGATATCAATCGCCAATACATACTTAAATGTATTGTTCTTATCTTTAAACAAATTCTTCGCAAATGTCGCAATTGCATCCGGCTCAGTCCTCTGCGAAATTCCAATGGCAATCACTTCTTTCGATAATACTTGGATATCTCCACCTTCAATTGAATATGGTTCAGTCCGATCATAATATAATTTTATATCATCATAAAATGGATGATATTTGAACACATAATCAAAGAACATTGACTCACGATTACGCGTAGCTGCCCACATTTTATGTAGTGTCGCACCATGTCCAATCGTCGAAATCGGATCTCTCGGACAATAAATATTTGGAATCGGATCAAGAATCATCTTCCCAATATCACGTGTCGCATAAAAACCTGAAACATTTCTCAACTTCTTCAATTCAGTAATATCCGTACCAGCAATGCATTTTTTCACTAAATCACGGTTGTCTTTATAGCTATTCAAGAAATCAAAACAATGTTTTGCTAATTTAGCCGAAGTCACTCCGGCCTCGGCAATAAATTGCTCAATAAATTTTCGTCGTACTGTCCTTCCACCAGCATCTAAAGCTTCCGCTATTAAATCCGTTACATAAACTACCTCTACTCCTTCTTCTCTTAATGCATTCGCAAAAGCGTCGTGTTCTTGTTGAGCCACCTTTAAGTAGGGTATTTCATCGAACAACAATCGATTAAGTGAATTAGGTGTTAAATTCAAGAACTCGTCTCCGGGCCGATGTAATAACACCTTTTTTAATGGTGCAATTTCACAGAAATTGCAAATTGCGTTCCGCATTATTTTTCCTCCTTTTTATATAATGTTAAGAACATCACTGCTTTAATTGTATGCATTCTATTTTCTGCTTCATCAAATACAATTGAACGTTCTGATTCGAATACTTCATTCGTTACTTCCATCTCGCTAATTCCAAATTTTTCATTTACGTCTCGCGCCACTGAAGTGCTTAAATCATGAAAAGATGGCAACGCATGCAAGAACACCGCTGTCGGCTTCGCTCGATTCATTAATTCCATATTTACTTGGTAAGGCTTCAGTTGCTCAATTCTCTCACCCCATTTTTCTTTATCTTCGCCCATCGATAGCCATACATCTGCATAAATCGCATCCGCCTTTCCATCCAATTCCGCCAAATCATCCGTTATCGTAATTGTGCAGCCATTTTTTTCTGCAATCGGCATACATTGTGCAACAATCTCATCAGACGGTCTCAATTCTTTCGGCCCGCAAGCAATATAATTCACTCCCATCTTTGCGCTCATCGCCATTAACGAATTCGCCACATTATTTCTTGCGTCTCCTACGAATGCTAAGGTTAATCCTTTCAATTGTCCGAAATGCTCTTCCATGGTCATGAAATCCGCTAACACTTGCGTTGGATGGCATTCGTCCGTCAATCCATTCCAAACCGGCACATCTGCATATTTTGCCAAATCATCCACGATTTTTTGGTCAAAACCACGATATTCAATTCCATCATAAAACCTTGACAATACTCTCGCCGTATCCGCAATCGATTCTTTATGTCCCATCTGCGAGCCAGTCGGATCAAGATACGTCACTCCCATGCCTAAATCATATCCTGCTACTTCGAATGAACATCGCGTCCTCGTCGACGTCTTCTCAAACAAAATCGCAATATTTTTATTCGGAAAAATTTTGTGTGCTTTCCCTTCATGCTTCAACTGCTTTAGTCTTTTAGCAGTCTTCAACATATAGTGAAGCTCCTCCTCACTAAAATCTAGTATTCTTAAAAAATCTCTTCCGTAAAAATCCATAATATGCCCTTATTTATACCACATATTATATAGCACTTTTATTCTAAACACAAGCATTTTAAAAATAATTTCCGCTTATGTTATAATTAAAATATGAAGAAACGTGTTGTCCTAGCATTAGGTGGTAACGCCTTACAAAAAAATGGCGAAGCTACCGCCGAAGCTCAGAAAAAAATCGCTATTTCAGTCGGCCAAAAAATTGCCGAACTAGCCAATAAATATGAAATAGTTGTTGCTCATGGAAATGGTCCCCAAGTTGGCAATATCCTCATCCACGAAGAATCTGCTGCTACTGAAAAAGCTCCCGCCATGCCCCTCGAAACTGCCGTCGCTATGAGCCAAGGACAAATCGGCTACTGGCTCACCCAAGCCATCAATAATGCCTTCGCTAAAAAAGGCCAAACTAAAAAAATTGCCACTGTCATTTCTCAAGTCATTGTCGACCGCAATGATCCTGCCTTCAAAAATCCAACTAAACCAATTGGTCAGTTTTACAACGAGAAGCAAGCTAAAGCGCTCGCAAAAGAAAATGGTTGGACGGTTAAAGAAGATGCTGGTCGTGGTTGGCGTCGCGTAGTCGCTAGCCCAAAACCTATCGATATCGTTGAAAAGAAAACTATCGTCGAATTATTAAATGATAACGTGATTGTTATTGCTGCTGGAGGCGGCGGCATTCCAGTCGTTCGCACAAAAATTCTAAAACGTCTCAAAGGCATCGATGCCGTCATCGATAAAGACTACGCTGCCGAGAAACTTGCTGAATTAGTCAAAGCTGATATTTTCGTTTCGGTTACTGCCGTTCCTAATGTCTACATAAATTACGGTACTCCCGACCAAGCTTCAATCGAAAAGACCACCACTAAAGAAATCGAGCATCTGAAAAAATATGGTTACTTTAAAGCCGGTTCCATGCTACCAAAAGTCGAAGCAGCTGTTAAATTCGCCAAATACAAATCTGGCAACACCGGCATCATTACCGATATCGACCATCTTAGCGAAGCTCTAAATGGTAAAGCTGGAACAATTGTTGAGAAATAATTAATTGCCTAATAATTTATTTAATTCTGCTTTGTATGCTTCCACTCCCGGCTGATCAAACGGATTGACCCCAAATAATTTTGCTGAAATTGCGCAAGCTAGTTCAAAGAAATAAATCAATTCGCCAAATCCTTCTTCGTCATAAGATGACGGTTTTAAGCTTAAGACCGGAATTCCGCCAGTGTTATGAGCAATTTCCACCGCTCTTACTACTTTTTCATTCATTTCGTCCGTTGGGTAATCGATAATCGTTTCAAATAAATCTCTTCGCCCATCTTGCATATATTGACCCATCGAATGCAAATCTGTCGAATAAATTACCGCAGCCGGGAAAACTCCCTGCTTGTTCTTTCCTTCCGATTCACCAAACAATTGTTTTAACCATTCGTTAAAATACATCGTCGCTGGTTCAAAGCTCGCAAACACTTCCGTGTCATAATTCTTTTCCCCGCCTAAAGTATACCTAGTCCAAGCATATTTTGCCGCTTCTCCCACTACGCCTTCCATCGCTTCCGCCGCACCTTCTAACAACTTATCTATATTTACTCCCGCTACCGCCATCGGCAACATTCCTACCGCCGTCAAAACCGAATATCTTCCGCCAATATTATCTGGAACTACAAATCTCGTATAGCCTTCGGCCACCGCCTCATCATGCAAAGTTCCTTTTTTCGCATCCGTCGTCGCATAAATCCGGCTAGGTGCTTCCTTTTCTCCATACTTTTCAATCAATTTTTTCTTAAACGTTTCAAATGCAATCGCCGGTTCTAAAGTCGTGCCTGATTTTGAAATTACATTTACTGAAAAATCCGCATCGCCAATCTCTTCTATTACTTTATCTAGCTCTCTTTTTGATAACGAATTCCCCGCATAAACCACTTTCGTCTCCGACTTCGGATTTAACGCTTCAATTACCGCCCGATGTCCTAAATACGAACCGCCGATTCCAATACAAACCAGGTATTCCGACTCATCCTGAATTTTTTTCGCCGCCTCCTTTATTTTCACCAATTCCCCTACATCATATTTTTTCGGCAAAGCTAACCATCCCCCCATACTATCTTTCGCAATTTCTTTCAAAACCCTCGTCGTTATGTCTTGATTAACCGAATTCTCTAAATCAATTGCTCTTAATTCACCATTTACAATCTTAGTAAAACTAAATTTTATCATAAAACCTCCGCTTTACCCTAATTATAACATATCTATGCTATAATAATCATGTGCTCGCTTGGCGGAATTGGTAGACGCGCTAGCTTCAGGTGCTAGTGTCCCTAGGACGTAAGAGTTCAAATCTCTTAGCGAGCACCATCATAGTAAAAAATCCTCTTGTTAACAAAAATCCTCCTATATTAGGAGGATTTTTTGTCTGCTGCTCTTTAATCGAAGTTCACTTTCTTATGACCTAAATGTGCACTAACCGCAATACCAAGAGCAATCAATAGGAATCCCACTACTGGCGCCGCTATTTGAACTGCATTTAATTCTCCCATGCTGGAACCAGTATTCGGAATCTCAGGCTCTTCTTCAGTTTCATGTATCGCCGTGAATGTTATATCATCAGTTACGACTACCTGCTCAATTTGTTCGCTCGTTATTTTTTCTCCCGCCTTGATTTCCGTACCATCTTTTAATATAACATCTATATCTGCTACCCAATATGATAATTTATATCCTTTATTTGGTTCTTCCTTGGAGCCAGACGGATTATTCCCAGGCGCGACATTCTCAGTTTCTATTCCAGTCACTTTTCCATTTTCATCAGACTCATAATTTACTACATACTGTTCCATTACATGTATTGCTGTGAATGTTAAATCTTCATTTACAATTACTTGTTTAACCTGCGCACTTGTTAAACTCTCTCCTTTTTTAATTTCTGTACCATTCGCAAGTAATACATCTTTATCTGCTGTCCAATGATTAAAGAGATAGCCTTCGTCAGGGCTCGTACTTGAACCAGACGGTTTATTTCCAGAAATGACGTTTTCTGTTTCCAGACCAGTTATATCACCATGATCATCTGATTCATAATTCACGACATATTGATTTGCATAATACTGAATACCACTCCAAGCCAATTTAGTGAACCCAAATACTATATCTAACCCTTCATTTTGCGTTTCTTGATTAATTGCTACATAAACATCATTTTTATCTGTGTGCATATCAAAGAATTTTGGATCCGCATCGTTATCATATTGTGAATAAATATAATTACCATTCGAAACAAACATATTCTTTAGAGAGGTGCTTTCTGGATTAGGTTGTAAAGCTTCAGCCGAAAAAGCATACATATTACTACTCGACAACTTATTTCCATTATTCAAAATTTTATACGATTGCGCTGCATCAATATCGGTAATTCCGAAATATAACTTATTAGAAGTAAATGCTGTATTATTTTCATATAATTTTATTTTTAATTTTATGAAAGCATTATAGTCACCAGGATTGCTTGCAAAGTTTATATTCTCTACCGCAGCACTACCGCCACAACCTGTTTCATCAGCCAACTTTTCTTGATAAATTCTAAAACCATAGAAGACATATCCTTTTTCTGGCAATACACCTACAGCAAAAGTTTTATCACTAAGATCTTGCTCCGAGAAAGTATCTAGTTGAATGTCGTCAAAGGTAATATCGGCTTTGTACTGATTTCTCGACATCGTAAACGACATTTTATCACTATTGTTATCACTGTTTGACACTCTAAAATATTTTACTTCCGTACATCCAACAGCACTATTATATAAATAACCATCTTCCCATCTATCAGAATTAGAATAATTAAATACCGTTTCGTTATCGGTTAAAATCAGTGGCGTCAATCCACTAACTAAACCAGAATTTATCTGTGTACTATTTCCTAATTCTTGCCCGCCACTATAACTCATGTCATAAGGCACTGCAAAGACGTTTGTCGTAATTAGCGACAACCCCAAAACGCTCGCTAGAAAAAGCCAAAATCCATTTGCCCTTTCTTTTATTTTCATATTATTCCTTTCTTGTTTGTTTTTGTGTATAACCTATTATGCTTATGATTATACTCTTTTTTTAGAAAAAGTCAATACTAACCTAACAATATGCTTTCAACGCCGTTAACACTTCAGCTTTATCTCTTTGAATAAGTTTCAGCCTTGCTCGAATTTCTCTCTCACCAATCATAATCGCTCTCTTCATCAATAAATTTTCCTTCATAGGCCCAAAAAACTCTTCAAAACATTTAAGTTCTTCTTCAGTCCGCGCTAATCTTGCAATATATGTCGGGTAATTATCGAGCGATTTTTCTCCACTCATTTTTTTCACTTCTTCCCAATGCTCCATTAACCATTTAAATGCCTGCTCTCGCATTTTCGGGTTCCGGTATAACCATACAAATAAATATAATTGATCTTGCGGCTTGACTATTTCTAAATCTCCCAATAAACCCAAAGCTTTTCCTATCCACTTTTTGTCCTTTATACATGTAACCGCTACCAAATAATCAAACTTAACATCCGGATCTGCAATTTCCTTATATTTTTCAATATACTTTTCTATCATCTCCGGTTGAAAATAAATTTTCGCCACTAAAATATCTTCTCGAATCTCCGCGTCCATCTTCTCATAATCGTCATTATACATCTCTGCCAACTCTTTCAATCTCTTTTCATCCTCCGCATAGTAATCCAGTCCCATTAAATTCGCCCTCAGTCTCAACATATTCTCATCATCATCTCTACGCGTCACCATTCCAACTTCTTCCAACTTTTCATTCACTAACTTTAACACGTATTTCTTCAGTAATTTCTCTTCTTCCGAATCATCATCAAAATACATTTTTAAATTCCCTACTAATCCTGCTATTTTGTTCCAAACCGATGCTGAATTATCATTTTTAAATTCTAAAGCCAACGGAACTAATGATTTTGCACTAGCTAACCCACTTTTTGTCAATAAATCTCTGTCAATCAAAAGCCTAATTTTTTCTTCTAATCCTAACTCACTGAATCTTTCTAATCTTTCTTTAAATTCTTTCTCATCCAAATCAAGTACATAATGCCCACTCATATCTTCCGTTATTTTCGGTAAAGGCCAATCCGACTTTTCCATTTCCGCCCCGTCTAATGAAAATTTCTTTTGTGAAAACTTTTTAAAGCTTTCACTTTCATTTTTTATCACCGGATAGCCAGGTTTATCAATAAAAGCATGCATCAATTTTTTCGGGCTAAAATCCGCATACGGCTCTAATGCCTTCCATAAATCATCACCAATCGTATTTTTATATTGAAACTTCTCAAAATAATCTTTCAAGCCCTTACAAAACTCATTCCATCCCATCAACCGAATTAACATCAACATCAGTCTCGCACCTTTTGCATACACAATTGCCGAATCAAACAATGTCGAAATTTCTTCCGGGCTTTTTACGTCTTGATGTACAGATTGTACTCCAGTATATGCATCTCTAAGTAACGCCGCGTAACAATCCCCCACAAAGAAACTCTCAAAAATCTTATATTCCGGATGAATAAAATCTACCGCATAATATTCCATCACGCTCGCAAACGATTCATTTAGCCATAGGTCATCCCACCACTCCATCGTCACTAAATCACCGAACCATTGGTGCGAAAGCTCATGTGCAACCGTTAATGCTACACTCTTTTTCGTCCCCAAGGTCGCTTTTTTTGATGCTAAAAGCATCGATTCACGATAAGTCACTAATCCCCAGTTTTCCATCGCCCCCGCATCAAAATCCGGTAAAGCTACTTGCACGCATCTTTTCAAAGGATACGATACGCCAAAATTATCATCATAAAATTCTAAACTTCTTGCCGCAATCTCATTTGCAAAATCTACCGCATCTATGTCCTGAGCTAAAGAACAATACGTCGTAATTTCTACGCCATGTTTATTTTTTATCGTCTTACCTTGCAATTTACCAATTACAAACGCTAAAAGATAGGTCGACATTTTCGGCGTTGGTTCAAATTCATATACATTTCCATCTGCAATTTTTGCCGGCATATTCGAAAGCATAATTCCATCAAATTTTTCCGACATTTCCATGCTCAATTCAAAAACTGCCTTTGCGGCCGGTTCGTCAACGCACGGAAACGCTTGACGCGCATAATGGCTCTCAAACTGCGTCGCAATTATTGTTTCAGTTTTTCCTTCATATTCATAAGTCGAAAGATACACTCCCTCCATGTTTTCATTCAGAACGCCCTCATAAGCAATCTGAATTTCCGCTTCACCACTTTTCATATTAGAAATAATTAATGCGTCGTCTTCTACTTTATATTTAACTTCCTCACTATTTACTAAAACTGATTTGATTTTTAATCTCACGGCATGGAATTTAATCGTCTCAGCTTTAACTAGACCAGTAATAACAGCTGAACCAAAAAACATTTTTTGTTTTACCTGAAATTTTAATTGCAAAACATACTTTTCTGGTACAAAATAATCCAAAAATCTTTCCACACCTCCTCCTTTTTTATTTATATAATTTTACGGTTTCTGGTAATTTTGCTGATTTTAAAATTGGCTCTAATTCTGCTTCTTCCAATGTTTCGTGCGCCAATAATTCTTCCGCCAACTTATCTAAAACCGCTTTGTTGGCTTTTAATACCATTTCCGCCCTCTTTGTCGCTTCGTCCGCTAATTTTTTAATTTCACTATCAATTATTTCCGCCGTTTTTTCAGAGTACGGTTTGCCAGTCGTAATCGTATAGTATCCAGTTGCTTCATCTGGAAAAACTAAATTCCTCGTCGAAGAGCCCATGCCTTCTTCAACTATCATCGATTTCGCCAATTCCGCTACATTCTTAAGATCCGAAGAGGCCCCCGTCGTAATTGCATCCGTCCCAAATATTAATTTTTCCGCTACTCTTCCGCCCATCGCCCGCGCAAGAATATCTTTTAACTCATATATATTCTTATAGCTCCTATCTTCCGGCGGTAAGAACCAAGTTACTCCGCCCGTTGAACCACGCGGTATAATCGTTACTTTATGCACTGGATCCGAATCCGGCAAAACGTGTCCAACCAACGCATGCCCCGCTTCATGGTAAGCCGTAATCTTACGTTCCTTCTCATTCATTACTTTGCTTTTTCGTTCCGGTCCAATCGCCACTCGCTCAAATGCTTCTGTCAAATCTTTATTTGATATCGCTTTGTGTCCTTCGCGCGCCGCTGTAATCGCCGCTTCGTTTGCAATATTTGCTAAATCCGCGCCCGAAGAACCCGCCGTCTTTTTCGCCAAAGCCTCTAAGTCAACGTTTTCCTCTACCGGCTTACCTTTAAAATGCACTTTCAAAATTTCCAAACGATCTTTTCTTTCCGGAAGCGTAACGTTTACGTGTCGGTCAAATCGTCCTGGTCGAAGCAAAGCTTTATCTAACATATCTACCCTGTTCGTTGCCGCCATTACAATTACACCCGAATCATTATCAAATCCGTCCATTTCTACCAAAATCTGATTTAAAGTTTGTTCATCCTCACGTCCAGCTCCCCCACGCGCGTCTCGCTTATGTGCCACTGCATCAATTTCATCAATAAAGATAATCGATGGTGCATTTTTCTTCGCTTTACTAAACAAATCGCGTACCCTCGACGCACCTACCCCGACAAACATCTCCGCAAATTCCGAACCCGAAATCGAGAAGAATGGCACATCCGCTTCACCCGCTACCGCTCGCGCCATTAAAGTTTTACCCGTACCAGGATCTCCTGCTAGTAAAACCCCGCGCGGAATCTTCGCGCCTAATTTTTCATATTTTTTCGGATTCTTTAAGAAATCTACAATTTCAGTTAAATCTTGTTTAGCCGCTTCGTTACCCGCTACATCTTTGAAAGTTACTTTTTTCTTATCCGGACCATATAATTTCGCCCTCGATTTTCCAAACGCCATTGACTGATTGTTCGCCGCCGTCGCCTGTCGCATCATCCACGAGAAGAATATCACTAAAGCAATAATCGGTAGTACAGTTAGTAATACATCTAGAACAATTCCCCAAACATCCGCATCTTCCTTATATTCAATCGTCGGATATTTTTTCTGACATTCAGTTAAATCTTCTCCTTCTAAATTCTCACAATGATTTATCAGTCCCTGGTCATATAAAGTCCCCGAAGGATCTTTACGCGAAGTCTCAGTCGGTTGGTCCTTAGTTTTTAAAGTTATATCAAGCGTGTTGCCAGTTATCGTAATCTTACTAATATCGCCATCTGGATCATTCGCACGTTGAATTACTTCTGAAATCGGCACTTCCGTTTTTTGCACCCCACTTTGGTTCATATTTGCAATCAAAAGCGCCCCAAAACATATTAAGATAAATGTAAACAAAATACTTCGCACTGTATTCGAAGCATTATTATTCGCGTTTATTTTCTTTCCCCCCGTGCTATTTTTAATATTTTCCGCCACTATTTCCTCCTTATTTCTGGTCAGGGTGATCGGACTTGAACCGACGGCCTCAGCGTCCCGAACGCTGCGCGCTACCAACTGCGCCACACCCTGAACCCTTTAATTATACCACATTTTCATGCTATAATATAGGTTGTCTGGGATTGGCGCAGCCCGGTAGCGCGCACGCATGGGGTGCGTGAGGTCAGGAGTTCAAATCTCCTATCCCAGACCATTTTTTATGCCGAAGTTCCGTCTGCCCCCGTACTACTATTACTTCTGCTTTCTGCATCTTTGATTTTTTGAACAAAATTCTGTCTAGTTCTTTCAGGCAAAGTATTTAAATAACTCTGGAATTCCGGTGACTCAGTATCGATTACGTCGCCCTTTGCTAAAGATTCGGCAACTCTTTTTGCTTGTATCTCTTTTATCGTATCTACAGGAGAACGATGGGAAATATGAATTTCATACGGATTGCTAGATCCAATACTTACACTACCAGATGAAGCTGCAGACGTGTCAATAGGCGTACCAGCCGAACCACTAGCTCCAGCACTAGTAACAGTTCCCGCTCCAGTCAAAGCATTCGCAATAACCTCAACATTCGACGCAAGTGCGGCTTTTCTGCTTTCTTCAGCATTTCTGACGGCTTCTTTTTCTTTAGCATAGTTCAAAGAAGCGTCTGCATCCGACATTTCCTCCAAATTAACATTAGGATCATTTTTATGGTTTTCCCTATATACGAAAGCTTGTAAAGTTGTTCGCTTCCCTTCATCTGAAAGCATAGTCTGGACAGAATGATCCTCGCTATTGAGCAACTGCTCAACCCTATCTTTTGTTAATCCTCCACTTTCTATAGCACGCTTCAAAGTAGTTGAACCTTGCGATGCAAAATCGCTATCCGTTTTTGCAATCTCATTTTTCCTCGCAAAATAACCAAGATCACCATATTCTATCGTACCATCGTCATTGCGTTTAATTGCTCCACCAGCAGACATCATACCGAAAGCATCAGAAGCCTTACCTCGCATATGTTGAGCAAATGCAGAATCATGCTGTACCATATCTCTATATCTACTCATAGTTTTAACCATCGCATCATTTACTACTCTGTTTCCGCTAGCATCAGTCGTATACATACTCTTCTCAGCCAAAAGATCACCAATCTTCTTGGCCCCAGCAGCTCCTTTTCTAGTAATAAGTGCCTTAGATAACGCTTCTACCTTATCCATATCACCACTATCCATTGCCGTGCTTAGCTCATCCTCTAATTCAACATCCAAACTGCCTTCATACTCCTTCTCTGCTAGAATCGCTCTTGCAGCCCTATTTTCTCGATTCATTTTATCCACAGTCTGTTGACTACGCGCCAGCGCCCGCTCTTCGCTCTCGCTCAATCTTCCTCCGCTTTTCTGCTTATTTTGTAATCTCCTTACATTTCGTTCGCTAGCTTTTAATGTTCTATTCCTTTGAAATTCCGCGGCATTATTTTTAAATCTTTCGGAACCTCTTACTGCTTTATCGATATTAGCTCCAGCCTTATTCATTCTATCACCCACACCATTACCAATCTTCATAATTCCATCACCAATCTTGCCCATCATCGCAAACGAACCTTTAAGCGCCGTCGGGATAAAGAATATCGGAACTACGCCTATTATCATTGCCATAAACGCCGAGAAGAAACCGCCATCTCCAGCTCCAGTCACTAAGAGTAATTTAGACACAAAATTCCCACCACCAACTAAAAGCCCGCAAATCGGATATAGCAACAACATCGCTTCAAAGAACTTCAACCATTTATCGAATAATTTCTTCGTATTTGGTAACATATAGCAAACAAATGCTATTGGAGATAACACCACTAGTACGACTATTGCTGCCTTTCTAGCTGCTAACAGCGCAAACAATGAAAACACTGCCGCTAAAATCGAAAGTGTAGCAATTACCAATGCTAATAATATGGCTTGTGGTCCCGCGACCATAACTACTACCCATATGTCCGCCATTAACACCCCTAATATACCCGCACCAGTAAGCGCAGTTGAACCTAAACTGAAAAGAAATTCTTTCCCACCAAATGTCACACTAGCAGTATCTACTCCTATATTAATATTATTAAACATATCTTGTATGCCACTACCCACAATATTGGATAAATCCACAGAAACTAAACATAATATATAAGATAAATTAATCAATATGACCGCTACAATTAATTTTGGTAAAATTTTCTTTATTCCGTAATTATCTATCCCGACTCCAGTTAATTGTGAAAAGATTACTACCAAAAGCAATGCGATAAATATCGTATTGGCTATACCTTGGAAAATCTCCCAGACATGCTTCGTACCTTGATCTTCGTACTTAGTGAATAACGTCGGTTCAACCTTAAGAGCCGGTTCCACCGCTTTTTCATATAGAGACTCTGTTGCGCCAGACATTAATTCTAGAGCCGGACAAACAATCCATCCTAATTTCTCCGCCGCTCCCGAATTCAGGCAGTTCGGCTCTGCAACTTCGCCTCCAACATCAGATTCAGGATCATTCTCTATATCCTCCAACTCTTGCAATTCTTCTGGTGATGCATCGGCATAAAGAGCTTTCAGAGCCGCAACCAATTCATCATAACCCAAAGTACTTTCACTCAAAACATTAATATTTCTATAATCCCCAAGCTTTCCTAATACTATTGGCCTTACTCCTTTATTCAAATTTTTCCCTTTATTATTCTTTGTTGCATCAGCTTTACTTAAGACATAACAATCATCATGTATTCTCTGTTTTTCTATAGTTTCTGCGTTGCTACCATAATTATATAAACTATCTCCAGTGACCCCACAAGTAATATCGACTTTATAATAATCAGTTAGATAATGATTATATAAATCGATAGTTTCAGCTTTAGTATAGCTAAGACCAGCTACAGACAGGTTACTATCGCCACTCAAGAATCGCGCAGCGGTTATAAACGCCGACAAATCATACGATTTGTCTAATTCAGCTTTATAATATGAAAACTTGTTAGCTTCATAATCTGATGAAACAAATTTAAAAGTATAAGAGCCCATAGAACTTCCGTCAACCCCATCATATATGAATACTCCTTTAACATATTCTTTATCATTTAATTTACTGCCATCCAATGCTAACGAATTTCCCGCTCCCCACATAATCAACAAATTACCATCTTTATCGCCTAACGAGCTAAAACCATTAAAACCTTCTGTACTACCATCACTTTTTTCTTCCCATCCATAATCTACTTTGCAAACCCTAAATGTGTCGCTAATATCTTTGTATGCTTTACTCTCACCTTTCAAATTATAGCTAAACGAAAAACATTCATTACTAGAACCGCTAACAGACTCGGTCACATAACCCATATTCCTCAAAAATTTCACCTGATTATCTAATGTATCGCTATCAGTAGCAGCACTTTTGCCAAAAAGCCCAAAAATGCCACTATTAGCTATAGCATTCGAACTACTGCTAGAAGGAGCGAAAAAGCCATTTATAGTTAGTCCGCCAGCACCGTTAAACAATTTGCCACACGAAATTTTATCGTCATTTGCACCACTCGCACCTTTAGTTGATCCAGTAGGGAATATTATTGTCCCACCCGTATTCGCTAATAAAGAAGACTGAGTCTGATAAATTGGACCAACCGGGCTATCGCCCACATAGACAGTATCTACCATATACCCGTTGTAACAAGTGTATAACCCCTGCAATGCTGCTTTCTTAAACATACTAGAGCCAGAAGAGGCGGCAAAAGTTGAACTACAAACAAAAAGCTGCGTAAACATAATAGCAAGCATAACCATCAACCCTTTGGCAACAACACCGACATTATTCTTCATCTTCATCTTTCAGTTCAACCTCCATATTAGTGCTCATCCAAAAAGTCGAATTCACTAGAATAAATCTTTCTTTTATGATTATATCTTCAATTTTTCTATCCAATATGTTTAATTCATTGCTCTCATCACTCGTAAGCGGAGAAGGTAAATCCACAATACATTTATAATCAATACCATCATCTAAGCAACCATTTTCCGAATAATAAGACACCTTCTTCAATAATAGTTCTGTTTGTCTTTTCTTTAATTCTTTATATTTTATCATCTCCGGAGTTTTTTCTATATAAGCGTCAATCATATGATTTATTTTTTCTTGGGTAGAATTCGAATGGCCATCATATAATGCAGCTATATCGTCTATAGATATCTCGCCATCTTTCAAATAGTTATAATAAAACTCAAACGTTTCATTATATTCATACATTTCATTATTATCAAACAATTCATGATCTCGATAATACTCATCATAATGGTTCTTCAAAATAGTTAGTTGTTCTGAATCCATGCTATCAAAGAAAAACTCCGTACTATATATATCCAAATCATCATCTTTTACAATTTCTTCAGTAGAATCATTACCATACAGAAGATAATTACCATATTTATTGAAAGCTTCTTTAACCGATATATTAAGCTCGTCTTCTGTTCCATTACCTTTAAATGTAGACAATAGCATTAAAACTATCGCAATAATCAAAACAACCGCAATACATCCTATTACTAGCCATTTTTTTGACTTTTCCTTCGATGCCCCACTGTTCAATACAATATCCCCCGTTCCCGAATTAATCGGCATCGCACCACCCCCCGACGCTATCCCGCCCGAGCTAAACCCACCAAAACCGTTATCGTATGACGGATTCATATAGAACCATTATACCATAACCATTTTATTTTTTAGCAACTTTTTTTTATCAATCTTCCCAAAAATCTTACATATTTACATTTTGGTCATAAACGTATTTATATTCACTAAATTTTCGGCCCAAACTTTCAACACCTTTTTTGACCTCATCTAAAGTCACCTCACTTAACGCACGCTCCCTACTTCTGATAATCAAACATAGTCTATTTCCGTCACACCGATAATCATAATCATAATTTACCGAGATTGAATTACAATTTGTTCTTTTTGCCGGCTTTCCACAAACCGACATATAAATTGGCATTTCTTTTGCAATAGTCACTTTATTAATAAAATCATTCGCCGTTTTATCTTCGTCTATCATACTAAAACCATCTTCTATTTCTTCTCCTTCTTCATTATATCCATTCATCCTTAAAAGCGCCTTTAAAGAATCTACATTTTTCTTTTCTTCATAATCTGAAAAATCCCCATCCTCTGGATCCAAATAGGTATATAACTTTATCGTTTCGCCATGATTAACTATAAAATTAATTTCTTTACTTTTA
The DNA here is from genome assembly GCA_017545525.1 of Candidatus Saccharimonadota bacterium. GTDB lineage: Bacteria > Patescibacteriota > Saccharimonadia > Saccharimonadales > Saccharimonadaceae > Nanosyncoccus. The sequence goes on from JAFWMT010000007.1 coordinate 140,293, forward strand.
TAACCCTCTCGTGAAATCTCCGCTTTATATTCTCCAGGTTCTAACTCATAAGTTGCATTCCTATATTCTTTTCCGTCTATCATTATTTTCGCTTCAACCGGAGCGATTAAAATATCTACATATGCTGGACGATTTAAATAATCAATTAAAGGAACTATGCCTAAAAAGATTATTAAAATCAAAACTATCCCCATTCCCCCGAAAATTACAATTCTCCTATACGTTCTCAAAAAATCATTACGAAACATCACAAAACTCCTCAATTTCTATTTCAAATTTATCTGGATTAAAACCTAGCGAACCAATCCACTCATTTACTGCTTCAATCGTATTAAATACGACTCCTTCTCTCCCGCACGTACTCACTCTTACTTTCAAATAATTCTTTTTCTCGTTTGAATATTCTGAAGTTATCGTTACTACTCTTCCACTTTCCATTTCAAAATTATATGGCAAATATCTTTCTATTGCCTGAATCTCGTTATCCTCTCCCGCACAATCATTCTCCGGATATTTCAGCTCTTTAAACGATGGACAACTTAAATTTATTTCTTCATATTTTTTTGTATTGTTGTCTACAATAAAATCTACTGCGTAAGAGACTTTATATTTATCAATATCTACTAAAAACTTATATACTCTTCCATTCTCCACTTTTTCTTCCTCATACGAACTCACTCGAATCAGCCCTTCCGCACCCATCCCATCACCAACTTTTTCATTTTTGATTTTTGCCAAAATTTCTTCTTTCACGCCATCTTTATTTGCATCTGATAAATTACTTTTAATTTGATCAAAATTAACGATTTTGAATTGGTTATTCTCTCTCACCATTCTTATCGTCATCAATACTAAAACCAAAACTAAAATCAAACTAGTCGCTATCCACATGATTTTTAAATTCTTTTTTTCTGTTCTCATTCCTCCACCTCACTTATTTTTATTTTTAATCCGTCAGTTCCCTCACAATTTTCCGAAGCATCCATTACTACATTTAACAAAACTTCGTCTACATTTAATACCGCATCTAAATTATATTTACATGTTCCTTCTATATATAAACTATCTTTTACATAACTTACTCTCGTTAAATATATCCCTGCATTTTTTGCGTATTCTTCCATCGTATTTTGAAAATTCACATACTGCTCCGGCGTCACATTGTTTTTTCTAAACAAATCGAAAAATCCTACATATCTTACAATATCTTCACTTTCCGCTCCATTCGTCGCCGGCGCAAAATAAACTTCTTCTTCTGAGGCCGGATCATATTCTGCTCTTATTTCATTTGAACCCGTACCAACTTGTACAATCGAAAAAATAATCAAAACCAATAATACAATACTCGCAATAATTGCCGTGCCCATTCCTAAAGGCGTTCGCAAAAACTCTTTTAGTTTCTCATTTCGATATGGCATAGCTTCCTCCCGAATGTACGCTCATATCATATACTAACGGTGCTGGCTCGAATTCCATATCATTTATGTTGCTATATACATTACCATTATAATATGATGAGCTATCGAACAATTTCCATTTGCCAGAACTCGTCACAGCTCTAATCGCAATAAAATGTCCGCCCGTTGTTAAGCCCGAACCAGGCCCAACTGAAGTTACTATCATCTTTCCAGACTTTAATGCTTTGTTTATTTCTTCAACTGAATCTGCAATCGGCTCTACTTTCAAACCATAATCCTTCACAATATTTACTACAGCATCAGTTGAACCAGCTGCAGCATAATATCCTCGTTCGTTTGCTATTTTCGCTGTCTCAAGTGGAGTTACAAATTTTTGCGCCAATGCCGTCACTACCATTGCTACTGCTGAAGGCCCACATGCCCAACCACCAATCGTTCCATACGCATACGGCACCTTTGCCCATGAAGCGTTTCCGCCCTGCCAATAATATGTATAGCCATCTTCCGTGCAACCACCATCCGCTTCTGAAGATAGCTGGTTGGCGAAACAAGTTCCAGTTACTCCGCCCGTATCACACACATTTTTTCCTTCATCATGATAACCAGTAAATTTTTCTACAATCGCCTTGCCCTCATTAGTCTTAACGAAATCCCCTAAAACGTCAACAGATTTTTTCATACCTTCTATACTGCCATATCCCGCTCCGTGAATATTCCCTTGCACCCAAGTCGGGCCTAATTTTACCAAAAACTCTTTCGGGTCAGAAATTCCCAAAGCCTGGTCATGATAGCCATTTGTTAAAGCCTTCGCATACTCTAAAAACCCGTCACCCAAATTATCACCCCAAATGCTCGCTCCCCCCGGACCAGTTCCAGGCGGACAACCTGCCCCCCAAAAATTATTTTTCCCACACACGCTATTCGGATCCTCATAACGCATTTGTACTAAAACCGCAATCCACGGCACACCAATCGCTCTTTGAACTTGATATGCCAAATCGCCATAAGTTTCCAGCAGCATCTTCAACATCTCCGGAGAATCGTAATCATCCCAATATGCTACATTCTTGCCCGCATTAATCGCACCATTTGGTCTAATAAAATCGCTATATTGTTTGTCTGCGTTTTTCGCTCTTAAAATATTATTCGTGTCTCCATTCGTAATTTCGGTCGTATTAATCGCCGTAATCGTATTAGAAACTTTTCCTCCGCCCGAATTCTTCAATCGAAAAGCAATCCACCCATTGTAAAAATCCGACCAATCATGTTGATAAGCCCCAAAATCTTCGTGCGATGCATCTGCCACTTTTCCATCTCCCAAATAAATAAATACGTGGTCATTCGCTTTTCCAATATTACGATATTCATTATCACTAAGCAAAATGTCACCCGGTTCTAACCCTTCATACCCATTCCCCTTATATTCCGTCACTTCTCGCCACTTTGGTGAATTCGTCAGATAATATGTCAAACCTTCAGGATTTGAGCTCATCGACAATAAATGCGGCCTATAGTTACCATTGCTCAATTTACTTTTTTCAACAAAATCTGGGTCCACCCCACTTTCCAACAACACCAGCGATGCGAATCTTGCACAAGAATAACAAATTCCTGCCGAACCCAACCTCGTACAGCTTCCAGGCGCATAAACAAATCCATCTCCACGCGCCAACGCCGCCTTATTATAATCATCCGTCGCAGTATAAATATCCGCTGGTCTCGCCCCTTCCGCCCAGGCTAATCTTTTCGCCGTCTCTACAATTGCCTGGCTACCCTTGCAGGTTACCGCCGATGCGTATTCTTTGGAAATTGCCTCCGCATTATTTCGCCGCACTTCCGCTTCCTGATAATACGAATAATCTCCAGTTATTTCCCGTCCAACCTCACGCGCATGTTTATCCAAAATCGCATTACTCCCTCCCATATTTGGGCTTTCCGCCTCACTCGTCGTTGCATCCTCATAGCTTACTAAAAATAAATCTGAATAAGCTTCTGGTGTATCATTCGTTTTATCTATATTACATAAAAACCCTGTCTTTTCCCATGTCGGATCTCCTGCGCAAATAAACCTATTCGCTTTTTTCGTTAACCAATCCAATTCAATCCTAATCGCTTTCTCTATCGCATCTTTAGGTGCCGCATTATCTCCCCAATATTTATCTAGCCCAGCTTCTTTAATTTCATTCAACATTTCTTCATTGTTCGTCTGAAAAAGTCCATAATAATTCCCTGCTGAAAACGGGTTAAAGTTCGATTCTTGTTTTAAATTTCCCATAATTCCAGAAATCACATTTGCATTGTCCGATACGCCAGAAATTCCCGCTTCAACAAAATAGTTCCAAACTCTTTCTGCGTTATTATCTCCGGGTAAAAGTCCTACACATGACCCACCCCCACTATCATCCGCACACGACGGATTATAAAAAAGAATATCGTTCTGAGCAAAATCTTGTAATTCACTTTGAGATAAAGCCTGCGCTACCTTCTGCGTTGTTACAAAAATTCCTCCCACCACAAAAACCATCAAAAGCCAAACTAAAAGCTTTTTCATACTTATTATTATACGTTAATTCTCAACTTTTAACAACTAATCACTATCGTTTTTCTTGTTTTTGCATGGATATTTATAATCGCATACGTTATTTTCGTCAACCTTAAATGTATAAATTTCATTCCCTTCTTCATCATAAAGCTTCACTGTCATCCCCAGAACATTTCTCTGTCCCGCCGATGAGTCCATCACTACTCCAAGCGTAATTTGATCTATATTTAAAACGACTTTAAAATTAAACACAAAAGAAGTTTCTAATTTATAACTATCCTTAAGATAACTCACTCTAAATAAATCTATCCCATTTTCCTTCGCATATTTTTCTATTGCATCCTGAAAAACGCGAAGATGAGTATTAGGAGCATTTACATTTTCCATTGCCACAAAGAGTGCCTCCTCACTATGTCCATTTGTTTCAGGCAAAAACGTAATCGTCGTGTCCGAAGCTGAATCATACTCATATTGTATTTGGCTTTCATAATCATATGAATCCTCAAATGAAGAAGAAATCGAAATAATAACTAAAATTATTAGAACAATCAAAATCAAAAAAATCCCAATACCAAAAGGAGATTTAAAAAACTCAACTATTTTTTTTTCATTTATAGATTGCAAATACACCTCCTCCATTATAAGCGCCCGCCATCGTACTCGGAATATACTTCCTCTCGTTATTTATACCAAAAACACCCGCACTATCCAAAGTCTGCCATTTTCCGTCGCTCGTTTTACCCCTTATAGCAATTACATGATTAGTACCAGCAATCGAACCACTCCCACCTTCCCAAGAAACCGGCGTAGAATTAAATGAAGTCCATATCATTTTTCCTTCTCCCAACAATCTGTCAATATCGCTAAAGCTCACCGTCTCATATTTTAAGCCATATTCATTCACGAGCGATACAGCCGAACCAGTATCCGTTCCAACTCCAGTCATCGCCCCCATAGCTTCAATCTTGTCTGCTACTTCAATTGGAGTCACAAATTTTCCGGTCAAATTTGTAATTATTGCAGCAAGCGATGTCGGACCACACCCACAATAATCTATATTTTCCCCACACGAAGGTAGGGGATGGCTACCCCAAGTTTTTCCAAACTGATAATACCAAGTGTATCCATCCGACGTACAATCTCCGTCATTATCCCCAGGCATTTGATTCTTGTAACATGTCCCTCTAACTCCAGTACCTTTATCATCGCTGCTTTCTCCACACGAAGAATTATCATCTCCACCACCACCCTGATAAACATATCCCAACCTTTCTAATGCTGGTTTTATATATTCCCACATTTTGCCAGGATCCCATTTTCCGTTTTGACCCTGTAAGTGTTCATGTCCAAGCACACCTATATATTTTTTTATTTCTTCGGTAGACAAAGCCTGATTAATCTGACTACTTTCTATCCAAGTTAAACTAGAGGTTAATGGAATACCAGTTTCATTGCTTATTTCAATTAATAATTTAGCAAGATAGTCATATTCATCATCAGTAAAATTATTATAATCCCACGCCGCACCAACCTCACTTTCTGGACCTCCTATAACCTCAATTTGCACGCCATATAAATCCCATATTTCATCCCCCGCCATCACCGCTGCTGATGGATTTGAGAGTGGAAAATGTTGCCATATTTTCCTATTCTTCACATCAATTGTAAAATGCGGCGGAAAAACCGATTGCTTTCCATTAGACTCTCTCTCTTCGCCACAATAACCATCCCAACCAGGATAACCTGTCCCCGCCGTCCAATGCAATACTATAAATCCTGGTAATCCTGCCCCGTCACCAGCTTTTGATGCGTAAGATTTATAATTATCTGTCCCGGGCTCCATTACATAATCATCCACTTGCTTTCCCGCAGGAGCCCTAGAATTTAGTGCCTCATCTCTTTGAAATCCATCTAGCCCTGCATTATCTAACCACGCATTATCCGGCTTATGCAACTCAACTTTATTTGATTTTTTTCCATCGCCAATATAACGAAATGCTACATACCCATCATTAGGCCCACCCACACCATCATTCCAGCTATATTGAAACCCTCCCGCAAAGCTATTACTCGCTTCAGCCACTTTTCCATTCCCCAAATATATAAAAGTATGGTCACTATAAGGAGCGTTTCTAACAATATGGCTAGGACGATAACCAGAATCAGCGACCAACACATCTCCTGGTTCTAGTTTTTGATATCCAATCCCATCATAATCCTCAACTTCTATCCATTTCGGTGAATGAATCAAATAATATGTTAATCCGCCTGAATTATTGCCAATAAGATGCACTTTTCCTCCACTACTTTGTTTTGTAAATTCAGAATCAATATTCGCTTCTAAAAATACCATTGAAACAAACCGTGCGCAAGACGGGCAAACTTCCAAACTGGGATAGTTAGCTCTCAACGATGCTAAGTTGCAATTACCGCCAGTAATAAATTGACCTCCTCGTGCTTTAGCGGCATTTGTATATGTATCATTGGAAAGCAAAATAGGATTCGGTCTTTTTCCTTCATCCCACGAAAGTTTTTTCGCCGTCTCCACAATTGCATTTGCCCCCCTTACTACTTCAGATGAACCTCCTTCTGTTTTCTTTTTTGTATTTCCTCCATTTTTTGCACGAAAAATCCGCCAAGTCTGACCATCATTATCTTCGTCATAAGCTTTATTTGCTAGGCGACCAGTAAATTGAAGTAAAGAAGCCTCAGCCGTGTTAAACTCTCCACCCATATTCCCCAACCATATTTTTATATGTCCACTTCTAACCAAAATATCGCCAGGCTCCAAATTATTATCATTTCCCTTATTTTCTACCTCTACCCAAAGATCAGAACTGGCCAAATGATTCATCATATTATCGGTTCCTTTTTCCAAGTCTCCCCTGCCAGAAATATCCTTATCTACTCCACTTTTTCTTACGACTACCGAAACAAAATGCCCACAATCTTCCGCTCCGCTTGATTTATCACTAGGACTTTTCCCATAACTCTCTAAACCTACCTCTTCTGCTGCCTTGGCGTACTCTGGCTTTATATCATGAGAATGATTTGCATCATGCCATGCTAAATCTATTGCTACTTGCGCGATTGTTTCTCCTCCATTTTCCGAACAATCTGGCAATCCAGTTGCACCATATTCATTCCAAATTTGTTCACGAATATCTCCCCACCCCCACTTTTGTACCGCTATACCACCTGGTTGTATATTCCAAGCCTTTGCCAGCTCCGCCGAAGTTTTCCAACCTTTCTCCTTCCTAACTTCACCGAGTGCCGACCACTCAGAACTAGTACCATCTATAATAGGCATAATTTTGTCATCGTAACATGCACCTTCAGTTTCATCACAATAATGACTTTGCAATGCATCCACCGCTTCTGCCAAACGATAATTATCAGGCGATAGCATGCTAAGTCCAGTATCATAAGAACTTAACGAGCTATTATCTGACCCTCTACAGTTATTATTTTTTACATGATAAATCGCATATCCTAACAACATATCTGAAATAGTCTTATATCCAGACCATGGATGCCCATTAGAATCATAAGTATAATTTTGTACACGATAATGATCTATAGTTCCACACGCTCCATGGTCTAAGCCCATCATATTAAAATACCCGTCTCTTTCAACTTGCCCAGATACAGAATTTTTGTTTGTCCCAACACCAGACTCGTTAACCATAATTGCGAATGGAAATTCCCATGGTATACCATAATACTTTTGTAATTGCATCGCAAATTCACCATAGTGTTCCACCACCAATCTTAACGTGTCGTTTTCTCCTAGCCCTTTCAAATCTTCCCAGGTCAATTCATCCAAATCATAGCAGCTATCACTATCAGCACTATCGTCATCGCTACCCCCCGTGCACGGGTCATAAAACAAAATATCATTCTGCGAAAACTCTAACATCTGTGTCGCTGTCAACGCCATCACTACGCCTTGAGTCGAACAAAAAACTATCATTCCACTCATAAATACTGCCAACCAAAGCAATACTGCCCGCTTCATATAAATTATATTACACTAACGCTTACTTTTTTTCAAGCCAACCATTTATGTCCAAAACTAATATTCAAACACCGGTCCATCGCTCGGAAATGGGTCAAAATCACTTTCGCCAAAATCATCAAAATTATTATCAAAATCCACTACTCCATCTCCATCTTCATCACGATACGAAGAGCCCCCATATAAAGACGATCCGTACGGGTTGTAACCTAATTCCATCAAAAACCGCGATGGCATATTATAATCTCTTCTCCCGTACGAATACCGCGAATTCGCATACGTCAAAAACAGTTTCCGCATCGCTCGCGTCATCCCAACGTACGCCAACCTTCTCTCTTCTTCTAATTCATCTTCATTTTCACATGCTCTCCCCATCGGAAATAATCCTTCTTCCATCCCTACAATAAATACTACTGGAAACTCCAGCCCCTTCGCCGCATGTAATGTCATCAAAGTAACCGCATCCTTTGCGCCCGCCTCATCCGCCGACGACATTAACGTCGCATCCGCCAAAAAATCATCCAAACTATCGTACTCCGAAGCATTTTTCATCAAAACTTCGAGATTTTTCATCCTCTCTTCCGCCATATCCGTCCCATCATCCGTCAAACCTCTAAAATCAAAATACTCAATTATTCTTTTCACCGTCTCTCCAGGATTTTCCCCCTCCGACGTCTTCTTGATAAATTCAATTAGTTTCAAAAAACTCGCCTTCGCTTTTGATGCTTTTAAAACTCCTATTAAATCTTCGTTTTTAAGTGGATTTTCATCAGATTTTTCACTAATTTTTTCCGAAATTAAGTCTATCCCCATCAAAATTTTATTTAGCGAAACTTCGCCAATTCCCGCTAAAACATTTCGGCATACTCTCCCCAAACTTACTTTGTCTTTCCCATTTATAATTAATCGTAAAATCGCTAAAACGTCTTTTACTTCCTTCCGATCATAAAATCTCACCCCACCCACAATTTTGTACGGAATTTGCATGTTCATAAACGCTTTCTCAAAACTATACGACTGAGCATTCGTCCGATATAAAACCGCAAAATTACTTAAATTCGGATATTCCTTTTGCATATTCAAAATTTTTAACGCCACAAAATTCGCTTCTTCCTCTTCATTCCTCAAAGACTCAATATCCACTGGCTCGCCTTTCCCCGCTTCCGTAAATAAAGTTTTTTCTGTCCTCGTTTTATTCTCATTGATAATTTTTTGCGACGCCGTTAAAATATTCCCCGTCGAACGATAATTCTGCTCCAGTTTTATCACTTTCGCACCAGGAAAATCCGCCTCAAAATGCAAAATATTCCGAAAATCCGCCCCTCGCCATGAATAAATCGACTGCCAATCATCCCCTACCACGCAAATATTTCGTTCCTCATTCACCAACAATTTCACTATACTATATTGCACTAAATTCGTATCCTGATATTCATCAATTAAAATATGTCGAAACTTTTCCTGCCACTTTTTTCTAATTTCCGGATGATTTCTAAATATTTCCAATTCTTTCAATAATAAATCATCAAAATCTAACGCTCCCGCTTTTTGTTTTTCTTCCTCATATTTATAAAATATATTTGTAATTTTCTTCTGATTTGGATAAAGCGCCTTCGCTTCATACTCTTCTGGGCCATACCCTTGATTTTTCTCACTTGAAATCATCGCCTGAATCGATTTCGGTTTTAAATTCTTATCATCCGAAAACTTTAACTCCCTCATAATTCTTCGAATCAATGCTACCTGGTCATCTGTATCATAAATCACAAAATTTCTATCTAAATTAATCGCTGCCGCTTCCTGTCGCAAAATCTTCACCGCAATCCCATGAAACGTCCCCATATACGGCATAAAACTCCGCGACTCTCCCGACGTACCATACAAAAGTTTCGCCAACCGTTCTCGCATTTCCTTCGCTGCTTTATTCGTGAATGTTACCGCAAGAATCCGACTCGGTTCGACCCCATGCTGGATTAAATTCGCAATTCGGTGCGTTAGAGTTTTCGTCTTCCCCGAACCTGCCCCCGCGAGAATCAATACTGGCCCCGAAAGCGTTTCTACCGCCTCTTTCTGTCTCTCATTTAAGCCATCTAAAATCGAATCCATTATTATATTATACCAAATTTAAACCCCCTGAATTCTACTTTACAAATATTCACGCCATGATATAATGACTTCATGAAAAAGATGAAGACTTATCAACAAGTGATTGGTGAAACTGTTGAGCATATGCGCACAGAAAAAGGGTGGACCCAAGGCGATTTAGCTAAAGCAGTCGGCTCTAGCCAGTCAGCCATCCATCGTATCGAAAAAGGCGGTCAAAATGTCTCGCTTGAGATGATTAAGAAACTTTCCGAAGCGCTCGGAAACCAAATTCTCTCTATAAATGACTCTGTTTCCCAAAGCTTTCGCATTCGTGGCGGGCAAGAATTAATGGGTGAAATTACCATCAATACTTCAAAAAACGCCGCCGTAGGTTTACTTTGTGCCGCACTTTTAAACGAAGGGCGCACCGTTTTGCATCGGGTCGCACGCATTGAAGAAGTCTTCCGTATTATCGAAGTTTTAGAATCAATTGGTGTCAAATGCCATTGGCAAAATCGCCATCGTGACCTAGAAATTATATCACCACATGAATTAAAATTAGAAAACATGGATCTCGAAGCCGCTCGTAAAACCCGTTCCATTATCATGTTTTTAGGCCCCTTACTTCATAAGTTTCCTAAATTTTCAATTCCTTACGCCGGCGGCTGTTCGCTTGGCACTAGGACCGTCGAGCCACATTTAAAAGCTCTCGAATCTTTTGGGCTAAAAGTTAATGCGAAAAAGAATAGTGGTTTCTATGAAGCAGAAGTAGACCAGAAAATCTTAAACGACCATAGTGATCGTTATATCGTTTTAACTGAACGAGGTGACACCGTAACTGAAAATGTTTTAATGGCCGCCGCCATGAACCCAGGAAAAACTACTATTGTTGGCGCTTCTCCTAACTACATGGTTCAAGACGTTTGCTTCTTCCTCGAAAAACTTGGCGTTAAAATCCAAGGCATCGGCACGACTAGGTTAACCGTCGTCGGTCGTCCTAATTTTAATCTCGAAGCAGAATATTTTATTTCTGAAGACCCAATCGAAGCTATGAGTTTCATCGCTGTAGGTCTAGTCACAAAATCAGAAATTACTTTAAGGCGAGCGCCAATTGAATTTTTGGAAATCGAACTTGAAGTTTTAAAATCAATGAACGCAAAAATCGAAAAATCTCCTGAATATTTATCCATGAACGGAAAAACTAGACTCGTTGATTTAACTATTCATAAATCTAAATTAATCGCTCCAATTGATAAAATTCATCCTATGCCATTCCCAGGCCTCAATATTGACAATCTACCTTTCTTCTCCATCATTGCTGCTGTCGCCGAAGGACGCACACTAATTCACGACTGGGTCTTCGAAAATCGTGCCGTTTATATTACCGAGCTTTCGAATTTAAATGTCAAAGTCGATCTTTTGGACGCTCACCGTGTTTATATTGAAGGGCCAACTAATTTCCGCCCCGCCGAACTCGTCGCCCCACAAGCTCTTCGTCCAGCTGTCGTCGTTTTAATCGGCATGCTAGCCGCTCCAGGCGTTTCTATTCTTCGCAATATCTATCCAATTAATCGCGGTTATCAAGATTTCGCCGCCAGACTCCGTCATCTCGGCGCAGACATTAACCCACTTACTGGTATTTAATTCTTAATTAAGTTTTCTATGATAAAATTATTTTATGAAAACTATTTATGATCTTGATGCAAAAAATAAAACTATCCTCATGCGAGTCGATTACAACGTCCCGCTAAGGAATGGTAAAGTCGAGAACGATCTAAGAATTCGTGCTAGCCTCCCAACTATCGATTATCTTTTAGAACATGGCGCTAAAAAAATTATTTTAATCTCCCATCTCGGTCGTCCTGAAGGAAAAATTAATCCTGATTTTTCCCTTTCTCCCGTCGCCGAAACTCTCAAAAAACTTTTACCCCATCAAAAAATTGGTTTTTATCCCCTTCCCGAGCCAACTCAAAAAATTGAAATTCCTGCTGATGTAAAAATTGCTTTACTCGAAAACCTACGTTTCGATCCAGGTGAAGAAGAAAATAATCCAGATTTTATTAAAAGTATCGTCGAAGCAACCAATGCCGAAGTCTATGTCCAAGACGGCTTTGCCGTAATTCACCGCGCCCATGCCTCAACTGACGCAATCAAAAATTTCTTGCCTATTTATGCTGGCCTATTACTTGAAAAAGAAGTTAAAAATCTAGAATCTGTTTTGAAAAATCCAGAAAAACCTATTTTATTAATTATCGGTGGAGCTAAAGTTGAGGATAAACAGCTCCTAATCGATATATTTGCTAAAATTGCCGACCAAATTGTCGTTGGCGGAAAAATCGCCGCAGATGGCTATAAAACCAATGATAAAAAAATCTATGTCGCAGAAGATTTTGACGAGAATGCTAAAGGCGAAAAACTAGACGTCGGCCCGCTTTCGACTGCAAAAATCGCCGGTTTTATTACTGATGCAAAAACTATTATTTGGAATGGTCTTTTAGGCTATGCCGAAGACCCTGCTTACGCCACCGCCTCAACCATCACTGCTGAAATGATTGGCGAAAAATCCGATGCAAAAACCATCATTTGCGGTGGCGATACTACCGGTTTTGTTGAAAATCTCATGGAAACTCATCAAAATCTAGCCTATTCTCTCGTTTCAACCGGAGGCGGAGCTTCTCTCGAATTTCTACTTGGAAAATCCCTCCCAGGGCTAGAAGCAATCAAAGCCTAAATTCTTCTAATTCGAATCGTATCCGTGCCAACTTTATCGCGATCGCCCGAAACAATTACTGCCAATAAATCTTTTTTACCTTCTCTAGTTTGTAAATATTCCGATTTTTTCAACTCTGCTGCTAAATCATAACCAAAATCTTCTGTATATGGTCGCACAAACGCCGAATTCGCATACACCAATGCTAGTTGATTTGCTACCCTTACGTTTGACGTTACTGAAACAATCGGCAAATTCGGCCTCTGCGCCGCCATTGTCGTCGCCGTTACACCTGAAGCCGTCTGGCAGATTATCACATCTGCTGAAATTCTCTCCGCCAATCTTGCCGCTGTTTCCGAAATCGCATCATAAACCTCTGAGACGCCACCAACTGGTATATCCGAAATTGACGCCACTCTCGAATGATTTTGGGCATACAAAATCACTTTCTTCATTTCCTTTACTGCTTCTAACGGATATTTTCCATTTGCCGTTTCATCCGACAACATCACCGCATCCGCACCCTGAATAACTGCCGTCGCCACATCCGAAACTTCCGCCCGTGTCGGTTCTGGTTCTTCAACCATCGACGCCATCATCTGAGTCGCCACTATACAAAGCTTCGCATGTTTCCGACAAAGCGCAATTAATTTTCTTTGCACAATCGGTACAACTTCCGCCCCCGCTTCTACCGCCATATCCCCCCGTGCCACCATAATCCCGTCCGAAGCTTCTACAATTCTCTCCAAGTTTTCTTCCGACGCAATCGCTTTCTTCGTCTCGATTTTTGCAATCACCTTCGCCGTTGAACCATACGACAAAAGTAACTGTTTCAATTTTTCAATATCTTCTGCCGACTGTACAAACGACAATGAAACATAATCATAATCACACGTCGCTCCATATTCAATATCTGCCAAATCCTTCGGCGTTAAAATATCTCCACCAAAATCCGTATCCGGTAAGTTTAACCCTTTTTTCGACATAATATAACCGTCATTTAAAATCCGTATTTTAATTGCTGTCGCCGAAACAATTTCAACTACTTCCGCCTTAATTTTCCCATCAAACAAGAAAATCGGCTCTCTTACCTTCACTTTTTCCGCCAAATTATATTGTACCGGGACAATCATCCCACCATCATGTTCAAAATCACCATACTCTAAAACTAATTCATCATCTCTCTTTAAATCTAGATGATTATCTTTTATCATGCCTAAACGAATTTTCGGACCCTGCAAATCTTGCAAAATCGCTACTGATCGCCCTTTCTTTTCCGCTGCCGCTCGAATCCATTTAATCTGCTGGTCTCTTTCCTCGTCAGACCCATGCGAACAATTTAATCTACATCCATTTACTCCCGCCATGATAATTTCTTCCACTTTTTCTGCCGAATTCGTCGCTGGTCCAATCGTCGCTAAAATCTTTGTCCGCTTAAAAAACTTGCTCATACTATTATCTTACCATAAGTTTAATAATATGATAATATATTATTATGAACAAAGCTAAAAATAAATATAGCAAGAAAATGCATACAACTAAAACCCGTTTATCTAGAAATTATTCTAATAATCCTATGAAAAAAGTTATTATTACGGTCATTATTTTAGCTTTTATTGTTGTTGCCATAGGCGTTATTGCTGTTCCATTTTCTAAACCTGAATTTAAAATTAATACAAAAATTCCCGCTCTCGCTTCCGATTATTATGAAAATTATTTTTACGAAGAACTTCTGAACTTAGACCAATATAAAAACGAAAATGATTTGAAAAAAGCCATGGCAAAATATGAAGAAAAAGGCTTCGCCCTCGTCACTTTACGCCAACTATTACTCTATCACGATGAAGTATCATCTGAATCTCTTAATTATTTAAAAGAATACTGTGACGAAAATGCCACTTTCGTCCGCTTCTATCCCGAATACCCTTACGAAAAAACTTCCTACCATATCGACTATAACTACTCCTGCGAATTCTAACACAAAAAAATAATATGGAACACAAAAATGGTGGGGGCGAATTGTTCATATATTAACAGCGTATAAGGATGATATAATAAATAAAGAAAGGAAGAATTATCATGAATGAAATCATTGTATCAGATACAGAGCAACAAAATAGCAATTCTGCTTGGGGTGAAGAGTATTTAAAGAGCGTTCCAGAGTTTGCTGGTGAGAAAAAGCTTGTGAATTTAGAGGAAATTGCCAATCTTTGTAGTTTTGAAAACACGATGATTTGCGGTCATGGTACAGCTACGGCAGGAGATGGTCATGAAATAGTTGAAAGCATTTTTGATGAGGGGGTTATGGGCTTTGCGTCGGATCAGGCTACTCCCGATGAGAATACTGGCGCCATCGGTTCAACTGATTTAACAGATAATACCGTTACGCTCTGGTCTTCGTTAACAGATAGTAAGCTTGATTTTTCGAAAATGAAAGGGCAATTAGATAATTGGAGGCATCGGGATGCAAAAAATATCATATTGATGCGTTTCCCAGCTGATTATTATCACGTAAATACATTGGTTCCCGATGAGCGAACAAAAGCATATTTTACTATACACAAAGACCAAAACGGTCTTTTACGAAATTATGTTGATAGAAGGTTTATCATTGGAAATTATAGTACAGATACTGGACAAGTAGAACTGAACCCACATTTCGAGCCGGATATTTCTGGGGATTTTAAGAAAGAACTTGACGAGCGGTTGACAAAAGCGCAAGAACAAACAGAGAATAGATACAAAGCATACGAAAAGAATAACTATAAATATAACCAAGACGATGATGGCGACAATGTTTTGACAATTAATGAATCGGAAAACGATGCAGATAGTACTACTAGTTGGGATGACAATGAAGATTGGGAATAGATTCTGGTTCATTAAACTGTTTAGGATATTAACAGACATTTTAACAGGGGTGAAAACTGCATTTTTGGCAGTTTTTTGATGTGAAAATGGCTCAAAATTGCACACTATTACTGCAAGGTACTTAACAGAAATTTACTACTAAAAAATCGGCGAAAATGCCGAGTTTTATATAATCTGGTGGTACCGGGTGGGATTGAACCACCGACCTCGGGCTTATGAGTCCCACGCTCTAACCAGCTGAGCTACGGTACCACTTTTATGGAGCCTTCTACCAGGTTTGAACTGGTGACCTCATCCTTACCATGGATGCGCTCTACCAACTGAGCTAAGAAGGCATTGATGGTGGACGGTAGAGGATTCGAACCTCTGACCTCGTCTACGTCAAAGACGCGCTCTAGCCAACTGAGCTAACCGTCCGGGTTTTTGTTTTAAAACACCTTAAGGTACTGGTGCTCGGAGCGGGAATCGAACCCGCACGGATTCCTCCATTCGATTTTAAGTCGAACGCGTATACCAGTTCCGCCATCCGAGCACTCTCCTATTATACCACATCTCCGCTGAATCGCCAAAACTAATGTATTCGCATCATCAGCCATCTTAAAAAGACATACAATAAAACTATCCCTGCCGCTCCTAATGCTGACCAAAATCCCACGCTGAATTTCCTACCTTTTTTAATTCTAAAATAGATTTCACAGCCAATCAATGCGCCCGCCATTAAAATCGCTAAACCAAAACAAAATATCCCAACCCAACTCGGAATGTTCAAAATCACTCCAGCCATCCCTAAATTAAAGCTCTCGCTAACAATCGCCCCCATATCTCCAATAAAATTCAACACTACTCCAGAAAGTGCTAAAATTGCCGACCGATTTCCCATTCTTTCACTATCAGCCAATATAACATCCTTATCCGCCGACCACCCCTTTACCTTTGTCGTTTTTGGCTCAAGAAAAGCATAATTCGCCTTATCCGGCTTCGTCTCCTCTAGAGCTCGCTCCGCCTTCATCTTCTCCGCTTCGATGCGCTTCGATTTTTCCCACTCTAATTCAGTTTCCCGATCCGCCATTATTTATCCAAAAAACTATTTACCGTTTCCGCCACTGTCGCCCCATCTCCCGCTGCTGTCACTAATTGCCTCACCTTCTTCGTCCGACAGTCCCCAGCTACAAACACCCCCGAACAAGAAGTCCGCCCATCTTCTTCCGCCTTTACATAGCCACAACTATCCAATTCAACCAACCCATTTAAAAACTGTGTCTTCGGCACCCGTCCAATCGCTGCGAAAACTGCCTCTGCCTCTTCCGGAATCGGCTCGTCATGATGAATATGGTATACTTTCGATGCAATATTCTCTAAATACCTCATCTCGTGCTTCGCTGTATTCCCACTCCCGACCACTACTACCGGTTTCCCCTTATATAAAGCTCCGTCACAAGTCGCACAGTAAGAAATTGGACGCGAACCCGCACTTAAAACTTGTTTCTCGCTTAACTTCCGTGGCTCCGTCCCTACCGCAATAATTATCGCACCACATGAATACTTATTTTCATCTGTTTTCACTAAAAACCGCTCTAAAAAATCCCTATCTACCCCTGTATTCTTCTCAATCTTTAAAACTTCCTCATATTCAATTTCCGCCCCCAAATTATTCATCTGGTGATATATTTTATCCATTAATTCTTTTCCAGAAATCCGCATTTCCCCAGGCCAATTCCCGACCTCTAAGGCACTTACAATTTGTCCCCCGATTACCCCAGATTCTAATACTAAGACGCTTTTTTCGGCTCTCCTCAAATAAATCGCAGCTGTCATCCCTGCTATTCCTGCTCCAACAATAACCACATCGTATTTTTTCATTACTATCTATTATATCACAAAAATAGCGCCAGAAATTAGCGCTATTTCCATAAATTGATACTTAAAACTTTCGATTCTTTCTAATTCTTCTTAAAGCAACCATTCTTCCGAAGATAACGACCACAACCACCGCCGACACCCCAGTCGCAACTGCCCCGCCAGCCACGCCAGTAAACGTACCAGTATCGGCCGTCCCTGGATTCTCTTCCTCACTACCTGGCACTACAGGATTATCAACCGTAAATGTAGTTCTCGCTATTCCGCCATCGTTAAAGAGTACCGCTAAACTATGTTCACCTAATGCTAAACTATCCATATACGCTTTCTTAAATCTAATCACCGTACTATTACTCCAAGAATCATAATTGCTCGCGTCTACTAGAACACCATCTACATAAACCTTACCACCTTCCTCAAACAGTGCATAATCCGCATTGATTTCAAACAACGCCGAGCCGTCTTCGTCTATTATGTATTCTTGACCTGCTCCCTCAATCACTTCATATTCATTAGTGTACCCAAGTACTAATATCGTCACATTCGCACTATTATAATTCTCCGCATCGCCATTCTTCGTATAAGTCGCCGCATACTCATTCATCCCGACAGTCACAACCGCAGAATTATCAACCCAGCTTAACCCTTCCGGTAAATCGCCAAGTTCCGCTAAAGTCTTCCCGACTTCCGCCGTTAAATCTGTAGGCACATTCCCCGGCTCGCCCGATTCAGCTTTGCTAATCGTAAACGAGCCATTAGTGATCGGAATATAGTAGTTACTATTGTATCCCGAAGCTACACCGAATGTATAATCACCAGCACCAATGAAATTACCATGCTCTATTATGTAATAATCGTCAGTCGTAAACGTTACTTGTTCACCACCTACCGTACCAGTTACGGTCGGTACTGGTTCTAAGGCAGAACCCGTATAAGTTTGTGCCGACGCCGTTACTGTTACATTTTCAACCGGCGCAGCTGAAATTGTAAATTCTAACGCTGGAAGCGAACCAGTATAATTACCAGTACCAGTAATCGTTGCAGTCGCAGTTCCCGCATTTACATTGCCGCTATAACTAATTGTATAATCAGTTCCAGCGGTCAAATCAGTTTCCTTCGTACCATCACCATTTAAATCTACCGCCACAGACGCCGTCGGTTCTTTCGCCGAACCATCATATGTATAAGCTGAATTACTTAACGCCGCGGATGTATTATCGGCTCCTAAGGTAAAGGCAGAAATTGTTGCGCTCCCAGCTGTTTCTGCCGTCTTAGAATTACTATCAAATTGATACAATTCATAGGCATCATCGTCGAGTTTAATTCGCACAAATACATTATTATAATCACCTACATTGGCACTCAAGAAATGTGTATCGTCGATACTAAACCCATCCCCGACTAACAAATCGTTATCTGAAAGCGTCGCATCCGTCACCGTCGCATCAGTAGTTCCATCATAAGTCTTATTAGAAACCGTTACGTTAGAAATCGTCACCGTCTTCTTACCTACAACTATATGATAGCTAGCCATACCCTCTGCATACTCATCAGTCTCTGCTGCTCTCGCAATAATATTAGCTTCGCCTACTCCATGAATCGTCACTTCACCACTATTCTCATCTACTGTTGCAACAGGCGTATTACTAGAAGTATACGTAATCGCGCCATCACCGGTTGACGTTGCAGTATAGGTAAAGTTTGCATCACCATAAGCTTTCTCAACGTCACCAACCACATCATTAAACTCAACAGTCTGTTCAAGTTTCGCAACAATATTAATGTCTTTCACTGCCACACCAGTATAGTTATTGCGTCCTTCTACAGCTATATGTACAGTGTGTTCCACTATGCCATCATTCCCAGTTATTTCCATCACATAATCGCAATTTGTATCGAGAGCATCTTCGCACTTCACTAAATCGGATCCATCCACATTAATACTAATGTCATCATCATTCAGAATACGTCCTTCTATAATCGAATTTGGCGCAACCAAATTAGTATCATTAATTCCTCGCGGTTCAATCGTAAAGTCAATCGTTACTGGAACATCTGCAGTCGTATAATTACCTTTACCTGTAACCGTTACATGTCCAGTTCCGACACTTGTATTATTATTATACGATACATCGTAGCTATCAAAACCTAATGTCGTATCACCACCATGCGTATAAGCTCTCACTCTCACTTCCGGCTCTACACCATTAGGATTATAACCATAAGTTCCGCTTCCAAGTAGTTCAACGTTATCTCTTATTAGACGGTAAGGTAAAATAGTACCAGTCGTATTAAATACTCCTGAACCCAAATCATAATGTTCGACCGCACCGCCTCTTAAACTCACATTGACATGCAAAGCTTTATTTTCGCCAGCATCCGCATCATCAAATTCCGCCGTCGCTTCATAGTCCTCATTATTTAAGTCCCAATCCTCAAAAGTCACACCAGTCACAACCGCATCAGTTGTATATCCATCATAATACTTATCCTCAATCGTCACGCCCGTGATATTAAGCGGTCGTTTTAAGACATGCACTGTATAACAGGATCTAGTTTCAGCATAATTATCAGTTCCATTCACCCAAGCACAAATCTCCACATCACCAGGATCACCTACTCCTACTAAATCTGAATCCGGAATTGTATGTGCAATACTGCCTGGATGTTCGGACTCTCCATCATCCGGATGATATTCTCTTATCGTACCATCTCCCGTCGTTACATTCATCGTCACCGTAAAATCGTCATCACCATAATACTTCGTAATTCCTTCTTCGCCAATTTCCTTCCCATCGCCATCATAGAAAGTCACCACCTGGTCCGGTTTATCCGTCGGCTCACCCGGTTCATCCGGTCCATGTGGTTCCTCATCCGGCTGCGACACATCCGTAATCGTCCCATCGTCATTAATTTGGTACCCATTCCCATGAAACACATCCTCCTCCCCTGTATATTCCACATAAATACTATGTCCTCCGTATTCGCCCTCACCCAATTCGCTACTATGTCTTTCAGGTCTACCACTATTTTTATCGGTTATATTAAACACTAACTCCATATAATCGATTTCATCAAATGCATCAGTATATGCCAAATTATATTCATAGCCAGCATTTAATTCCGCCCCATTCACTACCACCGAATTATCCAATCCCGACAAATCCACAGGTTCAGTATATGGATAATCTTCCTCGTGTTCATTTTCTGCATGATGGAATCCTTCATAGCTTACCCATAATCTATACTCTTCCGCATCCTCAAACCCTACTCCAGTCAAGGTCGCCGTCGCATCTGTATTTCTTGCTAAGCGATATTCCGTTCTTCCCATTTGCATAAACGAATCACTATCAGCCGTAAATTTAAACGATTCTACTTTTGGCTCATCTGTAAATGCTATATAATCTCGTGACACGATTACTATTTTATTATTAATCGTAATAGCTAAAGTATAAAGTACGCCCTCCGATTCAGCACTAGGTTCCGCAATACTTACAGAAAGATCCTCTCTATTTAATTCACTTCCAGACACCACTCCTTCTTCAATCTTCGTTCCAGCCGACGCCGACCATCCACTCTCAGTATTACCATTGTAATAAACTGCATAATTGTAATTCAAACTCTCATCAAAACCACTACCACGATAATGCAAAGTAGCACCCTTACTCTCATCAAGCGATGTTTTCCTTACAGTTGCTCCAGATCCCGTCAGATATGGACCAGTTCCCATACCATCGCCACTACCAATCGCAACCACTTCACCGCCCGCATATGTCATTACCGAGTCAACCCATCCATCATACATACAATACAACCACCCCTTTAATTCTAAGTCGTCGATTTCCAAACTAAATTCGTGTGATTCGTCGTATCCTGTAGGGCTTTCGTCCGGATCGAACTCCGGCGGCGTAATCGTTAAACCTTCCAACGCGAACTCATAACCCGCATTTAATTCCGCCCCAGTAACCGTAAATGATTCGTTGTATATTTCACCTCCCAAATCCGATACCCTCGCTCGTATAGTATAAGTCTGTTCATCACTGTATCTTTCACCATCGATTCGCACTACCAAAGGACGCTCCGCATCATGCAACTTCGGATTTATCACATCGCTAACTGACTCACCATTCGAATAAAGCATTGACACTCCGCAACGTGGAATATTTTCATCTTCGTAATAATTAATCTTGAAAGAATCGCTATTATCACGACTTGGACCATAGTTTTCATAGAATATCTTCTGCGAACCATTATCTGTATCCGTTCCCGACGTGTTCACTCTAAAATTTAACGTAAGTGGTGAATTCTCAGAAAAACCATATCCACTTGAAATCGTTAATATCACACCCTGCTGCTCTAATTCCTCACCAGTCGCCATCACTGGTGTATCAGAAGATAACCAGCCCCCTCTTTCGCCATACATACTATATGATAAATAATAATTCATTTCAGCAGTCGCCCTAGTAGCATGTAGTCTAACGGTTAAAGGTTGTACGTCATTCGCTCTAAAGGTATACTTGCGCGACCATTCATTACTTTCTTCTTCCGGTTGTATAACAATACCATTCTGGCTAATCTCGTCAACAATAATATCACCAAGAGCCACAAAACTCGGATCTGCCACCCTGAAATAAAGATAAACATATTCACTATCACTATATGAATCAGAAGGACTTAAGGAAATAGAAGCAGAAATATGCTTATCAGCCAAATTCAATCTTAATTCCCGTGTTTCTGTCTTTTCGGTAGCATCAGCCTTAAACGAATAATGATTATTTCCTACACTTGCCGAATATTCCTTCCCCACTACTAAATTCTTGAATTTATAAGTTACTTCTACCGGAGCATTATAATCATCCAATCGAAACTCATTTATTGTTTGCAACGTATTTTGCGCCTCTTCCCAAGTCGTCGCTTGTCTTCCTACGGTATCTAAAAATACATCCTCACCATTCTGCATCACTGACATAATCTCAATACTTCTACTCCCTACTCTTTCTGGACGAACTATCAACGTCTTATGACAGTTTTTTTCCCAATTCTCTTCATAAAATGTAACATACATTTTGTATTCATTCGCATTTATTATAACCCGACAATGCTCCTCGCCTTCTTCGAATTCACATTTAGTACTATCTTCCATGTATACACTTGGTCTTTCTTCGTTATAAATAACTTGACCATTTAGTTCGGATGTAAGTGTTTGATCACCAAAAATTTTATATGTTTTCCCTTCTTCCATACCATCTACGAGAACACCGACTCGTACTTTATCAGCACTATTCGCCACTGAAAAATAATAATCTCCAAAATCACCTGTGTTTTCATTGTAAATGTATTCATTCCATATTGGCGCAAGTTCCATTCCGTTCTGTTCTACCGATCTAATCGTAAAGGTCAATCCATCACCCGCCACCGTCCAATTTTCCCCCTCTAACGCTTTCACCAATTTATTACCTATTAACCCAAATGCTGCGCCAAAAGCTATTAAAAAGGCCAGCAAAAAATTTCCCCACCTTATTCTCCTCCTTTTTATTCTCATGAAAACATACTCCTTATGTTTTCATTATATAGTCATAAACACTTTTTGTAAATAATGAAATAAAAGTTTTAAACTATTTTTTCTTGGAGCATAATGAGATTTAGACCAGATTTCTAAATTATAAGTTCTGCTACTCAACAATGAAAAAATAGTTTAAAACCTCCTATACTTTATTTATAACTGGAATCACAATCGGCGTATGCCCCGTCGCATCAAACAAAATATGCGTAATATCTTCTTTTATTTCTTCTTTCAAAACTTTCATCTCCGGGTCAGTCGAAATTGACTTGTCCGTCTTTTGACGTAGATAATGCCGTATTTTCCCAATCAACTCTTCTGAATTATCTAAATAAATAAATGCTCGTGAAACAATATCCGGTGTCTTCATTAAATGACCAGTCTTTTTCGACATTGTTAACACAATTACAAAAATCCCTTCCCTAGAAATATGAATTCGGTCTTTTACTACCGCCTCATGTACCGGCTGGTCCGCATCGTCATAAAGTTTATTCCCAACTTGAATTCGCCCCGCCTTTCGAATCGTTTTATTCGGCATCAGCTCAATAATATCTCCGTCATCCGGCAATAATATTCTATCTCGCTGAATCCCAATTACATTTTCCGCCATCTCCGCATTATGTTCAAGCATGTAAAACTCGCCATGATATGGTATATAATTCGTCGGATGTAAACGATTGACGAAATCGACATGATCCTCAAAATACGCATGCCCAGATAAATGTAACGGTCCAATATTCGTCAAATGTGTCTTACCATTCTGAATTACTTGCGCCCCTTCGCGTAGTAACCCATCTACCGTAGATACAACGTGCGGTTCATTTCCAGGTATCGGATTCGAAGAAAACACAATCGTATCCGTAGATTTAATCTTAATATACTTATGTGCTCCTGTTACCATCCGATTCAAAACCGCATTTAATTCACCCTGCGAACCAGTACAAACAATACAAACTTTTTCATCCGGAAGCTTAATAATATCTTCCATCTTGCATATCGTATCTTTTGGCACTTTAATCGATTTCGCTCGAAGCGCTACTTCTACGTTATTGATCATCGAAAAACCCGAAAACGCGACTTTTCGTCCTCTCGCAGCAGCTTCTTTTAGAATCAACTCAATTCTCGAAATTTGCGAAGAAAAACACGAAATAATTACGCGTCCTCCGACGTAATGATCCATTACCTTACCCAAATTCTCGCCTACATCATATTCCGAATGCGGATGTCGCCCTGGCGAGTCAATATTCGTCGATTCATTAAACAATAAGTCCACGCCTTCCTTCGTCACAATCTCATCAATTCGTTCATAATCCGTCTGCGTCCCCATCGGTTTTTCTTCATATCGCCAGTCACCCGAGAAATAAATCAATCCATTTGGTGTCCTTACTACAATTGCCGTATTTCCAGGAATCGAATGTAAAGTATGAATAAATTCGACCGAAAAATGTTCTGAAACCTGAATTTTCTCATGCTTTAACGGATCAACCGTACAATAATTCATTTCCGGCACTTCTTCTAATTCCGTCATCTGCTTCTTAATCATCCCTATTGTAAAATCCGTTCCGTAAATCGGCGTCAAATGCGAAAATTTCGGTAATAAATGCTTACACGCCCCAATATGATCTAGATGTGCGTGCGTAAACAAAATCGCCTTTACTTTCGTAATATTATCCTCTAAATATTTAATATCTGGTATTAAATAATTTACCCCAGGATAGTCTTCCCCCGCAAACAATACCCCCATATCTATCACAATCATTTCCGATTTATATTCCAAAATCGTCATATTCTTACCAATTCCAAATTCTCCAACCCCACCAATCGGAATAATCCTCACCGCCTCTGGATCCGGTCGCATCTGTTTTAATTTCGCATTCGTAATCTGTTCCCCGTTATATCCGTTATAGCGCGATTTATTTACTGGAATACCAATAATATGCTGTGTCGCTTGAGCGTTTACATCTTGTGAAAGCATTCTCTGATGATGCACCATATCACCTTTTTTTACTGACACGGACAAATTCACTTTTCTCTGTTCCGCCTCTAATTTAGCCTGAGACTTTGCACTGGCTTTTTCCGCTTTTGCGCTCTTTTTACTAGCACTTTTGTTCTGTGAGGCCTTTTTTGACCCTTTTGAGCCATTTTTAGTCAAACTAGACTTAGAGCCGACCAAATCTGCATCTTTCCCTCCAGGCTTAAAATTTGAGTTAAAATTCCGATTTTGTGCCTCTTCGAACTGCCTTTTGATATCTGGCAGTCTCTCAGCCCTCGATTTTAAAAGCCGGGCACGCCTCTGTTCTTCATTTAAATTCATAATTTTCCTTTTTTATTACAAGTCAATAAACAGTACCTCTATTATACTAAATCTCTTGCTTTTTTGCAACCCATTTGTTATAATAAAACTATACAGATTTAACCGACTCTTGAGATAGAGGCGGTTTTTTAGTTGAAAGGAGTGAAAATGGAAAATCTAGACCTAAAACAAATGTCTGCCATGGTCGATATCATCGCAGAAGAAAAAGGTTTACCGAAAGAAACTGTATTAAATGTTATTGAACAGGCTATTGCTGCTGCTTGGCGTAAAGACAACGGCGATCGCGACATGAACGTTCGTGCCGTCTTGAATACAAAAACCGGTGCTGCCGATGTTTTCGTCGCACGCGAAGTAATCGAAGATGGGTTAGCTTATAATCCTTCGACCGAAATCCCTCTCGCCGAAGCGAAAAAAGGCTCAAAAATCGGCGACGTCGTTGAAGAAAAATACAAAGTTACTAGCTTTGGGCGTGTTGCCGCTGGAACTGCTAAACAAGTTGTCATCCAACGTCTTCGTGAGGCCGAAAACGATGCTGTCTTAATCGCCTTTGAAGACAAAATCGGTACTATTGTAACCGGAACTATTTCTCGCGTCGAACCGAAACTCGTCCGTGTCGACCTCGGCCGTGCTTCCGGTATCATGCCTCGCAGTGAACAAATCGACGGCGAATATTATAATGTTGGTTCAAGAATCAAAGTTTACATTAAAAACATTGAGCGCAACGATCGCGGTGCTCAACTCATTTTGTCACGTGGTTCCGCTGAATTTATCGAATGCCTCTTCCGCCAGGAAGTTCCTGAACTCGAAAACAACACCGTTGAAATTAAAGGTATTGCTAGGGAAGCCGGTCGTCGTACCAAAATCGCGGTCTTCGCTACCGTACCAGGTATCGATCCAGTCGGCACTTTCGTCGGTGGTCGTGGCGTCCGCGTCGGTGCAGTCATGAATGAAGTTGGCGAAAAAGAGAAAATTGATATTATCACTTGGAGCGACAATGCTTCAGAATATATCCGTGAAGCTCTTTCCCCTGCCGAAATCATGAAAGTTGAAATCGACGGCAAGAAAGCCAAAGTCTACGTTTCCGAAGACCAACAATCTATCGCCATCGGCAAACAGGGCCAAAACGTCCGTCTAGCTTCTAAGCTCACCGGCTACGATATTGATATCGTACTCCAAGCCGCTACCAAAAAGAAGAAGAAACAAAACGTTGAAGATTCTCTTCTCTCCGCACTCGAAGAAACTAGCGAAGAATAATCATCTGTGCTATAATAGTAGCAATTGAAAATTGGGGCAAAAGTCCCAATTTTCTAGTACATTTAACATTTTCGAGATGATGTTTATGCACACATGGAGGTGAAAAATGTCAGTTAAATCTATTGTTACTCCAAACGTCACTACTGAGCTCATTGATAGCGGTCATCAAAAAATCGCTTGGGCAGACAAACACATGCCTATCCTTAACCAGCTCATCAACGAATACCGTGTTTCTGAGCCACTCAAAGGATATACCATTGTAACTTCGATTCACATGGAAGCAAAAACTGCTTACTTAGTTAAAGCCTTAGCTAAACTCGGCGCAACAGTTTACGCTACCGGTTGCAATCCACTGTCTACCCAGGACGACGTTGCTGCAACGCTCAGTAAAACCCGTCGTGTTACCGTTTATGCGATTCACAACTGCGACAACGATAGCTATTGGAAATTCCTTACGAAAGCTCTTTCGCACCGACCACATATCATTATTGATGATGGTGGCGATTTAACTGAACTACTCCATGACCAGTGCAAAAGATACGGTGATCGCTTAATTGGCGGTTGCGAAGAGACTACTACCGGAATCCATCGTTTAAAAAGCTTAGTTCGTAACAAAAAACTACTTTTCCCTATGTTTAACGTTAACGATGCCGATTGCAAACATAATTACGATAACCATTACGGTACCGGACAATCCGTCATCGACGGTATTCTCCGTACTACTAACTTAATTATCGCAGGCAAAACTGCCGTAATTGCTGGTTATGGCGATTGTGGTAGCGGCATCGCTATGCGCATGCAGGGATTAGGCGCCCACGTCATTGTCACCGAAGTCGACCCTATCAAAGCTTTAAAAGCTAACATGGACGGCTTTCGTGTTATGCCGATGGACGAAGCTGCTTTAATCGGTGATATTTTCATCACCGCCACTGGTTGCGAAAAAGTCATCGTTGAACGCCATTTTAATAGTATGAAGGACGGCGCCATTTTAGCCAACGCCGGACATTTCGACGTCGAAGTTGACGTCTCTGCGTTGGAAAGAATCGCCATCAGCTGTGAAGATGCACGTAAAAACATCGTCGCTTACACCTTGCGTAACGGTAACAATCTCTATTTACTAGGTGAAGGTCGCCTTGTGAACTTAGCTGCTGCCGATGGTCATGCCGCTGAAATCATGGATATGAGTTTCTCTATCCAATTGCTTAGCGTCATTTACCTCGCAGAAAATTTCACTTATCACGGTCGGCCCATCCCTCCAAATTTGTATTCAGTACCAAAGTTTATTGACCACAAAGTCGCAGAACTCGCGTTAAAATCACAAAACATCTCTATCGATGTTTTAACCGAATCACAAAAAGCATATCTCGAAAATGGCTTCTAAAAACCGGGCTCGATATTACATCGAGCCCATTTTTTGATTACTCATACTAAAGATGATTTTTTCTGTAATTATGGTATAATAATAAAAAGGAGACGAGCATTGTGACAAAGAAATATGATCCTAAAAAAGTTGAAACTAAATGGCAAAAAATTTGGGAAACTGAGAATGCGTTTGCTGCTAAAAATTCCAGTAAAAAACCAAAATTCTACTATTTAATTGAATTTCCCTATCCTTCTGGTGCCGGTTTGCACGTAGGACACCTTAGAAGTTATGTAGCGCTCGATGCGATGGCAAGAATAAAACGTATGCAAGGCTACAACGTACTTTATCCAATCGGATGGGACGCCTTCGGTTTGCCCGCAGAACAATATGCTATCAAAAATCATATCCATCCAGCAGAAGCCGTAAAACAAAATATTGTAAATTTTAAGAAACAAATCAAGACAGTTGGCATATCGTTCGATTGGGATAGAGAAATCAACACTACTGACCCAAAGTATTACAAATGGACACAATGGCAATTCTTACAATTTTATAAACATAATATGGCCTACAAAGATAAAAAAGAAATCAATTGGTGTCCAAATTGTAAAATCGGATTATCCAACGAAGAATCATCAGGAGGAGTTTGTGAACGTTGTGGCGGAAAAGTCGAAAAAAGACTAAAAGAGCAATGGATGTTAAGGATGCGTGACTATGCGGAAATCTTATTAAAAGGGCTCGACAAAACCGAATTTATTGACAGAGTAAAAAACGCACAAATCGAGTGGATCGGTAAAAGTGAAGGAGCAACTATCAATTTTCCAATCAAAGGCAGAGACGAAAAAATATCCGTTTTCACTACTCGCCCTGATACCATTTTCGGCGCAACCTTTATTGTAATCTCGCCAGAAAACGAATTTATCACGAAAAATATCGACATTATTAATAATAAAAAAGAAGTTTGGAAATACCAGGAAAAAGCCAGCGAAAAAAGCGATATTGAACGAACAGACGCAACTCGAGAAAAGACGGGTGTATTACTCGAAGGAGTCGTAGCAATTAATCCGGTAAATAATAAAGAGTTACCAATCTATATCAGCGATTATGTCCTAAATGATTACGGAACCGGTGCAATTATGGCAGTACCTGCACACGATAGTAGAGATTATGAATTTGCAAAAAAACACGGAATTGAAATTATTCAGGTGATCGAAGGCGGGAATATTAAGCAGGCAGCTTACGAAGGAGACGGTAAGCATATTAATTCAGATTTTCTAAATGGTCTAGATCAAGCAAATGCTATTGCTAAAATCGTCAAATATTTGTCCGACAACAACCTAGGCGAAAAAACTATCAATTACAAACTGCAAGACTGGGTATTCTCACGCCAAAGATTCTGGGGTGAACCAATACCAATGATCTATTGTGAAAAATGCGGTTGGGTACCAGTCCCAGACAAAGACTTACCAGTTAAATTACCGGAAATTAAGTCTTATGCCCCAACTGACGATGGCGAAAGCCCACTAGCTAGAATCACAGAATGGGTAAACACGGTTTGTCCAAAGTGTGGCGGAAAAGCAAAACGTGAAACTGATACTATGCCAAACTGGGCAGGTTCGTCTTGGTATTGGCTACGTTACATGGACCCCGATGATGAAAATACTTTCGCCAGTGAAAAGGCCATGAAATACTGGAATATGGTAGATTATTATAATGGTGGCATGGAACACGCAGCTAGACATTTATTATACGCAAGATTTTGGCATAATTTTCTTTATAATCAGAAATTGGTCCCATTCCCAGAACCATTCAAAAAACGAGTTGCGCATGGCATGATTCTTGGTCCAGACGGCTTAAAAATGAGCAAATCAAAAGGAAACGTTATCAACCCAGATAATGTCATAGAAGATGTCGGCGCAGACACGTTGAGATGTTACGAAATGTTTATCGGAGACTACAAAGAAGACGCCGCATGGACAGATAATGGATTATACGGATGCAAAAGATTTTTAGATAAAATATGGAATCTCCAAAATAGACTAAACAATAAAAAAGGTTACACAAAAGAATTAGAAACATTAATAAACCAAACTATTGAAAAAGTCACAAACGATATTAATTCGATGAAATATAATACGGCAGTTTCGAGCTTAATGATTTTAACGAACGCCTACGATAAAGAAAAAACTATCACTAAAAAAGATTATCGAACTTTGTTGCATCTTCTTAACCCAATTTGTCCACACATTACAGAAGAAATCAACGAAGAATGTAAACTTGGTAAAACATTATATCTGTCCGACTGGCCACAATATGATAATAATGTAATTGAACAAGCCGATAAAAAAATCGCAGTACAAGTTAACGGCAAAATGAGAGCATTGATTATCGTGCCAAGTAGTTTTTCTGAAAACGAAGTCGTGTCTAAAGCAAAAGAAGCCGTAAATAAATATTTATTAGGCAAAAAAATCAAACGCGTTATTTATATCGAGGGAAGATTGGTAAATATAGTCGTTGATTAAAAAAGTTTTGTTAATTTTCCTTTTTCCATTTTATAAACATGGTCAGAATATTTTTGTACTAAACTATCGTCATGCGATACCATCAGAATAGTTAGTTTTTCTGTTTTTCTTAATTTCAACAAGTAAGATAAAATTTTAGAAGTAGTCTTATTGTCAAGCGCTGAGGTTGCTTCATCTAAAATCAATATTTTTGGATTGGCTGCCAACGCTCTAATTACGGCAACTCGCTGTTTTTCCCCACCAGATAATTGTCTAGGGTAACGATCAAGATAGCTATCTTTTAAGCCCACTGCCTTCATTAATTCTAAAATCCTGTTTAGCCTTTCTTCTTTCGTCTTAAAAATTTTATGAATTTTCATATTTTCTTCAACAATATTTTTAATAGTCTTCGTCGAATCAAGCGAATTAATAGGATTTTGAAAAACAACCTGTATCTCTTTTTTCGATAAATCATTTCCGTTAATATAAACTATTTCTCCAGAATCTGGTTTCATAAGATGGCCTAATATTCCGCAAAAAGTAGATTTTCCACTTCCATTTTCACCAACCAAAGCAATCACTTCTCCTTGATATAATGAAAAATTAATATTTTTAAGTAAACCGTAGTTAATTTTATCAATACTTAATATTTTTTTAGAATCATTTTTTAGCTGTTTCTTCACTATTTTATGTATTTCTTTATGATTGCTTAAAAATCGTTTATTCGTTTTCTTAATTGTCATATTGCTTACACGATAACAATAATCTGAGAACCCTTTGATTTCTGTCGTTTCGTGAGTTGCCATAACAATTTCTTTACCGCTTTCTTTCAGTTTTTTAAGCCTTTGATACAAACTTTTACGTTTATAACCATCGAGATTGCTCGTCGGTTCATCCAATATCAATGTATTACTCTTTGAAAGAAATGCCATTTCCGTAGCTACTCTTTGAGCTTCTCCACCAGACAGTTGATATGGATATGAATAGTATAAAGTTGGAAAAATATTTAAAGCTTTTTGTTTTGCTTCCGTCTTATTCAAATCAAAATTATTTCTAAGAACAGCAGCCAACTGCGCCCCAACTACTTGGGTCGGGTTTAAAGATGATTTAGGATCTTGAGACAAATAGCCTACATGAACTCTGTTTTTAAGCATATTATTTAGTAAAGTAGTTTTACCAGAACCAGACTCTCCAAAAAGCACAGTTATTTTACCTGGCTTTGTGACAAATGATTTTTGTAAGTCAAAAGTACTTCTCCTCGAATCGGAATTGTAATAAGTATTTAATTTTTGTCTAAAATGTTCAGCAATGAAAAAGAAAAAGAAAATAATAATTACAAGAATGGAAGACGGAATTAAAAATTGATACGGATAAAAACGAAAGAACTTAATCCCACTATGGCATAATTGACCAAGCGAAACAAGCGGATAGCTAACTCCCAATCCAATAAATGACAAAAATGATTCGTCAACAATCGCTCTAGGCAAAGTTGCGATTCCCTCAACCAACATATAATATCTGATATTTGGAATTAGGTGCCTAAAAACTATATAGAAATTACTGACACCTTGCGCTTTAATAGCTCGAATATAATCTTTTTTCATTTCTATACGCGTAAGATTCTGGATGGCTCTTGCAGTAGTTGTCCACGTAGTAAGAGAAATCGCAATAATTATCGTAGGTATTCCAGGCCCTAGCCATATTTGGAATATGAAAACTAAAATTACTGACGGAATAACTGTGAATATATTTATTATGACAGAAACAATATTATTAATTTTACGATTACCAATTCCTGCAACTATCCCAATCACAATACCTATAATTTGAGATAATATAGTTGCCAATATTCCTATGAACAAAGAGATAGCAGTACCTAGCCAAATACGAGGCCATAAATCTCGTCCCAATTCATCAGTCCCAAAAAGATATGTAAAACTAGGAGATAGATTTTTGTTGTGAACATCAATACTATTCATTTGTTGTACTCTTCCTTACATCGATTTTCGTTCTTGGGTCAATCGCAAAATTAATAATATCCGTAATAGTCGTAATAATTATAATCAGTGTTGAATAAAGAATAATGATGCCCAATATAAGTGGATAATCTAAATTATTTATAGCAGACAGGAAAGCATTGCCAATCCCAGGAAGAGCAAAAATTTGTTCAATAACTACAGAACCCATTAAAAGCCCTACCAACTCTATCCCAGTCGTCGCTAAAATTGGAGTGATAATATTTCTCAATTCATAGTGCCAAAAGAAATAATATTTTGGCAAGTCGTAAGTTTGAGCAACTTTATAATACTCTTCATTCATAATAGCAAGAGTCAGTGTCCTAGCCTGACGAATTTTGTTAGCCATAAAACATAAAGACAGAATGAGCGACGGCAGAACAGAATAATAATATCCTTTCCATTGACCACTAGGAAAAATTTTTAGTTGAGTAGAGAATAAATATTGAAGAAGCGTGGCGAGAATGAAGAGCGGAATAATTGTGAAAATAATTGAAAAAATAAAGGTGCTTTTTCCGATAGTTTTATTACTTTTCTTCGCCGACAAGATTCCGAGCACAATTCCAGACGGAAACCCTATAATAAAAGCCTGCAACCCAATTAACGCTGATACTGGAAATGTTTCGCTAATTATCTTAAACACTGGCACTCCTTGGTATTGATAAGAAAAACCGAAATCCAATCGAAAAATATTCGATAAATAATGCAACAGTTGATAGATGAGAGGACGATCTAACCCATAGTAAGCATCCATCTTTTTTTGTATTTCGGGACTAAGTATTTTTGTAGTTTGGAATGGGCTACCCGGTATAACATGCAAAAGAAAGAACGACAATATAACTACAATCAATATTATAACTATTCCTAGTAGGACCTTCTTCAGAATAAATCTCTTCATCTTTATAATATTATATAACTAAATATGATATAATGCAGAAAAGGAGATGTTATGGGGAAAAAGAAATTGACAAGTATTATTGCCGTAATTTTGTTGGCAATTATAATCTTTTTTGTTTCTTGGAGTAATTCCAGAAACGGTTTTAATAGTGGTACTTTTAAATTAGCAATTTATAATTTTTCGGATTTAAATCCGGTTACTGCACAAACACGAAATGAGTGGAACATTTTTTATTTAACGCAATCGCAACTCGTAAGATTTTATGGTGACAAAATAGACTATGACGCTGCAGATTCTTTTCAAACTAATGATGATTATACGAAGTACACATTCCACATTAGAGAAGGATTAAAATGGTCTAATGGTGATACTTTAGATGCAAATGATTTTCTATATGGCGTCTATACCATGATGTCCCCTGACATTGCATCTCCTAGAGCTGGTTCATTTACGGAAATCAAAAATGCTTCCAACTTTGCTTCTGGAAAAATTACCGATTTTAATGAAGTTGGAGTCAAAGTATTAGATAACCAAACAATTGAATTTACTTTGGAATATCCAATTACCGATTTTGAAAAATCAATTGCTAGTAAGCATATCTATCCTATCAATAAAAATTTTTATGAAAGTGTTGGCGCTCAATCTTATGGATCAAATATCGAATCACTTCTGTGCTCTGGGCCTTATGTAATTTCCGAATGGCAACTTGGTTCAAATCTATCACTAGTAAAAAATCTAGATTATTGGGACGCCAATGACAATTTCTGGGTAGAGACAATCGAATTAATACCAGTTGAAAACGGCAGCACAGCAGTAATGATGTACGAAAACGATGAAGTAGATGCCATCATGAATTTAGACAATGAATATTACGCTTCCTTTAACGACGAAATGGAAGATGGATATTCTGGTAAAGTTAAAGTACTGTGGTTAAATGGATACGGAAAAAATGAAAAAGTTGCTAAATTATTTGCCAATAGAAATTTCCGACAAGCAATCAATTCAGCAATCAATCGTCAAGAAATTGTTGATTTAATTGATTCAGCAGATATACCAATGAATAGAGCAATCGCCCCAATATTTGAAGTTAATTACGAACCTTCCACTATAAGTGTTACCGGAGACGAGGAATTAGCTCAAGAATATCTAGACAAAGCCTTAAAAGAACTAGGATATAAAAATGCCTCGGAACTTCCCAAAATCCGCTTTGTTACTTATGCCGATGATTCCCAAAAGACAGAATGTGAATTATTAATAGAAACCTGGCGAAAAGTCTTAGGTATAAAGAACATTGAATTAGAAAGTTATAATGTTGGTACCGCTATTGATAAACTATTTACGGGAGATTATGATATCTTCAGCATTCAAATTGAATCTAACGTTCGTCCTACAGATTTAATGGAATCTTTATCTAAAGACAACGTTTACGATTTCGGCATATTGAAAAATGATACATTTGATTCATTAATCAAAAACGCAATCAAAGCAACGGATGATAAAGAAAAAGAAGAACTAACTAAAGAAGCAGAACAAGAATTTTTGGATGATGGGACTATTCTACCATTATATTTCGACGTCTTTCGTTCAGCCGTGAAGAAATATGTTAGTGGATATAAATTAGGGTTCATCGATGGTTTTGAATTTCAAAAACTAAGAATAAATAAAAGCGAATAATACTATATTTGGCAACAAAAAAACCACTCCTTATAGGAGTGATTTTTTATAATTTGGCACCTTCCTAGTTTCCCGCTGTTGCAGTATAATCGGCGCTACTGGGCTTGACTTCTGTGTTCGGAATGATTACAGGTATTTCCCCAGCGCTATGGGCACCAATTCGTAACAACAGCGTCAACTATTATTACTATTGATGTCCATAAGGTGAACAAAGATTTTAATGACGCTTACGGTGTTTGAATCAAACACCGATTGCTAGCTAAGTCCAAAACATAAAAAGGCGATGGACCTATTAGTACTTCTCAGCTCCACATCTCGCGATGCTTCCACTTAAAGCCTATCAACCTAATCATCTTTTAGGAGTCTCCTTGGGAATCCTTATCTTGGAGTGGGCTTCGCGCTTAATATGCTTTCAGCGCTTATCTCTTCCGAACATAGCTACCCGGCGATGCAGTAGGTGACCACAACCGGTA
>JAFWMT010000008.1 GCA_017545525.1 Candidatus Saccharimonadota bacterium
ACATGTAGTTACTCCATTAGTAGTTGTACAAGTGGCAGAAACAAAAGAGCTAGAAAGGAACAAAAAGGAAACAACAGTTAGCCCAACCAAAACTAAAGATAACCTCCTGAAAACCTTTAGCGTCATGGTTTTATTATAGCATATTAAAAACTAGAGGGAAATTGTTTTTTTCGAGGAATAGTGGTATGATAAGGGTATTATGGAAAAGAGGGAAAAAGCTGTTAAAGGAAACAAAAATGGTGGATTAAAAGCGAAGTCGCAAAGATTGAAAGCGCGGGTTTTAAAATCGTATTACGGAAATCCGATGCGAGACATGAAGTTGATCGCGATTACGGGTACGACGGGAAAAACGATTGTGGCGCATTATGTGCATGAAATTTTAAGAGCGACAGGAGAACAGGTTGCGGTACTGGCTTCGGATCGGCCGTTTAAGATTGGGATGTTGCATAAATTTCTTTCGGACGCCTGGAAGGCGGGAGCGAATTACGTAATTGTGACTGTTCCAGCGGAAGGGTTAAGAGATAATGTCTTTTACGGGCTTCCTGTATATGTCGCGGGAATGACGAATTTCTTGACGGCGGGGCTAAAAGACATGGAGCCGGAAGAATATATCGAAAATGAAAAGACGTTGTTTGATATGAAGCCGGAGATTGTCGTATTAAACCGAGATGACTTAAATTATGAAGCGTTTTCGGAATTTAAAGGGACGAAAAAGACCATTACTTACGGTCAGAGTAGCTCGGATGTAAAGATTTTAAATTCGAAATTATATGCGAGAGGAACAGAGGCGACATTATCAATTGCATCGGAAATTGTTTCGGTGGCGACATTTGTGCCTGGAGAGACAGCGGTAGCGTATATGGCGCTCGCGGCAGGAATTGCTAATGGGATTGGGATTACCTCGGAGTTTATTATCGAGGGCATCGCTAATTACGAACCAGAAGAAAAATAGATTATTTTAGTTTGTTTAAGTATTTCTTGGTGATTTTGATGTCTTCGAAAGGATGAGGGCCGTCAGCGCGGAGGATGGTTTTTTCGTGGCCTTTGCCGAGGATGAGAACGAGGTCGCCTTTTTTTGCGGTTGCGAGGGCGAGTTTAATCGCTTTTTCGCGGTCTAACTCTTTTATCAGATCTTTTCCGAGGGTTTTGCCGGCCTTTTTTGCTCCTTCGATAAAGCCTGCGGCGATTTTTTCAGGGTCTTCGTCGCGTGAATCGTCTTCGGTAATGATAACAATATCGGAATATTTACCGAGAATTTCGCCACGAATTCTACGGGTAGAGGGATCGCGCCGGCCGGCGCCGCCGTGGACCGAGATAATTCTGCCTTTGTGATTTTTTACCGAATCAAATACTTTTTCAATCGCGTCAGGGGCGTGAGCATAATCGACAATCACAGTAAAAGGTTGGCCTTCGTCAATAATATTCATGCGGCCTTCGACATTTTCGAGAGTTTTAATACCGTTTTCGATTTCCGCTTTCGAGAGACCGAGTTTTTCGCCAACCAAAACAGCGGCGAGCGAATTATAGACATTAAACTCGCCCGGAATTTTCGTCTCAATATTCATGCTGTGATATAAATATTTGACGCCTTTTACCGATAATTCAATATTTTCTGGGCGTTTTTCGCCATTCTTTATACCATATGTGATATAATCATGCGCAATTTCCTCGTAATATTTCGTCGCAGGGTCGTCGGCATTCAAGATACTAAATTTAGCTTTCTTGAATAATTTTCCTTTGGTATTGCGATAATTTTCAAGGGTTTTATGATAATCTAAGTGTTCATGGGTCAGATTAGTAAAGACGGCGATTTCAACAGGGATGTTAAGGATGCGGAATTCGGCGAGAGCATGGGAGGTAACTTCGAGCACAAGAAACTCAGCCTTTTCATCGGCAATTTCTCTGATGCGCTTATTTAAGGTTAAAGCGTCAACAGTAGTCATGTGATTTAATTCAGGTTTTAATTTTTCTACCCCATAAGCAACGGTCGTCATAAGGCCGGTTTTATGGCCAGCGGAATTTAGCATGTGCCAAATCATAAAACAGGTAGAGGTTTTACCGTTCGTACCAGTGACGGCGATGACGCGCAATTTTTTGCCAGGAAAACCATATTTTACGCCAGCCGTGACGGCTTGGGCATAGTGGTAGGGAAGAACGGCTTGGTTGTAGAAAGGGAGTTTTTCGAGTAGTTTTTTCATATTACCTATAATGTTTTAATGAATCAATTGGGTTTTTCGAGGCGGCCTTAAGGGCAGGATAGATACCAAAGATGATGCCAATGACAAGGGTGGTAAGAAGAGTGATGAGGATGATTTCCCAGCTAATATAAGGAGCGAACGGAGTAACTATGGAAAGCAGGAAGGCGAGAATGTAGCCAAGGATGAGACCAAACAAACCGCCGAGAAGGGAAAGAATGAGGGATTCAAAGAGGAATTGCATGAGGATGTTGCGCGAGGAGGCGCCGACGGCTTTTCGGACGCCGATTTCGTGATTACGTTCGGCAACTGAGACAAGCATGATGTTCATGACGCCAATCCCACCAACGACGAGAGAAATAGCGGCGACAGTAGCGAGCATACCAGAGACAATGGTAAAGAGAGAACTCGCTGGGTGGGTAATCATGTCGCCATAGGAGACGGAGAAGCTTTTATCGCCAAGTTTTTGATTCGTGAGAGCATTTTCGATGTCTTTTGAAATAATTTCGAGACTATCGGTGTTTGCGGCTTTAATGTTAATCTGTTGGATTTGAGTCGAGCCGGTGATTTTATCAAGAGTGGCAATATTCATAATAAGAGCGTTGTCGAAATCGATGTTGTCGAAATTAATCGATTTATCAATTTCATCGAGCACACCGACCACCATGAACTTTTCGCCCATAATTGTCACGGTTTTACCGACGGTACTATTAATAGTATTAAAGAGAGCAAGAGAAAGAGTGTGGCCGAGAACGACGGAATTTTCTTCGTTATTTTCGGTTAG
The DNA here is from genome assembly GCA_017545525.1 of Candidatus Saccharimonadota bacterium. Lineage (GTDB taxonomy): Bacteria > Patescibacteriota > Saccharimonadia > Saccharimonadales > Saccharimonadaceae > Nanosyncoccus. The sequence continues at coordinate 2,980 of JAFWMT010000008.1, forward strand.
AAAAGCGCCGTAACGGAGGGGGAATGATTCGATTTTAATGAAATCAAGATTTGTACCGAGAACCTGGATGGAATTTAAGGTATTTTTTTCGGAAGAGATGGTGTTTGAGGAAATTGCGATGGGAGCAACGGCAGAAATATTATCAACTTCTTTAATTGCTTTTACGTCATCTAGGACAAGGTTGGATTTTTGGAACGAATTGGCGGAGGTTAATTCCTCAACAATATTCGTTAGGGTATCCTTCGTCGAAGCAGGGCGGACGACAATAAGGTCGGCGCCGATTTCACTAATTTCACCTTTAATTAGATTTGAAATACTGCCCATAAGGGAAAGAATTAAAATAATGCTCGCGACGCCAATAGCAATGCCAAGGCAAGTCAGAAATGAGCGCGTGCGGTTTTCTTTAATCGCAGTTTTCGCGAGACGATAATGTGTTCTTAAAAGTAGGGCCATTAGCGTTTCCTCCGAGATTTTTTACGTTTACGAGATTTTTTCGCATCAGTAGTAATAAGAGATTCAAGATCGCCTTTCTTCTTGCGCTTCTTAATCTTAACAGAGATAGGCTGAGGGAGATTCGCGTCAGCGACAGTTTTAATATCAGTATCAATCTGGCCGTCTAACATGTTAATAACGCGAGTAGCGTAAACAGTTAAAGCAGGGTTATGAGTCACCATGATAATAGTATTGCCTTCTTCGTGGATAGCTTTTAATTCTTCCATGACAGAATGGGAAGCACGGGAATCAAGATTGCCGGTCGGCTCGTCAGCAAGAATAATTTCGGGGTCGCCGACAATGGCGCGAGCGATAGCGACGCGCTGTTGTTGACCGCCGGAAAGCTGATAGGGGAGATAATATTCGCGTTCTTCAAGATGAAAACGTTTCAGAGCGCTCGAAGCGTTCTTTAAGCGAGCAGTTTTCGTATAGCCAGTATAAACTAGCGGGAGAGCGACGTTTTCGATAATCGGAAGATCTTCGATAAGATTAAAATTCTGAAAGACGAAACCGATTTTCTTCGCGCGCAATTTCGCTTGGCGACGAGCGGAGATACTGGCAACGTTTTCGCCGTTTAAAATATATTCACCGCGACTGGCACGATCAAGAAGACCGATAATATTAAGGAGAGTCGTTTTTCCGCAGCCGGAAGGACCCATAATCATAATGAATTCACCGCGTTTAATGGTTAAATCAAAGTCTTTTAGGGCAAAGGATTCTGTATCGCCGTAACCATAGCGCTTTGTCAGTCCTTTTAACTCAATTAGAATGTTTTCGCTCATTTTACCTCTCACTCTTGGCAGAAAGGACAGGATGAATAATCCTAGGTCCATTCCTTTAAATTACCGCCAGAAGAGCAAGCTCTTCTGTCGTTAATTTGGCGGAAAGGACAGGATTTGAACCTGCGAAAGAGTTGCCCCTTTACACGCTTTCCAAGCGTGCGCCTTAAACCCCTCGGCCACCTTTCCGTCTTGGAAATATTCTAACATAATTAAAGATAAAAAAGAATAGATTTTTGTTAAATTTTTTGAAAAATGACGAGGTTTTCAATATGGGGAGTATGAGGAAAGAAATTGAAAATTTTGACGTCTTTGATTTTGTAATTTTCAAGCAAAAGTTTGGTGTCGCGAGCTTGGGTGGCGGGATTACAGGAGAGGTAAATAATGGTTTCTGGTTTAACTTCATTGAGACGGTTGATGAGTTTTTTATCGCAACCGGCGCGAGGAGGATCAAGGATGACGGTCGAGTCGAGGTCGACATAATTTAAGGCTTCTTCGGATTTAGCTAAGATTGGGTTCAAAGTAAAGATATCTCCTTCCTCGGGACCGCTCAAAGGCGCTTGCCCAAGCTTTAGTCCCTCGGAAGGAGATATCTTTACTTTGCATGAACAATTCTTTTCCAATTCCGAGAAGGCGAATTTGTCGACCTCTACGAGAGTGAGGAGTTTGTCAGGGGCGACGGAGAGACCGATGGTCCCGACGCCGGCGTAGAGGTCGAGAACTTTTTCAGTATTGATATGTTTTTTAATTTCTTTTAGTGTCATTTCGTAAACAGGGAGATTGACTTGGAAAAAACCGTTTGGAGAATATGAATAGGTTTTACCTAGAATCTCGTCAGTAAGATTTTCAAAGGTGGGGTGAGGCTGATGGTTTTCGTAAAGACCGCCAGAGACTTCGCCGGCTTGATTGCAACGGAGTAAGAGAGATTGATATTTACGGGCTTCTTCGTGGCGGCTGTTCAGGTCATCGGCAATTTTTTGGGCAGCTTGAAAAATCTCAGGGCGTTCGATAGAGGATTGTTTAATTGGGATTTTACGGTGAGAGCCGCGAGCATGAAAACAGAGCTCGATTTTTTCAGTGTCGTGATTATAATAGAGAGAATATTCCATTTTGTTGCGATAGAAATAATCCTTGAAATCGGTGAAGATTTCAGGGGTTTTTAAATCAATTTGATGTTCACGGAAAAACTCAACGACGAGAGATTGTTTTAGCTCTAGTTCATAATCATAATCAATGATTTGCCAAGGAGAAGTGGAGAGAAAACAATCATCTTTTGGATTGACGCGAAACTTAGAGGGATTTATAATCTGAAGTGCAACCGCTTCGGTGAAGTGGGATTTGTTTTTGGTGACTCTATATTCTGAAACAGTTTCTTCAGGTAAGGCATTCCAGAAGAAAATTTTTTTACCATCTGCGTCCGTCCCGAGAGCTTGGCCACCTGGGATGATTTTTTCAACTCTAATCATGTATGAATTATATCATAATTATGTTATAATATAGATATGACAGCGGAAGAGGTCCTACGCGAAAGTGAAAATTCGGCATTAACAGAAAACCAAATTATTTCGCACGTCTCGGGGAAAAAGACAAATGGAAAAAAATCCAAAAAAATGAAGGGGTTAACAGCGGGGGGATTTATCACGGCGATGATTGTCGTTTTTGCGTTTTTGTTTAGCTCAGGGAATGTAATTCCGTCGGCGATTTCGGAGAGGCTGATTGAGGAAACTGATGTACAGTATGCAGACGCGGTTGAGAGTAAAAAAATCGTATTTCAACAGGCTTTGATGGCGGGTGAGATACCGGACGATACGGCGGAAATGTTGAAAAATAAAGGGGTTTTGGTGGGATTTCTTAATAATGATGGTGAATTTGTAGAAAATAATAAAAGCGGAAAAAGTTCAGTGTTAAAAATGGGGGATAAAATTATTACGGCGGAAGCGTTCATAGATGAAGTAGGGAATGATGTAGCGCTTTACGATGCGTTTAACGAGGCGACTTACGCACGGGCAGCATATTATTTTGACGATGAGGCAGAGAAAGTATTTAAGAAAATTGGGACGACACGGAACAATTATACGGAAGATTCGGATTTTGATGAGGTGATGGAAAAAATGGTCGGGGAGGGGAGTAATATTGAGGCGAATAATGTGGCGCTAGTTGAGAAGACGCGAAAAAATGAGGAGACAGGGGAGACGGAAACTTATTATGAATATGAGGAGACAGGCGGAAGGGCGAGTTCGAAAGCGCAAGCTGGAACGTTTATTAATGAGGTGGCGAGTAAAAATAGGGCTGGAACAGAAGAAGAATCGACCTTAAATTCGGCGGATACATTAAAAGTTGCGGATACGATTTCGAAAGAACAAAGATCGAGCCTGTTCTTTCTAACTTTTATGGAAAATATTAGCAAGATGAAGGCGGGGGAGGGAAATGATTCGAAAATTAATGAGGCGATGAATTTTCTTTACAATAAAGAGGAGACAGAAATTATAGATGTCAATACTGGGGAAGTCATCAAAGTTGAGGGGACGGCAGTGGAGTCGCCGAGTTTATACGCAATTTTAGCAGGGAAGAAGGTTGAGGCGAAGCAGGTTGAAAATTATTCGTCAGACCGAATTTTAAAAACAGTGGAAAACCAGCTAAATGGCGCTAGTGGGGAGACGGCGATTCGGGGAACAGTAGCCTCGTCTAACACGGGCGTAAAAGGTTCGATTGGGCGATTTAATTCGGGTGGGAGCGCGGCGTCGGCGGCAGTTTTGGAGAAAGTTTCACCAACGATATCGAGTTCTTTAGTTGATAATTCGTATAAAACAATTCGAGGCGAAGCGGCAGGAGAGTTTTTGGTGGAAGGAGCGGTAAACGTAGGGAAAGAATTGGCGAAGGCGAGTGGAGCAACGGCTGGGGATGCGGAAGCAATTACTAAATATGCAAGATTAAATTCAACGGTATTAGCGATGGATGCGAAAGTGGACCGGATGAACCGTAGTCCCTTTGATATAACTTCGAAAAACACCTTTCTTGGTTCAATTTTTTATAAAATAGCGATTTTGAATAATAGTTTTTCTGGTAATTTTGCTGGGGTAAAAACTTTTGCGAAATTAACGAGTTCGTCAGTATTGAGTTTACTACCGATAACTTATGCGGATGAGACGGAAGGATATTTAACGACGTTTGGGGATTGCGAGACTTATGGAACGATTTTAGCAGAAGGATCGCCACAGTGTGCAGAAGTGGCAACTTTTGACACTTCTACATTAGAAAACCCGTTTAACGACCCTGGATTTGTGAGTTTTATAGAAAAAAATACAACACTTAGTAGTTCTGGCTCAAGAACGATTAATCAGAACTCTGACCTAGAGAAATTTATATTATATAATGACGAGAGATTAACTCCGCTTGGCGTAGTAGATGGAGGAATTTTGGAATCAGTAAGGGGTAGTTCATCATCGGTTTCCTTTATATCTAATATATTAAATATGATAAAAACATCGTTAGGTGCGTCGGAAGCGGAAAACAGAATAGCAACAGGAGCAATATTTGTTAATTCCGCCTCGAATCCGGACTGGGGCACATATAAATATGCGCAAAGATATGTTTCGCTTGCTAGAGCGACGGCAGTTTTAAAGCAATACTCGAGCGATGAGACAGCATATAATAATATATTATATTTCGAGGGGGAAGAAAACCCAGTAGCGGCGCTACTAAAAGATTATTACGCTAGGTTAGATAATTAATCTTTGACTGATTCGACACTAGTAATGATAACTTGGTTGTGTTTGAAATTTTTAATGAGGCATTTGCGGCGAACTGGGTCGAGTTCAGAAAAAACATCATCAAGGAGGATGAGGGGTTTTAAATTAGTTTTTGCTAAAATTAAGTCGGCTTCAATAAATTTCAAAGCGAGAATAATCGAACGGGTCTCACCGCGTGAAGCGGAGCCGTCGGCGGGTTTTTGATTGAAATTAAAAATATAATCATCGCGATGAATACCAAAACTAGTGTGACCAAGATAGGAATCTTTTTCGAAATTTTCTTCAAGTTTCTTGAGGTATTTTTCTTCAGTAATATCTTCTACCTCGGTTTTATAAAAAATATCAATGGTATCCTTATTTTCGGCGATAGAACGATAAGTTTTGGTTAATTTTTCATTAAACTCTTTAATATAAGATTTACGAAAGTTATAAAGAGAGGTGCCATATTTAGCGAGTAACATATTCCAGGAAAAGAGAGCTTCTTTTTTAAGATAGTCGTTTTTTAGGAGCTCATTACGTTGCTTTAAAGCTTTTTCATATTTTTGAAGATTAGTGGCATAAGTTTCATTGAATTGACTAAAAATACGATCAAAGTATTCACGACGACGACCAGGTGAATGGCTAATAAGATTTAAATCAGAGGGAAGAAAGAGGACAACAGGGTATTTATGGTGTTTTGGTAAACGTTTAGATTTTTTATCTAAGATATGAAAGAGTTTAGTTTTACCATCATAAGTTGTAATGATTTTTTCACCATTTAAATATTCCAACTCAATACGATAAAATTCGGTTTCACGTTTTAAGATTTCAGAATCGGTAGCACGAAAACTCTTACCCCTAGTGACAATATAAATTGCTTCTAAAACTGAGGTTTTTCCGCAACCATTTTCCCCAAGAATTAAGGAAGTCTCGTCTTCACACTCTAATTTATAATGAGAGTGATTACGAAAATTAATGAGTTGAACAGATTTTATGATCATTATGAATTAAGTGGCATTATGATATGAGTATATTTATTATCCTTTTTATTTTTAAGAAGAATTGGTGCGATATGGTCAGAAAATTCAAAAGTAATCTGAGGTTCTTCCATCACATTAAGAGCATCAAGGAGGAAGCGAGAATTAAGATTGACTTTGCCAGCTTTCTCAACTTTAGTTTCAATCATGGAGTCGTTTTCACCAAACTCATTGGCAATAGATTTAACCAAGAAAGTATCAGGTTCTTTGGTCTCACAAACAATGGAACCACCAACTGAACGAGCAAAAAGAGCGGCGAGTTTAGTGACACGGGTTAACTCTTCACGATCTAGTGTAACCTTTATTTTATGATCTTTAGGAATAAGTTTTTTATAATCTGGGTAACTAGCATCAATTAGTTTAGAGATAATTTCAATTTCGCCAAGTCGGAAACGGACTAAATCTTCATTAAAGGAAATTTCAACTTCTTCAATATCGTCGCTAATAGCTCTTAAAACTTCTTGCAAGGAACTAGCTGGAACAATAGCTTTAACTTCACTCTCGACCTTATCAATTAGTTTTTTCTCAGCAAGACGATAACCATCGGTTGCGGCGATAGCGAGAGTTTGATTATAAGTATTAAAGAAGACACCAGTTAGAGCAGGGCGAGTTAAATCATTAGAAGTAGCAACAATAACTTGGCCAATGCTGTTTTTGAATTCATCTACTCCAATCTTATAAATAACTGCTTCTTTTTCGTTAATTTCAGGAAGTTCTGGAAAATCATCAGCTAGGGCGCCATTAATAGTAGAAGAATACTTACCGGATTTAATAGTAACTTTAGTATCTTTAGAAGATATTTCAATAGTCTCACCTTTAGGAAGATTAGAAACGAACTCGGCAAGAAGTTTAGCGGGAACGGTTACAACACCATCTTCGGAACTAGAGACTGGAAGAAAATCAATAACTGCCATATCGAGATTAGTAGTAATGAGGGAAACTTTCTTTTTATTTACTCGAATAAGTACATTATTTAAAATAGGTAAAGTAACTTTGCCAACAGCAATACGACTAACATTACTTAAAGCTTTGTTTAACTTTTCTTGTGTGACTTTAATTTTCATTTAGACAAGTTCCTTTCTTTTATTAATATATTTAGTAATTGTTATAGTAGAGTATGTGGAATAGTGGAAAAGACTAGTTGAAAACAGAGGTGGTGGAACGGTGGGAAAAGTAGTGGGGAAAGTGGGAAAAGTTAGTGGAATAAATAATTTATACACACGATTTTCAAAAATATAATTTTTTACACAGAAATTTACACGAAAAATACACATAGTTTTTCGGATGGTTTTACACAAATTTTCCACAAAATGAATAAAATTTTGATTAGCCATAAATTTTTTCCTTAATGGATTCAATTTCGTCACGAAGAGTAAAATTAAGTTTTAAATCCTTTTCAATTTTCTTAATACCATGCATAACAGTAGTATGATCTTTAACGCCGACTTCGGAAGCGATTTTGTTAGTACTAAGACTTAATTCTTTGGAGAGTAGGAACATGGCGACCTGGCGGGCATTTTTAATATGAGCGACACGAGATTTACCACACATTTCCTTAACTGGTAGATTGTAAAATTTAGCAACTTTTTCAACAACTTGTTTAGGTGAGGTAGGACGAAGTTTAGAAGTTTTATTGACGTAAATTGAACCATTCTCGATTAGTTCAAGCGGAGTAAGACCACGAACTTCAGACATTACGAGAAGGGAAGATAGCTCACCTTCAAGGTCGCGAATATTGGTATTTACATTTTCGGCAAGGTATTCAATCGCTTCATCTTCAATTTCAGCGCCCATAAGTTCGGCTTTAGCTTTTAAGATGGCGCACTTATCTTCAAATTTTGGGAGTTGAAGGTCAAAAGCACCAGCCCAAGTAAGACGGGTAGCAAGGCGTTCATCAACGGTTTTGATTTGGGAAGGTAGACGATCGCTAGTAACAATAATTTGTTTATTAAGTTGATATAAATCATTAAAGATATTAAAGAATTCTTCCTGGGACTTTTCTTTACCGACAATGAATTGAAAATCATCGATAATAAGACAATCTAGTTTTTCAAACTTACGACTAAACTCACGGCCTTTACCGTTTTGGATAGCGTCAATGAAATCAGAATAGAAATGCGCAATAGGAGTGTAGAATATTTTAAAATTAGGATTACGTCTCAAAAGTTCATTACCAATAGCCTGGACAAGATGAGTTTTACCGAGGCCTGGTCCGCCATAAAGGAAAAAAGGATTATAACGAGAACCGGGAGAGTCAATGATACTTTTAGCAACAGAAACAGCTAGATCGTTATTTGATCCAACTACAAAACTATCCAGAGTGTATTTTTTATTAAGGCCGGTTTGGCGAGAACTTTCGGTTTTGAGGGTTTTCGCATAATTTTTAACATGGGACTTTAAATCAATGTCGGTTTTAGTGATTTCTCGGGAGCGGGGTTTAACCTTAGAGGAAGTTTGGACTTCAAAATCAATAGTATTAATAACAACATTATTGTTTTCTAGGGCAGTCTTAATAATATCTAAATAGCGGTTACGAAGTTGTTTAACGAAGAAGGTGTTTTTAACACCAATACGAACGTTACCATTTTTAGTGGAAATAAGAGAAGTATCTTGAAACCAAGTTGAGAAATTAGCTGGGGAAATTTTTTGTTCGATTTCAGCTAGGGCGTTTTTCCATACGTCGTACATTCGACCTCCTTCGTGGGTATTATTATAGCATGGTGGGTGGAAGTTTTCCACAGGTTTTTTGAAAGAAAAATGTGTTGTAATATGAGATTTTAAAAACAGATAGTAAGATTTCCACATGGAAGGGCTAGTATCTATTAATCTGGTGGAAAACTGCTTGAAAAATGTGGAAAAGTGAGGTATACTATATAAAGAATTTGAAAAAAATTAAAGTTTAAGGAATAATATATTATGCCAAAACGAACATATCAGCCGCACAAACGGCAGCGAAAAGTTGAACATGGTTTTATGAAAAGAAATGCGACGAAGAATGGACGAAAAGTCCTTGCGCGTCGTCGTATAAAAGGGCGGGCGCGACTCAGTGCTTAGTAAGAAATACCGATTTCATTCGCGAGGGGGAGTAAAATATGTGTATCAACACGGAAAGACGATTCGGAAGACGAAAATGTCCTTAGTTTTTACGCCTAATACACGAGGATTTACGCGAGTGGCGGTAGTGGTATCGAAAAAAGTAGAAAGATCGGCAGTAAAGCGAAACCGAATTAGAAGGCGAGTATATGAAGCCTTAAGATTGAATTTTGATTTAGTTCCGAAGAAAATGGACTATATTTTTATAGTTTATGCGAAAGATGTGATGGAAATGAAGTTTTCGGAATTAGAAAAATTATTGGGCGAACTGGTCACAGAATCTAAAACGTGCTATAATAAAGAGAATGGATAAAAAGAGTGTGAAAAAATATATCTATTGGGGGATATTTATTCTATTTGTAATTGGATCGATTATAGTGGGGAGCCCGTTTGGTTTAATAGATTTAATTATAGTGCGACCAATTGTAAATATATTGTTTGTGATCTTTAATTTAGTACATGATTTTGGGTTGGCGATTATTATCTTTACTGTAATCGTAAAGTTATGTATGTGGCCATTAACGAAAAAACAACTGAATCAGACGAAATTAATGCGAAAGTTGCAGCCTGAGCTGACTGAAATCAAGAAAAATTGTAAAGGAAATAAACAATTAGAATCGTTGCAAACAATGGATCTTTATAAAAGATATAATGTAAAGCCGTTTGCATCGATTTTGACGCTGATTATACAATTGCCAATTTTCATTGCAATTTTTTCGGCGATTCGAGTAATCGCGACGCCTTTACCGCAAGATAATTTAATGAATCGAGCGTATGATATTGTGGCGTATGAAGGTTCGGAAATTCATACATTAGAGGAAAAGCAAAAGGTATATCTTAGTGATTTAACAAACAATGAAATTCCGGCAGAAGCAAAAACGGCGTATGATTTTCACCCACAATTATTTGGGTTTATACGGTTAGATGTAAAGGCGAGCGATGTGTTAATGGGGAAGTTTTCATGGAGTGCGCTATTTATTCTAGCTTGTGCGATACTGGCGTCAGTGATTCAATATTTTGCTACAAAACAACAAATGCCGTCAGGCAAGTCGGAGAAGAAAAAGAAGTTCCGTGAAATTCTAAAAGAAGCGAAAGAAGGTAAAGAAGTTGACGAGTCAGATATTTCATCGATGACGACTGGTCAGATGTCAGCGATGATGCCGCTGATGATGTTTATTATTATGTTTAATTTAAATGGGGCGTTAGCGTTCTATTATTTCCTCAGTAATATTATGACGGTAGGTATTCAAAGAATTGTACTAAAAAAAGTCAATCAAGAAATTGACGATATGACCGATAAAGCCGTCTTAAAAGAACTTAGAAAGATAAAAGAGGCCGAAGTGGTCGAAAATAAAAAAACAGGAACAAAAATAACTCGCATCTCCGCAAAAGATACTAAAAAGAAAAGGAGATAAATTATGAATAAAGATGAATCAATTCGGTTTGCGGCGAGGTATCTCGAGGATTTACTGAGTTTTTTCGGGATTAACGTGGCAGTAACGTCAACGATTGATGACGAAGTGATACAATTATCAGTTCCGTCAACATCGTTAAATTCATTATTGATTGGACGGGGAGCAGATAATTTAAGAGCTCTGCAACATATTGTGTCGATGGCGTTGGTATCGAAAGAAGCAGAAGTGACTCGAGTAAATGTTGACGTTGCGAACTATAAAAGACAACGAGCAGATAGGATTGCAGAAAAGGCGGAAGGGTGGATTAGTAAAGTGCGGAAAACTGGTGAACCAATGGAAATTAATTTAAATGCGGCGGATAGAAGAGTTGTGCATAAAGTAGCAGCGGATTATTCGGATATTGATACGCACTCGGAAGGGGAAGGGCGAGAACGAAAGTTGATTATTAGTAAGATAGAAGTATAACAAATCTTTATAAAATTTTATTAAGATTTATTATTTTTCTTCTTCACTACTTCCGAGGATGAGGACGAAGTCGGAGGTGGAGGTGATGTCGGCTGGAAGTTCTTCGAGAGGCTTGGCGGTAGTTTGATATTTTTCTTCAAGAAGCTTTTTTGTTCCTGGTTTAGTACCAGTGAGATCATAGAGGGTATAGGTTTCAAGATATTCTCCTGCTGGAGCGTCGCCGACGGTAATATTAGAATAGCCAGCTTCTTCGAGGGTGGCTTGCTCTGTAGAAGCGAGGCCAACAGTTTCAGTTCCATTTAAAACAAGAATACTTGCATCTTCGTAAGTTCGAGGATCGTTACTAAACATTTTAGCAATATAAGTTTTGATACGGGAATAATTGCCGGCTCCGCTAATCGGAAGGACATAAGAAATGCCATTAATGGTTCCTGTAGTCATGTAACTTTCCGGTTGAATGAGAGAGACTTGACGGATAGTATCGAAGTCAAAGTCAGAAGTAAGGTGAGCGAGAGTTTTCATTTCATCGATAGAAAAGTTGGTCCTTAAATTGTCTCCTAAAGTATTGGCGAGGCTAATAATGTCGGTGATAGATAAACTTTTTTCAAAAATTTTATCTTTAATGCCGATAAGGATTTTTTGTTGAGAGGCGCCACGAGAAAAATCGCCACTAGTAGTGCCATGACGAGCACGAGCAAGGCCAAGAGCTTCGGCTCCATTAATAGTATATGGAACACCGGCTTCAAAAACGGCTTTAGTAAAATAATAATCGTTGATGTCTTCGTCTAGGGTAACAGTAATTCCACCTAGAGTGTCAACAATACTGACAAGAGAGCCCCAGTTTAGATGAGCGTAATATTGAAAATCTATGTCTAGGATGTCACCAACTTCGTTAACAAGAGCTTCGGCACCGGCTTGTTCATCATCGCCACTCATATTATTACACCAATAAACTTCGTTAATTTTACCAGTAGCGGTACAAGTCGGAGAGGCTTTTAAATCGCGAGGGAGAGATAACATGGCGAGGTCGCCAGTGTCTTGGTTTAAGCTAATAACCATAATGGAATCGGTTAATTGTGCGCCATCATGAACGCCATTGCCTTCTTCGCCCTCCATGTTATAACCGCTAGTACCAAAGGCGAGGATATTAGTGCGACCATTTTCGTCGGTTTTTAAAGGTTCGTAGACTTCGTCTTGGAAGATGAGATCAAAGACATTGCCTTGGCCGCCGGTAATTTTAGCAATAATATCATTGCCCCAGAGAATGAGCCAAATCCCGGCACCAATCAGAAGAAGTAGCAGAATAATAACAATCCAGAGGATAATTTTACGTTTTTTACTCATAGGTTTTTTCTCAGGCTTAACTTTCGATTCGGAATTTTTCTTAATGGGTTTTTCAGTAGCTTTCAATTCACCGGTTTGGGCATCGAAATCAAAAGCTTGAACAGGTTTTAAAAAGTCTTCAGCGGCGCTGATTGGTTCGAGATTGGAAGTTGGTTTGGGCGTTGGAGTTGGTTCTAATATTGGTTCTGGTTTAGAAATAGGTGTTTTTTTAACTGATTTAGGAGTAGAAGTCTTAGTGATTTTTTTAACTGTTTTAGGCGTAGTTCTAGGAGCGGCTTTTTTCGGAAGAGGTTTTTGAGAAGGTTTTTTAGATTTTGAAGCGGGCGCCTTTTTAGAAAGACGTGGACTTAAGCCGTCAATTGATTTATTTTTATCCATTGTTTATAATTATAACATGAAGAGCCAGAAATTAACAAAAAAACAATTAGCGGTTTTGGATTATCTACAGGATTTTACAGAGGAAAATGGCTATTCGCCGTCGTATCGCGAGATTATGGCGGGGCTGGGCTTATCGTCGGTTTCGGCAGTAGCAGAGCATATTGAAAATTTGGTTTCTAAGGGAGTTTTAAAGAAAGTGCCTGGGGCGGCGAGATCACTTGAGGTGTTAGATTACAAGCATGAAGAGACGGTAGAATTATTTAAGGTAAAGATGATGGATTGTACGGAAGAAGAGAAAAAAGTGTTGGAAAAGGCGGGGGAAATACTGGGGCTAGATTTGGAATAATAGTCTTAAGATATGGGGTGTGATAAAATGATAGTATGGCTAAGAAGAAATTAGCTGAGAAAAAAGCGATTAGAAAGAAGATTGTAAAAAAGAAGGTCGCTAAAAAGAAATGGCTGCGATGGTTGTTAGTTGGATTTTTGCTGTTATTGATACTTGGGATAGGAATAGGTTTTTTGGTTAGGTGGAGAATTGAAAAAGATGAAATAAACGCAAAATACCCGGATAGGGGGGTGCCGAGAATAGATATTAGCTTAAATGGAATAAGTTTGGAAGAAATAAATGATGGGTCGAAGGATAAAAAATATGGTGGGAATGAATTAATAATATATGACGCAGAAGAAGCCATAAAATATCAGGGCGTAGAGATAAAAGGGAGAGGTAATATCTCTTGGGAACAACCGAAGAGATCATATCAAATGAATTTTAAAACAAGTATAAACCTATTTGATTTGGGAAAAGCGAAAAAATGGGTTTTGATATCTAATTATTTAGATAATAGTATGCTCAGAAATGATGTAGCGATGATTTTGGCGGAAATGTTGGAAGAAAAATATAACTCAAGAGGTGGGTTTGCAGAACTATATTTTAATGGTGAATATAATGGGCTTTATTATGTAATGAAAAAGATTGAAATTTCAAAGAACTCATTGGATTTAAGAGAAGACGGAGCGATATTGTTTGAGCTCGATACATTACATAAGGAGGAATGCTATAAAACGATATTTGGGGACTGTTTGATATTAAAAGATGTGAGATTAAGCAAAAATGAAGAAAAGGAAAAGATGGCAGAAGGATTTTTAAGAGATTTTAATGAGTTTGAAGAGATGGCGGAAGAAGGAAAGTATAATAAAATATCGAAAATAATAGATACTGAGTCATTTGCAAAATATTTTCTAGTAAATGAATTTACGGTAAATCCGGACGCGTATTCGTCGAGCTTTTTCTTATATAGGGATGGAATTAATGATAAGATTCATGCTGGTCCGGTTTGGGATTTTGATTTTGCGTTGGGCAATAAAGAATGGTGGTGGCGAGTTGACGACGAATTTTTGTTACCAAATAGGAGTATGGCAAGGAAAAAAGAAGTATTTGGCGACGACGAAGTGAAAAAAGATTCAAATATTTCAAGATTAATGTACTATCTAATGGAAATTCCAGAATTTTCGAATGAAGTGTCTAGGATTTTCCAAGAACAGATGTCAGGGCGAAAGGACGAATTAGTGAGTATGATTGGTAATAAATATGAAAATATTTATGGGGCAGCAATGATTAATAATGAAAAATGGGAAAGAAAAGATTATGAAAAAGAGGTAGAGTATTTAATTAAATGGGTTTCGGATAGGTATGATTATTTTGAGCAAGAATACGGGGTTAGCAAAAAAGACCCCGAGTTTTTATAAAAGAGAGGTTGAATTTTTTTAAAGGTTATGCTAAAGTTAAAGTAGGAGTATTGTAATTTATGGCACAAAAACGAAAAAGAAACAAAAAGTGGATATCATGGGCGATTATTTTGCTTTTGTTTGTGGTTGCTGCAACGATGATTTATTTAGTATGGGATAGCTATTTTAATGATAAAAATGAAGAACTGGGCGATGAAACTGTGGAAGTGATAGATGATAATACAAACAAAGAGGAATTAAAAGATCAAGACGAAGTAGTTAATAATGAAGAAGATGACGAGAAAGTAAAACAATATGATGGAGAAGATCCGAATAAGGCAGAGGAGCTTTCGGGTTCAATAACCTATGCTAGCAAGATTGATGATAGGATTACTATTAGATTAAATATTGATCAATACTTAAATGAGGGGGAATGCGAACTTCACTTAATCAATAATGGTGCGGATGTGTATAGTGATACCACGAATATTACAGGTTCGGCATCGACGGCGACGTGTGAAGGGTTTGACATTTCTGCTAATAATATTGGCAGCGGAAAATATGAGATTGTTGTTAATATATCTTCAGGTGCTAAAAAAGGAATAATTAGGGGAGAGATGAGCGTATGATTGAAATTGATAGAGGAGTAAGGAGAAGAAGAGATAGAAGAGTATGGATTTTATTAGGGGGGATGTTCATAGCCATAGCATTATTTACGTTTTTAGTACAGCATAATAAGGTGATAGATAAAGATGTTAAGGCGGCAAATCTCGCAGCGTTTGACCCTGGATATATTATTTCGGATTATCAAATGAGTAATTATAATGCAATGAACGAATCACAGATTCAGGCATTCTTGAAGTCGAAGAATTCTTGCAACGACACAAATATTGGTAGATATACTGCTGGGGAAAAAGTTGATTATTTTTCGGAAATGTCGCCTCCTAGAACTTGGCATGTGAAAGATGGACATTTTGTATGCATGGCAGACGAAGTATTTGATGGTGGTACGGCGGCGCATATTATCCATGAGGCGGCGCAGGATTACAAGATTAACCCTCAAGTCTTGTTGGTTTTATTAGAAAAAGAACAGAGCTTGGTTAGGGACACTTTTCCGCATAGTCAACAATATCGTTCGGCGACTGGATATGGGTGTCCAGACACAGCGGCATGCTCCTCGAAATATTATGGATTGCAAAATCAGATTCGGAATGCAGCGGCTTTATTTAGAACGGTGTTAGACGGGGGTTGGACAAATTATCCATTGGGTAATAATTATGTGCAATATAATCCAAACGCTGCGTGCGGCGGATCGGTAGTAAATATTCGCAATTTAGCGACTTCGGCGTTGTATCGTTATACACCGTATCAACCAAATGCGGCTACGTTGGCGGGAGGGAGTGATGGATGTAGCGCGTATGGTAATATGAATTTTTATAGGTATTTTGAGGATTGGTTTGGGGGAATTAAAGAAGAAGAATTAAAAATACCAGAATCTTCTGATGTATTGGAAGGGACTTACGTTCTTCAATCTGAACTTGATAATAAAAAAGTACTAGATATTGATGGAGGGGTGAAGAATGCAAAGAATGGAACCAATATACAGCTTTACGAAAAAAATGGTACTGAGGCGCAGCAATGGAAAAT
>JAFWMT010000009.1 GCA_017545525.1 Candidatus Saccharimonadota bacterium
AACTGAAGTATCAGTATTATGCAATGATCCTAATGGCTATTCTATTTATGCCATAGGCTATTCTAATGATACTTATGGTACTACTACCTTAATAGGCTCTAATACTAATACTACTATTGCTACTGGTACTGCTACTTCTGGTTCTACTTCTAACTGGGCAATGAAAGTAGGAACATCAGGCACTAATGCTCCCGTAATAGACAATAGCTTTAGTAGCTTTAAAGCTGTACCATCTACTTATACTAGGGTAGCTCATAAAACTGGTACTACTGGTTCTACTGCATCTTCCTTTACTACTACCTATGCTGCCTTTATTAGTGGTACTCAAGCTGCTGATACTTATATAGGTAGAGTTAAGTATACTATGGTTCATCCTTATAGTTCTACGGATGAGAATAAACCGCCTACGACATTAGCGCAATCTGACTGTCCAGCTAATTCGGTTTGTTATGCACCTAATAGCTACGATACTGAAGGAATAATGGTTTCAACACAGAATGCCCCAACTCTAGCTTCAGTATCCTCTAACGCTCAAGCTGGTAAACAAACCCAAACTAAAAATGATTCAAGCACCTCAACGGAAAATATTTCCAGTAGTTCGACTATTCAATTAATCCCACCTAATTATTCCAGAGTCGGTTATGGCTTAGCCGGCTGGTCTACAGACTTTGATGCCGAAGCTACTTATAAAGCTGGTGGAAACCCTATTGTATTTGGTCCTAATGAAACCATTACAAAAGGCAGTGGTTCTACATATGATGTTGATGTTTCTTCTAAAGGCCTCATTCTTTATCCAGTCTGGATTAAATCTACTGGCACTATTCAGAACTGGAATACTGGCGGAACTAATTGTAATGCTTTGACTACTGCTCCTACAGGCACTAGAGCAACTCTATCTAGCATGACTGCCTTGACTGATGCTAGGGACGGTAATACCTATACTGTAGCTAGACTAGCTGATGGTAAATGCTGGATGACCGAGAACTTAAGACTAAATAATACTAATTCAGATAATTCAATCGGTGCTCTAGCCCAAGGTTATGGTTCTTATTCTGGTTCTGGGACTAACTATGGCAACTTTATTGGACTAGCAGAATCAGAAAACGCTAACTTTAACACAACTGTTCCTTCATCCGCCAATAATGCCACGAATAGTATTTATAGTTCAGATGGTAGTACTGCTATAAATATCAAATCATCTAATAACCCAGCCTATCGTATTCCCCGCTATAATAGTAATAATACCAATAGAAGCTTAATCAGTGACTATAATTCTAGCAATACTGCAAACTATTACCATTGGTATGGTTATGGCAATTATTATAACTGGCCAGCCGCTATAGCTAATACTAACTATTTTGGTACAAATAATACACCAGTAACTAACACTTCTCTTTGCCCTACTGGCTGGAGACTACCTCAAGGTGGTGATAAAACTAGAATAGAATCTAATAATGATAATGATTTTTGGACTCTGATTGTCACTCATCTCAATGGTGGCACTAATCCAGCTAGTTATAGCAGCTCAACCACTCCAAGATACTATGGCACTACTGAAGGTACTCCTATTTCCAAGCTCGTCAGAAAGTTTCCTAACAATTTTGTTTATTCTGGCTACTGGAGTAGTACCCGGCCCGATAGTCGTAACTCGCTCGGATACTATTGGACATCTACAGCGAATGGTAACTACAACAGCTACACCCTATACTTCAGCTATAATCATGTATACCCAGGGTCGTATAACTACAATAAGAACTACGGTGCCTCTACCCGTTGTATCGTTGGAACGTAAATATTAGAAGGCTAGATTTTTACCTACCCTCCCGGCACAAAAAAAATGGCAGGGGTGGCAAGACTTGAACTCACGACACGCGGTTTTGGAGACCGCTGCTCTACCAACTGAGCTACACCCCTAAATCCTACCTATATTTTATCATATTTTTTGTAAAAATCATAAAAATTATGCTAAAATAATATAGATGAAGATACTTATGCTAGGATGGGAACTACCTCCGCACAATAGTGGCGGTTTAGGCATCGCCTGTATAAATATGGCGAAGGCCCTCGCTCGCGAAGGCGCCGATATTGACTTTGTCCTTCCCTACGAAACCGAGCATGAAACTTACGACTTTATGCAAGTCCTTTCCGCTACTCATCTCGATCCCATTTATCGTTATGGCGGCGGCGCCTATGAATCTCTGCGCCTGCTTGAAAAAATCATTCCCACCAACGAAAAAAACAAACTTGTCTCAATTCGTGATATTCAAAAAACTTATTCTGAATTTATTGAGAAATATCTCATGGACTTTAAGCCCGACCTTGTCCATGCACACGATTGGCTTACCTACGAAGCCGGCATCCTCGCTAAAAAGAATTTTGATCTTCCGCTCGTCGCCCATGTTCATGCAACTGAATTTGACCGCGCCGGCATGCGTTTCGGTAATCCCCTCATCCACGAAATCGAATCCGAGGGCCTAATGCTCGCCGATCGTATTATCGCCGTCTCCGAAGCAACCAAACGCCTTATTCACGAAAAATATCACATTCCTTTAAATAAAATCGATGTTGTCTATAATTCACTCGATGAAAACTATGATTTAAATCAATACAATTTTAATAATGATTCATACCAATATCTCAGTAAACTAAAAGAAGCTGGTTATACTATTGTTTCTACGGTTGGACGTTTTACCGTCCAAAAAGGCCTCCAGCATCTCATGCGTTCCGCCGCTCGTGCTATCGCTAAAAATCCCAAAATCATTTTCATTTTTGCTGGTGATGGCGAAGAACGAAACGAGCTAGTTCAACTTTCCGCTGATCTTGGCATCTCAAAAAATGTCATCTTTACCGGTTTTATTCGTGGCAAAAAATTACGCGACATTTATTCCATTTCCGATATCTTCGTGATGAGTTCAATCTCCGAACCCTTTGGTCTCACCGCCCTCGAAGCCGCTCACCACGCCAACGCTATTATCCTGACTAAACAATCCGGCGTTTCCGAAGTGATTTGGTCTGCCATGAAATATGATTTCTGGGACGAACAAAAACTTGCCGATGAAATTCTTGCCATTTCTAATAATCCCGCTCTATATCAAGCTCTACGCGACAACGTCAAAAATGAATATCATCGCATTTCCTGGAATCAAGTTGCAAAAAAATGTTTGAAGATTTATAATAAAACTATGAAGCATAAGGGGATTAATTAGCGTGCGGGCAATTTGTCTATATTTGCACATTCATCAGCCTATCCGCTATCGCGAATACTCTATTTTTGAAGTTGGCAACAATTCGAATTATTTTAACGATGATTATTATAATCGTCAATCTAACGAACGCATTTTCAGAAAAGTCACCGAAAAAAGTTACCGCCCGATGTTAGACTTGCTCGAAAAAAACATGGAAAAATATCCAGGTTTTAAAGTTTCTTTAAGTATTACTGGTACTTGGCTCGACCAAGCCGAGAAATGGGCCCCCGAATTAATCGCTCAAATCAAACGTATGGTAGACCGCGGCCAGGCCGAAATTGTTGGTGAAACTTATTATCATTCTTTGGCCTATTTTTATAATCTTGACGAATTTAACGCCCAAGTTGATTTGCATACTCATAAAATTCAAGAAATTTTCGGAGTTACCCCAAAAATCTTCCGCAACACCGAGCTGGCTTATAATGATAGTCTCGCTCATTGGGCCGAAGCAAAAGGCTATAAAGGTATTCTTGCGGAAGGATGGGACAAAATCCTCGGTTGGCGTAGTCCAAACTACGTTTATCGTCCCGCCGGTTGTCAGAATCTGAAACTCTTACTCAAAAATTATCGTCTTTCTGACGACATTGCTTTCCGTTTTTCAAATCGCGATTGGAGCGAATGGCCTCTAACCGTACCGAAATACCATAACTGGCTCGATATGGACTGTCTCCGTGGTCCGCTTGTCAATCTTTTCATGGATTTCGAAACCTTCGGCGAACACCAATGGGCCGATACCGGCATTTTCGATTTTATGAATACACTTATTCCTGCTTGGCTAGGTGAATACGAGAATAAATTTGTTACTGTTTCTGAGGCTTGCGATTTAATGCCAGCTAGCGACGAAATTTCCATGCCAGAAACCATTACTTGGGCTGATACCGAACGTGATTTATCGGCTTGGCTCTCTAATTCGCTCCAATCTGCCGCCATGAATGAAATCTATGCCCTCCGCGACCAAATTTTAGCAACTAATGACAAAGATTTAATCCGCGACTGGCGTTATCTCACTACTTCCGACCATCCTTATTCTATGTGTACAAAATATTGGCACGACGGCGACGTCCACGCCTACTTCTCTGCTTACGCCTCGCCCTACGAAAGCTTCATGTATTTCGAAAATGTTCTCCGCGACATTGAATACAGACTATCAACATCCGCTGAAGAAAACAAGTTTTAAACTTTAACAATAGATAATCAAAATTATCGTTTCTTCTCTTTCACTTCGTTTCGACCGAGATTCTTTTTCGTCTCAGTGAAAACAACATGCTTTCGAAGCACCGGATCATATTTACGTAAAGATAACTTATCCGGAGTATTCATCGTATTTTTCTTCGTATAATAAGCCCGTACTCCAGATTCTTCTGAAACGAGCCCAACTAACTTTCTTTTAGTATTATTCTTCTTTGCCATAATTAAATAAATTATATCACAGAGATAAAAAAATGGCAAGACCTCCGAAAGACCTTGCCATTATGGAAAATGAAGAAGAACGCTGGCTTTATCAGCTTCCGCACGAAAGATAGTGCAGATTACGTTCAGCTTCAGTCAAGAAGGGCCTTCCGCAACGCGGGCAACTATATGTAATGCAATAAATGCGTTTATAGTTGCGACTAAATCTGATTTTCTTCCACATTCGCCATTCACCCCCTTTCTAAAGGTGCAACTTCGCAGTAACTCTCGAATTATACTATTTTTTCGTATTTTTCTCAAGCATGAGCGCGACGAATTCTTTAATATCTTTAATCCCAAGCGAAGTGTTTGCCGTTCGGAAGATGTCTTCATCATCCAAGAACTCTAAAGTCGAGACCGAATCATAAACCGCCTTCATCAACCCAATCAATTCTTCCTCGTCTTCTTGGTTAAATTCATAAACCTTATCATAAACCTTCTCATCTTTATCCGGCGTTACGAACAATATATGCGCCTCTTTCACTTTATATTTTTGATAAGTCGGAGAGTTATTTAATAGCAACTTATAAAAACCAAGCTGTAATTGATATTTATAAAGCGTCGGATGTGATTGCCACTTTTCTTTATGGTAGCTACCGGTCTTAAAATCATAAATCGTAATTGTCTTCGACTCCTCATCTATCGTCATATGGTCAATTTTCCCAGTCACCGGCACTCCCTCAATCGAAATCTTATCTGGCCTAAAGTCTACTTCCGCCTTTCCATTACGCAAAATTCCTCCGAAATTCTCCAATGCTACCGCAATGTCTCGCGCTCCTCTTTCGCGAATTTTCTGCAAAACTTCAGCTGGCAATTCCTTCTTCTCCAGCTCTTCCGCAAAATATTCAACCGCTTTTTCATCCGAAAACCCTTTATTCGTCACCCCCTCGAACGTCTTATGTACTAAATCTCCATAAGCCATCGCCTCTGTCTCCGGTTCACCCGGTGCCTGTAAAATATAAGTCTTAAAGAACGCTTCCGGCCCTGCATAAACTACATCAATAAACGAAGTCAGCGCCGATGCCGACATCTTCCAATTTTTCACCCGTTCTTGATAGATTGCTCGCATATCCGGCGTCGCCTTAATATACGGCAAAAGGTAGTTTTTCAGGTTATTTTCGGCAAAATCGTAGGCGCTTTGTTCATAATGTAACTCCACATGTCCATTCGGAATTAAAGGCGAAATTACCTCGTCATTTTCAACATATTCCGCTAAATATTCTAGCCTTTCCGGACTTTTTTCATTAAAATCTCTTAAGGAATTCGTAATGTAAATCGCCTCTTTCGCTCGTGTTAAGGCAACATATAAAATCCTTAGTTTTTCTCCATCCGTTGTACCAGTATGCCGAATTTGCATCAAATTCTTCGGCAAACTGAGTAAATTATTATTCCCTTTTCCTTTTCCCCAAGCCGTATGATCCGCCGAAATAATAAAAACATAAGAGAACTCTAACCCTTTTGCTTTATGTGCCGATAAAATCGATACTGCCTCATCCGTGTCCTTATACGGCGAAACCATATTAATCGGCATTTCCGCCTCTTCATAATCATCCAACATATCTACTAAATCTGATAGTTTTAAGCTTTTCTCTCCAAAATGTTTACGCAGTTTTCCTCTTAGAGCAGCAATACTTTCATATAACGAAAAGGCTTCATAATCATCTTTTGTATAGTATTCTAGAAATTCCGAACGGTATCCTTCTAATTCTGTCGCCCCAATTACATAATCAAACAATATTTCTAACGGCTCATTAAACGACTTTGCTACTAGATTTGCCAAAAATTCCGCCACCGTCCGCACTCTATCATTTTCCGACTCTGCTAGAACCTCAAGCATCGCTTTTTTATCTTTTCTCGCCTTCGCGACTAATTTAATCACCTCCAATATCGGCAATTTAAAGAACGGATACGACAAAACCTCTAAAATTGGTGTCGTCGGACGTTTTTCATTCGCAATTTCGTCAACATATCTCAAAACTGTCAAAATCTCATGGATTTTTTCATCCTCTAATAGATTATCCTTTTTTTCATACTGGATTTTAATCTCCGGCTTCGCCTTTAAAAATGGCAAAAGTGGCATAAAATACTTCGTTTTGTAAGAAATAATCGCAATCTCGCTTTGCGAAACTCCTGCTCGAATTAACTTTGCTATTTCCTCCGCAATAAATCCATATTCCATCTCCGAAGACAGAAATTCATGTCGATATATTTGCGATTTTTGCGGCGCCTCTTTATGTGCAACTAACTCCTTGTCTGCGAACCTATCTGGAGCTTGGTTGATGATTTTTCTCGAAAAATCCAATATTTCTTGCGTGCTACGATAATTTTCTACCAGAGAAATTACATGTGCCTGATAATGTTCCTGAAAATCAGCTAAATTCGTCGATAAAGCCCCTTGAAATTCATAAATCGCCTGATCATCATCGCCTACCGCCATAACTAAAGGTTTTTCATAATCAGTCAACTCTTTAATAATCATAAATTGCGACGGGTTTGTATCCTGAAACTCATCCAACATGATGAATTGATAATGCTCTGATAATGTCGCTTTAAAACCTTTATCTTCCCTTAATATTCTTACTGCCTCTTCAATCATATCGTTAAAATCATACAGCCCATTTTCTCTCAAATACTCATCATACTTTTTCATCACTTGCGCAATCGACATCAATTTTTTATTCGCCACCCTATCCCTTAAGCGATAGTCACCATTTTCGTCCTTCTCAAAATAAGTATCTCGCCACTTCGTCAATGGTTTTACCGTTTCCGCCTCTTCAGCCTCAACAATAGCCTCTTTCAAATCTCGTGCTAAAACCCCAATTGATCGTTCAATTTTCTTCGTAATCGGTTTTAATTTCTCATAATTTTTTAACAACTCATAAATCGGCTTATAAGCATCATCATAAGATTCACGAAACTTCCGCGGTACAACTTTAAGGAGCAACGGCGAAATCGCATCCGATAAGACTTTCGAATCTTCAATATTCTGCTTTGCAATCATCTCTAAATCATCCGCTAAAAGCCCCGCCGATTTTGCTTCGGAAATCACCGAAACAATATCTTTCACCGCATCTCCGCGCAAGATATCTCGTCCGTCTAAATTGTCTTGAATTGCTTTAATAATCTTAAATTGCGTTACTTCATCAATCGCTGAATCCAATTTGCGCTCATATTCTACCGCATAATTTTTATACTGCGCTAAAATATCCGAGCCAAACGCATGATAAGTACTAATATTAACTTTCAAACCGTCATTACCAACTATGCTTTTCAACCTCTCTCGCATATTTCTCGTTGCCGCATCCGTAAAGGTCATACAGAGAATATTTTCAGGGTTCGTATCTGTATTTTTTAAAATATAAGCCACTTTCTCCGAAAGTAGCTGTGTTTTTCCTGTCCCTGGCCCAGCCAAGGCTAAAAGCGGCCCTTCAAGATATTCGACCGCCTCTTTCTGTTTCGGATTTAGTCCCATTCAATCCTCCTCATTAATTCTTCTAATATTTTTAACCCTTCGGGTACTTTTATCTCGCCTCTTTTGATTTTCGCTAAAGCCGTCAACCCTTCGACTGTCTTTTCAGGTTTCGCATCAGGATTTTTGCTTAAAATCTGTCCATATTCATAATTACGCGATGGCAAACCACAAGTTAACTTTAAATCTTCAATTCCACAAGCCAAATTTACCGTTTCCGCCCGCGCTCCATTTGTTGAAAGCAGCGCCTGCATTTCTTCCGATGCGCCCCTAATAAATTCTCGCCAAGCCTTAGTCTCGCGCTCTAGACCAAGTATCCCTGCATAAATCGCATAAACATTTTTCAGCGCCCCACACATCAAAACTCCTAGCTTATCATCTGTAAAATCAAAATCTAAATAATCCGCCTTAAATAATTCAGCCACTCTTTTATCTGTAACCGTTAATTTCGCTTTTTTCTTCAATTTAATTTCACTTGCAAACCCAGGCCCAGACAAAATCATCAAATCTCGAAAGTCAGCAAACGTTTTATCAGACAAAATTCCTTTCGTTGCAACAATTAAAGGCTTGTCTTTTGGCAAATGCGACACGAGATACGGCACAACCTTAGACGGCACGCACAAAACCACATATCCCGAACCTTTTAGCGTTTCCGATAACTTTTCCCGTTCTAATTTCGAATCATAATAATCTATATCATATCCGTTGTTCGCTAAGATACCGCCTAGCGCTGTTCCGAAAGCCCCCGCTCCGATTATTGCAATTTTCATAATCTATCCCTCTAAATTTCGCTCAGACTAGCTCTATGCTACCTGTTTTCGTCGCTTATGTTTCAAAATAATCCGCACAATCGTCGTAATAATCGCCACAAGTGTTATTAACACTAATAGAATAAACCAAATTGGGCAAATTATCACCTCTTTTTCTTCTTCACTCATCACGCCATTATAATAAATTGTCTGGTTAACTCTCACGACGCCTAATACTGGTAAATTACCCACGTCTCGCGTAATCGTCCTCTCCGTTTCCGGCATAATTACTTCTGTATAAACACCTTCATTCTCATCAGTTGGTAAAATTACTTCGCCCGTGAAGAAATTCGTTACTTTAATTACGAAAGTTGCTCTCTCATGTACATTCCCGCTATTCTTAATCATCGCACTCAATGTCACCGGGGGCACTGCTACAAAACCAGGCACTTCATTATTTACAATTTCACCATCATGCACCGCATCCCCAGACACCGTCGCATAAACTAAACTCGCCATTTCAAAAACATTTTGGATTGCTACCCCGTTGCTGGTCTCATCTTCATTATTCGAACCAACCAAAATTGCCGCATACTGACCCCCTCCCGAAGCATCCTCCGGCACACTAATCGTAAAAGTAATTTTTTTCTTCGAGTTCGGCGCAATTGTCCCAGTTGGCTCATCAATCGTAATCCATTCCTTTAATTGCGTACGCGATGTTTCAGTTACTAAATCCGCTTCGTAATCGCTTCCTGACACCCCATAAGGCGCAGTCGTGACCTTATAATTAAAGTCTTCCGTTGAATCACTCGGATTAATAACCGTAATCGAACCCTCATATTTTTCGCCAGGAGTAAGCGAAATCGTTTGGTTCATTGGCGTAACCGTAAAAGTATTATTTTCCATATTCCTCCACTATTTTCTATTATTATACCAAAACTCTACTCAATATTCAAAATTCTTCCACTACCATATTCTAACTTTAGTAATCTTTGATTTTTCGAACCGCGGAATCTTAAACTTAAGTCTCTCTGCTTTAAGATAAACGGTCCATCAATTAAGGCATCTAATGATTTTAAGAATTCCCACGGTTCTCCACCAAATTCTTTAATCATTTCATAGGTAAAACCTGAAAAACTCCATACGTCCCAACCGAATTCTTTTCGTACTCTTTCGCTAATTTCTCGGCACGCTCTCGCTTGGACAAATGGTTCACCTCCACAAAAAGTCAGGCCAGTTTGCCCCTTAAATTTAGACAAGCGCTCGATTATTTCATCAATACTGACCAACATCCCGGCATTATAGTCCCATGTCTCCGGATTTTGGCATCCTAAACAATGATTCGGGCAACCCTGCGTCCATAATACAGCCCTCAGTCCATCACCGTTTACGATATTATCATGCTCCAAAGGCCCAGAGAGGAGAATCATCCCCTCTGGCACCTCAACCTGTTTCGCAAGTTTAATCGCAGGCATTCTTATTTACCTTTCGCGCAGTTACAAACTTTCTCAAACGGCACATCTCCCTCCAATCTTCCACAATGTGGGCATCTGTCTCCAGAAATTACACCTGAAAATCCGCAAATTGGGTCACGATCTACCGGATGGTTAACCGAACCGTACCCAATCCCCGCATCATGCATTTTTCGAATTACCGACTCGAACGCCGCAATGTTCTGGGATGGATCACCATCAAGTTCGATATAAGTAATATGCCCGGCATTACAAAGATTATGATATGGCGCTTCAATATCAATCTTATCAAACGCACTAATTGGATAATAAACTGGCACATGGAATGAATTTGTATAGAATTCTCGATCTGTTACACCTTTTATTTTTCCATATTCTTTTCTATCAATCTTCGTAAAGCGACCCGCAATCCCTTCTGCTGGCGTTGCTAATAACGAGAAATTCAATTTATATCTCTTACAGAATTCATCGCATTTCTCTCGCATATGCGAAACAATGTCGAGCCCTAACTCTCTTGCTTCCTCATCTTCGCCATGGTGTTTCCCAACCATCGCTACCAAAGTTTCCGCCAATCCAATAAAGCCAATCGACAAAGTCCCATGTTTAATCACATCTCTTAATGTATCGTTCGGCCCTAATTTCTCACTACCAAACCAGTTTCCTTGACCCATTAAGAATGGGAAATTACGTACGTGCTGGTTCGCTTGAAATTCAAATCTCTCTAATAACTCATCCTTCACTAATTCTAATTTTTCATCTAGTTCTTCATAAAACCCATCCCAGTCCGCTTCTTTACGCTCACCTAAACAAATTCCGTGTTTAATACCGATTCTGACCAGATTAATCGTCGTAAAGGATAAGTTTCCTCTACCTGTTACAATCCCATCGCTTTCTGGGAAAACCGACGCAAACACTCTCGTTCGGCAGCCCATCGTCGCAATTTCAGTTCTATAATCACCTTTTTTGTAATATTTCAAATTATATGGAGCATCAACGAAGCAGAAGTTCGGGAACAGTCTCTTCGCCGAAACTTCCATTGATTTCTTAAACAAATCATAATTCGGATCACCAGGTTCGTAATTTATGCCCGACTTTACCTTAAAAATCGAAATCGGGAAAATCGGCGTCTCGCCTTTTCCTAAACCATTTTCCGTCGCCTCTAATAAATATTTCGAAACCAATCGCCCAGAAGGAGTCGTATCCGTTCCAAAGTTAATCGAGGTAAACGGTACTTGTGCACCCGCTCGCGAGTGCATTGTATTTAGATTATGTACAAACCCTTCCATCGCCTGCAGAGTCTCGCGCTCCACATCTTCGTTTGACGCTTCAACTACCTCTTTTGGCCACTTTGCCTTCTCTAATTTTTTATCATCACCATATTTATAACTATCTTTAATATTTAAGTCTAACTTTTTACCAGTGAATTTATTATACTTTGCTAAATTGCGCTTCAAAGCCTTTCTGAAAGATTTATCCACTCCCGGCGCCATTGCATAATCAAAGTTCGGGATCGACTGTCCGCCATGTTGCTCATTCTGGTTCGCCTGTAGTAAAATTGCCGCGAGCGCACCATAAGAACCAATCGAATTCGGTGTGCGCAAGTGTCCATGCCCAGTGTTAAATCCACCATTTTCAAATAAAACAAACGGATCCGACTGGCAACAAGTTAAAGTACCAGTTGCATAAAAGTCTAAATCGTGAATATGGATATCGCCATTATCATGCGCCTCAGCAATATCCGGACGAAGCAGCAAAGATTTTGCAAAAACTTTCGAACCTTCCGCTCCGAACTGCAACATCTTACCCATTGCCGAGTTACCATCAACGTTCGCATTTGACCGCTTGACATCCGAATCTTCGCTCGCGTCCGCATGTGAAATCGTTCGATAAATCATCATTAAATCCGACTTCGCCTCACGTCGCCTCGAACGTTCCTGACGATAGCGAATATAGGCTCGTGCCGTCCGCTTAAAACTAGACTCTAGCAAAACTTCCTCAACAATATCTTGGATTTGTTCAACATTAGGCGTCCTCGAAGTAATTTTTTCTTCCGCCCGTTTTAAAACTTTTTCAGTCAATGCTTTTGCTCGGTCGTATTTGAATTCTTCAGTCGCTAGTCCCGCCTTCGCAATCGCATCGGTAATTTTCTCGGGATCGAACTTCACGATTTTCCCATCCCGCTTCACTATTCGTTTGAACATAAAATATACCTCCTTTTCATGTATCTCTGTTCAACTAATTTTTATATATGACCTTCTCTGCGGACGACTATAATGGTAATGCTTCGTCACCCTACATTTAGTGTCTTAACACTATAATACACCACTACATGTAGTATTGCAAGACTTTTATGTTAAATTTTTTATATAATTTTTACACGAAAAAAGCTCCCATAAATGGGAGCTTTATCTTAGATTTTAATAACTGTACCTGGTTTTACCCAAGTACAAGAATGCGAGGCAATATTGAACCCCATATGCGATGGGAAAGCATCCATTCTTGGATCATTCCCACCGAGGTGGATATGCCCGAAATAAATTTTAGCTTCCTTCTCTAAGCGAAGTAATACTAAAATTTTTCGAAGAGCTTCCGCCCTTTTGACATCCATCTTGTTTGGCGTCCAAAACGCAAAAGTTTTTCCTAACGGACTAATTGCCGGAGGATAATGCACAATCACTTTTGTAAAACGACTGTCGTAGAGTCCCCCTTCCTTCAGTTTCTCTACCGCATCAGCTAAGCACAAATCGAGCAAATTCGCGCTTATTAACGCTACGGTACCCAGTTTAGTAGCATAGGGGATAAATTCGATGTTAAACTGTTTGAAATATCCATCTGCCGCCAAACGTTGGTAGAAGCGCTTTTCCGGAGCTACAGTTTCCTCGATAGTGCAATCATACGCCAAAAAGTCATTAGGCGTAATCTCTCCATTACCAGGGAGATAAAACAACTGCACTCCTCGTTCATTTGCTGCCTTAGATAAAGGATCCAACGTATCAACAAGCACATCCAATATCTCTCGATTCAAGCATTCGGCGAACTTCTCATAACGATCCGCCATCAGTTTACGAAACAATCCGGCATGGATCGTATCATAAATCCACCTTCGAGGAATCGTTACTTCTTCACCAACAATTTCCTGAACCGCAGATACTAGCTCCGCTTCGTCCGTTTCTCCTCTACGAACTTCGTAAAAAATTCGTACGAGGTTATTCATAATAGGACCTCTCGCGCCAGCAATATCTCCGTTTAAAATTAAGACGTTGCTTGAGCGCATATGCCCTATACTATTCACGGCTAAATCTGTCAGATTTTTAAAACCGTGCAAGTCATTTACTACGTACACTCACCTCACCTCCTTTTTAATGTACAAACTATCCTTATATTATACCAAATTTCTCGCAGATTGTCAAGGTATACCCCTTATAAACTATAAAAATAGACCTCCTAGAAGGTCTCTTTTATCTCTGGTGGAGCGTATGAGATTCAAACTCATGACCTCTACTATGCCATAGTAGCGCTCTAATCAACTGAGCTAACGCCCCGTAGGTTCGCCACATTTTTATTTTATCATGAAATATGCTAGAATGAAAGTATGAAAACAATTTTGACAGGAATCAGATCAAATTCGGTATTAACTTTAGGCAATTATCTCGGAGCTTTAGTCCCGATGGTAAGGTTAGCAAATAAGCATTCAGATGAAATGAATGTAAACATCTTTGTGCCAGATTTACACTCAATTATTGCCGATATCGACGGAAATTTACAGGAAAATATAGTTAGGACTATTAAATATTATCTCGCTGCTGGTCTCAAAATTAATAAAAATGTCCATATTTATCGCCAATCCTATGTTCCAGCCCATTCCGAACTCTGTTGGATCCTAAACTGTGTCGCCACTATGGGCGAAACTAGCCGCATGACTCAATATAAGGAAAAATCTGAGGGACGCGAGTCGGTTAATGTCGGTATTTTTGATTATCCGATTCTTATGGCTGCGGATATTTTGCTCTATTCAGCGGAGTATGTTCCAATCGGAGAAGATCAATTTCAGCATATTGAATTAGCCCGTAACCTTGCCATGCGTTTTAATCATCGTTTTGATGCTGAAATTTTTACCATACCGCTGAAAACTACTGAGCAGATTAAGTTTATGGGCGTCTCCGACGGCATCCGCATTCGCGACCTCTTAAACCCAGAAAAGAAAATGTCAAAATCGACCAAAGCCGAAAACTCAAAAATCATGCTAAATGACGCTCCGGAATTAGCCGCGAAAAAAATCATGTCCGCGACTACCGATTCTTACGGAAAAGTAAAATTTGATATGTGGGCTCAACCAGGCATCTCAAATCTATTACAAATCGAAGCTCTTATTAATGATATCCCTCTCCAAGACGTCATTTCGACTTGGGCCGGCGAAACCAGATATGGCGAATTGAAGAAAAAAGTTGCCGAATCAGTCAAAAAAGAATTAACTGAATTCCAAGAACGCTTGAACAAGATTTCCAATGAAGAAGTTTACGAATTATTTGACTTCGGTGAAGAATATGCAAATAAAATTGCCAATAAGAAATTGCTCGAAGTCCAGAAAGCCTTTAAATTAAGATGATTAGAACAGGTAAAAAATTCAGCAAACCAGCCATGTCGCGCGTCATTAACGGCGACACGGTTTTACCAGAAGAGGCTGAAACTCCTGAAAAAATCCGCTTAGATTTAATGATGAAAGAAATCTATAAAAGCTATAACCGCGCTACTCTCCAAAAATTTATTAAAAGTGGTTTCGTTACGGTAGATGACGAGCCTGTCTTAAAACCAAATGCAACTTTCCCGCGAGGAGTTAAGTTAGACTTAAAAGTCCCTGAAGAGCTAAAAAACGCCGATGTTGAACCAGAAATAATATATAAAGACAATGATGTTTTGGTCGTTAATAAACCCGCTGGGTTATTGTCGGAAGCCAAAGGCGAATATTGCCCCGAAAGAACTCTCGCCGATTTTGGCTACATTGCCCATCGTCTAGACCGCGATACTTCAGGAGTAATGATTTTAGCAAAAACCGAAGCCGTCCAAAAATTTTTGAAAAAACAATTTCAAGATCGTACAGTTCATAAAACTTACTACGCTATCATTATCGGTCGCCCGAAGCTAGATGAAGCAAGGATAGATTTACCTTTAATACGCGATAAAAAACGTCCGACTACTTTCCGTGTTGACCCAAATGGCAAAGAAGCCGAGACCTATTATAAAGTTTTAAAAACTAACGATAAATATTCTCTAGTCGAACTAAAACCAACTACCGGCCGCACGCACCAATTACGAGTACATATGAAATAT
This sequence comes from Candidatus Saccharimonadota bacterium, assembly GCA_017545525.1. Taxonomy (GTDB): domain Bacteria; phylum Patescibacteriota; class Saccharimonadia; order Saccharimonadales; family Saccharimonadaceae; genus Nanosyncoccus. Next base: position 15,713 of record JAFWMT010000009.1, read on the forward strand.
TTGGGACATCCAATTCTCGGCGACCCAGTTTATGGCGATTCTCAAAATAACAGAGGTAAATCGGAAAAAAGCCAGGCGCTTTCTTCCGCTCCAGAACGGCTATATCTACATGCTAAAAAACTCGAAATTACTCTTCCGAATGGGGAGCGAAAAACCTTTACCGCCGACTTACCAAAGGAATTTTCAGATGTATTTTAACTCAACCGAAGAAATCCTAGAAATTGCTAGGCGAACGGGCGTAGCAATTTTTGTCGTACCGAAAAATCTCGAATTCACGTTAAAAAATGCTTTTATCTTAAAACCAGAAGAAAAGTCCGCTATTACAATTGAACAAGTTAAAAAAGTTACTTCCGGCCTTAATTTAAAGCAAATTAATGATCAATTTGTTATTATCCGCCCCGCTGAGTCGATGAGCATTGAAGCTAGCAACGCTTTTTTGAAAAACCTCGAAGAACCGAAAGAAAAAGTCCACTTTATTCTTATCACCGATTCACCATCGATGCTACTGCCAACTATTATGAGCCGCGCGGAACTCTATATTTTAAAAAGTGAAAATCCCCTAAAAAGCAGCCCCCTAGTTGACGAAAAAACTAAGAACTTGGCGAAACGTTTAATGGTCGCGAAACCCACCGAATTAGTTCAAATCGCTGAAGAAATTACTAAGAAAAGAGACGGCGTTAGAAATTATGCTTTAGAAGTTATCGGTACAGCTATCGAAATGCTATATAAAACTTATTTCATCACTGAAAAACCCGTTTTCTTGAAAAAAATCCCGAATTTTCTCCGTCTATATGAAAGTTTAGCGAAAAACGGCCATATAAAATTGCAAATTGTTAGCAATTTATGCTAAAATAAGATTATGGTTGCAGTATTTGCCATTGTAATTTTTACGGCTTATCTCTGTTTTTTGTTCCCTGTCGAAGTTAAAGAGAAAAAAATCGAAGAAAAATCGCCGAAATATAAGGCTCAAATGCGCAAATTATGGCAAATTGCTCAAACTTCAATGAAAGAGCGCAAACCTTTCCGAGCGGAAAAAGCTTTGCTTACGATTCTAAAATTTGATGAAAAGAACGCCGCGGCATATAACCGATTGGGTATTTTATATGCAAAAGGTAAAAAATATGACGAAGCCGTCGAATGTTTCGAAATCGCCCAATCTCTAGATAGTAACCCGGCTTCAATTCATAATGCTGGTTTAATATATTTAGAAACCGGCGCCTACGAAAAAGCCGAAATGGCCTTCTCCCAAGCCATCGCGCTAGAAGGCGACGTTCCTGCTCGCTATATCGCTCTAGCAAAAGCAGAAGAAAAACTAGGTAAATCGAAAAAAGCTATCGAAGCTCTCGAAAATGCCTTCGAGCTCGATCCGAAAGTTACGATTTTAAGACAAATTCTGGCGATTTATGAAGATATGGAAGATGCCGAAGCAATTACCGCGACCGCAGCCCGTGTCGAAGCTCAAATCGCTAAAGAAATGAACGCAAAAAAGCGTAAAACTATTAGAAGAACTACCCGTAAGGAAAATAATACAAAAACAGAAATGAAGACGAAAACGAAAAAAACCACAAAACCAACGCCTAGAATCATCAAAGCCCATGTTGGCCGCAAACGAATTTAAGGTTGATTTTTCAACAATAATTTACTATAATAGAACTACGCTGGAATCGTCTAGTGGCAATGACAAGAGACTGTAAATCTCTCGCCTTCGGGCTTCGTAGGTTCGAGTCCTACTTCCAGCACCATAGAAAATACCTGACCTTATGGTCAGGTATTTTCTATAATGTTGGAAAGTAGGTCGCGAACCGCAGGTTCGCCCTGCCAACGAAGCGAGCAAATATCTAGAACTCGTTCTAGATATTTCGAGCGAGGCAGGCAGGTGTGCTTTTGCTTTGCAAAAGCACCGACCTACTTCCAACTTCAATAAAAAAGAGAGTGTCGCCAGCCCCATAAGGTGCCTTGTTTCACTCTATGTTATTATATTATCACAACTCATCTTTAAAGTCAATGACTTTATGGTTTTTAGTTATAATAACTAATCTTTTTATCCTGTGCTTATTATTGTGAAGATAATGCCTAGTTCTAGAAAGTGCCTGATTGCCATTCATTTTTATGCGTGAAAAATCTAATATAATATTATCAGATTGTCTTGTAGCTTTCTTTAAGATATTTTCAATCGTTTTAACGCCGTCACCTTGTGGGGATTTTAATTCCCAATCGATGCCTTTTATTCTAATGTCAGGAGTCTTCCCGAATCCCGGGTTAATACAGGTAATATCCGTATTAAAATAGTCCAACAAAAGCAAGATTGCATTGACTTCGTGAAAACGAAATTGTTTGCGACTCTGACCTTCAAATATAATCTTATGGCTCATTTCTTTATTATACTAATTAATATTATTGTGTGCTATAATAAAACCATGACGCTAAAGGTTTTCAGGAGGTTATCTTTAGTTTTGGTTGGGCTAACTGTTGTTTCCTTTTTGTTCCTTTCTAGCTCTTTTGTTTCTGCCACTTGTACAACTACTAATGGAGTAACTACATGT
>JAFWMT010000002.1 GCA_017545525.1 Candidatus Saccharimonadota bacterium
AGCAGATGAAACAATTACAGTAGACGACGATATTATCCTCTATGGTAAATTCTCTAAAAAAGCAGTCCCAGTTATTCCAGATACTGGTGTTAACAGCCAAAATGAAAATTCTTCATCTTCTAACCAAGCTGACTTAATAATTATTTCGACAATCAGCATCCTAAGCTTAGTTGCTATCACTATCGCTGATCGTCTCTATCGTCGACATCGTATCTCGAAGTTTTAAGCCTTTCTGTAACCTAAAAAATCCCGAGCTATTTGCTCGGGATTTTTGTTACAATTTAACTCAACTTTTTCCTTAAGATCTCTTGTACTGCCGACGGGTTCGCCTTTCCGTGCGACTCTTTCATCACTTGCCCGACTAAGAAGCCAATCACTTTTTCCTGCCCTGCTTTAAAATCTTCTTGCGCCTTCTTCGTTTCTGGTTTAGCCAACACTACATCTACTATCGCTTCAAGCGCTCCTAAATCATTCTCCTGTATTAGACCTAATTCCTTCGCAATATTTTTCGCGCCTCTTCCCTTCATCTGCGGATCAAATAATCTTAAAAATACCTCTTTCGTCGCCGTAGAAGATAATTCCTTCTTTTCATTCATCTCCGCCAATTCGTTTAAATCTTTCGCCGTCGGCAAATCGTTCAAATATTCTGCCGATTTCTCCTCCGATAACAATACTGATGCGAATAAGTTCGAAATAATTTTAGCAAATTTAGATTCAACTTCATCTAATTTTTTCATTAAACTCGGATAGTCTAATAGTATTTCCAAAATATCATCCGCAATCTTACCTTTGAATTTTTCGCGATAATCTTTCGGCATCAAAGGCAATTTCGCCGATTCGGTTTCAATAAATACATCTGACAAATTGATTGGCGGCAAATCTGGCTCCGGCATATAGCGATAATCTTTTGCCTCCTCCTTCGATCGTTGCCCCGTTGTCTTCCCCGTCGCATCATTCCAGCCACGCGTCTCCTGCACCACCTTCTCGCCAGATTCCAATATTTTAGTTTGTCTAGCGATTTCATATTCTACTGCTCGCTCAACCGAACGGAATGAGTTCAGGTTTTTTACCTCCGTCCTCGTTCCCAACTTATCCGCACCTTCCGGCGCCAGTGAAGTGTTAATATCAAACCGCATATTACCATTGTACAAATCCCCGTAAGTTACCCTCGCATAGCACATCAATCTCCAGAGCTCCTTGCAATAATCATGCGCATCTTTCGCCGAATGGATATCTGGCATCGACACGATTTCAATTAACGGCGTATCAACTCGGTTTAAATCGACTAGTGAATAAGTATCAAAATGCGTTAATTTTCCTGCATCGCCTTCTAGGTGGGCATGTTCAATTCTGATTTTCGTTCCTGACGGTAATTCTACATAACCTGCCCCAATAATTGGTTGATAAAACTGAGTAATTTGGTAGCCTTTCGGCGAATCAGGATAAAAATAGTGTTTACGGTCGAACCGTGACGAAGCATTTATCTTACAGTTCATTGCTCGCCCCGCTCTAATTGCTAGTTTAATCGCTTCGCCATTTAATCTCGGCAACATTCCCGGTAAAGCATAATCAACCGGCGAAACACAAGCATTCGGCTCTTTCCCCCTCGCGTCATTATCTACTTCCGAAAATAGTTTCGTCTTTGTGCACAGTTGGACGTGACATTCGATTCCGATAGTTGGGATATATTTCATATTGCTCCTAAATCCTTCAACGCTTGTTTATAAACTTCTAAAGCATTCGACGCTTGCTTATAACTTACTTCCAAATCTGTTTCATGGGCAATTGCATTTCGCAATTTATGCGCTCGCCAAACCGCATTTAAATTCGTAAATCTACTACCCCCCTTCTTCAACCTGTCCCCCATCGTTTTTCCAGGTATACCCATTTCTATCATCGCCTTATCCAATAATTTATCACCATTAATAATTGCAACTTGAAAACTTGCCGGATTATCGGCTTTTAATTTATTTTCAATCTCTAAAAATCTTGATTGATAAGCTTCGACGTTGAAATGGTGTCCGCGTTTTCCAGTTAATAAAATTGCCACAAAAATCAAAACCGCTACAATTAAAATGGCCAAAATAAACGTTACCACTCCTCCGTCCATTAGTTTTTACCTCCCTCATTATTATCATTTAAGACTTTACTAAATTCAATTAAACTCTTATCACTTCGTCTCGGACCAATTAATTGTAGCCCAACTGGCAAACCATTTTTCGTTTTTCCAGCTGGAATTGCTAGTCCAGGTACCCCTGCGAGGTTTAATGAAACACTCATTACATCTTCAAGATACATTGAGACCGGATCATTCACTTTCTCGCCAAGCTTAAATGCTGGATTCGGCGAAACTGGCGTTAAAATAAAGTCGCATTTTGAGAAGGCTTTTTCATATTCTTTTATAATCAACGTTCGCGCTTTCGCTGCTTTTAAGAAGTACGCATCGTAAAATCCAGACGACAAAACGAAATTACCAATCATAATACGCCTTTTATTTTCCGGCATAAATCCTTCGCTTCGCGTATCGATATAAAGCGAATCCAAATCTTTAGTCTTTTCCGACCTAAAACCATAACGTACCCCATCATAACGTGATAAGTTCGACGCCACTTCCGCCGGCACAATAATATAATATGCCGCTAGCGCATATTTCAACGCTGGCATCTCGAGCTCGACAATTTCATAACCTTTCGATTTCAATAAATCAATTTTATTTTTCAACGCCAATCGAATTTCCTTATCTACCGACTCGTTATCAAAATCCTTGACAATGCCAATGCGAGACGGTTTAACGGATGCGGCGTGTTCTGTAGACCTTGAAGACTTGGCCTGAGCGGCCTGGAGCGTGTCTGAAGGACATGCTGCATCCGTTAAACCATCTCCGGCGTTATAGTAATCTGGTAACGTAGTCATATCTTTCGGATCTCGTCCCGAAGCAACCGACATTAACAAATCCATGTCTTCTGGCGTTTTGGTAAAGAACCCAATACAATCTGTCGATGAGGCCATCGCTACCACTCCATATCGCGAAATACATCCGTAGGTCGGCTTTAATCCATATACGCCGTTAAACGATGCCGGTTGTCGAATTGAGCCACCTGTGTCTGTTCCAGTCGCAAACTCCACAATGTCAAGCGCTACCGCTACCGCCGAACCTCCTGATGAGCCACCCGCGACTCGTTCACGATCATATGCATTTAAGGTCGGTCCGAAATAGGAGTTCTCCGTCGACGAGCCATGCGCAAACGCATCCAGATTCGTTCGCCCAATCATAATTGCTCCTTCGTCTTCCAGCTTTTTTACGCTCGTCGCCATGATTGGTGATTTAAAACCCTCTAGAATATGTGCCGATGCAGTCGTTTCTCCTTCTGGAGACAAGAAATTATCTTTTAAAGCATACGGTACGCCCGCGAGTTTGCCGACTTTCTCGCCTCGTTTTATCTTCTCATCAATTTCGCGTGCTTTCTTCAGCGCCCCTTCTTCATTTAGAAAAGTAAAAATATTGTAATCACTAAAATGTTTCGCTTTTTCCAAAGCGTCCCTAACTAATCTTTCTGCCGTAACTTTTTTATTTGCTATCTTCATAATACTTTCGGCACCTTTATCTGATTATCTTTTGCTTCTTTGGTAAGTGCGAGTAATTCTTCTCTTGTCGCATCTTGTTCCAAAATTTCATCATCTCGCCAGACATTTTCCATTTCAAAAACTTGATACGTCGGCTCAATATTTTCCGTATCTAATTTATCTAATTGCGAAATATATTTAATAATATCTTGCAAATCTTTACCTAATGACTCCACTTCTTTTTCACTAAGCTTAAATTCCGATAAATCGGCCAAATGCAAAATATCCTCGCGTTTAATCTCCATAGTTTAAATTATAACACTTATTTTACGTTCTTAAATAATTTTGTCTTGATATATTTAAAAATCGGTTTAGCCTCTTTCAGATTCAGGAAATAACTAGCGATAAGATATGCAATAACAGAAATTGCGGAAATTAGTAAGAATTTCGGGATGGTAATTACGAGCGAATTATCTGTCGCCATCAGTGGTATAAACTTAGTCATTGAAAAAGCCACACATCCGGTTATTAGAGTTGCAAACAGCATCCTCATTACCGCCCGCCAGAAAGCCTTGTTTAATATTTCATTCCCAGAGCGTCTTTGTAAAATTGTTAGTAAAATAATCACTTCAAAGATTGCGCCAATCGACTGTGCTATGCCTAGTCCATCTACGCCGAAACCAGAAATCGTAAATAGAATCATTAGAGCAATCGTCGAGCCAATTGCAATAATCGAAACCCAAAACGGCGTTTTTGTATCTTGATATGCGTAGAATCCGCGCGAAGCAATATGGAAAACAGACTTCGCGAAAATTGCCACACATAAAGTCCCGAGAATTGAGGCGATCGTCCCGTTGCTATCGTTATTGCCAATATTAGAAATAAAGCTTGTAACATAACCTCGTCCGAAAAAGGCAATCACCGACACTGGCAAGGCAATCCAAATAATTGTGCGCAATGCTTGTCTAAATGTCTCATTAAATTTGCTTTTGTCACCGTCGCCCAGCTCTTCCGTTAATTTTGGGAAAAATGCCGTCGAAATTGCTACACCAATTAAGCTAACCGGTACTGTATGCAAAGTCGTCGCTTGGTCAAATGAACGTACCGCTCCCGCTCCCATACGCGAAGATAAATTAGTGCTAACTAACGAGTTAACATAGTCAATTCCCTGGTCAAGCGAACGTGGCGGCAATAATCTCAAAATGGTTCTAAAGCCTTGATTACGCCAATAAATTTTAAAGTCATAGTCGAATCCTAGCCCGAACAGTCCAATCAAAGCGACAATTAATTGCATAATCGCTCCGAGGATTACACCCAGCGCTACGCCCATAATCCCACCTTCGAAAATTTGTACGCCGAAAAGACTAATCCCATTCGTAAAGCAAGTAATCCCGATAATTATTCCTATATTATATATCGCCGGCGCAAACGCATAAAAGACAAACCGACCTACCGCTTGTTGCATTGAAGTTAATACTGTTGCAATGGAAAATAGAAATGGATTAATCGCAATTACACGCGTCATGTTAATTGCTAAAATCATTCCCGATTCATCTAATCCTGGACTAACCACATAGCGAATCAAAGGGTCTGCAAAAATCATAATTAAAATACTAGCTAGAAAAGTAAGTAATGCTAGCAAATTAATCAAACTAGACGACATTTCCCAAGCTGATTTTTTGTTACCAGACGCTAACCTTTGGTTAAAAACTGGGATAAACGAAACAGCTAGTGCCCCTGAAGTTAGAATGAAAAACATAAAATCTGGAATTGTGAAAGCCGCCGTATAAGCATCAATTCCGGTTGGATAAGTTCCGAGATAGTATGAGTTTAATAATCGGTCGCGAAATAATCCTAAAAGTGCCGATATTAAAGTCGAAGATGCCAAAACAATCGCCGCCGATTTAACCGACAACTTCATGTTCGCCAGTGCCACAACTGATCGAAACCGAAACTTTCGCATATATAATATATTATAGCTAAAGTTTGAGTTTTTTTAAATGATTTTTCAAATTTTCTTTGACGTTGTATAATAAAAACATGAATTTTGAACTCATTTCTTCAGACGAATTTAGGAAATATGCCGACCAAAGTCCTTATCGTTCTTTTACTCAAACTCCCGAAATCGCTAAGTATCGCGAATCGGAAGGCTGGACCATCTATTATTTTGCCGTGAAAGAGAAAGAAAAAATTTTGGCCGCCGCCGCCGCGTTCGCGAAACCAACTTTTCTCGGGAAATCGATTTATGTTGTTCCGGGTGGTCCCCTGCTCGACCTCGAGGATACGAAACTAACTAATTTCTTTTTTAAGCATCTAATTTCTTTTGCAAAAACACATAACGGCTACGCTCTTCAAATTAGTCCATATTACGAATTAATTGAACGTGACCGTAATGGCGAAGTAGTGGAAAATGGTTTTCATCATGAAAAAGCAGTAAAAAATCTAGAACGTTTCAAGTTTAAATTATGTTCCGATGCTAGTCAACCGAGGTATCTTTTTGTTTTAGACCTTAATAACCGTAATGCTGAAGAACTTTTTTCAGATTTCAAACGTAACACTAGAAATCATATTCGAAAAGCCGAAAAACAGGGCGTCACCATTCGCGAACTACAAAAAAGTGAACTAAACTATTTTAAGGATATTACCGAATCTACGTCTCTACGTCGCAATTTTTCTGACCGCCCGCTCAGTTATTATGAAAAAATTTATGACCTTTTTCATGATCGTGACGAAGTTAAATTTATTTTAGCCGAAGCCGAAATTGACGGGAAGAAGACTCCGCTTTCCGCTGCTATGTTTATGCTCTATGGTAACGAAATTATTTATCTCTTTTCTGGCTCTGACCAAAAATACATGCGTGACTACAATGCTCAATATTTAATCCAATGGCACATGATTAAATATGCCGCTGAACATCATTTTAAATGTTATAATTTCTACGGTATTCAGGGATTACCTGACCCGAGCTCGAAAGATTATGGTATTTATGATTTTAAAAAAGGTTTTGGTGGGCGCGTAGTCGAATTAATCGGGACTTACGAACTTCCTTTGAACACCTTTTATTATCTTCACGAATTTTTGAGTAAATTTAAAAAACATTAATTTTAATGGTTTTTCTAACTAAATAGTGTATAATATAACGTATGGGAAAAAAGAAATCCGAAGTGATTTTGCCGTCTAAGAAGAAGGCTAAAAAAACTTCTAAAAAAACTGCGAAGAAATCTAATCTTAATTTATATTCAAGTTTAGCTTATAAACATCGAGCTAAAAAGGAAGCCAACGCTCGTCGTCGAGCTGAAGAATTGGCTAAGTTGCCGAAAGAGCCAATCAAGCGCTTTTTTGCCCGACTTCATCCTAAACGCGTCTTTAAATGGTGGTTTTCTTGGCGTGGCCAAAAAGCCATCTTAAAGTTTTTTGCCGCTTGTATTTTAATTATCATTATCTTCATCGGCGGATTATTCCTTTATTATAAAAAGGATCTTGATGAAATTCGTCTCGATGAAATGACGATTTCTGAGACCGTTAATACTTATCTTGACCGTAATGGTGTGGTGCTTTGGAAAGATACTGGTAATAATGATTACCGTCTCGTAGTAGATGCAGATGAAATTTCTCCTTACATGTACCAAGCAACTATCGCCATTGAGGATAAAAACTTTTATAACCATATTGGAGTTGATTTTGGTGCTTTAATTCGTGCGACTTTTTCGACTTTAACTGGCCATGGCGTCCAAGGTGGTTCTACCCTGACCCAACAGTTAATTAAACAAGTTTACTTTTCTGATGAAGCCGCGGCCGAAGACCGTGGTGGTCTGCAACGTAAAATTAAAGAGTTGATTCTCGCCATTGAGCTCGAAAAGATGTACTCGAAAGATGAGATTTTAACTATGTATCTAAACCAATCTCCTTACGGCGGTCGTCGTAATGGGGTCGAATCGGCTGCTCAGACTTACTTTGATAAGTCAGCAAAAGATTTAACTTTAGCTGAATCTGCTTTGCTCGCTGCTATTCCGAATAATCCGGGCGTCCTGAACCCATACAATGTCTACGGTAATGATATGTTGGTCGAACGTCAACACAAAGTTCTCGACGACATGGTTTCAGCTGGCTATATTTCGGCGGAGGAAGCTGAAGAGGCAAAAAAAGTTGCTATTTTAGACACGATTCAACCCGAATCTAGCCAATATGCTAACGCTCTCGCTCCGCATTTCGTTCTGTCCGTAAAGTCCCAACTTGAAGAAAAATATGGTATCCAAACTATGCGTGCAGGTGGCTGGACAATCAAAACTACGTTAGACTATCGTGCTCAAAAAATCGCTGAGGATGCGGTTGCTGTAGGCATGAGCCACGCTTACAAAAATCATAGTGATAATCTCGCCTTAGTTTCAGTTGATGTTGAAACCTCTCAAGTTGTCGCCATGGTTGGCTCTTCTGATTTCACCAATCCTACTTATGGCGAGTTAAATGTTACGACCGATTCTCTCGTTGAACCGGGTTCCTCGATTAAGCCGATTCTTGATTATTCTCCGCTCTTTATGCAACGTGATGGGATTAATTACGGTCCAGGTTCTATCTTGAAGGACGAAAACATCAATCGTATTTATTGTGCTGGCTATTCTGGTAGTTGTGCCCTCACGAACGCAACCGGTAGTTTTTATGGTCCAGTTACCATTCGCTTTTCGCTCGGTCATTCCTTAAATATCGCTGCCGTGAAAGCTCTCTATATTAACGGTATTGATAATTCGCTTGAAGTTGCTCATGCGCTTGGCGATATATCTTATTGCGAAGGTCGTGACAGCTACGGCCTTTCCATTGCAATTGGTTCTGGTTGTGGTGTCAAAATGGTTGAGCATGCGAACGCCTACGCTTCAATCGCCCGTGGTGGTTCCTATAAAGAATTAGCTTACGTTCTTGAAATTAAGAATTCTTCTGGCGAAGTAATTGATGCTTGGACCGATTCAGAAGCTACGCGCGTAGTCGACGAACAGGTCGCCTACATGATTTCAAACATCTTAAGCGATGGTAGCGCTCGCTTCGGTATTTACGCGGCTGGTGGTTCTCAAAGTGCCGGCTATGTTATCCCGGGCGTCTGGACCGCAACTAAAACCGGTACTACTACAACCGCTAACGCTGCCGTAACTAAAGATTCGCTCATGGAAAGTTATTCTACCGCTGTTTCTACGCTCGTCTGGAACGGTAATCATGATGGTAGTGGCCTCACTTCTAATACTCATGATATCGCTCGCTATACCGTTGCTGAATATATGGGCCGAGTTCACTCCGAAGTTTACGAACCAGATGGTCGTTGGCACCCGGGCGATCAACCCGCGAGGCCCGCTGGTATTAAAACCCTAACCGTTAATGGTAAAACTGATATTTGGCCAAGCTGGTTTGACGCTGCGAAAAATTCAGGCGTTTCTAAAGAAACTCTAACCTTTAACCGTTACAACCATCTTCTTGCCGCCGAATGTACCCCAGCAGATTACAAAATTGAAGTTGAAGTTACTAAAGTTACTGATCCTATGACCGGAAAAGACAACTATAATGTCCCAGAACCGTATGATAACGAAAATAGTGATACTTGTGACTATGATCCTCCGCGTCTCTCAATCTCTATTAGTGGCAATAACATTGTTGCTACCATCAGAAAAGGTACTTACGACATCTCTGGGTATACGCTCTACATTAATGGGGTTGAGCAAAGTGGCATTTCGCTCGGCGCAGATGGCGTCATCCATGGTTACACCTTAAAGGGCTCTGATACTTCAATCAGATTTGATGTTTCTGACACGGCCGGATATGTCGCTTCGGACGAATTTACTCGCAAAGCGGTTGACGACAACGACAGTAATGCCAATAATCAAAACAAGAAGACTACGCCTTAACGGCCGTTTACGATTTTAGCGAAAATCATTTTACCAGCCGAAGTTTCGTGAAACCTTACAAACTCAATGGTTAGAGTTTTGCCGATTTTGTTCCCTGCTTTTTCCACTACTACCATAGTGCCATCAGGAAGATGCCCAACTCCTTGTCCACGGTTTGAACCTTTTTCGGTAATTTTGATGTTCATTTTTTCGCCAGGTAAAAATTCTGTTCTTACTGCGAGCGCAAGATCATTAAGATTTAATACCTCAATTTTTTCTGCTTCCGCGACTTTGATTAAATTATAATCAAGCGTTAACACTGCTCCTTTATTTTCCTTAGCAAATTTCAAAAGCTCTTCGTCGACTTTTTTATTTCCCTCTCCATCGTCTAATATTTCCGTATTTACTTCTATCACGCGTTCCAGTTCCGCAACGTTATTTAACCCAGTTCTCGCACGGCTGCGTTTATCGCCATCTTTCCCATCTGCAAGTAATTGTAGTTCCCTTAATACACTTTTTAAAACGATTAAATTCCCGTCTATAAATCCAGTTCTCGCCACATTCAAAATTCTTCCATCGATTAACACCGACGTATCAATATAAATTTTGCGCATTCCACTTCGCATTGGTTTATATTTTCTCAAAACTAAAACAGTTGTTTCTATTAAAATTAAAAGACAAATAATTAGTATTAAAAATTCCATACTACGGTTATTTTATCAAATCTGTACCATATTGTATAGCGTGCAGATGATTCTGCTCTAAAATTGCCTCATATTTTAAGGCTAAATCGCTGCGTTTTTCTACTTTCGCAATGTCAATCGCAATATCATATCTCGAAGCAGCGTTTTTTCTTAACATTTCAAACGGCGTCGTAGTTGAACCTTCTTCATTAAATCCGTGCACGCGTAATCTCCGTCTTTCCGTATAGTTTTCCAAAATATTTTCCAAGGTTTCCGGATAACCATGAAAGTTGGCTAGAATTGGTTTGTCTGGAGTAAATAATTCTATGAATTTTTCTTTTGTTAATTTATTTCTCGTCGTACCAATCCCACGATACGATAATGAATTAATATAAACAAATCTAATTTTAATTTCCGGTAGATCCGCTTTTAAAATTTTTATCGCTTCTATTGTTTCATGTGCAACGATATCTCCGCAAGCCGCAAAAACATAATCCGGGTTTTCGTCAGAAATGAATTGATAAATTGATGCTCCACCATTTACGAATTCGAAATTCGCGTGGTGCGAATCGATATAACGTGGGCGAGGATTTTTGTCAAAGGTCGTAAGATTTACCGCATTTTCTGCATCAATCATGAAACGATAAGTTTCTTCCGCTGCCATATCATCAATCGGGAAAATACAGTTTGCTAAATTCGAGGGGACCGAAAGTAGGGTTGAAATTAGAGCTGGCGATTGGTGCGTAAAGCCATTATGGTCTTGTCGCCAGCAAGTCGAGGTCGAAAGCAAATTAATCGCCGGCATTGGCTTACGCCAGTCAACTCTTTTAGATTGTTTAATAAATTTCATTTGTTGCAAAAGTTGCGCTGTAATAATAGGATAAAAGGCTTCATAACTTCCCATCATTGCTTTTTCACCGTTCATCAAATGCCCTGTCATGACCGAGAATAAGACGTTTTCCGACAGCATTTCAATAATTCTACCGTCATCTGCTTCCGGCAAATCCCAAGTTTTTTGAATTAAATCTCCCCACGCTCTTTTTTCTACTTCAAAAATCTGATCAAATTTATTTGAAGTGGTTTCGTCTGGCGAGAAGAAATAAAAAGTCGGGTCTTTTTTAAATTCTTCGGTTAGAAGCTCTCCGATTTTCAAAGCTGGTGAATATAATTCTTCTCCAGGGCGCTCCACTTTATCTACCATCTTCTTCCCCTTTCAAAACATATTTAAATAGTTCTTTTGGCTGGTAGCTCTTCAGCCACTCTTCCAATTTTTTCAATTCTTCTTCGTCGGTCTTCGGATTTTTCAGTGGTATTTGATGCGCCTCATGATAACGATTTGGTCCGCCATAACCCTTTTTCGTCTGCATAATATAAAATGGCGCTTCAATCGTTTCGTCGCTCAACACTTCCTGAAACTTTTCCGTATCTTCGCCGTCTACCATTATCGGCGTAAACCCAAACCCTCTAATTAATTCTTTTAATTCCCGCTCCGATTTCCTAGCATAAATTGATGGTGCCGAAATTTTATAACCATTTAGATGTAAAATTGGTAAAATCTTGCCGTTTTTGGCACTAGCCAGTAAATCGCGCAAATTTAGCGAGTCAATCGCTGTCGCCGTCTCAAGCTCCCCGTCGCCAATTAAAACCGCGGTTATTTTTTCCGGGTGTCCGAGCGAAATGCCGTAGGCGTTTGCCAGTGCATACCCGAGTTCCCCGCCCTCCGTAATTACGTTCGGAGTAATTGGACTAGCATGGCTAGGAAATCCATCTGGCCAGGAAAAATTTCGGCAAAGATATTCTAGCCCTTCTAAATCTACGCTAGCTTCGCGGTCTACTTTTTTCAGTTCTCCGTCAAGCCAAAGATTTGCGTTTAGCGCCGGAAAACCATGCCCAGGCCCAAGTACAAAACTAAAGTTTTGATCATTCCGGTAGACGCTTTTTAAATTCGCGTAAGCGACATTAATACCATGGCAAGTTCCCCAATGCCCTAATAATCTCGGTTTAATATCGTTATATGTCAATTCTCTTTCCAATAAAAAATTATCTTGCAAAAATAATTGCGCTACACACAGATAATCGCATGTTTTGATGCGTTTTTTAATTTTCTCAATCTCAGCAATGCCCACCGCACCCATATTACAACTATACCATAAGCAACATTAAAATTAAAGAGTTGCCATACATAAAAAACAGGAGTATAATAAAACTATTATGCTAAAGGTTTGTCGGAGTTTGACTTTCGTGCTAATCGGTTTGACAACCATTTCTTTCTTTGCTCTTTCCTCTTCTCCCGCCTCCGCAGACGACACCGTAGTAGATGATGTTGTAATTAATGTTCCTATTTCTTGTACCATGAGCAGTAGTGGAGAGAATTCACATACTGCTACAGTTCCTAATAATACCACTCGTTCTGATATTGGTACCACTACAGTCAATGCCTTTTGTAATGACACAGGAGGCTTTGCTATTTATGCTATAGGCTATACGGATGAGACTTATGGTAAAACAGTACTAGCTAGTGCTACGCTAGGTAGCACTAAAGACATTGCCACTGGTACCGCTACAAGCGGTTCTACTTCTAACTGGGCCATGAAACTCACTAATACAGGTACTACCTATCCTGTAACTATCCAGAATAGTTTTAATTCCTATCATAGTGTACCAAGTGCTTATACTTTAGTCGCTAGTCGTACTTCCGGTACTGCTGTAGGTACTGGTGCCACTGGTGCTACTTTTACTACTACTTATAGAGCTTTCATTTCTTCTACTCAACCAGCTGATACTTATACTGGTAAGGTTAAATATACTATGGTACATCCGAACAACATTGGTGCTCCAGCTACTCCATTAGCTTCTACCGCTTGCCCTGCTAATAAAATCTGCTATGCTCCTAATGCTTACGGCGTTGTAGGTTCTATGGATTCCATTAATACTACTAAAATTACTTCTTCTGCCACGGCTGGAGTACAAGATGCTGGTAGTAATGCCGAATATACTTTAATCGCTCCAAACTATTCTAGAGCCGGTTATGGCTTTGCAGGTTGGTCTACTGACTTTGAAGTTACAAATTCCAGTACTATCTATGGCCCCAATGAAACCGTTACTACTGGCAATCTTGGTACTAATGGCATGATTCTATATCCTGTCTGGGTCGCTTCTACTGGTACGCTTCAGAACTGGGATGGTTGTAGATCGCTCACTACTGCTCCTACCGCTACTAGGGCTACTTTAGCTAGTATGACAGCTCTAACTGACGCTAGAGATGGTAATGTTTACACCGTAGCTAGACTAGCTGATGGTAACTGTTGGATGACAGAAAATCTAAGGCTAAACGCAGATGCTACAGGAGGAGATCAGAACAAAGCTTTGTCCCAAGGTTATGGCTCTTATTCTGGCTCTGGAACTAATTATGGGAACTTTATTGGACTAGCGGAATCTGAAAATACTAACTTTAATAACACAACTCCAAATAGCATCTATAGTTCAGATGGAAGCACTAAGATAAACATTAATTCATCAGGCAACCCAACTTTTCGTATTCCTCGTTATAATAGCAATAATACTAATAGAAGCTTAACTGCTAATTATAATAACAATAGTACGACTTATTATTCATGGTACGGTTATGGTAATTATTATAATTGGCCAGCAGTTATCGCTAATACTAACTATTATGGTACAAATAATACACCAGTAACTAATACCTCTCTTTGTCCTACTGGTTGGAGACTACCTCAAGGTGGCGATAAAACTAGAATAGAATCAAATCAAGATAATGATTTTTGGACTTTAATTGTGACTAATCTAAATGGTGGGGCTAATCCTGCTAATTATGATAGTCAGACACGACCATATTATACTGGTACCACTGAAGGCACTCCTGTTTCTAAACTCGTCAGAAAGTTTCCTAACAATTTTGTTTATTCCGGCAGCTGGAATGTCGCTCAGCCCTACTCTCGTAGCTCGCTCGGGAACTATTGGTCGTCTACAGCGAACAGCAACCTCGACGCCTACTATCTGTCTTTCAGCAGTTCAAGCGTCTACCCAGGGGCGAGCATCTTCAATAAGAACAAGGGGCTCTCCGCCCGCTGTATGACATATGGCGGCGGCTACTTTAACTAACCATTCTCTAAAAAGCGTATATAATATATAGTGAGTTACTTACGCTATATCTAGCGCACCACATCTAGCGTATACCACCATATCTAGCGTTCTCCCGAACACTTCCCGAACAAAAAGCTATTTTTTTCCGTCTATGAAATTTTTAATCTTCTCAATCTCATCCCGAAGCAGAGCTGCTCGTTCAAATTCCAGATTTGCTGCCGCTAACTGCATTTCGGAAGATAATTGTTTAATCAGCGCCGGTAATTCGTCTTTCGGAATACGTTTGATATCTAATTTATTTTCCTTCTCTTTCTCTGGAATAATCGCTCGGAGACCTTTCGAGACCTCCTTTTGAATCGAATGTGGCGTAATATGATGTTTCTCGTTATACTCTTTTTGAATCTCTCGTCGACGGTTAGTTTCCGAAATTGCCTTTTCCATACTTTCCGTAATATAATCCGCATACATAATTACTTTCCCCTCTTCGTGTCTCGCCGCCCGTCCGATTGTCTGAATTAAGGCTGACTCCGAACGCAGGAACCCTTCCTTGTCTGCATCTAAAATCGCCACTAATGATACTTCCGGCAAATCCAGCCCTTCGCGCAATAGATTAATTCCGACCAAAACATCATACACTCCCTCTCTCAAGTCCCGTAAAATATCACCCCGCTCTAATGTATCAATATCCGAATGAATATAAGCTGTTTTTACTCCGCGTTCTTTTAAATGGTCAGTTAAGTCTTCCGCCATCCTCTTTGTTAGTGTCGTAATTAGAGTTCTCTGACCTTTCGCAATTCTCTGATCAATTTCCTCCATTAAATTATCGATTTGTCCTTCGGATTTTCTTACCTCAACTTCAGGGTCTAAGAGTCCGGTCGGGCGAATCACCTGTTCCGCCGGAGCAGGCGAAACTTCTAATTCATATTCCCCAGGCGTCGCCGATACGTAAATTGCTTGATTAATATGTTTCTGAAATTCTCCATAAGTTAATGGTCGGTTATCGAGCGCTGATGGCAAACGAAAACCATAATCAACTAAGGCTAATTTCCTCGCATGGTCACCATTATACATTCCTCTTACTTGTGGCAAGGTCATATGCGACTCATCGACGATTAGTAGCCAATCTTCTGGGAAGAAGTCCAATAGAGTCGACGGCGGTTCGCCGGGTTTCCTTCCGTCTAAATGTCTCGAATAGTTTTCAATTCCCTTTACGAATCCAGTTTCTTTTAACATCTCAAGGTCATATTTAGTGCGCTGACTTAAACGTTGTGCTTCTAGGTATTTCTGATGTTTTTCAAAATATTTCAGCCTGTCTTCATATTCCGCTCGAATTGTTACTAAGGCTTTTTCGAGTTGGTCCATTGGTGTTGCGTAATGTGTATTCGGAAAAATATGTATATACTCTGGTTTTTCTCTCACTTCAAAAGTCAGCGGATCAACAATTTTTACGTCTTCTAATGTATCAAATCCAAATTCAAACCGATAGGCAAATTCCCCATTCGCCGGATACAAATCTACCGTATCCCCCATCACCCGAAAATTCCCTCTCTCAAACGCCAAATCATTCCGATGATACTGCATCCCGACCAATCGGCGAATGAAGGAAGGTTGGGAAATTGTGTCATTGAGGACATTACGGAGCGCGGCAGCGCGAGTCATAGCGCCGGCCGCCCATGGCGATGGGCCGGCCGGACGCGAGTCCGAAATGACACATTTCCAACCTTCTTTGGTTTTCCATATCGGTAATGACATCTCCGTATAATGCTCTGGCGAACCAATCCCATAGATACACGACACCGAAGCAACTACAATCACATCCCGGCGAGTCAAAAGCGCTTCCGTCGCTCCATGTCTCAGTCGATCAATTTCATCATTAATGGCCGAATCTTTCTCGATATATGTATCGGTCGAAGCGATATAAGCTTCTGGTTGATAGTAATCAAAATATGAAACAAAATAGTGTACTTCATTTTCCGGAAAGAATTCACGAAACTCGGCGTATAATTGGGCGGCTAAAGTTTTATTGTGTGCCAAAACTAAAGTCGGCCTCTGTACATTCTGGATGATATTTGCCATCGTGAAAGTTTTTCCCGAACCAGTCACGCCAAGTAAAGTTTGTTCGTGCACACCGTTATTAATACCTTCTGTGAGTTGTTTAATCGCAGCAGGCTGGTCGCCAGTTGGCTGGTATTTTGATACTAATTTAAATTTAGCCATATCTTAAATTATAACACAGCAACTATTATTCATCATCGTCGCGGAATTTAGCCATTGCAAAGGCCGCCGCAGCTCCGGATACTCCCGCCACCGCAACTGTCGCGAGCGCCATTTCGGCAGCAGACGCCGTTTCTAGGATGACGTTACTTTCAGAAGCTTCAGATACACCAAGCGGGTTGCTATAACCAGCGGAGCTATCATTAGAAGAAGTGTCAGAGCTATTTCCAGTATTATTTATCTCGTTAGAAGGCATAACACTATTTAAGCTAAGAGGAGAAACATTATTTACTTGCTCCGATTCAGCATTATTACTTTGCTGAGCTGGCGATTGTGAAGCGGTAGGCACAGTCATTGCCGCTCGGAAATCATCAATCAGACCAGAGTCCGCGTTTGGATGATGCATATACCAGCTATAGATTTCTTGATTAGTCCGTACATAGTCCATCATGTAAACAAACTTTAAGTTATTAGTGCTTGATTTTTGCTTATAATATCTAGTTCTATCATACAGACCAGATACATTCGTAAGACCATACTCTTCATATCTTTGTTCATCAGGTACACCGAGAAGACCTTCGAGTAGATATGCCACCGTGCCAGTGCGGTCTGCTCCTACGCGGCAGTGGATGTAAACATTCTTGGTAGTATTTGTGTTCGTAATATCGGTCATTATACTAGTTACCGCATCCCAAGCTTTCATATAATTGGAATTAGGCCTTTCCTCATCACCAGAAACATAATCAAAGTCATAATGAACTACGCCAAATGGTTGATAATCAGATAAATGAGTGTCACTACTATATTCATCACCCACATTATATTCCGTCGTAATTCCAAGATTAGTTAGCTCCGAAGCATCAACATTTTGCATCTTTTCTCCGCGGAATATTCTACCGTAAGCGAGAGTACCAGTTACGGTCTGATTACCACTTGTGTAAGATACTGGCAAGCCACCAAGATCACGCGCGTTACGAACAACGCCCATATCGACCCAACGAGTACCAGTACTTGAGCCATTCGATACAGCTGTCACATAGCCATATACTGAACTGTCACTAGTTTTCTCCCAATAATAAGTTTGCCCTGGAATCATATTATGAATAACACCACTATCAGCCTTAGCATAAGCCACTACAGCACCCTGATCATTATTAAGTCGGACGGTGAGAGCCGCGCCAACTCCAGTGTCATACGCATCTGGCTTCGAACAATCTACATTTCCGCTCGTCCAAGCAGATAAGGCAGAGAGCGGCTTTACTGCATCACTATTTGTACTGTTAGCAGTACTGGTTTGTATAAAGCACTGATTGTTTACAAAATTATTTCGAACTGCCGTCCAGTATTGCAATTCGGATAACTCTGAAGTGTCGCCCCAAGTCGAATTATTAATAGTAGTCGTATCCTTATTGAAGGTTGAGATATTTACCGGGCTCTGTGCCCACTGGGCAGATAATGCCTGGAAGCCACGAGTAGCATCGTTCGAAACATCAAATACTACCGGAGTATCTGGGTCGGCTACTACTTCGACTTCAATCGTCTTAGTGAGGCCAGAAGTCGTACCAGTCATAATAATATCAACTGTACCTGCACTTACACCAGTCACTACGCCAGTCGAAGAATTAACGGTAGCAATCGATGAGTCGTCAGAACTAAATGTATACGCCTCTAGTGAAGCTGAATTAGTGACTTGGATAGTCAACGTTTGACCTGCCATGACAGTTAAATCACTATTACCAATTACGGCATTTGTCACATCTAGAGGCGTAGGAGCTGTATATTTCTCAATCAATTTATATGGTACTACGATAGTTGGGCGAACCATGCTAGAACCCGATGCACTTGTACTAATATGACGATTAGTACTACCCGAGTGAATGCGATATTGGGTTGTATCTTCTTTCATTAGCCATAGTGCAGATCTACCACCACCATCGTAAGCGGTATGTTCCATGAAATAATCACAACCTAATAAAGCGTCAGTTGCACTCATTTGACTAAGAGTTTTGCCACAAGCCGTAGCAACCTCATTTCGCGTCGAAAATCTTGCGGCTTTTCCAGTCTCTTGTTCAATTAATCCAGGATTATCCCATGCCCCGCTAGCATTCGAAGGAAGCTCTGTTAGAGCATTCGTATAGCTGAAAATAGTATCACTACTAGTGCCTGCAGCCCAGGTACTATTGTAATAGCTATTCCAAGCCACCAACGCCGAGTTACCGCTGTTATCGGTTCCTAGGTAGTAGAAACGCTCATTCACTGGACTATAAGTATCATCATAATCTACATCACAGTTATATGCAGTACCACTTCCCGGAGCCCCCTGAGTCGTATTATTGGCATTGGCAATTATCCCATAAGTATGATTTGATATGGTATGGAGATTCGCATCCAAAGTTTCTAACTTACACACAATCTTCTTATATTGAGCATGGTATGTCTCGCCATCAGCACTTGGTGTAGTTGAGCCGTCCACAAGGACACCGCCACTTGCAGCCGTGTACCAGCCCATAAATATCATCTCGGGATCAGAATTAGTTGGGTCAGCAGGAATATTATTATTGCCAATTGTATTTCCGGCAACTATTGTAGCACTATAATTACTTTGGCCATTATGAGGATTGAAGTAAATCGTATAAGTTGGTTGTGCCGTCACGGTTACAGGAATATCAACATAAGTTTGCGAAGTTGTACCAGTCATTCGAATTGAGGTTGAACCCGGCGCTACGCCAGTTACTACGCCAGTCGACGAATCAACCGTTGCGACCGTAGAATCAAGTGATGAGAATGTAAAACCTTCAATATCTGAAGTGTTGGTAACCGTAATAGTAGCAGTATTTCCTTCTTGTACCGTAATACTATTGCTACTTAATACCGCTAATGCCACCGTTCCTTTCCATTGCGCATGGTAAGTTGTACTACCATCCGGCACGGTACTGCTAGATATAAGCGTACCATTAGTTTGAGCAGTATACCAACCTTGGAAAACGTGATCCGTATAGGTCGGATTAGCCGTAGGATAAACATTACTTAAATCATCACCCGCATTAATTGTCTCATCCCAAGGCGAAGCTTCATTATTGTTCTGTGGGTTAAAGGTAATTGTGTATTGGACTGTAGGTTGAGTTACAGTCACGGTCACAATTTGGTTTGTCGTATTAGAAGAAGCGCCAGTAATTGAAATATATGTAGTACCTTCAGCCACAGGAGTGATCACACCAGTTGTAGGATCAATCGTCGCTACGCTCGTATTGCTAGAAGAGAAGCTAAATCCTTCAAGGTTAGCTGCATTAACCACCGTTACGGTTGCAGTACCATTAGCAGCTACCGAGATACTATTATTTGCCACTGTCGCAAGCGCCACGGTCCCCTTCCATTGAGCATAGTAAGTCGTATCACCACTCGGCTCAGTACTGCTACTTATCTGAGTACCACCAGAGGCTGCAGTATACCAACCTTGGAAGATATGATTTGCATAAGTCGGGTTAGAGGAAGGATAAACACTACTCAAATCATCGCCAGGTGTAATCGTCTCATCCCAAGTCGAAGTTTCATTCTGCGGATCGAAGGTAATCGTGTAGTCGGTTGGAGTCGGCGAATATCTTTCAAGCATATTCAAAGATATTTCAATAACCGGACGTGGAGCGTTATTGCTACCGCTAGCGCTTGGGTTTACATTACCGAGTCCCAAACTCGCAGAGTGAATCCTTCTACCACCGTTAGAAGCGTCACTAACTTTTTCTAACCATATACCATCTGCAATATTGGTATTTGCATAGTTAGATTTTTCCAGCAAATACTCACAAACCTTAGTCTTTAATCCGTTGGTATTTCCACCACAAGCCGCAGTTACCTCAGCGGCCTTCATATATCTAGTGACTTTGTTTTCTGCTTGCGCAATTAAATTGGTGTTTCGCCACGTATTAGAATCTGGCAATTGCGTATACGCAGCAGGATAGTTTGTACTGAGGTCAACGATATTTTTATACCAAACTAACGCAGCCGTATTACTAGTTGTACTAAGCAGGTAAAATCTCTCAGTCTCTTCATCGTATTCATTATCCGCATTAATATCGCAAGTGTATGCAAGACCAGGTTTGAGTTCGGTAGGATCTGCAAGATCAGTTGGGATTTTACCATAAGTAATTTCAGCGCCATTACTATATCCTGGATTAGGAGTAGTACGACATCCAGAAGTAGATCTAGAACAAGTCTCTTTATGCAACGCCAACGGATCAGCCAGCCTACACACATTTGTCGTCACTATCCAATTAGCGATAAATGTCGTATTGCTATTAATCTGGGTCGAAGTAGTAAGTTTAGTCCCAGTCCCATCCGCACCTGTATACCAACCTTCCAAAGTATAACCGCTCCTAATTGAAATTGGCAATTCAGAAATTGTGCCACCAATTTCTACGTCTATTGGGTCCACGCTTGACCCCTGCCCCGTCGTAAATGATACTCTCACCATGCTATCACTTACATTTACAGTAATAGTCTTGGTAGTGCCAGACTTTGTACCTGTCATAGTAATCGTTGCCGTTCCTTCACTTACACCGGTCACCAAACCCGTAGTAGAATCAACCGTAGCTACTGTATCATCGCTCGAAGAAAAGGTGTAGGGCTCAAGCTCCGCCGAATTAGTTACATTGATTGTTGCAGTTCCGCTAACAGGAATAGTTATGGAAGAATTGCTAATTGTTGCTTGGGCTGCTTCTTTTAGCCATGAGGCGTAATAAGTAATGTCTCCGTGTGGTTGCGTATCTGGAGAAGCAATATTATTTCCACCCGTTGTTGAATACCAATACATTAAAACATGGTTAGGTCGGGTCACGCCCGTCGGTAGTGGCCCAAGAGTATCGCCGTCAATAACCTTATAGATAGTATTTGTGGGCGTACCACTATTGGCATTAAAAGTAACTGTATGCATAGTCTTATTGAAATCGCCTAACTTAATATACATATTGCTAAGCGTAGCTTCGATATACCTTATTGCGTTTGTACAAACGCCGTTCGTAGTGTTACCAGTACAATCGTCGCCTGGATAAGCTCCGAACCAAGTGTTTAAACCAAACTGTTGATCAAAGTTACTCAAAGTCTGGATTTGTTGCAAAGATCCATGATTGATACTTGCATAAATTACGCCATTAATTCTATAAACACTAATGTCGGTGGTAGTACTTGATGGCACGAATATTTCAGAGCTGCTACTACTGGTGTGTCCAGCAGTACTCCTAACTTGAATATCATTTCCGCTTCTCCTTACGATCACACCTGGAGCTTTTCCATCGTAAGGCGAACTCGTGACGCTTTCTGATAGTTTATCACTGACGAAAGTCTGTTGCTGGTCGGCCATTCCATTATTTTCGCTCGGATCATAATGATCAATTGTGAAATGAATCTCGTAATCCTGCGTATAGTTTGTGTTGTTGTAAAGCGCAATACCTGTATCTATAAATTTGTTATTAGAGTATTGTTGGCACTGCGAACCAGTTATATTACCATTGGTTGCACCATGAAACTCACAAGCCCCCATTTGCGACCAAACAACTGGGAATGGATCATTTAACCAAATCGCGTAAAGCGTGATGTTAGTAGCACTTGAAGTTTGATCAATTGGGTAATTATCTCCTGCGTTGTAAGTGTTGCCAGAACATAAATAATCACCAGTCGTCTGATCAACAGTAGTAGCAACATCGCACCAACCACCGAAACCTTTTCCACTCAAAACCGGAATTGCGTTACTGAGTCTGGCATAAGATTCAGCTGCAGGTGTCCCGCCATCAATGCTAATGGCTTGCGGATTTGGCGAAGGCATACTGTTTACTGCATCATTCGTATTTTCATCGTAAGTGATATTGTAAGTAATTGCGTTTCCTACCATTCTAAGTACGTAAGTATAAACATAAGTTCCATATGGTAAATCCATATTCACTTTTGCTGCAGCAGATAATGTATAAGAATCGCTAGTTACATTTGCTGCACTGGTTTTAGCCAACAAAACACCTTCACTCGAAGGCGCCGGCAAGTAATTTGTATTCGAGACTACGCTTTGAGTTCCACCATTATCGACTATGTACTGACTCGGCTTATATCCCCATTTATTAGTATAAGAACTGCCAGTTGAGAAAGTAGTTTCATCTATTGAAGAATTAATCGACTCAATCGCATCATCATTACTATTCAGCATACTAGTCGAACCACTAGTAGCGATAGATAGGTTATAGCCAGTAAAATTATCCGTGCTGGCCGTGATTGTATTATTGCTAGATTTCCCAAACTGGCCTTCCGCCGAAGGTGTTAATTCAATCAAAAGCGTGTCGTAGCTTACAGACAACGACAGTGTACTTTGTTTTGCAATGCCATAGCTAGAATCGCAGAAAATCAAGGACATCAAAAATACGACCAGCAATTGCGAAAACGCCAAGGTAAAAAACTTTCTACCTAGCACAACAATAATTTCCCGCAGTTTTAACATTATTACACTCTATTACTCCACTTTTTTGTTTACATAACTATTATAAAGCATATGCTTCCATTACGCAAATGGTTTTTTCCGCCATTTTATAGATTATTTTGCCATACTTTTCCACAGAAAAATTGGCAATTTTGACTATTTGACATAAGTATGACATAATAAAAACATATGGCGAAATTTTTAGTTAATGTTAAGCCCGGTTCATCTCAAGAAAAAGTGGTTGAGACTAATTCTAATGAGCTGACTGTCTATCTTCGAGCCAAACCTCATGATGGCGAGGCTAATACCGCGCTCATTAAACTGTTGTCGAAATATTTTGGAGTTCCAAAAACTACCATCAAAATTTCTCATGGTTTAAAGTCTCACCATAAAACGGTCGAATTCTAATTAAAGATTTTCTATTCGTTTAATTAACGGAAATGGTACCGCTTCGCGTCCCGACACGCCTTCAAGTAACCAGAAATTTCGTTCCGAATTGCCCCACCCACAAGCCGGCGGCATGCCATATTCCAACATCTCCACAAAATCCATATCTAGCATCTGAGCCTCTTCATCTCCCGCATCGCGTGCGGCTTGCTGCTCTTTAAATCGTTCTAACTGGTCCAACGGATCATTTAATTCTGAGAAACCATTCCCCATTTCCGTCCCCGCAATCACCGGGTGGAATCTTTCCGTTACTAATGGGTTTTCTGTCGATTTTTTCGCTAAAGGCGATAACGACAACGGTTCTTCAATCACCCAATACGGTCCCGCCGAAGTTTTACGAATTAATTTCCACACATGGTCAATCAAATGCGGCGTCGTCATATCAAAATTTGATTCCACGCCATTTTCTTTCAAAATCTTAATTAATTGTTCCCTATCTGGATTAAATACATCAACACCAAACTTTTCGCGTAGCAAATCGGCATATTTATAACGCGGCCATTCGCAATCTAAATCAATTTCAAATCCGTTGACATTAAACTTTAACGTTCCCCAAGTTTTTTTACAAACATACTTAATCATTTCTTCATAGAATTTCATACCATCTTCATAGTTTTCATATGCTGCGTAGGCCTCGAACGCAATATGCTCCGGTAAATGCTCATCATCCACGCCTTCATTTCTAAATCTCGGACCAATATCATACACTTTTTCAAACCCTCCACCAAGCAAGCGCTTTAACGGCAATTCATGCGAAATACGTAAATAAAAATCTTCGTCTAGAGCATTCATGTGCGTAGTGAAAGGTTGCGCATCCGCTCCGCCCGTCGTATGTTCGAGTACCGGAATATTAATCTCGATAAATCCATGCTCGTTCATGAAATCTCGCGTTGCTTGCCAGAACTTCGAACGTCGCACTAATCTCTCGCGTACTTCTGGGTTTACATTCATATCGACATAGCGACGACGATAGCGCTCTTCTTTATTGGTAAATTTTTCCGGCAAAGGTCGGAGCGTTTTAGTTAGTAATTTAACAAAATCGGTAAATACTGAAATCTCGCCCGTCTGCGATTTTTCTACAATTCCCTTTGCTTCTATAAAATCACCAATGTCAAGCAATTTAATTTCTTTCGCCCCGAACATTTTCGCCGGTGTCTCTTCTGCTACGGCTTTCATGAAAATCTGCACTTCACCAGAATAATCGCGTAACTTAATAAATACCAATTTTCCAAACGAACGAATTGCGACAATTCGTCCCACAATTGTGACTTCTTGGCCTTTTTTCTCATCAAAATGATTAACTACTTCGGAAATTTTACAATTACGGTTAGTTTTAGAAGGATACGGATCAATTCCCCGTTCCTTGATTTCTTCTAGTTTTTTTAATCTTTCGTTGCGATAATCTTCCAGTAACATAAAAATATTATAACATAAAACCGAGTTATTTTTATTGGTAGGCTTATTTTATATCTAAGATTTTTACTTTTTTACCATTAAATTCAAAATCTTCACCCGCTTTTCGCCCCAAAAGCGCTTTTCCGATTGGCGATTCATTCGAAATCTTACCCTCGAGCGGATTAGCTTCGGTCGCTCCTACGATGGCATATTCAACTTTGCGTCCGCCCATATCAAGCGATACGCACGCGCCTAAATCAACCTTAGTTTTTTTGCCACCGCGAATCAATTTCGCATTTTTTAATATTTCTTGAATTTCTAAAATGCGTCCTTCCGCCACTTTTTGTTCATTCCTCGCTGAACTATACTCTTCATTTTCGGATAAATCACCGAACGATCTCGCTGTCGCGATGCGTTCCGCAATCGCCGGACGATTCTTAATCAGTTCATCTAACTCTTTTTCGAGTTCTTTTTTTCCTTCAGCAGTTAAGCTCACGCTTTTTTTAATCATAATTATCGCTCCAAATTAAGACTCATTCTAGTCTACACTAAAACTTTTTAGCTGTCAACACTAAAAACTATCAAATAATTTTTCTAAACTAACTTTCCAACTTTCGCCAGTTTTCCGGTCGGTAATCTCTGCCGAATTCTCCGCTAAAGTTTTATCCGAAATCACAATACGTAGCGGTATTCCCATTAATTCACTATCCTGGAATTTTTCGCCAGGTCTTTTATCGCGGTCATCAAACAAAGTTAATTCTTCTCGTCCATTGTAAAATTTTTCCGCTTCTTTTTCACCATTTTCGCCAATCCCAATTAAATAATAACGAAACGGTGCAATTGTTTCTGGCCAATTTAGCCCTTTCTCATCCGCAAATTTTTCGGCAATTACGCCCATTAAACGCGACACGCCAATGCCATAACAACCCATATAAACTGTTTTCTGACTATTATCTTCATCAACATATTTTAGCCCGAGTGGTTCAGTATATTTAAACTTCAATTTGAAAATATTTCCTATTTCCGCCGCCGTCGTTTCCTCAAATTTTTCATCCGTTACATTCAAGTCTCTCAAAACTTCCTCATTGTAAACTTCTTTATTTAGAACTACTGATTTATCATTATTGTAGTACACTGTATCTTCACCAACTGGCAAAAAAGTCTGAAATTCATGCGAATATTTAGAAAAGATTCCACCGCTAGCAAAAGTCTCATAAGTACAGTCAGCAATATTTAATCTCTCGAAAATTCGTCGATAAGCTTCCTCAACTTTTTGATAAAAGTCATCTAAATCTTCTTCTGAAGTATGAAAACTATATAAATCTTTCATTAAGAATTCACGTCCACGCAAAATTCCCGATTTTGCCCTTAGTTCATTACGAAACTTCGTTTGAAATTGATAAATATAAATCGGCAAATCCTTATAACTCGAAACATAACTTTTCATCATTTCTACAATTGGTTCTTCGTGAGTCGGGGCCAATCCTAATTCTCCACCCGAAGCCAGTTCCGTTTTGAACCAAATATCTACTTCCTGATCCGAAAACCTTCCCGTCTTCTCCCACGGCTCAGGATTCTGTAAGGTTGTCATCGAAATTTCTTCGCATCCGAGCTTATTTAACTCATCACGAATAATCGTTTTAATGTTTTCAATTACCCGTAAACCTAATGGCAAATAGTCATACACACCCGCCATTTCTTTATGGATATAGCCAGCCCTAGTTAAAAGTTCACCATTTTTTGCCGTTTCATCTTTTGGCGCTTCCCTTAAGGTCTTAATAAAAGTTTTCGATAATCTCATGGCTACATTATATCACATCCCCAACACATACAATAAATAGAACGCGATGCCATTCTTTATCATATGCATTAAAATGCCCGCATAAATTGTTCCAGTGATTTCTCTTAGCCCACATAAAATGACTGACATTGCAAATACATTTACACCAACATTCCATTGTCCATGCATAATCCCAAACAACAACGAAACCAAAAATATTGATATCGCCATAGAAATTTTATCGTTGTATTTTTCAGAAATCTTTTTTCGTAGTTTTCCGTATAGCCATCCACGGAAAATAATTTCTTCTGCAATTGGCGCAATTACAGCCAGAGTAATAAATGCAATGACCCGATCCGCTCCATTCATATAAATACTGAAGCCAACATCTTGCGCCTCGTTGGCATTAAACCACGGAAATAAACTAAACAATGCCGTGAAGCCGGCTGCAATTAGAACATAGACTATAAAACCGACCGGCGCCAATCCTATGTCTGTCCAAGTTGGTAATTCTCTTAAACCAAGTTGTTCTCGGTATTTTTCTTTATTTTTATGCTCCTTTTTGTCATCTTTTGTTTTTTTCTTTAACTTAATTGGTATCAAAATTATTAGTAACATTGCAACAACATACGATAATGCTGAATAAACTGCTGTCCAAACTGGTTGACTAAGGGTTTCAGCTCCCAAAATCCAAAACAATGAATAACCGATTATCATTTGTGAAATATAAACCGAAGCCCAAACCCAAATTAACAGGGCAAGAATTTTCAAAAAAAACTTCCACCCCGTTTTCCTTGACTCTTTTTTCGGTAAAACCTTAGGCGCTTTTTCCATTAACTCGCTATCCTCACTATATCTAATACTGTCACGATAAAGATTAATGCTAATAGGACCAACATCGCCCGCGAAACAATTTTTTCTTCAGTTTCCTTCGTTAACTTCTTCCCCCGTATTTTATAAATCGCAATTAGTAGCCATCTTCCTCCGTCTAACGCCGGAATTGGCAAAACATTCATACAGGCTAGCGAAACCGAAATTAATGCCGCTAGGAAAGCTAGATTAGCCGGGCCCGCCGAAGTGAAAGCTGGGAACAAAACGCCAATAATTCCAACCGGCCCCGATACCGAATCCTTTACTTCGGACAATGCTTCTTGCCCTTCTTCCCTTACTTCGGCATTCGGGCTAAATAATCGCGCCACTCCCGAAACCAGATTGCCGACCATAATACCTACGCCCCTGAATGTTTCGCTCGTAATTTGTAGGGTTAAACCCGCCCCTACAATTGGTGCCGACCAAGTCGAATAATACAAACTTTGGGAAGACGCCATCGTCACACCGAGTAAGTACTCCGCATCTGCTTCATTTAGCGTTGCGGTAGTAACGATTTCTTCATCTTTTTCTTCTAAACAGTCGCATGGTTCTTTGATGCAATTTGGCTGCAACGCACAACTTTTTCTTAAGATTGTATAAGTCACTTCTTTGCCCGCGAAATCCGCATTCATATCAGTAATGTCACTCGCATATTTAACTTCAACTCCATTTACCTTCGTAATATAGTCACCTACCATCAATCCTGCTACATCGGCCGGCGAATCTTCCGCTACTGAAGTAATTT
Organism: Candidatus Saccharimonadota bacterium; assembly: GCA_017545525.1. Taxonomy (GTDB): domain Bacteria; phylum Patescibacteriota; class Saccharimonadia; order Saccharimonadales; family Saccharimonadaceae; genus Nanosyncoccus. The sequence goes on from JAFWMT010000002.1 coordinate 28,121, forward strand.
GCACCGGCGTAGCATCCACCCGCGCATCTTCCTTGATGATAAATTGATTATCTAAAAATTCTGGCAAACCCGTCCACGCCAAAATTGTAAAAATTATAAACGCAACTAGCCAGTTCATCGCCACACCAGCAAACAAAATTTTCGTCTTAGCTAAAAATCTCGCCTTGCCAAAAGTCCCCGCTCTCGTATCTGCCGCCGATTCTCCATCCATCTGGCAAAATCCCCCAATCGGCAGCCAGTTTAAACTGAAAATCATCCCTTTTTGGGCTAAACTATGATTTTTTTCATCGGAATACACTACTTTAGAAATTTTTTCTTTTGGCCATTCTTTTCTCGGCAAACGGTGCCATTTGCCAGTTTTTTCGTCTTTTTTCCAAGCTATCGCTCTCGGCGGAAAACCGATCCCAAATTCTAAAACATTCACGCCATTTCTTCTTGCTGCCAGAAAATGTCCAAACTCATGCACTGTCACCAAAAACATCAGTACAATTAACCCCGCTACGACACCTAAAAGTATATCCATAATCAAATTATATCACAGTTATTTTATTTTCCGAATCTACGGTTACGCTTTTCGTATTCTTTTAAGATTTCTTTAATGTCATCCTCATTCATTTCAGGGAAATATTTCTTTACAAACATAAATTCAGCATAAGATGCTCTCCATAACATAAAACCCGAGATTCTTTCCTCACCTGAAGTCCTAACGACCATATCGATATCTGGAATTTCTGGATGATAAAGATGTTTGCGAATTGTCTCCGGCGTAATCTCTTTTTCAACATTTGAAGCAATCGTCGCTGCATCAGCGATTTCTTTTTCCCCGCCATAATTAAAGCAAAATCCGACCGTGATGCCGTCGCAATCTTCAGTTAGTTTCTCTGCTTTTTCAATGGTGCTAATTAGTTTCGGCGAAACCCTATCTTTCGAGCCTAAAATAATCATTCGGCCGTTCTTTTCTTTCATTTCTTTCGCATATTTTAGAATCCGTGTTTCCGCCAATTTCATAATATACGAAACTTCCGCCTCACTTCGGCCCCAGTTTTCCGTGCTAAAGACATAAAAAGTAATATATTTTATGCCGTTCCTCATCGCCCCATCGACTAATTTCTTAATCGATTCAAGACCTTTTTTATGCCCTTCGATTGTCGGTAAACCTTGTGATTTCGCCCACCTACGGTTTCCGTCTGCGATAATTCCTAAATGTACTAAACTCATAGCTTCATTATCTCTTCCGATTTGGCTTTAAATTCCGCATCAATTTTATCGTTGAATTCTTTAGTTAACTCATCAATTTCTTTTTCTGCCCGCTTCTTCACATCTTCACTCATTTCAGCTGCAATTTTAATCGCTTTCCTAGCATCTTCACGCACGTTGCGGAGTGCCACTTTTGCTTCTTCTACTTTCGCCGAAGCATTTTTTACTATTTCTTTACGGCGTTCTTCAGTTAAAGCCGGGATTGGCACTCTAATCACGCGTCCATCATCCGCCGGGTTTAAGCCTAACGATTGATCTGCTCGAATTGCCGCGGCAATTGCTTGGATGTTTGCAGGATCAAACGGAGTAATCACAAGCAAAGTCGCATCGGCCGCCGTGATATTTGCGACTTGGTTCAGCGGCATGAATTGTCCGTAAACCTCTACTTTTACGCCAGAAATCATGTCAGGATGGGCTCTTCCCGTCCGGACTTTTTTCATTTCTTCTTTAAAACGTTCAACCGCCCCCTCCATTTTTTTGCGGTCTTCTTTTGTGTCGAACATATTTACTCCTTTATCTAATAGTTATATTATAACATACGCTAAAAAATTCGACCCCGTAAGGCCGAACTTTTTATTCTTCAACTTTTGCTTCAATTTTTTCGCTTGCTTTGGCTTTTTTCTCAGCTTCTTTTGCTGCTTTTTTCGCTTTGTTTTCGAGCGCTTCTCTTAATTTTTTCGCTTTTTCCGCTCGTGCCTTAAAGCGATCAACTCGACCCTCGGTATCGATAATCTTTTCTTCGCCAGTAAAGAATGGATGGGAAGCTGAAGAAATCTGTACCTTAACTAACGGGTATTCATTACCGTCTTTCCACTTAATGGTTTCCTCACTTTTCGCCGTGGACTTTGTTAAAAACGAAAAGCCAGCCGCCTCGTCAGAAAACACGACGAAACGATAATCTTTAGGATGTAACTCTTTTCTACTCATAATTACCCTCATTATATCAGAGATTGACTTTTTTGTAAAGGTGTGATATAATGAAAGTAATAATAGTTTTAATGAAACAGTTTCAGGGAGATTTCCTTAGTCGATAAACCCTGAAACAAAGAGAAAGGAAATCATATATGGCTGTTAATGTCGATATGAAAGCTCTGCTCGAAGCCGGTGCTCATTTTGGGCACAAAACGAGCCGTTGGCACCCTAAAATGGCGCCATACATCCACTCCAAACGGGGTGATACCCATATTATCAATCTTGAAAAAACTGTCGAAGGGCTTGAAACTGCTCTCCCGAAGTTAACTGAGATTGCGAAAAGTGGTAAAAAAGTACTCTTTGTCGGTACCAAAAAACAACTCAAAGATATTGTGAAAGAGTCTGCCGAATCGGTTGAGATGCCTTACGTTACGATGCGTTGGGTTGGCGGAACTTTGACTAACGTCGAAACCGTTAATCGCCAAATTAAAAAATTAAAAGATTTAGAACGCCGAATGGCTTCTGGCGAGCTCGAGAATCGTTATTCTAAACTTGAAGTCCAAAGATTCCAAGAAGAAATCGATTCATTAAACGAACGCTATGGCGGGATCAAAGATATGTCCGAACAGCCTGCAGCTCTTATCATCGTTGATGCAAACGAGGACAAAAATGCTATCAAAGAAGCCAATTCTCTTAAAATTCCCGTCTTCGCCGTAGTTGATTCTAATGTTGATCCGACCGACATCGATTATGTCATTCCGGGTAACGACGACTCAATTAAAGCAACCAAGCTTATTTTAGACTATTTTGTCGAAGCTATTAAAGAAGGTAAAAAATAATAAATTAGGAGGTAAAAATGGCAAAAGCAGAAGTAACAATTGAACAGATTAAAAAACTTAAAGAGCTTTCCGGGGCTGGATTAACGGACGCTAAGAAAGCTTTAGTCGAAGCTGGTGGTGATTTCGACAAAGCTCTCGAAGTGATGCGTAAAAAAGGTTTAACTAAAGCTGAAAAGCGCGGCGATCGTGAAACTCGTGAAGGTCTAATCGACGCCTACATTCACGATGGCCGGCTTGGTGCGATTGTTGAAGTTAACTGCGAAACTAGTTTCGTGGCAAAAACTGACGAATTCAAGACACTCGCTCATCAAGTTGCCATGCAAGTCGCTTCGATGAACCCACTTTACGTTTCGGAAGACGATATTCCGGAAGATGTCAAGAAAGCAAAAATTAAGGAACTCGAAGAGAACTTTAAAGGCCCAGAGAACATGAAAGAAAAAATCCTAGAAGGCCAAATGAAAAAAGCTTTCTCCGACAAAGTTCTCATGAATCAACCTTATATCTTAGATGACACTAAAACTGTTGAGCAATTCATTAAAGAAGCTATCGCGAAAACTGGTGAGAATATTACCATTCGCCAATTCAAGCGCATTGAGCTCGGCGTAACTGAATAAAAAAACAAAAATAGACGCCCCTCGCAGTAGTGGCGTCTATTTTTTTATCTGTAGAGTATTTTATTTACGACGTCGAGATGAACGTCTGTTGTTCCTTCTATTTATAAATACTAACCCGCCAATTCCAACCATCCCAAAAATCAATAGTCCCGTAATTAAATAATCAGCTTGAGATATATTCAAATTTTTAAACAACCCACCGGTGTCCGGTACTGGTAATGCGTTTTTATCTATGTCGTAATCCACTGTTTTTATCACTGGTTTATAAAGTGGTTCCTCGCCATCACCTCCATACGCAGTTACCTCAATTTTATACTTTCCCGACGCAATTTCATCACTATAATCAATCGCTATTCTTTTTTCTGGTGCCGTTACTGTAATCGGCGATCCTCCCACTAGATTACCATTCTCGTCGTATATATTTACAATTAATGTCTCCACATCACCAGAATCACTGCTTTCAGGATCATAAGGTTTATAATCTAAATCTAAATAAATTTTTTCGTTTTCTTCATCATTCGTCACTTTAGCTACTACTGGATAAAGTGAAAAAGTAATCTTGTCCTCATCGCTCACTCCGCCATCGTTTTCACCTATTACCGTAATCGTATATTCACCATATCCATACTTAGGTCCAGTTAAATCCAAATTATACGCTTTACCACCCACTTCTTCGCCTACAATCAATCTATCTAGCTCCGTATATTCATGTGAAACACCATCTTTATCAACATACTTCACTTTCATTGTTGCATATTTCACATGCTCGTAGTCAAAACTTATCACCCGATTTGGGTCTACAAATACGGCTCCCGATTTAGGGACCGTAATATTTACATCTGGTACGTCACCGACCACGCGTACCACTACGGTGTCTGTGACCGTAGAAACCGCTGAAGAGCTGGGGTTTGGTAACAACGCTGCAAAAACAGTCGTCGCAATTACTAGAGCCAAACCGACGAGCCCAAAAACTTTCTTTTGTGTTTTTCTCATACTCTACACTCTCTTTTATGTTTTATATTTGTTTTGGTTTTGTAAGGTCAATCCTAGATAGCCAGCCTAGAACGTCGTTCCTTACGCTTCCTACTTCTCATTATACTCCAAATAATGACGATTGTCAATAGGATTATGGTTATTAAGATAAATGGTAGAGGGTTAATGAAAATAACCTTTTCAATGGTTTGCGAATTTTCGCCAGCTGTAACTGTCCAGGTGACTTTATAAATTCCGAAAGACGGCGTTTCTTCCCAAGTGTCTGAAACCGCCAATTCCGTTTCAGGTATAACTGAAACTCGTCCTCCTCCTCCTGTTGAAGTCGTTTCATAATGCCCTCCACCTAAAATTCCATCTATTCTTAAGACTCCCGTCGCACTAATATCTATATTCCCTTCGTTCTTTATCTTTGCTGAAGCACTAATCTTATTTGCGCCACCACTTTCAGTCGCACCCTGGATAATATTTAAATCAGAAACTTCTGCTTTTAAAATTACATCCCCTTCATTTGAACGTCCATAAATTACCATCCCTGGGCTAGCCTCAGTTCTAATCCCGCTTTCCGTAGTCGTGGCAGTTAAAGTATGTGCAAAAAGTACCGCATATTGACCACCAGCTGGGATATTATCGGGCGTAGAAATCTTATATTCTATATCGATCGATTCTTTAGGTGGAATATCAAAGGTCGGTTTGTCGACATAATTACCGTTTGAATCTTTAATTTTAATCCATCTCACTATTTGGGTGAAGTTGTTTTCTTTGTTAAAACCTAATTTATAAACATTTTCTTCTTCAGAATAAACGTAAGAATATGGCGCTGCATATACTTCGATTTTCATATCGTTATCACCGTCATTCGCCACAGTGATTTTATCTTTATATTCCGAATTAGAAGAAATCTGTAAAATTTTACTTACTGGCATCAAGCTGATACTCGCACCAGTCTTTACCGCTTCACTAGATTCACTCGTCTCGCTCTCTTCTTCGCCTTCTGCATACGCTCCTGGATTATAGTTTATTCCGAAGAAAACCAAACCGAGTATTACGACTAAACTTATAACCTTTACAATATTTTTTTTCATTTACCTCCTTTTTCACCCCAAATGCAGTTTTGGTGCGCCCGACTGGATTTGAACCAGCACAGCCGTAAATGTGGCCACTACCACCTCAAGGTAGCGTGTCTACCAATTCCACCACAGGCGCATACTATTATTATATCATAAATCTAAGGCTACGGAGTCTTATTTTTTGTAGTTTTATTTACCGCCCATTCTGTTACATCTGAAAAACGATCAAGTGCTGTCACCAATCTAATATCATTATTATATGTTCGTACATTTCGGTTATAATAATAGGTCAGATTTGGCTGGTAAAGCCCAATCGCCGGCACCCCAGTTACCCAATATTCTAGGAAGCTTTCATATTTTTTTATTCTAAGCGAAGTGTCTAAAGTGTCTCGGGCGCCTAGTAATAAATCATCTACTAAAGCATTACGGTAATTTGAAAGATTTAACCCCGACGTTGAAGCTTGAGACGAATGATAATATGGCAAAAGATCTGGGTCTGCGCCTAGCTCAACTTCGTAGATTAAAATATCATAACTCTTTCGCGAAATAATATTATTAATAAACTCTTGATTCTCCTCATAAGTTGAAACATTTACTTCAAATCCTAAATTTCTCAATTCTTCTGCAATCGATTCAGCAATCCCCGGCAAATATCCAGAATTCACCGTTGCTACATTTAAGCTTAATTTATTCTCCCCAGCCAGTTCACTAATTCTTGCCTTCGCCGTCTCAAAATCATAACTAGGAATTTCTGGGTAATTTTCGATTTGAATTTGGGAGTTTAAAAGCGGATAATCGAGCGCCAAAGTATCTGGTGCTGATTCGCGTATTTTTTCTAAATTAAGTCCCATCCGAATTGCTGACCGCATTTCCGTATTTTTCATAGATTCACTTTTCGTATTAAAGAAAAGAAATGCTCCTGAATTTAAACTTGATTTTTTCACATTGAACTGGCCAGTGGCAATTTTCTCAGCTTCTGGGCCAGAAAGTTCCGCCGTTGCCGTTACCGAGCCGGCATTAATCGCAGATATAATTTCATCTTGATTAACATAAGTATGAATTGCGAACCCTCCCAGCATCGGCATTCCCTTGTAATAATTTTGATTGGCTGATAAATAGATCACTCTTTCATTATTATTTGTTCCATTCTGAATTGCATTTAACGAGAACGCGCCAGAAGTAATTGGCGTGTTTGAAAAATCATCTTCAACTAACGCTTTCGGATCGGCATCTTCCAAAGCGTGCTTCGGTACAACTGGTATTACTAATGCAGTAATAAAATCTGCGTATGCCGTCGGTAACGTAAAAACGACTTCGCCATTTTCATTTTCTGAAACTTTCACATTTGATAAATTCGCATCATAAATCGAATTAACTGCCGGATTTTTAATCAATTCCATTGTAAAAATTACATCTTCATTCGTGATGGGCTCGTCGTCGGACCACTTCAAGCCTTCTTTTAACTTCATTGTCCAAATCTTTCCATTTTCACTTGGCGAAATTGACTTCGCCAAGCCAACTCCGGGATGTCCAGAGCGGTCAATAGTTGCTATGGTTGCAAACATTAATCGGCTCAGTACTTTTTCACTACTCGTAGTAGCGAACAACGGGTTCATTGAGCTAACCTCCCCAAGCGTCGCCTCAGTGTAAGTTCCGCCTGAAGTAAATGTCGTTTCAGCATAAGAACTGCCGAACCAGAACGCCTGGGTTGTTGCAATCATAATAAGCGCCACTACCAAGAGACCCCATTCCAAAATCAGTAAACGGATATTCGCAATATGCGAAACTCGTTCGATCAAGTTTTCTTTGATATGTTCTTTACTCTCTTCACTTGCCTTTAAAGAAGCCTTAGAAAACTTCCTTAAGAATTTTTGCCCACGCTTTTTCAAAGTATTTTTCATAATCTATGCTGGAATTAATAATAACCCTAAAATTGATAAAACGAAAATCACCACACATACAACCGTCGCAATAAACAACGATTTTTCTAATCCCCTTCTTGTCGTATAGAGTTCACCCGAGCTACCGAATCCTGCTCCGAGCGAAGCCCCGCGTTGCTGTAATAAAATCAAAAGAATCGACAAAATTGCTGATACAAATACAACTACTTCTAGAAAACTTCCTATGTTCATGAAATAACTCCTCTGTAATTTCATTTTAGCATATTTTTTCTTTTCAGTAAAGAATGATAAGTGATTGCAAATCGGTGCGCCTCTTCGTCAATCCGTGCGATTAATCGTGCAACATGCGAACCATCCGGCAGTTCTAAAGACCCTTTTGGAATCATTAACTTAACTTTCGCATTTCGAGTGTGATCGCCCGACTTATCACGCCCGATTACTGCAATTCCTAATGGTTCAACTAAAGGTAGAATGGCGTTTACTTGGGTGATTCCACCATCCAAAATCATCAAATCTGGCAGTTCCCACTCTTTGTGTTTCAACCTTCGCGTAATTACCTCAACCATACTTTTCAAATCATCATTTCTCGATGTACGGATTTTAAATTTTCGGTATTCGCTTCGCGCCGAAGCTCCATTAATGAACACCACCATACTTCCGACTGTATTCTCACCCGATTGATGCGAAATATCATATCCTTCAATTCTCCGTGGCGGATTCGCCAAACCCAATAAATCTTGCAATTCTTTTAAAGCCTGGTCGGACGATATGTCTAAAAACTCTTTATCTGAAAATACGATTTTCTTTTTTAGTTCTTTTAACCCAAATAGTTGGTCTCTCGCCTCTGCTGCTAACTCAAAGTTTCCCTTTTCCGCCTCTTCTCGCATATTCTTTTCTAGTTCTTTTAACAATTTTTCCCTTCCACCTTCGAGATATCGAATTAATTTGCGCAAGTTTCTTTTGTAATCTTTCTCTGTCATGCGCCCAATCTCAATCCCTGGCGTCAAACCTAAATCCGTATCTAGGTTTTTTCTTCCCGTATAAGGTTTTACATAGTACGGAAAAACTCGCCGAAGCATCCTCACTGCCCTTTCAACCGACGATTTGCCATAAAATGGCCCGACATAAGTCGCCCCATCATCAACTGGATTTCTCGTAAAACTAACGTACGGGATTTTTTCGTTCATTGTGATTCTCACATAAGAAACTGTCTTATCATCGCGTAGCAGTATGTTCCATTTCGGCATATAGCGTTTGATCATTTCCGACTCTAGAAACAATGCGTCCATTTCCGTATCTACTACAATCCAGTCCGTATCGGCAATTTCGCGTACCAAAGCTTCAGTTTTCGGGTCCTTTTTAGATTTTTGGAAATATTGTCTCACGCGGTTTTTTAAAACCGCTGCTTTCCCGACATAAATAATCTCACCCGCTGCATTTTTATGAAAATAAACTCCCGGAGAAACCGGGAGTCTATTTAGTTTTTGTTTTAAAGTCTCATCCATCTTTTAATTATAGCACACTTATCCAAAAATGTCAAGTCTACCTCTGTCTAATCATTATCTTCTGGCAAACTATACATGTTGGTCATGATTTCTTGAATCATTTTCGAAAAATCTGTGTATTCAACTGGCTCAGAGATATTTACATTGGTCGGATAACTGAAGCCCAAATCAATTGTGACGCTTGCTTTATCTTCATATACATCCGATTCTAGATATAACCTAGTAAATTCCTTATTTCCGTTTACTTCTGTGTAAAGAGTTGGTAGTTTATTTAGTTTTTCTGCTAATTCCTCACCATCGAGTGTTACATTTTCTTCTATATCCAGACATTCATATAAATCGTCAGTCAATCCTGTATTTTGAACAGAGTTGACGAAATTAGCAAAGTTTTCGCTATCGATTCGTACGATGTAAACCGGATTTCCTTTGCTTGGGATTAATACTCCTTCTGTAGTTGAGGATACAAATGGATATTTTCGATATAATTCTGCCGTACTGTTGCTGTTTTTGTTGACATTAGAAACTAAATCAGTCATGCAACTAATCGTACTATTTTCCGTATTGAAGTTTTCCGAAAGGGACGCCAGTTCTTCCGTTGAAATTCTCAACCAAACTCCATCTATTCCCTTTACGATACCACCATAAGTGTTTTTTATGGTTTTAATTTCAGACTCACTAATTGTTTCGGTTTCGAGACAATCTTCGTCTTCACAGTCAGTTACTAATGATGAACTACCACCACCCGTCAACAATTTGATGAAATCATCATCTTCCAATAAATCTTTTACGCCATCGAGCTTAAAATATAAATCGCCATCTGTTGCGTAAACTTCGGCAAATTTGACTGAAAAATCTTTGTTTTGCTTCGAGGTTACAGTCAAGACTGCTGAAGAAGTATTAATTGTCGAACCCGTAACGATATCTGATTCAAAATTAATATTCACTCGCGAAATTGGCAGTGTCTCATCATGCATCAAAATATCTATACTACCATCTATTGCCGCATTGTCTGGTATACTGCCGCTCATTAATTTATCCATCGCTTCCGCAACCGCATCTTCACTATTTCTTGGCATCATTAAAGCTGCCGCGATACCTGCGCCAATTAATACAACCAATGCTATAATAATCCCGACAATCAACCCAGTTTTACTTTTTTTCGGCGCCACAGGTTCAGTAGCTGCTTGCTCCATTGGCCGTGCCATCGGGTCGCTAACTGGTGCGGCCCCCGTCGAGTTAGCAACTTCAGGCGTGACTGGAGCTGAAGTCGGAGCTTGAGTTGCTCCGGTGTTTGTTGCCGGCGTTTCTGCCGGTGTTGGTTTGAGGGGATTTGGCATCTCCCCCGGATTCTCGTTCATAAATAACTCCTTACTTTTAATACTTATTTTTATTTTAACATAAGTTTTTTAAAATTGGTATATAATAATATATATATGGATAATTATACGATTAAAGATATTAAAGCTAGGCAAGTGCTAGATTCAAGAGGTAACCCAACAGTTGAAGCTGAAGTTATGCTTGAGAACGGTGATTTTGGGCGGGCCATTGTTCCTTCTGGAGCTTCTACCGGAACAGGCGAGGCTTTAGAGCTTCGCGATGGTGATAAAACTCGTTTTAACGGTAAAGGCGTTTTAAAAGCAGTTTGGCATGTCAACTCAGCTATTCGTGATGTCCTTGTTGGTAATACTTCTGAACAAAAAATCGTTGATCAACTCATGCTCGAACTCGACGGTACCGAAAATAAATCCAGCCTAGGTGCCAATGCAATTTTAGCGGTTTCGCTTGCTAATGCAAAAGCTAATGCTAAAACCATGAAAATCCCTTTTTATAAATATATTGCTGAACTTGCGGGTACAACCGACGAAATGTCTATTCCGATGCCGATGATGAACGTGATGAATGGGGGCGAGCATGCGAGCTGGGCGACTGATTTTCAGGAATACATAATTATTCCAAAAGGCGCAGGCAATATCAATGATGCTGTACGTTTCGGCACAGAAGTTTTCCATGCTTTAAAAGAAGTTTTGGAAGAACGCGATTATCCAACTACGGTTGGCGATGAAGGCGGCTATGCTCCGAAGGTTCGCGACGGCAATAACGAACCGCTTGAATGTATTAAATTGGCCGTCGAAAAAACAGGACTTAAATTTGGCGAGGATATTGCTATGGCGATGGATATTGCAGCCAGTGAATTCTATGACGAAGATCACTATGTGTTAAAGACTAACGGCGACTGGAAATCTGCTGACGATATGATTAACTGGTATACTTGGATTATCGATAATTATCCAGTCGTTTCAATCGAAGACGGCTTAGCTGAAAATGATTGGGAGAATTGGCGAATTATGACTGAGCGCTTTAAGAATCGTATTCAGCTAGTCGGAGATGATTTGTTTGTTACTAACACTAAGTTATTAGAAAAAGGCATTAAAGAAAATGTCGCCAATGCCATTTTGATTAAACCGAACCAAATTGGTACTTTGTCCGAAACCATCGACGCTGTCTTAATGGCTAAAAAAGCAGGTTATAAAACCATTATGTCGCATCGTTCTGGCGAAACTGAAGACGTTTCTATTGCTCATCTCGCCGTTGGCCTCGGCACTGGCCAAATCAAAACCGGTTCCCTTTCTCGTAGCGAACGCATCGCCAAATACAACGAGCTTATCCGCATTGCCGATTCTAATTCACGTCTTGGACTTTATCATCCATTTTAATTTTCCTTTGCTAACGCACTTGCTTCACGAAAGCCATCATAAAAGTTTTCGGAAATTTTTGGATGTCCGATCCTATTTGCCGCTTCTACGATTTCTGAAAGCGTGTCCGTAATCGTAAAAATAGAGACGTCTTTCGCACTAATTAATCCTAATCCAATCATTTTACCAATCATTTTATCGAATCCCTTCCAGTAGTTTTTCCCGACTAGGAAGACTGGCATAGTGGGCATTTTCTTTTCTTGCATCAAACAGAGAATCTCCGAGATTTCGTCCATCGTTCCAAATCCACCCGGGAAAAAGACAAAAACTTTTGCTGCCATTGCTAGCGAAACTTTACGTGCAAAGAAATATTCAAAAGTTAAACAATCGGTTAAATACGGGTTGGGGTGTTGTTCGTGTTGGAGCGTAATATTTAGTCCAATCGTTCTTCCGCCAATTTCATAAGACCCTCGAGATGCGGCCTCCATAATCCCCGGCCCTCCGCCTGTGATTACGGCATGCCCGTTTTCTGCAAGCATTCGCCCAAGATTATAGGCAATCTTACAATATTTTGAATCTTGGGGTAATCTTGCTGAACCGAAAATTGTGACACCTTGTGGGAATGAACGCACAATCTGCAACCCTCGACTTAAATCCTTTGCGTAGGCATTCGCTCTTTCGAGATCAGCAATTGATAACTTTTTTAATAGTTCTTCTTCTCTTTGTAACATATTTCTCCTTATATTTTTTGGATTGGCATTGGGTGTAACATTTCCTCACCCGTCAAAATACCTTTGTTTGCTCCGAGTTTTGCAACCACCGCCGTTGAATTCGCCGAGGCGAAAATTAACGAATTTTTAAAAGTTTTACCTTTCGCCAATGCTGCTAAAAAGCCCGAACCGAAAGCATCGCCCGCTCCCGTCGCATCCTTTACCTTCTGGTCCTCATAGATGCCAAATCGATAAGCCTCCTGACCATTTCCGGCAATTCCTCCCATCGCTCCATCTGTGATAATTACTGTCTCGACGTAATTATTTAATTTATACAGAAGTTCAGTTAAAACTACTCCGCTCACAATTTTCATCGCTTCAGCTTTATTTACATTTAATATATCTACATATTTTAACAATTTGATTAATTCCTTAGTACTTTCTAATTCCCTCACTCCTGGGTTAAACATTACTTTCGCGCCGATTGTCTTTGCCTTTTTAAAGAAACGCTCAATCGTGTCCATATCTCCGCGCAAAGTCGTTGCATAGAGCCAATCCGGATTAATTAAGTCTAAATCTTTTTCATCAAAATTGCCAAATTGCTCACTAGCTCCGCGACAAGTTAAAATCGTTCTTTCGCCAGATTTTGAATCTAATAAAACCACCGACGTCCCGGTCCCACGTCGTTCTAGAAAATTTACATAACTATCGTCAATGCCTTCAGAATCCAATGCTCTAATAATTGCTGCTCCCGCCGGGTCGCGTGATAGATTGCCCAAAAAGATGGCCTCATGCCCGTGTCTTGCGAACGTAATTGCCGAATTCACTCCACCACCCCCAACCTCGTATGAAATGCGGTCAATATCTACTTTCGAACCAACTAATACTTTACCAAAAATCGCCGTCTCACCAATTTCAGTCGGGACCAAATCATCATGGTCAATTAAATAAATATCTTGTAATCCTGAACCTAGCGAAACGATCCGTGCCATTACAATACCACTCCGTTTTTATCAATTTCTGCTACTAAATTCTGGAAGGCTTCCGCCGGATTTTCAGCCTGCGAAATCGCCGAACCTACATTAATTACGTCTACGTCCGCGTGTGCGATTGCCCGTACATTCGTCATATTCGCGCCGCCGTCCCAACCGATTTCTAGTTCCGGCTTCATATTTCGTACTAACGGAATTTTTTCCATCTGCATCATATCAGCTGGCGAGCCTTGAACTCCAAGTTGTCCTGCAAAGATTAAAACATGATCTGCTGCTTCAATATAGGATTTTACATGTCCAGGAAAAGTTGTAGGCAGCAGTGCTACACCAACTTTAATCCCAGCTTCTTTCAAAATCTGGAAACTCGGCAACAAATCCTCACTCGCTTCCGCATGTAAAATACAAAGCGAGGGGCTTAATTTCAAAATCGTATCAAGATATTCCGAAGGCTTTGCGACCATTAAATGCAAATCAGCTTCCCAGTTTTTCGGCCACCAGATATTTGTAATATCTAAAGTTTGGGCTGGAGTAAACATACCGTCCGTTACGTCAATTTGTACTCTTCGTGTAAAAACATTAATTCGTTCCGCTTGCAGACGATAATCTTTTTTATTATCCGTGAGAATTGTCGGCACGATTGATACGGTTCTAATCATAATCTTCCCTTTCGTCTAAACGATTAATCCGCCTCACTCGGCGTTCAAGATTTGTAAAGTTAGTTTCTAAAAATGTAGTAATAATTTCGCGCATCAATTCTTCATTCATAAAATGCGCTGATAAACACAATATATTTGCGTCATCATGTTCCCTAGCTAGCTTTGCCGATTCAGCATTATCACAATGTGCTGCCCGGATTCCTTTAAAACGATTTGCTTGGATAGTTACACCATGTGCTGAGTCGCAAATTAGAATTCCTAGCGACCCACGATTTTCGCGTACGGCCTTCGCTACGGCAATAGCCGGATCGTTAAAATCATCCCCTTCGGCATATTCATAGGCGCCTTCATCTTCTACGTCGTAACTTTTTTCCGCTAAAAATTTCAGCATTTCCTGTTTTTTTTCAAATCCTCGGTAGTCCGCACCAATAAAAATCTGCATTAGTGACCTTTCCCAAAATCTACGGCTAATTCTACTAATCGATTCGAATAGCCCCATTCATTATCATACCAAGCCACAATCTTGATCATGTTTCCACCCACGACATCAGTTAATGGCAAATCTACGATACAAGAATGCGGATCGCCGATAAAATCAGATGAAACCAATTCTTCTTCTGTCACACCGATGATGCCCTCATAATATGGCTCGTTTGCCATGCGTTTAAACAACTCAATTAATTCTTCTTTTGTAGTATTTCGTTTAATGATTGCAGTAATATCCGATAACGACACTACTGGAGTAGGAACCCTTACCGATAAACCATTAAATCTATCTTTCAAACTAGGTATTGCGAGCGCCGCCGCTTTTGACGCTCCAGTTGTTGTCGGAACAATATTTTCCGCTGCCGACCTCGCTTCACGCAAATCCTTTGCCGGTGCGTCCAAAATTCTTTGTGAACCAGTATACGAATGTACCGTCGTCATCATCGCTTTATCAATACCAAATTCATCTTCCAGAACTTTCATAATTGGTGCAATACAGTTCGTTGTGCAAGAAGCATTTGAAATAATCTCATCCGATTCTTCTAATACCTCTTCGTTTACCCCGAGCACAACTGTTTTTGCTCCTTCACCTTTCGCCGGCGCCGAAATTATTACTTTCTTCGCTCCAGCTTTAATATGCGCACGGGCATCTTCAGGTTTCGTAAAGAAACCGGTCGATTCAATCACGACGTCGACATCTAAATCCTTCCATGGCAATTTCGCCGGTTCTTTTTCAGCATAAATTGGAATTTCGCGCGTATTAACGATAATTGAATTTTCTGTCGATGAAACTTTTTTATCATAAGTGCCATAAGACGAATCGTGCTTTAGAAGGTGCGCTAAAGTTTTTGCGTCCGTAATATCATTAATTGCTACTACCTGGACATCGTGTCTTTCCAACAAAATTTTCAATGCATTCCGACCGATTCTGCCAAAACCATTGATTGCTACTTTTATCATTTTACCTCCTAATTCTACTTGTGCCCATTATATCATGCTTATGACAAATTTAAAAGAAAAATCCATTATTAAATATCTAAATAAATCTTGACATAATAATATATTTTGTTATAATCAAAAATGACTATGGTTATCTAAAAAACCAAAATGTAAAATAAAAAGCGAAAGGTCATACAATGCTAATTATCCATCAACATAAAAGGTTGTTGCTATCTACTATAGTAGTAGTTGCGACGACAATTTCTGTATTAGGGCTAGTTGTGAATAAAATTGTCAGAACAAATAGCGCCAGCGCAGTAACTTACGATATTCCAACAGGATATACTACGATTACTGACCGTAATTTTTATGATTGTGTAGCTAATGCCTATCTTGGCCTTCATCCTGGCGCAGACATCTCTAATGGCTTAACTGACGGACAATTAACGGAAATTACTCAGCTAAATTGTAACAAGAATGAATACACTTCCAATGAAAACAAAATTTCCGATACCACCGGTATTGAGAAGATGACAGGATTAACACGACTAGAATTAGTTTATAATCATATTTATAACATAGACCTTTCTCATAACACGGCATTGAACTATGTTGACTTGAGCCAAAATTATATTACGACTATGAATCTCTCTCAAAACACGGCTATAGTCGAATTCTATGCTTTCTATAATAATCTTACAGGTTTAGTCCTTCCTAATTCTGCGACTTTAACTAAACTTGACGTTAATCATAATGCATTTACATCACTAGACGTTTCCAACGCTACAGGCTTAACCGAACTCCAAATCTATAATAATCAACTTGATTACATAGATCTTTCCCATAACACAGCCTTAACTAGACTTACTGCTAGTAGCAATAGATTCTCTTCCATAGATGTTTCCCACAACACATCCCTAGTTATGCTTAACGTCTATAATAACAAATTATCTTCTATAGATGTTTCCCGCAACACTGCTCTAGAAAGACTTATTATTAGTAATAACCAACTTACCTCAATAGACCTCTCCCATAACACAGCTTTAGCCAATCTTAATGTGAGCGGCAATCAACAGCTCACTTCTCTCGACGTTTCCCATAATACCAATTTATCAGAGTTACACGTTTACGGCACTCAACTTTCTTATCTCGATGTCACTCATAACCCAATGTTAAATAGATTATACGCAGAGAATATTTTAATTTTGAGCAATCTAGATATTATGTCCGTTTACCCAACAATTAAGATTGGCTTAGCAGGATTAAAGTTCCTTCAATCAAGCCATTCAGTTAGTGATACGGATAATTATACTTACGATAGCATAAATAAGATTGTTACAGTCAACAACCCAGCTGGCACTAATGGGTATATACAGTTATCCTCGACCGTCGGTAGCGGAACATATAAACTTATTATCCCTAATTTCTTAATCTTTGATACCAATGGCGGAACGGGCACTATTGAAACTTTATTGTGTAATTTAGAATATGGTTCTGCAGGATGCGATATCACTTTACCAGAAACAGTGCCTACTCGCGACGACTATCAATTCCTAGGTTGGGCAGACTCGGCGGATGCTACTAGTGCAGATTATCAAGCGGGCAGCACCATTTCATTAAGTACAAGTAAATCTATTTATGCAATTTGGTCCCCAATTTATACTTTGGACTTCAACCTAAACGGCGGCAACGGCACATTTGAGTCGCAGACTTGTTATCCTATTACAACTGACGGTGATTGTTCTATCAATATTCCTAGTGCTGAACCAACGAAAGAAGACTATCATTTCCTAGGTTGGGCAGACTCGGCAGATGCTACTAGCGCGAGTTACGCTCCTAACGCCTGGATGACACTCTCCGTCGATAAAACAATTTATGCCGTTTGGGCACCTATTTATACGTTGTCTTTCGATTTAAACAACGGTACGGGTACTTTCGCGCCTCAAACCTGCCATCCCAACGCTACTAGCGGTGAATGCTCTATCAATTTATCAAATGCCTCTCCTTCAAGAAATGGTTATAATTTTGCAGGTTGGATTGATACCGATACACCTATTGAAATTATTTACGCTGCTGGATCAACCGTAACTCTCAACGGAGACAAAACACTTTATGCATCATGGTCGAAAATCATTACAACGCTAACATTAAACTTCGATTTAAATGGAGCAGAAGGTGCAATTAGCGATGTAACTTGCGGCATAGACATAGATAACCCGACCTGCACAACCAATATTCCGAATACCGAGCCAACTAGAAATGGCTACACTTTCCTCGGTTGGGCGAATGCTAGTACGGCCACAGCACCAGATTATGCTGCCGGGACGGAAGTGATATTAAACAGTAATAAAACGTTCTACGCAGTATGGGAAATTATTTATACAACATTAACGCTAGGCTTTAACCTGAATGAGGGCGAAGGCACTATAAATAACGTAAATTGTAACATAGATATAAACCACCCAACTTGCAATGTTAATATCCCAAATACCGAGCCAACTAGAAATGGCTACACTTTCCTCGGCTGGGCGAATGCTAGTACGGCCACATCACCAGATTATGCCGCCGGAGCAGAAGTGACATTAGATAACAATAAGACACTTTATGCTATATGGTCAAAAATCATCACGACGCTAACGCTAAACTTCAATCTAAATGGTGCAGAAGGCACAATCAATAGCGTAATTTGTAATATAGACATAGACAATCCTACTTGTATAGTCATTATTCCAAATATTATTCCAACCAGAAATGGCTACACTTTCCTCGGCTGGGCAGATACCAATACGGCTGAAGAAGCGGATGATGATTATGTGGCTGGAGCCGAAATCACATTATCCGAAAGTAAAATACTTTATGCGGTGTGGGAAGAAAATCAGGTTGAACCTGAGCCGGAAGAGCCAGATGACCCAGTCAATCCAGAACCAGTCGATCCCGAAGAACCAGAAGAGCCAGGCGAAGATGATATTGTAGTGCCAGATACATCTGTAACTCCAGATACTGGCATTAACACCAAAACAGAAGATAACAGTGCAGCCATAGTTCTTTACGGTTTACCTGCTACCATAATCGCTCTTGCTGCTGGATTGTACATTCGCCATAGTCGTAAGGGCCACCTCAAATTCGATTAATAAGTATAGACTTTTTCAAGAGGGTATGATATAATAAGTTAAAGAGTTTCAGCTTGGATTTTATTGCTGTAAGAAATTCAGGCACCATATATTATATATTAACTATAGTAAAGAGGAATTTTAATGCCAACTATTAATCAGTTGATTCGTAAGCCTCGCAAAAAGGCTTATAAAAAATCGAAATCTCCTGCACTTGGTTCAATTATTAATACTTTAAAAACCAAGCGTTATGAGAAAGCTGCGCCATTGAAACGAGGCGTTTGTATTAAAGTAACAACTAAAACTCCGAAGAAACCGAACTCAGCGATGCGTAAAGTTGCGCGTGTGCGTTTAACTAACGGTCAGGAAGTTTGGGCTTACATCGGCGGCGAAGGCCATAACCTTCAGGAACACGCGGTTGTATTAGTGCGTGGCGGACGTGTGCCGGATCTTCCAGGTGTACGTTATCACGTTGTGCGTGGGACGCTAGATTTACAAGGCGTTCAGGGTCGCAAGCAAGGTCGCTCAAAATACGGGGCGAAGAAGGAGGATAAGTAAATGCCTAGAAAAACTACTAAATCCTTAGAAAGAAAAGTCAATCCTGATCGCAAATATCAGTCGATTTTAGTACAGAGATTAATTAACAAATCGATGCTAAACGGTAAAAAACAAGTTGCAGAACGTGCTGTTTATTCAGCTATTGAAGGTGCTGCGAAGAAATTAAAATCTGAAAATCCAGTCGAAGTTCTCGAAAAAGCTATTTCGAACATTTCACCAGATTTCGAAGTTAAATCTCGCCGTGTGGGTGGTGCAAACTACCAGATCCCATTTTCAATTTCTGGTCATCGCCAACTTCACTTTGCCTTTTCCTGGCTTGTCCAATCCGCTCGTGCGCGTAAAGGCATGCCATATGCGAAAAGATTAGAAGCAGAAATTGTTGACGCCTATAACGAAACTGGTGCCGCCTTCAAGAAGAAGGAAGATTGCCACCGTATGGCTGAAGCAAACCGCGCCTTTGCTCATTTTGCAAGATAAATCATATTATTATCTTATTATTATCTTATTAGGACATTTCTAGGAGCATAATGAGATTTAGACCGGATTTGTTTGTGTAATTTTTACAACTCAACAATGAAAAAATCTCCCCTAGCCCGAAGGGCGAATAAGGAGATTTTTTCTTGCCTTGCGTTGTAAAAATTATATACAAACAAGTCCCGCTCCTGGAAATGTCCTAATAAGATAATTATTTATTTGCTTTAACTAGAAAATCCAACGTCTTTTCAATAATCATGCGATTTTTAATATCCATTTTCACATTTGGATCTTTTAAGGATTTCAAAGCATCCGGAGATTTTTTATAAACATCTTTCAACTCCGCGATTTTTCCTGCTACTAAATCATCCGCAACTGTGATTTTTTGCTCAACCGCTAAAGTCTGCAAAGCAAGCGATGCTTTTACGCGCATTTCCGCAATTTTTCGAGCTTCCTTTTCCCAATTTTCCAAAGTCTCGTGATTGCGCTTTAAAAATTCCTCGAAACTAAGTCCTTGTGACTGCGCATTGCGAGTCATATCTTCACGGATCATTCTCATCTGGTCATCAATCAAGATTTCCGGCGCCGGTACTTTCGATTTTTTCACTAATGCATTAACTAAATCGTCTTTGAATTTTTCTTCCGTTCGATGTTCATTCTGCATCTTTAAGTTCTTTTCAATATCTTTCTTGAGTTCACTTAAATTCTTGAATGGCCCACAGCTCTTCGCCATCTCATCATCAATTGGCGCCTTTGTTACTTCGTTTACTTGCTTTAACAAAACCTCGAACACGGTCTTCTCCCCAGCAAGCTCTTTAGCTCCGTAGTCTTTCGGGAAAGTCAATTTTAGTTCGAACTTATCTCCAGGCTCATGCCCAACAATTCCATCTTCGAATCCAGGAATAAAAGTTTTCGAACCAAGCACTAATTTATAATCTTTTGCCGAACCGCCCTGAAACGCTTCGCCATCTTTCTTTCCTACGAAATCAATAATCACTTCATCAGTTAATTTTGCGGCTCTTTTGATTGCCTTCTTTTTTGCAAGTGAACTAGAAAGATTTTCTAAAACATCTTTAATTTCTTTTTCGGTAACTTTTACTTCTGGTTTTTTCACCCCAAGATTTTTATAATCTCCAAGTTTAATTTCTGGGACAATATCCGCCGTCGCAGTGTATTCCGCCATTTCATGCGGAACATATTTCGTTACATTCACGCTCGGTAGAACCAACGGTGACTTCTCCTCTTTTTTAAACGCTTCAATTACTGTTGAACGTACCGCAAAATCAATCGTCTCCGCATTCAAATCATTTTCCGGAATAAATTTCTTCGCCACTTCCGCCGGTACTTTACCTTTTCTAAAACCTTCAACCTTAATTTCTTTCGCTAATTTTTCTAAAGCTTTTTCTTCGGCTGGCTTTAAGTCTTTCGCGTCGAGCGTTACCGTAATTTCTACGCGCGAATCAGACAGTTTTTTAAACTTGGTTTTCATAATAACTCCTATATATTATATATATTATACCACAATCTAGAAAAACTTACGACTGCTGGGCGACAAATTTCTTTAGACCAGTATCGCGAAAATGCGTCAATGTAAATTTCGAAGTCGCGCCGAGTTTTACGTCCGGATTTAAAATATTATTAGGATCGAAGATTTTCTTGATATCTTCATAAAGATTTTTTTCCGCTTCCGGCATGCTCGCGTTCGTTACGACTGCTTTTAATCTTCCTTCTGGCGTCCCGCCCGCGAGTTCTCCGCTCTGACGGTCAATTACGTATGCTCCTGCCTTTAAGAAAGTCGTTGCTTTTTTATTAAAGTCTTCATCTTCTAAATTAAATTTCGGTCTTAAACTATAAATCGAACTCGAGAACGAACCAAAAATTTCCAAATCTAAATCGAGCTTTTTACCTAAGATTTTTAAATCGCTCAAGAAACTGCCAATATTCCATTCTGGCAAATAGAAATCCGTCAGAATCGGCACCCGCTCGCCACTACGAATATTTTTCAAATAATTCACCAAAGAATTTTCAAATTCATTTATAGTCGCTTTATTTTCCGTCGATTCGAAAATAAACTTTGTATTACGCGGGAACTTCGTTTTCAGCCCCATAATTTTCTTGACCGCCCAGCTTGCTCGTTCATCAAAACTCGCGAAAACTACGTATCCATCTTCCAATTTTTTGATAATTCCATCTAGATTCTTCCCTGACTCACGCGCTTCCATAATAATTTTCAAATCATAAAGATTTAATTTCCGCGGTTTTAATGTTTGTACAGTCTCCATAAATTTAACTGCCGAGCCAACTTCTTTAAAAGTCGCTACTACTCGCGTCATATGTGAACGTAGCGGCACTGCTCTTAAAATTACTTCCGAAATTATTCCCAGCGTGCCCTGCGCTCCGAAGAATAACGGCATCAAATCAATCGTTTCACGTTTTTTAACGTCCTTAATTTTTCCATACCCGACTAGACTCTTTCCACCTTCAATTTCCGAAATTACTTTTTCTTTATCTTTTAACAATTTTGATATCTTCTGATAAATATTTCCTTCAACCGTCTTCTCAACTGCCTTTTTCGCTACTGCATATTTTTTCAAACGGTTAGTTTGCAAACAATCACCATTTGCTAGCACTACTTCTATCCGCTCTACAAAGTTAGAAATCCCACCATATTTGCCAAAACAATCGTCCATCGGACAGTTCGAAATCAGCCCGCCGATTGTCTCCGCGTCATGTCCTTCAATCGGAATGGTTAAACCCGAAACCGAAAGCGCTGTATTCAATTCTTTTAAAGTGATTCCCGATTGTACTCGTACTAACCGTTCGCGCGGATCAATTTCTAGCAACCGATTCAATTTTTCAGTCGAAATTACAATCCCACTCGATAAATCCGCCCCACCTTCGTCAAGTCCCGAGCCTCGCGCTGTAATCGAAACCGGGATATCCTTTACCGCCAATTGGTTAAAAAACCGCATTAATTTCCGAATGTCGTCGGTCGATTCCGGAAAAGCCACAAATTTCGGTTTAATTTTTAGGACCGAGCGGTCAGTCGCATATTCTTCTAAAATCTCCGGAGTATCAAAAACATTACCAATAATAAGCTGATTCAAATATTTCGCAATTTTCCCCATCCTGCTAATGATTATACCACAAAAATTTTAGCCAAAGCATTATTCTTTTTAAATGTCTATGTTATAATAAAATTGTGGAAAATAATCAAATGCGATAACCTCAAAATAATGATATATTGGCTTCATCGTGAGAGGTTCCGACTCGGCCAAATTTCTAGAAGAAAAGTTAGAGATTTTGGGGCTAAATTATAAAGAAAAGGAAGAATTTATCGTTTATTGGTTGCCAAAGCTAGAATCGCATAATTATAATTACATTTATTTTGCTACGGAAGAAGAAATTGAAAAGGAAATGCCTCTTGAGTTTTCAGTCAAGCCAGATACTTTAATTAGAATAAGAATGATATTTGAAGGATTAGATGATTTTAAAGAAGTGAAGGAGCAAACGCTCACGCCTGCTCCGGAACGTAATGGCTTCACTGTTGTAGAATGGGGCGGAACGGATTTGACCGTACGAGATAATTGGTATAATACAAAATGTTGGGGATTTAACAGCCGAAGTTATAGAGGTAAATTACGATTTTTTTTGTGTTTTTACCGCAAAAATGGCATAAAAATAACCCTCTATTTCGACGAGGGATTTAACAGGCATTTACGGATTACGAAATAGTTGAAAATTATTTTATAACCTGAATGGTGGGGCCTAGTTCGCCAGGTATTAACAGTATACAAGGAGAACATACAGGAAAAACTGCAGAACTATACCATTTAAACATATAGATTCGGCTTTTTGTCATGATATAATAGGATCAGAAAAGCATTAGAATACAACGATTAGATAACAATAAGTATATGGTAGGCGAAAAGGTTAACGAGTTTTCAAAAGAAAATCCTGTTGAGGATCAAGATTTTGAGTACCCGCCATTTGATTTAGAGAAAGCTAAAGAACAAGTAGCGCAGGCAAAAATCTTGTCATCGGCAGAAGATATTTCTGATGACGAATTAAGGCAAAAAGTATTAGACCAAGAAGACGCAATAAAAAAACGCCAAGAAAAAATGAAGCGAGACGAAGAAGTCGCAAGACTTGCAGATGAAGCAGAAGCGAGGCTTGGTCGCAACTTGTCGCAAGTAGAGCTACAAGATTTAGCGGAAAGCTATGATGCTTGGCTAAAAAATCCAAATAAAGAATCAGAACAATCGCCGGAAAATGAAAATCATAAAATCGAAGATAGCGTTCCGGAATTTGATTCAACATTATATGCTAATGAAAGTGAATGGCGCGCCGCGAATTTCGCCAGTTCGGAACAGAGAAGACAGAGTGCGGCTGAACCCTTAGCTGAGCAACAGCCAATTACAGAAGAAGTAATGTTGCCGACAGCTGAAAAACCTAAACTAGAAGAAATTATGGAAGAAACGGCTGAAGATGATGATTTGCAAAATAATGCCAAAGCGGAAAATGGTCTAGAATTACTTTCGGAAAATGAAATGCAAAATGTAATTGGATTATTAAATAGTTCTGAATTAAACGTCGATCAGATATTTATGATTTCGCGAGGCTCTAGATCGTCAGAAGAATCAGCAACGGTCTTAAAAAGAATGTTCCAAAATATGACCGAGCGTTCTGGCGCTATGCTAAACGAATTACAAAATGGTCGTAATCTTGGCGAATTGGAGGCGTTTGAATCCGTCTATGAGGACGATATGAATAAAAGTTTTGGCTATTCTATGCAAGCATTAAAAAACTTAAGAGAAAAAGCTAGAATGCTACCAGCGTCAATGGCTGAAGGTTTCGTTTTTCAATTACAACAAGTCGAAAATAATTTATTAGCCGTGAACAACCTTGTGACGAGAAGACATAATCCAAACACTAGAGATAAAAATCCACCTGTCCCAAAAGAAAAACTGGTAACAGACGAGCGAGAAGCGGAAGAATATGTAGATAAGTCTGAATTTGGATTATAATAAGACTAAAGAACAATACGCCGCCTATTCAAAACATAGGGATTTAACCGGCGAAAATATAGAGTTAAAATATAGTCTTTCGCGTGTTTTTGTCGTAAAAATGGCATAAAAATGGCCCTCTATTTTGACGAGGGATTTAACAGACATTTACAGATTATGAAATAGATAAAAATTGTTTTATAAACCGTTTGGTGGATCTTACTGGATTCGAACCAGTGACCTCACGAATGTGAATCGTGCGCTCTAGCCAACTGAGCTAAAGATCCTAATAAAATATGTTATAATTATAACATGGATTTAGAAAAATTAAAAACTGAACTCGGTGAGATTGAGTCTTTTTTGGCGACGCCTGATGCTTATAATGACTCTAATTTTGCAGTGAAAGCAAAGCGAGCTTCTCTTCTACGCGAAATTATCGATTTAGACGCTAAAATTAACCATTTGAAAACAAGCCAGGCCGAAGCGGAAGTTCTTTTAGACGATCCTGAACTTGGCGAAATCGCGAGAGAAGATCTTGTGTCGTTAAAAAACGAAATCGAAACCGCAAGCAGTAAACTAGAAGAACTTCTAATTCCCCGCGACCCGGAAGATGATAAACCTGCGATTATTGAAATTCGTGCTGGCGCTGGTGGGGATGAAGCCAGTCTTTTTGCGGGCGAACTTTACCGCATGTATGCAAAATACGCCGAAAATCATGATCTTAAAACCGAGCTGATTAGCAAAAACGAAAATGAAGCGGGCGGAATGAAGGAAATCATTTTCAAAATTTCTGGAGACAACGCCTATGGTCAACTAAAGTTCGAAGGCGGCGTTCATCGTGTCCAACGAGTTCCAGTAACCGAGTCCCAGGGCCGTATTCATACTTCAACCGCCACTGTCGCAGTTCTTCCTGAAGCCGCCGAAGAAGATTTAGAAATTAACCCCGAAGATTTACGCATTGACATTTATCGTTCGGGCGGGCATGGTGGCCAGGGCGTCAATACGACCGATTCCGCCGTCCGTATCACCCATCTCCCGACTGGCCTCGTCGTAGCGATGCAAGACGAACGTTCCCAACAACAAAACCGTATTAAGGCCATGAACATCCTGCGCTCTCGCTTACTTGAACGCAAAAAAGAAGAGGATATGAAAAATGCTTCTGAGGCCAGGAAGTCGTTAATCGGTACCGGTGACCGTTCTGAAAAGATTCGCACTTATAATTTTCCCCAAGATCGTATCACTGACCACCGCATTCATTATTCTCGTAGTAATCTACCTGCCGCTATGGATGGCGACATCGACGATTTAATTGCCGAACTAGTAAAGCATGAACGCAGCCTCGCAGAATAAGACAGTATATCAAGATTTTTACGGTCGGGATTTTTTAGTTACGCCCGACGTACTGATTCCCCGTCCCGAAACTGAACAGCTTATTGATGCGGTTTTGAATCTTGCCGGGAAGCCTTATCTTCCGGGCGTAAAGCCATCTCGTAACGTTCTACCTGAACATCCCAAAATCTTAGACGTCGGTACTGGTTCCGGCTGCATTGCGGTCACTTTAGCAAAATTATTACCTAATGCTAGAGTTTATGCTTCCGACGTTTCTAAGCCAGCTCTAAAAGTCGCTAAAAAAAATGCCGAAACCTACGGCACCCCTATATCTTTCATTATATCACACTTGCTTGAAAAAGTCAAGTTTACCCCTGATTTGATTGTGGCTAATCTGCCTTATGTTGATAAAGATTGGGGCTGGCTCGATCGAGAATCTCTCTCTTCTGAACCAGCCCTCGCTCTCTATGCTGACGATCATGGACTTGCTCTAATTAAACAACTAATTGTCCAATCTTCTACTCGCAAAGTCCCTCGTCTTATTCTTGAGGCCGACCCCTGCCAACATCAAACCATCATTGATTTTGCTGAATCCAATAACTATCAGTTGAACGAAACTAGAGGTTTTATTCTAAATTTTACTTATTGTTATAACCCTCAAGCGTCACATTAACGGCAATTTCTTTTCCTTCACGGATTACCGTTAGTTGCACCGTATCACCAGGTTTATATTCACCAATCAAATCTGACAACGTGCCGGCTGCTCCGACTTTTACTCCATTTACCGCCGTTACGATGTCTTTGTCTTTTAGTCCTGCTTTCGCCGCTGGCGAATCTTTGACGATGGCCGAATAAGCTGAAGAACTATATAAATATGCGCCCGCGTTAACCGGCAAATTATTGGCTTTTGCTAATTCTGGCGTAATCGCAACCGTATACACGCCAAGATAAGCTCGCTTCGCCTTCCCTGTTTCAACTAGTTGTTTCAGCATTCCCTTAACCGAAGAAATCGGAATCGCGAAGCCCATATTTTCCGCCGTTGAGGAAGTTGCAGTATTAATACCGATTACCTCACCGGCTGCATTGACTAAAGGTCCGCCCGAATTACCCGAGTTAATTGCTGCATCGGTTTGAATCATATCTGACAAGGTTTCTGTATTGTAGCCAGAGCCATCCGAAGCGGTTACTGAACGTCCTGTGCCCGAAATAATCCCAGCCGTCACGGTATTCTGATATTCACCAAGAGCGTTGCCAATTGCAATCACTTGCTGACCAACACTGATTGTTTTTGAATCTCCGAGTGTCGCCGCAGTTAAATCACTCACGCCGTCAACTTTCAAGAAGGCCACATCATTTAAAGGATCAGTCGTTACTACTTCGACGTCTTCATAAGTTGTCCCGTCATCTAAAATAACTGTTACTTTAGTTGCCCCGTCAATTACGTGCTTATTCGTCAAAACATACCCGTCACTTGTCACGATAATACCAGTTCCTGCCGCCGCTGAATCATAGCTCTGGCCGAAAAGGTTAGTCGATTTAGTCGAAGTCACAATCGAAACTACGCTTTTTGAAACTTTTTCCGCAATTTCAGCAATTGAGCCTTCTGTAAAGTTCGCTGAGTTGCCGTCTGTGCCGGAATTTAAAAACGTAATTGGCGTCGAAGATTTTTCATAGCCCAACCAGCCCAGCGCCAGTCCGCCACAGCCACACACTAAAGCAACTATCGAAAGCGCAATCGCTGCCTTATTCCCCCCGTTTTTCGGAACAACGCTAGGCGCTTCGTTCTTAACTTCCGGAGTCTCTTTCGCCTCCATTTCCTTTACTTCTGGCTGTTTTGGTAATTCATTAATTACCTCTTTTACTTCCGCTTCAACAATTTCGCCCTTTTTTTCGCTCATTTTTTACCTCCTTAGATATTAAATATTGGGTTACTAAATCCTATTACGATAATTCCGATTAACACCGCTCCGAACACAACCGGTCCGACGATGTGTCGAAAACGAAAATCGTCTTGATATTTAATCATCGCTTGTCTTGCATAATTATAAACAAAAGCGAAGATTGTCAAGATAATTGCCACTTGCGGGATTCTTACACCGGTCGCTCCGAAAGTATAGACGATTGACCAAGTCTGGCACAGCCAAGCTATTTCCGCAAAGACTAATCCGCAAACCAACGTTGTTAGAGTAAAATCTTTATCATCGCTTTGTACTAAGATGTGACGACTAGCCGCATAGCCGATTAGAAATGCCAATAAAACTGCAACAATAGGGTTCAAATTAGCCGCTAAAATCGCTGTTGCCGACATTCCCATAAATACCGCGATTAAAGATTGCGCCATAGTCGCTTTTTCGGACGAAAGTGGTTTGATAAATAATAGCCAGACCGAATAGAAAATCATGAGAATAAAATCAACCGGCAAAAAGTTCGTTCCCGCATAGTAGGTTAAAATTACTACGCTTAAGCCTACGATAATATCTACTAAATTCGATTTTATATTGAGCCAAAGGTATCTCGCTCTAACCGCAAACACTCGCCATTTTGAAATTAAAACTAGCAATATCCCGAGTACCGGGCTGCCCGATAAGACCGTAACTAGTACCGCGCCCACACCAAGGAGCAAATTAAGAAAAATATGTACTAAATTACTTACGATATTTCTAGATTTACGTGCTAATACATAATCTGCCATATACATAATATTATATCAGAATATTTAATTATAACTTAAAAATAATGTTATAATAGAAAAATGGAAGCAAAATTTTTCCAGAAGCATCCTTTACTAAAGGACTTATTAAGCCTCTGCGGGTTTATTATTGCAATTGTACTCGGTACGCTTTTTTTAAACACATACATTTACCGTTCTTATAATGTCGTCGGTAGTAGTATGGAAAATACTTTGCACGAGAATGACCGTGTCATTGTTAATCGCGCCGCTGTTTCTTGGGCGCATTTTACTGGCAATGAATATGTTCCTGAACGTGGCCAAATTATTGTTTTTCTTAATGAAGACGAAGAAAAAGCAGCAGAATATAAAGCTAGTGGCGTGAAAAACCCCGTCACTTGTTCCGTCCCGTCCAATATTAATGACCAATATATTATTAAACGCGTCATTGCTTTTCCGGGCGAACGAGTGACCGTTAAAGATGGCGTTATGAAAATTTATAACGAAGAATATCCAGACGGCTTTGTCTATGATGAGGGTTATCGAGTTTCCGAAAATGACGGGCCGAAAGAATATACTTCTGGCGAAGTTAATCTAACCGTCCCCGAGGGGGAGCTCTTCGTCTCTGGTGATAATCGCGAAGGCTCAAATTCATGGGACTCGCGTAACGGACTCGGAACAATCCCCTACTGCCGCATTATCGGACCAGTTATTTTAAGATTATTCCCGCTTGATAAAATCAGAACTTTCTAAACTTCGCCAATCATTTTCACCGAATCAGCTTCTGGCAATTCTTCAACATCTTTTAGTTTTCGTTCAATTTGACGAGAAGTAGTTTTCGCTGACTCAATCTTATTCGCCGATTCTTGCAATTTCTTTTGCACACCTTCGAGCAATTCCGAGAATTTCCCAAACTGTGTTTTTACTGCTCCAAGTGTTTGCCAAACTTCTGCCGAACGTTTTTCAATCGCTACGGTTCTAAAGCCCATCAAAAGTCCCGAAAGCATTACTGGCAAAGTTGATGGTGAAGCGATGGTTATATTATATTTTTGACGAATTTCTTCCGACAAACCTGCAATTCTGATAATTTCTGCGTATAATGATTCGGTTGGCACAAACATAATCCCGAAATCTGTCGTTTTCGGCGGGTCAATATACTTCGTAGAAATTTTCTTCGCTTGTTCCTTTACGTCCGACGCCAAAGCCTTTTGGTAGGCCGTAATTTCGGTTTTATTTCCTTCGTCGTAAGCCGCAATTAGTCGCGAATAATTCTCAACCGGGAATTTCGAGTCAATTGGGAGATAGACGTCCGTCTCTTTTCCTGGCATCTTTACCGCAAATTCTACGCGATCGTTCGAACCATGCTTTGTAATAATATTCTCCTCATATTGTGATTTGTTCAAAGTATCTTCAATAATCGCTCCGAGCTGCACCTCGCCGTAAATTCCACGCGTCTTCACTCCTTCCATCACTTTTTTCAAATCGCCCACACCTGTTGCCAAATTTTTCATTTCACCGAGACCCTGATAAACTTGCGTTAGCTGGTTCGAAATTGATTTAAAACTCTCATTAAATCTTTTCTCTACCGAAGCTTTCAATTTTTCATCCACCGTTTCGCGCATTTCTTCCAGTTTCTTTTCATTCCCGGTTTGTAATCTTTCCAAATTTTCCGAAATTTCTTTGCGGTTCTCGCGAAAGTTTCGGTCAATCGCCGGATTGATTTTCCCCACTTCCCCCTCCATCCGGATTAAACGTTCTTCCAAATTTTTAAAATCCGCATTCTTTCCTTTATCGCTACTTTTTCGTATCAAAAGAATCAGAATTGCTACTAATAAAACAATGATTACCCCCCCCATTACACCTAAAAACATATCCATAATAAAAAAATTATAGCATGTCTTCCTCAAATATGCTATAATTATCCTATGCCGTGTTAGCTCAGTTAGTAGAGCAGCCGCCTTGTAAGCGGCAGGTCGTCGGGGCAGAGCCGACACACGGCTCCACAAGTGAAAATGAAAGAGAATATTTATGTTCTTTTTTTTGTTTTCCGAGTAGAGCTTGTATGTATGTAGAAAACTATTAAATAAATTTTTCGAAACATGTAAAATTTCTCATATAAAAATTACAACTAGCACGGATTTTTGAGAAAACTGTAATTTTCGAAAAAATCCGCCTGCCGTTGTAATTTTTATCTTGATGAAATTTCACCCAGTTGAGAAAAATTATTTAATAGTTTTCTGCTTTAATTTCAAAGTAAGCTTTCGGATGATTGCAAACCGGACAAACTTCAGGCGCTTCTTTCCCGATAACAATGTGTCCACAATTTCGGCAAACCCAAATCGTATCCCCATCGCGTGAAAATACGATTTTCTCTTTTAAGTTAGCTAGCAACTTACGATATCTTTCTTCATGGTGTTTTTCAATTTCCGCTACTCCCTCGAATTTCTTCGCTAATTCTTCGAACCCTTCCTCACGCGCCGTTTCCGCAAATCCTTTATACATATCCGTCCATTCATAGTTCTCGCCTTCTGCTGCGGCATTCAAATTTGTATCCGTTGGTTCGACTGACCCGCCGTGAAGTTCTTTATACCACATCTTCGCATGCTCTTTTTCGTTTAAGGCCGTCTCCGCGAAAATCGCCGCAATTTGTTCGTAACCATCTTTTTTCGCTTGCGATGCAAAATAATCGTATTTATTTCTCGCTTCCGACTCGCCCGCGAACGCTTTCTTTAAATTTTCTAAAGTTTTTGTCCCCTCATATTTAGTTTTCATATTTTCTCCTTATGTTATTAACTATTAAATAGCCGTGTAGCCTCCGTCTACCGGCATAATTAATCCAGTTACATACGACGCTTCTTCCGAAGCCAAAAATACTACCGCCGCGTCTAGCTCGCCGGGTTTTCCATATCGCTCCATTGGCACATGTGTCTTTGCAAATTCCTGGAATCTTGGCGTGTCCAGAACTTCCTTTGTCAGCTCCGTCTCGAAATATCCAGGACAAATTGCGTTACAAGTAATTCCAGAGGTCGCGAGTTCCGCCGCCACTGCCCTAGTAAAGTTCACTA
This sequence comes from Candidatus Saccharimonadota bacterium, assembly GCA_017545525.1. GTDB lineage: Bacteria > Patescibacteriota > Saccharimonadia > Saccharimonadales > Saccharimonadaceae > Nanosyncoccus. The sequence continues at coordinate 59,895 of JAFWMT010000002.1, forward strand.
CTGCGCCTTTTGAAGCATGATATGCTACTGTATGAATTTCAGTATTCCCCACTAGCCCATACATCGAAGCGATGTTGATAATTCTTCCGTAGCCATGTTTCTTCATGATTTTTCCAAATGCGCGGGTCATTTTAAACACACTCGTTTCGTCAGTCGCAATCGTAAAGTCCCACTCTTCATCTGACATTTCCAAAACCCCTTTATCTTTAGATGAGCCAGCACAGTTTAAAAGAATATCTACTTTTTTAAAATCTTTTTCTACTGCTTTCGCGACTTCATCAATGTTTTTACTCGCCGTCACGTCGCATTTATACGCTACGACTTTTTTCGCCCCTGCTTCGAGTAATTTCGGTTTAAATTCCTCAAGTCTTTCTACTCTTCGAGCTAAAATTGCTAAACTCGCTCCCTGTCTCGCCAGCGCTAGGGCCATTTGTTGACCTAACCCCGATGACGCCCCCGAAACGACTGCAACTTGTCCCTTTAAATTAAACATTTTTCACTCCTTTCGTTAACTCTATTATACACGAAATATGTTAAAATGGATTTAAAGTATGAAGAAAATAGCTCAAACTATTAAAACTAAATCTGACCAGCCTACGCGTAGCAAAATCATTATTCGTTCTGGCTATTTATTTATCGCTACTAACTTTCTTCTTGGTGTTTTTAATATTATCGTCGGTCTTATCTCCGGCTCAATTGCCATTACGTCTGATGCTGTCCATAGTTTTATTGATTCTGTTTCTGGCTTTTTGATTATTATTAGCGAAAAGCTCGCCAGTCATCATAAATTAACTGCGCACCGCGCCAAAATTGAACGTCTTACGACTATTTTAATAGCTCTGATTATTATTTTTGCCGGTATCCATATTATCGTCGAAGCAGTCGAAAAAATTATCGTTGCCGAAACTCCTAGCTATTCAATTCCGGTTATCATCGTTCTAGTTGCTTCTATTGCCATGAAATATCTCCTCGCTAGTTATCTTAAACGCTCCGGGAAGGAACAAAATTCTACTGTCCTCATCGCTTCTGGCGCGGAGACTATGAACGACACTTGGATTTCGGTCGCAGTACTCGCCTCGGCGCTCTTTTATCTGATTACTAAAATAAACATAGAAGCTTACGTTAGCATTAGCATCGCACTTATCATCATTAAAATCGGTCTTGAATTCATTTTTCCGCACATTTCCCATCACCATCACCACCATCTCGAGACCGACCCCGACCACGATCATTGTGGCAAATAAATTATTTAGCTAAACGCTCCATCATCACAAAACCATCATAATATTTTTGCATTCTTTTGGGATCAGTCTGCCAGGAGTTATGGTTGAAAAAATAATCACAAAATTCTTCTCTAGCAATTAAAACCTCTCTTAATCTAGGCGGATTTTTTATGTTTGCGTTAATTGTAAAATCAAATAATTCTAACGCCCTATCAATTGCGACGTTCGCTCGTTGCTTATTCCCCTTGGCGGTCCACTTCAACGAGCGCGAAACTTCGCTGCCGATATTGCCCATCTGATAGGCAATTGAATATTCCCCCCATTTCTCCTTTAAATCTTCACCACGAATATAATTTATTTTATCCATTTCGCCACTACCGACTTAATTCTCCACCGCAATCAATTCACGCTCTATGTCCACTACGGCCTTTATGGTGTTTTCATCAATAAAGTTAGTCGATGTTTTAATTAAATCATTTTTAGTAATTGGCGCATCTAAAATTCTCATAAATTTATTGTACCACAAAAAACTGCCCTCTGGGCAGCCAAGTCAAGAAATATTATTTTGGTGCTCGGAACAGGATTTGAACCTGCACGCTTGAAGGCATATGCTCCTAAGGCATACGTGTCTACCAATTCCACCATCCGAGCGTAAACTCATTATAACATACTCTCGCTAAAAAAGCGAGACCTTCATGCTGAATGTCTCGCTAATTTAACTTTTTACGCTTCTCTTTTTGCTAAAACTGCCGAAGAAAGATAAGTTACTAACATACCAGCCATCAAGGCGATAGGAAGCATCTCTTCCGGACCAGTATTTGGCATCGGCTTTTTATTAGTAGTTTCCGCCGCTTTACTCGAGCTAGTAGTACTAGTTTCTGTCTTCGTCGTAGTAGTCGTTGTACTCTTTTCGGTCGATAAAGTCCCGAGGTTAGAAGAATTACTTTCAGTCTTTTTCTCTTCCGTACTCTTCTCTGAACTTTTCTCTGTACTATTTTTCTCAGTTTCTACTTTCGTTGAATCGTCTACGCTCACTTCGCTGATAGTTGTATTAGTTGTCGAAATGTTGTTGCGAGCAGATTTTTTCGTCGCTACCACAATAATTGCAATGATTAAAATCAAAATAATCACGACTAAAACCGTCGCTATCGCGATAATCTTTCGGCGTTCTTTCTTTTCAGTTTCTCCCTGATAATACATAATCAAAAACTCCTTATACTTCCATTATATCACACTTTTGCTAAAAAATCAAGCTAAAAACCGGTAAATCGAGATATTAGCCTGAGCATATTTCCTGGTATCCGTCAATTTTAAGTCTGGAATAACAGGGGCAGAACCCGGATGGGATAGCACTAATATCCCACCATCTTTTAAATATTTAGTCAAGCTCAAAACTCCATCAATCTCAAAACTATCATATGGTGGATCCGCAATTATCACTCCGAACTCTTTATCTGTTGTAAATTTTTTTGCATCTGTGGTTACGATTTTAGCTTCCAACCCCATTTTCTCTAGATTTCTTTTTATTACCTGGCTAATTTTAGGATTTTTCTCGACAAAAACTACCTCTTTAGCTCCTCTAGACAAAGCCTCAATCCCGAGCGCTCCGCTGCCTGAAAAGGCGTCTAAAACCGCTGCTCCAGGTAAAAAGTTTTGTATCATATTAAAAAGTGCTAGCTTTTCTCTTGCCCCCATTGGGTGGACTAGTTTAGAACGTGGCGACTCAATTATTCGCCCCCGATAAATTCCAGATGTGATACGAATGTTTTCCATTAGTTTAATGTCGTTATTTGTTGATATTTTGTAATCCCTTCCATCAACTCTCTATATTTTAACATATTTTCGGGTTCTTTCAAAAACCTCTCTACATCTTTTTGTGCTCGGTGAATCAACTCCGTATCAGATAAACTCGCAATCCTTAAGTCTAATGCCCCATGCTGCAATACTCCGTAAATTTCGCCCGGACCTCTTAATTTTAAATCTACTTCCGCCAGATAAAAACCGTCCGAGGACTTTTCTAACTCTCTTAACCGTCTCGAAGGCGAAATTTCGCCAGCAGTCAAGAGATAACATTCTGACGCTACCGTTCCACGCCCCACTCGTCCTCTTAATTGATGGATTTGGGCGAGACCATAACTCTCCGCATTTTCAATCGCAATTAGAGTCGCATTCGGTACATCTACCCCGACCTCAACTACGGTAGTTGAGACTAAAATCTGAGTTTCGCCCCTAGAAAATCGCTCCATAATTTCATCTTTTTCCGCCGGTTTCATTCGTCCGTGCAAAAACTCAATTTTCGCCTTCGGGAAGTCGTTTTTGAGCTTCATCCATCTCGATTTTACAGAGGTAGTTTCGGTTCTCGGATCATCATCAATTGCCTTACAAATCCAATAAATCTGGTTTTTCGCCCCTAAAGTCGCTTGAATTTTTGGGTACAATTTCTCTCTTATCTCAATTTCTTTCAAAATCGTAGTTGTTATCGGCTGTCTACCCCGCGGTAGCTCGTTCAAAATCGAAACATCCAAATCTCCAAAAACTGTTAATTGCAAAGAACGCGGAATCGGCGTTGCTGTCATCGCTAAAAGATGCGGAGCTAATCCAGGTGGCGATTTTAAAACCAATTTTTGTCTCTGTTCCACCCCAAAACGATGTTGTTCATCAATCACCACTAGCGCTAAATCTTTAAATTCGGTATCATCAGTCAAAAGCGCGTGCGTACCAATCACCATATCTATTTCGCCATTTCGAATTTTCGTCTTTAACTCCGCTTTTTTCTTTGTCGCCCCAGTCAGAAGCGCAACTTTTATCCCGAAGGACGCTAATAACTTCGAAATTCCTTCATAATGTTGGGAAGCGAGAATCGCTGTTGGTGCCAGTAATGTTACCTGATGACCTGCCAAAATCGCGCCATAGCTAGCGAGCGCCGCAACCATAGTCTTTCCTGAGCCAACATCTCCCTGTAAAAGCCGATTCATTGGCACATCTCGCTCCATATTCTGGAAAATTTCCCAGGCCGCCCTTTTCTGCGCTCCTGTTAATGTAAAAGGTAATTTCTCTAAAAATTCTTTCACTTTCTCGAGATTAAACGGGATCGGCACTGCCTTTAATTTTTCATTTTCTCGTCGATTTAACTTCGACGCCAAGATTAGCTCAAACAGCTCCTCATAAGCGAGATATTTTCTAGCCTCCTTAATACTTTTTTCCGAATTAGGAAAATGGGCCAAAAAGAGCGCGCTTTTCCTTGTCCCGCTCTTAATCATCGGGAATAAATCTGGCACACTATTAAAGATTGCTCGCGAATTATTCATAAAACGTCGAAAATCGTTTGATTTTAACGCACCATGGGCAACATAAATCGGATTTAGCCCACTCCTTAAATTCACATCAGTCGCTTCGGCGCATGAAGGCGAGACTAAGCTATATCGCCCATTTCTAAACTCAAAATTTCCCGAGAAGCAGTACTCTTTTTCAGGGGAAAGTTGTTTTTCACGGTATCTCTGGTTGAACCAAACTACCTTTACCGCTCCAGATTTGTCCCTTATTATTCCCTCTGTGACAGTCAGATTACGTTTTCTTGATGGGCGCGTCTTTACCTCCTCAATTTTACCCCGAATTACTACTTTTCCAGGTCGCATTTCGGCAATTGAGGTCGGCGCCTCATAATTCTCATAATCTCGAGGTAAATTGTATAAAAAATCCTTCACGGTTTTAATCCCGTGTTTTCGTAAAATTTCCGCCGTTTTCGGCCCAATTCCCTTTAAAACCTCTACTCCGTCGTCTAGATTCATAGTTTCATTATACTATAATCGACTCATAAGAGGAAAATATTGACAAAACACAAGCTATATGATATAATACAAAGAGCACATTAAAAAAACAAGCTCAAGGGAGGAATAAATAATGGCGGTATTATTTTTGATAATGGCTCTGATTCTTGTATCTGGGCTGTTCTACGTATTTTTCGTGAACGCAGAGGCAATCGTCCCGTTATTCGTTTTCGGTTTGATTTGCGTCGCGGTAGTATTAATTTATCTGGCTTGTAAAACATTTGGGCTTTAATTAGCCCCTTGCTCGGCGCCTCTTGGCGCCTTTTTTCTTACTCTGATTTTGCCGAATGCTCTTCGCGCCACTTCGCAATTTCGCCGTGGTTGCCAGATAATAAAACGTCCGGCACGGTCATCCCCCGAAAATCATACGGCTTTGTATATTGAGGATATTCCAAGTTATTCCCCTCTGAAAACGATTCAATTTCTGCCGACGTCTCTCCTCCTAAAACTCCAGGCACTAATCTCACGATAGAATCAATCATCGCTAGTGCTGGCAATTCTCCGCCAGTTAGAACATATTTCCCGAGCGAAATTTTATAATCTACTATTGAAAGAATTCTCTCATCATAACCTTCATAATGCGGGCAGAGGATAATATAATGCGTATCAGAATTAGCGAAATTTCTCGCCATTTCCTGGTTCCAAATCTCGCCCACAGGAGTAGGCAAAATTACTTTCGCTGTAGGATCCTTCGCTTTTACCGATTCAATCGCCGCAAAGACCGGCTCACACCGCAGCAGCATCCCATCTCCGCCCCCATACGGCGTATCGTCAACGGATTTATGCGGACCTAGCCCAAATTCCCTTAAATCAACAAAATCAAACTCTGCTAGCCCTTTCTCAGTCGCCTTCCACATCATCGAAGACCGAAGATACGGTTCAATCGCCTCCCTAAATAGCGTAATTATCGTAAATTTTATCATTTTATCTGATCTTATTAGCGTCGTTTATGGCCCCCATTAGAGTTATACCATTCGGATAATCACGTGCTTGTGCTGTACCATTTCTTCTCACCACGCCCGATTCAAAGGTGCCATTATTGTCATCATCAAAAAACGTCGCGGAAAGATTTTCGCCCAGTTTAACTCCGGCAAAACTCCCATCCTCTCTATAGTGTAAACTTACATCATGTACGCCTTTTGATTCATTCATTATATCCATCCATTCTGCCTCGGTTTTTGGCCTATTTCTCTCCTGATCCTCTTTATTCAGCTTCGCAAAATAACCTAACGAAGCCATCGCTGCGAGAGCTGCAACACCAAGCTTCAGCGCAGTTAGTACTTTCTTGCCACGTTTTTCGAAAGAACTCCTACTAACTTCATAATTTGTGTTATCCCGAGAATTAAAATCTTCAATATCGATTCTGCTCATGTTTGCTCCTCTACCATTTATTTTACCATATTTCTTTTGGTTTTATCAAAAAAAAGGATTTTTCACCACGTGCTTTAGGACTAGAGAAACGGTCTTGCGACCGTTTCTCGCGCTGATGCGCGCCCACCCTTGGGGCACATTGGTTTGTTTTAATCCGCTGTTTGTTTTTAATGTAAGTCTCCACACTCCACTAATCATCAGTGGAACCCCTGTGAAGCGTACCAGCTTATGTTTATAATAAAGCATAATCGTAAAAAAGTCAAGACTTGATTTTTTAGCGTAAGTGTGACATAATAAAAATATTATGTTTGTCGATACTGCGAAAGTAAGTCTAAAAGCTGGCAAAGGCGGCGACGGCGCCGTCTCTTTTCGTCATGAAATCTATATTCCGAAAGGCGGTCCTGATGGTGGCGACGGTGGTAAAGGCGGAGACATTATTTTTCGCGCAGACAAAAACACTAATACTTTGATTGATTTTCGTTTCACTCCTATCCTAGAAGCCGAAAACGGCAAAAACGGCTCCGGCCAACGTTCTGCCGGCCGTTCCGGCAAAAATCTCATCGTTGATGTCCCCCTCGGCACGGTTGTGTATAAGATCGGCTCAAAAGATTCTTTCGAGGGGATCCGGAGTCACGACGAGGTTGAGCGCGCCGGCCCTGTGACGACAGGCGCCGGCGACGCGCCCCGAGAAAGAATCCTTTTGGCCGACCTTACAAAGGACGGCCAAGAAGCCGTCATCGCTCATGGTGGTTCTGGCGGTTTTGGCAACGCTCACTTTAAGAGCTCTACTCGCCAAGCCCCTCTTATCGCCGAAGTTGGCGAACCGGGCGAAGAATTTGAAGCGGAGTTAGAACTAAAATCTATGGCCGATGTTGGTCTAGTTGGCCTTCCAAATGCTGGGAAATCTACTTTCCTTTCGGTAGTATCTAACGCTAAACCCGAAATTGCTGACTATCCGTTTACCACCATTACTCCTAATCTTGGCGTAGCCACTATCGACGACCATGACTTACTAATCGCAGATATTCCGGGTTTAATCGAAGGTGCCGCTGAAGGCAAAGGCCTCGGCCATGCTTTCCTTCGCCATGTCGATCGCACCGCAGTTCTTTTGCATTTAGTCGACGTTTATAATGACGATGCTGGTGAAGCTTACCAAACTATTCGAAACGAACTCGAAAAATATTCCGACCTCGCCTCTCGCCCCGAAATCGTCGCTTTAACCAAATGCGAAGGTGTTGACGACGACATTATTCAGATGCAAATGTCCTCCATTCTAGCGAAAAATCCTGACGCCAAAATCTTCACCATCTCTTCTTCTGCCCATCAAGGCCTCACAGAGCTTTTGCGCGAGCTAGCGGAAGTTATTAAGGATAATCGGGAATATACTTCTCGGGGGCTTACGGAGGTCACGACCGAGTATGAGGGCGCGAGCCCCGTGACGACGGGCGCGAGCGACCCGTCCCCCGAGAAGTCATATTCCGATTATCCGACAATTTCTCTCAGCAAAGATGTCTTAAAAGACACTTGGCAAGTCAAAAAAGACGGCGATAAATTTATCGTTACCGGCGAAAAAATCGAGAAATTCGCCCGTAGAACTGATTTAAATAACTACGCCTCTGTCAATCGCCTTCGCGATATCATGAAAAAACTCGGCATCCGTGCTGAACTAACGAGCCAAGGTGCTCAACCTGATTCGATTATCGAAATCGCCGGAAAAGAATTCACCTTAGTTGAAGACTGGTAAAGTGTTGTAAAAATTACAACACTTTACTCTTAGAACATCTTATTTTAGTGGATATAATTGAAGTTTCCTACTTTATTTGCCGGAATTGTTGCTCGAATTACTCGGTAAGGCACATAACTATAGTTCATCTCTGTTACGGTAATCGAACCATCGCCATTCACCGCTTCAACATAACCAACATGCCCATACCAACCCGACGAAGTCTGGAAAATCGCTCCAGCAGCCGGGTTACGGTCGACTAAGTACCCATGTGCCGCTGCATTTCTTGCCCAAGCGTTCGCATTCCCAAGCAATAACGCCCCGAGATCTGGCCTCATATGCGATGCCCAGTCGACGCATTGTCCTCGTCCAATACGATAATAACCAACTACCTGGATATTTTGACGTTCCGAAGTATCGCCTAGGTAAGTATAGGTATAAGTATAGGTTTGTCTCTTTGGCGCAACATATTCCGGACGCTCTTTTTCCGGCAGTGAACCGCCCTTAATGAAAATTTTTGCCCCTTCAGTTAACCCAGATACCTCAAGATCATTCATCGCAATAATTTCTTCTGAATTTGAGCCATATTTCTGCACAATCGATTCAATTGTATCTCCAGATTTCACCGTATAAACAATTCCACTCGAACTTGGGATATTAAGAACTGTTCCAGCTGATATATCAGTTGTTTTTAACCCATTTGACCATCTAATCTGATCTGTTGTAATCCCGTACTGTTCAGCAATCGATTCCATTGTTTCGCCTTCGGCAACGGTATACTCAATTACACCTCTAGAAATTACAATATCAGTTAGATTCGGTTTTTCTAGTTTTCCTGCTGAAGTTTGGCCTGAATCATACATCGTCGTCGTCACGACATAGTTCGATGCGACATCTGATGCTGAGGCGAACCCTAAAGCATCTGATAAATCCGCTACTACATATAATTCCGACAACTGATCAACTGAAACCTTATAATCTTCTTCCGCAAATGAGGATAAACTCAAGCTAGCCTCTCTGTTTTGTTTATCAATCGAACCAACAAAAACCAAAGCTAAAACGAAAATTCCAGCCAAGAAATATGGTAAAACCCCCTTGAATCGTTCTAAATTACGTTTCTTCTTCTTTGTCATAATGATACATTACAGAGGTTTTGGCAATGACTGTAAATATTCTGATTATGCTCTGCCTCTGTATAACTATAATACATCAAACCATCGTCTCCTGTCAAGAAGTAAAGATAAGCTGTATCTGTTGGCTCCGCCACTGCCAGTAGGGCTGACAAGGCAGGATTAGAGATGGGGCCGCATGGCAATCCCGCATAAACTCGTGTATTATAGCAGGAATCAACCTTCAGAGCCGCCTGATTATCTTGGTACGTCTCTCTATTAGGATCAACCACATCGAGCGCGTAAGATACCGTTACGTCGCTCCCAAGCGGTATTCCGTAAGCCAGTCGTGACAAAAATACTTGCGCTACAGTCGCCTGCTCAGAGGGAGATGCCTCTTTTTGCACCACTGAAGCCAAGGTAATCCCCTCATATAAAGACAATCCCTGTTCCTTGTACTTTTCCTCGAGGTTATTTTCGGTAATTACTTCCCCCATACCAGTTAAAAAGGTCTCCAAAATCTCTTTAACGCTGGCACTTTTATAAAATTCATGTGTTTCACCATACAGATAGCCTTCTAACGAAGCCCCTTCTGGACGTTCCTGTAAGAATGGAAAATCATAATTTGCCTTAAATGCTTCCTCGATTTCTTCCGCTGAATAGCCTTCTTTTATCAGATTTTGCTTGATATCAAAAATCGTTTCTCCAGGGCGAATTGTAAAATTGAATACTTCCGCGACCATCTGTGCCTCCTGTTCGGCTACCCAAGCTAAATATTCTTGATGGCGTTTTTCTCTAATAAATAGTGCTACCCCTGTCGCGATTAACCCTAAAATCACTAAAATAGCAATTACTGTAATCCACCCTGTCGCTTTTTTCATCTTATGTTTTGCCTTTTTCGTCTGTAATTTCATTTTATCTGCCTCTTTTTTAGTAATATTTGTCATTGCCTCGCCTGCCTCTATTACTGCGGCCCTTATATCCGTCACCATCTCGGGTATGTGCGAGTTATTTTGTTCTTCCACCTCTACATTTTCTTGCGCTACCGGCGTTAAATTTGCTAAATTTTCCACAAAATCTTGTAAGATAATTGTTGCCGCCTCTGCGTCGATTTCGCCCTTCTCATATTTCTTTTTCCTCTGTTTTAATCTCTCTTCCGCTACTACTGAAGTAAAGCTCTCATCTTGAAACCGTATTCTCGCGCCCGGTATTTTCTCTGTTAAGGTTTTGGCAAAATTTCTTACATAAAGTGATTGCGCCGTTTCATTTCCTTCGTTACTTCGCGGAAGACCTAAAACAAAGATATTGGTTCCGTTAATTTTCGCCACATGTTCGATTTCCTGCCATTCTAAGCCGTCTACATCAATATACCCGACTGGTACAGCGATTCGGGTGTCCGAGTCCACTCGTGCGATACCAATGCGTTTCTCGCCTACATCTAGCCCCAATATCTTCATTTTTTACTCCACATTTGCTTAAAGCTACTCAGTTTTTTCGCCTTCTTCCTTTTTTTCGTCCTCTTCCTTCGTTTCTTCGTTATTATCTTCTAAAACTTTCTGTTCTACGCTATTTCCGTTTTGATCTTTGATTTCTAAGTTCACTGTGATTTTATTCGTATCATCTGGGATTACTGCCACCCACGGGAATGACGGATCCATATGTACGTCAATTACTCCATCAATGTCTTTTAGCATATGCTGAGCATCTCCGAGCCCTTTGCCTTTCACTAAATCAACAACGCTCGATACGGTTAATTTCGGACCAGCTAAGTATGAAGTTTTCAATTTTCCAGTATATCCCCCATCAGTCTCCATAAAATTCTCGATAAAGGGATCTTTCATCTCATAAATTTTTTGATTTTCACCTAGTTTAGCTTTTTCGGTGATAAATTCTTCAACTTTAGTCTTATCGATGACATAAATTGATGCAGTCGTCGTTGCCTCTAAAACTGGCTTTTCACCTTCTTTCACTTCTTCGCCTACTGCCGGCGTTGATACTGCATCCCCAGTAACCTGTTTGAAGCTAGAATCAATCTTCATCACATCGTCACTAAGTTCTTCAAACAGCTTTTTCTTATTTTCCTCTTCATTACTAGTTGTTAGCTCACCTTTTGCTTTATCGACATCAGCCTGCGAAACAACCGTAATCATAGAATCCGTTCCCCCACTCATTGCCGAGTCAGAATACACGGCTACATTCGCTACTGTATTCCAACCATTATTTGAAGCTGAAATATTGTATTTCGTTCCTGGCTCCGCTGCCGTAACTTTCACTCTTCTCGAGACTAGACAGCCAGACATAATGCTTACTTGCCCAAAATTCTCGCAATCTTTGATGTCTTTGCCATCCCAGCTAAGCGTTGCATCATCACTAGAAACATAAGATAAACCAGAAATCGTGAAGATTGAGCCTGCCTTAATTGGCGTTATGCCGCCTTCTTTTTGAATATAGGTATAAACAATGACTTCGCCACTGGCTTTTTCACCTACATTTTTCTGCCCCGTTGCTTCGAATTCTACTTTAGCGGTTGATTCAATTTTCTTCTCTTCCAAATAGAATTTACCTTCACTTGCATCTTCTTCAGTCATCTTCGTTTTAAAACTAACATTTTCCGAAAAATTATTGGATGTCGCAGTAATCTCAACGGTTATAGCTACCGATGGAGCAATAAATAATGCCCAAATCAAGACAATAATCAAAACCAATATGCCAATTCCTGAAAAAATCGCTAACTTTTTATGTTCTTTAAACCAACTAACAAATTTATTACCAGACTTTTTAGCCTTCTTTTCCGATTTTCCGGCCTTCTTTTTTTCTTCCTTCTTTTCTTCTTTTTCCTCGTCTTCTTCGTCTTCCTCATCATCGTCTTTTTCTTCTTCTGATGGCTCTGATTCCTCGACGTCTTCTTCCGCTTCAACCGTTCCGTCAGACTCTTCAACTAAATCTTCTTTTTCAGTCTCTTCAATCTCTGGCTCTTCGGTTGGGACCGACGGCGCCGACTGCAAATTTTTAGTTACAGGCAATTTCGCCGCGCCCGCCAACTTCAATATCGATGGGTCAGTTGTAACTAATACAACTTTCTTTTCCGAATTTGTTCCAGCTTTTGCGATTAGTTTTATATTCACTACGCTTCGAAAAACTCCAGCTTTTTTCGGCGGGACTAGCGCAACAATTTTTTCTTTCGATTTTTCAATTTTGCCGATGATATCGGTAATATCATCCTCCGGTTCGATATAAATGACGTCTTTATTCATGAAACAATTTTATCACATTTTTTAAAGCTTGTGTTAAAATAAATATAAATGAGCTTATTTAATCGCAATAACTCTAAAAGTAAAGCCAACGAAAAATCTGGCTTGGCCGAGATGGCTTTAAATTCCATCCATGATGGAGTTATTATGACTGACAAAAACGGTACGGTTCAATTCATTAATCCCGCTGCCGTGACTATGACTGAATGCGGTGGTGCGAATAACGCCATGGGCTTAGATTATGGTTTAGTTGTTAGATTAGAAACTAAAGAAGGCCGTGAACTTTCTGAAAAAGAAAATCCCCTAATCCAAGCCATGCAAACTAACCAACCATTGGAGCCTTACGCTTGTTGTTTGATTCAGGGCCAGTCCGATAAACGCGTCCCAATCGCAATTTCTGTGCTTCCGGTCGAAGGCGTTGCTGGTCAACGTATCATTACTTTCCGTAACATTACTAAAGAGCTCGAAGAGGAAGGTGAACAAACCGAGTTCATTTCTACTGCTTCGCATGAAATGCGTACTCCCGTCGCAACAATTGATGGCTATATCTCACTTTGTCTAAACCCCCAGACCGCTACTCTTGATGAACGTGCTCGCGGATATTTGACTGCTGCCCAAGCTGCCTCGAAGCATCTTGGCAAATTATTCCAAGATTTACTTGATGTGACTAAGCTCGATGACGGTAAAATTCGCCCGCATTTCGAGCCGGTCGAAATGGTTGAACTTGTTAAATCCATTTCTAACGATTATGTGATGCGTGCTAAAGACGCTAAACTGAATTTCACTTTCGGTTCCGATCAACCAATTTCGCTTGGCGAGAATCGCCGTATGGAACAAGTCGTCTACAGCTTCGTTGACGTCAATTTTTTGCGCGAAATTCTCGACAATTTAATCGAAAATGCGATAAAATATACTCCAGAAGGTGGTTCGATTTATGTCAACGTGCGTGGTGATGGTGATCGAGTATTAATCAATGTCACTGACACTGGTGTCGGTATTGCGGCGGACGACCTTGTACATATTTTTCAAAAATTTTATCGTGCTGACAATTCAGACACGCGTACAATTGGCGGTAACGGCCTTGGTCTTTATCTCGTCAAACAACGCGCTGAAGCTATGGGCGGACGAGTTTGGGCCGAATCAGCTTTCGGTGAGGGCTCGACTTTTTATGTTTCCCTTCCGCGTCTTACCAGTGACGAATATGAAAAGCGGATGATTATTGTCCGTAATCTCCAAATGACTGAACAAATGGCTAAAACTCCTGTTAATCCAGCTGCACCCGCGTTTACTTCTCCTTCTCCAAGCTCGGCTTTTGCAGTCGCCTCTGCTCCTAATGCGCAAGCTTCGCCTACTCCAGCTCCTAGCCCAGCTCCAGTTCCATCCCCAGTTCCGGCGCCCTCAGGCCCTGTTCAGAATCCCGCCCCGCCTGCTCCGCCCGCACCTAACCCTGCCGTTCCGCAGGCTAATCCCGTCGCTCCAGCGACGCCACCAACACCACAACCTGTTCAAAACCAAATTGATATTAACCTAAATGGAGGAAGAAAATGAGTAAAATAATGGTAGTCGAAGACGATGCTTCTCTTCGCGAAATCTACAGTATCCGTATTACCGCCGAAGGCTACGAAGTAGTTTCAGCGGGCGACGGCGAGGAAGCCCTTGCGGTTGCCGTACGCGAAAAACCGGATTTAATTTTGTCTGATGTGATGATGCCGAAAATTTCCGGTTTTGATATGCTAGATATTTTGCGTTCAACTCCAGAAACTGCCAGTATCAAAGTTGTCATGATGACCGCTCTTTCCGCCGAAGATCAACGTCAACGTGGTGAACGTCTTGGCGCTGACCGCTATTTAGTTAAGTCTCAAGTTGGTATTGAAGATGTAATTAATACTATTCACGAAGTTTTAGGCGACAAAGAAGTTTCTGCGCCTGCCCCAGCAGCTCCCGAAGCGCCCGGCGCACCCGCTCCTGAAGCTCCAGCAGCGCCTACTGCACCAGCTCCAGCACCTGAAGCCCCTGCTCCCGAAGCACCTGCTCCAGCAGCTCCCGAAGCGCCCGTTGCACCCGCTCCTGAAGCTCCAGCTCCTAATCCTCAGGTAAATTATGAGCAACCAGCCCCAGAAAATCCGGCTCAATAAATTTCTTGCCGAACGTCTTGGTTTTTCTCGTCGCGAAGCCGATGAACTAATCAGCGCTGGTAAAGTTACCGTGGATGGAAAAACCGCGATTTTAGGGGATAGAATTGACAAAAATAACAAAGTGTGCTATAATAAGAAAATAATTCCGTTTGCGACGGAATTTTCTTATCTTGCATTTCATAAACCAGTTGGCTACGTTTGTTCTCGGCGCGCTCAGGGTTCTACCCCGACACTTTATGAACTTTTACCAGCAAAATATCAAAAATTGAAAACTGTTGGCCGCCTTGATAAAGATTCTTCCGGGCTAATTCTATTAACTAACGATGGTGATTTTGCTTTTGCAATGACCCACCCGAAATTCCGCAAACAAAAAGTTTATGAAGTCGAGCTTAATAAACCTCTTGAACCGTTGCACCAACAAATGATTTCCGAATATGGCGTTATGCTTGATGACGGCCCTTCGCAATTTAAGGTAATCAAAGATGATTTTGCAAAACCGTCTTCTTCGGGACGCTCCTCGCGCCCGTCTTCACGGGGCTCGTCGCTGCGTCCTCGTAGCAACTGCGGATGCCCCTCAGAAGAGGTTTTGCAAAATCAATACATAGTTACTTTATCCGAAGGACGTAATCGACAAATCCGTCGTACTTTTTCCGCATTGGGCTATCAAGTGGCGAAACTCCATCGTACTCAATTTGGAAAATACGCTTTAAACAACCTTAAACCAGGCGAATACGAAGAGTTTAAAATCTAATTTATGTTATAATTAAACCATGAGCACAATTTTAGGCTTAGATATTGGTACAGAATTTGTTAAAGCGGTTCTCGCAAAACCGGACAAGAAGGGTAACCTCGAAATTCTGGGTATCGGCAAAGCTAAACAAGTAGAAGGTAACATGCACGCTGGTGCAGTTGCGGATATTCCTGCCGTAGTCAACGTTTGCGAAGAGGCGCTTGTCCAAGTTGAAGAAGAAGCTGGCGAACGAGCCGATTTGACTGTTGTAGGAATTGCTGGCGAGCTCATTAAAGGTAATACTACTACCGTAAATTATACTCGTAAAAATCCCGATAAGCCTATTACCGAAGCCGAAATGCAAGAAATTATTAAAAAAGTCCAGCAAAAATCTGGTGAAGTAGCGAAGAAAACTGTAGCATTAGAAACCGGTAACGACAATGTCGAAGTTCGCCTCATAAATTCCGCCATCGTTTCTTTGACTATCGATGGCTACAAAATTTCTAATCCCGTTGGCTTTAAAGGCTCAGATATTGTCATCCAATTCTATACCGCTTTCGCGCCCCTTATTCATGTTTCCGCCATTGAAAAAGTTTGTGCTGAATTAAACCTCGATCTACTAACCGTCGCCGTCGAGCCTTTTGCTGTTTGTCGCGCCTGCCTAGGCGATGATCTCGAATCTAACTTTTCTGGCATCGTCATGGATATTGGCGGTGGCACGACCGATATCGCCGTGGTCGAAGACGGCGGCGTTGAAGGCACAAAAATGTTCAGCATCGGCGGACGCAGCTTTACTCATCAAATTGCCGAATCTCTCGGCGTCGATTTCGACACCGCTGAAAACTATAAACTCGATTTCGACACTGGTAAACTAGACGACCGGGTTAAATCGAAAGTCGAAACCGCTCTTTCTCGTAATTTGAGCGTTTGGTTTACTGGCGTTGAAGTGGCGCTCGAAGATTTCGAAAATGTCGGCAGCCTTCCGCGTAACATCCTACTTTGTGGCGGCGGTGCTAGTTTATCGCTTTTGCAAGAAGAATTAGCCGTTTCCGAATGGTATAAAAACCTCGCTTTTTCCCGCCGACCCGTCATTCATTTAATCGATGTCAATGACCTACCGAATTTGGTTATTAAAGATGATTCTAAACTTGACCATTCTTTTGCGACGGCACTTGGTCTATTAAGAGTAGGTGTTGACACCCTCGCGGGTGCACCCGAAGAAAACAAATTAAGAGCGAAAATCGCTAAACTTTTACAGAAATAATTTATTCGATTACAGCTTTAATTCTTCTAACGCCCGCCGAAGATGATTCTTCTTTTTTAATCTTAAAATGTCCAATCTCGCCTGTATGTTTAACATGTGGCCCGCCACAAACTTCGCGCGACACTGGGTTTTCGAAATCGCCAATCGTGTAAACTTTCAACTTTTCTGGATATTTATCCCAGAATTCCCCATGCGCCTTTAAAGTATTGCGAGCATATTCTTTATCATATTCATCATAAACTACCGGCAAATCTGCCTTGATCCATTCATTTACCTGCTCTTCTACTTTCTTTTTTTCTTCATCCGTCATCTTATGATCTAAATTGAAATCAAATCTCACTCTATCAGCTGTAATGTTCGAGCCCTTTTGCACGATGTCCGGGGCAATCAATTTTTGCAATGCCGCTAACAATAAATGCGTTGCGGTGTGATATTTTACAGTTTGTTCACCATGATCTTCCAACCCGCCCTTAAACATTCCTTTCGAAGCCGTTTGCGAACGCTCACGCTGTTCTTTCAAGGCCTCTTCAAACTCCTTAACATAGTCAGGCGTTAATTCAACCCCTTCGCGATAACATTCTTCTACTGATAATTCCATCGGGAAGCCATAGGTATCTTGCAATTTAAAAATATCTCTACCATCTAAAATTTTGTGATTTTTAGTTAACTTCTTTAGCTCATTTATCCCTTTATTCAAAGTTTTTCTAAACGCATTTTCCTCGCGCAACATCACTTCAAGTGCAACTTCGCGATGCGTTAGAATCGAATCTGGCAATTCGGCGTAATTTGTTGCCACAATCGGCACAATTTCTGAAAGGAAATTCGTTGAAATTCCAAGATCCAATGCCCTCAAAATCGCTCGTCGGAGTAATCTCCTCATTGCGTAACCTTGCGTTTTATTCGATGGCGTTAACCCCTGTGAAGCCAGCAAATACGCTCCACGGATATGATCCGTAATTACTCTCATCTCATCTGTGTTATTTTCATAAGATTTTCCAGAGATTTCTTCCAGTTTATCGACAATCGGTTTCATTAACGAAATTTTGAACACATCAAACGAATCAATCGCCGCCGCTGCAATTCTCTCTAGGCCTGCCCCAAAATCTACATTCTTCTTTTCCAGTTCTGAGAACGTGCCGTCTTCATTGCGTCGATATTGCATAAAGACTTGGTTCCCAATTTCCATAAATCTCGCTCCGTCCGAAGCTGGATGCGCTAAGCCGTACTTTTCAACATCTTGTTTATCTTCACCAAAATCATAAAACACTTCCGAATCTGGCCCACACGGGTCACCAATCGGCGTCGATTCGCATCCTCCTCCTCGACTCCACCAGTTTTCATGGTCATCATAGAAGAAAATTCTTTCACCTTCCTTAATTCCGCGCTTATCCCCTTCTTTCGCTGAACCAATTTTTGCAATCTTTGCTTCAATCCCCACTTCTTTAAATACTTTTTGCCAAATTTCCGCTGCCTCTGTGTCGCGCGGAATGCCATATTTTTCGTTACCAATAAAACAAGTTACATAAATTCGTTTCGGGTCTAATCCAACTCTTTCTGTCAAAAATTCAAAAAATCCTCGAATTTGTTCTTCTTTAAAATAGTCTCCTAATGACCAGTTTCCAAGCATCTCAAATACTGTCGTATGCCTAGGATCGCCTATATCCTCGATATCCTGTAGTCTCATCGACGGCTGCGAATCGCAGAGCCTCGTCCCTAAAGGATGTTTTTCTCCGAGTAGATACGGTAAAAGCGGCTGCATTCCCGAGCCTGTAAACAGAGTTGTCGGGTCGCCTTCCAACACTAACGGCGCTGGCTGAATCATTTTATGCCCACGCTCTACTTGAAAATCTAAAAACTCTTTTCTAATTTCATTTGCATCCATAGAACTATTATATCATATATTAGAGAGGGGTTGACATCGAGTTTCATGTATGATACTATAAACATAAGAATTAATAAAAAAGGAAAAATTATATG
Organism: Candidatus Saccharimonadota bacterium; assembly: GCA_017545525.1. Lineage (GTDB taxonomy): Bacteria > Patescibacteriota > Saccharimonadia > Saccharimonadales > Saccharimonadaceae > Nanosyncoccus. The sequence goes on from JAFWMT010000002.1 coordinate 78,505, forward strand.
GCACAAGCAAAAAAGAAAACTGCGACTAGAACCGCTAAAAAAACTAAATGCTGCAAAAAAACAGCTGCTAAAAGAAGTGGTATTCGTTATGAAAAATATCAGAGAGGGCAGAAATCAAACATGTTCTTTGTGATTTCGATGAGCTTCCTCGCTGCGAGCCTGCTCTTCGCTAATCTTATTCTAATGACCGCCTAAATCTAGTTTTTCCTAAAAAAGTCAAGCCAAGCCTTGACTTTTTTTATTCCGCTATAATTCCGCCGCCGAGGCAAACCTCGCCATCGTAAAACACCGCCGACTGTCCACTCGCCGGCCGTTTGATTTTATTCTCAAAATATAGAGTATCCCCTTTAAGTGTCGCCGGAATCAATGGTGCACGATGCCGTAGGCGAACCAACATTAAAGAGCTTTCATTTCGTTCGGGGCCGCGTCCGGCCGGCCCGTCGACCCTTCGGGTCGTCCGCGTCCCAAGGGGCGGTCCGCCACGGGCGGCCGGCGCTATGACTCGCGCTGCCGCGCTCCGTAATGCCCCGAATCGAAAAGAAAGCTCTTTTAATTTAAGTTTGTCTACCCACAAATTTTCATCATTCAAATTTTTCGATACGTAAACAATATTGTTTTTTATATCCTTTTTCACAACATAATACGGCAAGCCATCATTTACTGCGCCCTTTTCACCATTTAAATATAACCCGTGCCTCTGGCCAATCGTATAGAATATTGCCCCTTCATGCACCCCGAGCACTTTCTCGCTCTCGACTTCGCGTATTTCGCCAGGTTTCATTTCAATATATTCTTTCAAAAAGTCCTTCATCCCCACTTCGCCGACAAAACACACCCCCATAGACTCTTTTTTATAAGCATTATGCAACCCTTTTTCCTTTGCTAATTTCTTTACTTCTGGTTTTAACATCTCGCCAATCGGAAAAATCGTATGGGCCAAAGCCTCATCCGAAATTCGATAAAGAAAATACGTCTGATCTTTATTTTCGTCAACTGCTCTAAGCAACAATATATTGGCAGATAAGTCTCGACTTGGGGGATTACGGAGCGCGGCAGCGCGAGTCATAGCGCCGGCCGCCCATGGCGATGGGCCGGCCGGACGCGACCCCAAGCGAGACTTATCTGACAATCCTATTCTCGCATAATGCCCTGTCGCAATAAAATCAGCTCCCTCTTCCATCGCTTTTTCGTAAAACAACTTAAACTTAATTTCTTGATTACACATAATATCCGGATTCGGCGTATTACCAGCTTTAAACTCGGATAACATATACTCTACAACTTTCTCTCGATATTCTTTTTCGAAATCAAATACCTTAAAATCAATCCCGAGTTTTACCGCCACTCTTTTTGCATCCGCAAGATCTTCCGCCCACGGACATTTCATACCAGGTAAATCTCGAGACCAATTTTTCATATATACGCCAACCACCTTAAAACCTTGTTCCTTCAAAAGTAAAGCCGAAACACTCGAATCAACTCCTCCGCTCATCCCGACATACACTGTTTTCATGAAAAATATTATAACATAAATACCTTAAAAAATAAAACGCTATTTTTTACCAGCTTGAAACAGTTAGTGCTATAATAAAAAATAAGCGTATTACGCCCAAATTTTGCGTATACGCGGTCAAACATAAACGGAGTCACAGTGGGAGGACTGGAAAAAACAGTCACAAAATTAGTGCTGGTTTTCATGACTCTACTAGGCGGACAATTAATTTTTGGAACGCCAGTTTTTGGTGTCACAGCGCCATCCATCTCAATCAGCCTTGGCTCTTCATTAGCCTTATCTCTAGATCCAGGCGTTCTTGGTACCACTTCCCAAACTATCAGTATTACTACAAATAATTACACTGGCTATACAGCAACCTTAACAAACTCTACTAATGCTACAGATTTAGTCAATTCTAGCAATAATTCGCTAGTTATTCCTACTATTACCTTGCCACAAGGCTCATCTACTATTACCACCAGTCAATTCTCTAGTGGTTATGGTCTTAGTACGGACGGCACTAATTACCGCCCAGCTCCAACCTCTTCTGCTAGTCTTTCACTTGGTAGTAGAAATACTGCCGGTACTACTTCACATACTCTTTATCTTGCTGTTCTACCAGATATTGGCACAGCTTCGGGTACTTACACTAAAGCTTATGTAGTTTCAGCTGTAGTTAATAATCCAGAATATTCTATCACCTTTAACGCTAACGCTGGTACTGATACTGTTTCTGATATGCCAACTAATATTTCTACTACAACATCTAGCACCGGTACTATTACCCTACCAAATACCGTACCTACTCGTTCTAACTATACCTTCCTTGGTTGGGATACTAATAGCTCTGCTACAACCCCAACTTATCCAAAGAATAATACCAACACCATAGACCTAGAACCTACTCAGGCTAATGGGATTGTGCTTTATGCGATATGGCAAAGTAGCGGCGGTGGCTCCGGTACTTGGACCGATCCGATTGAAGATACTACCACAAATACATATGATCCCAATAATGTTCCAGCAAATTCCACCATCGTTTACGAAGGTATTACCGGGCATCCGCAAGTTTCTACCGACGAAGATGGCAACATTACTAGATTTGAATATACGGATACCAGTTCAAGTAATCCGCTTGCACTAAACTCTGAATTTGACACTGGCGTATTAGCCTTTGATGGCGGGGGCTTCACTATTTCTCTAACTGGTAGTTTCCCGTGGACAGCTAATACCATTGCGCCAGTCATTTCACTTTCTGGGTTGATTAATGGTTCGGCGAGTGGCCTGAATGTCAATATTTCGAAAAATAATCAATTCTACACGAAGACTGATGGATCTCAAGTTGGTACCACGACGACCATCGACAGAATAAGGTGTTTCCAATATTCAGGTGGTACTCTCAGCAATACTTATAATTTATTATATAGCAATGATCCAACGGCAAACATTTCTGCAACGAACCAAAAAACACTGGGCTGGGCTCAAGCAGACGCGCCATTCGTAGGAACTATTATCGTTACAGGGACACCAAATGGCAGTAACATGGAAATAGATGTCAAGGCGTATAAATACAATACGAGTAACGACACCGATACGTTAATTGGCATATTACAATCTCGCTATAAATATTCGATTTCGGGACTTCAATCGAGCGGTATTACCGTTGAACTAGGCTATTATCAAAGAAATACTAGTACGAGCTATAGCTACGCATTTTCAATTTATAAATTTAGCGTTATAAAAAATTAAAAAAGATAGTTTTTGCACAACTTTTTTACAATATAAAACCCTATTTTTAATACGTTCATGGTAAAATAATAATGAGCGCATTGCGCCCTCGCACTGCGCTTTAAGAGAAAAATTGGGAGTTATAGTGAAAATAAAACGAATTTTTTTCGTTAAATTAACATTTTCATTCATGACTCTACTAGGCGGACAATTAATTTTTGGAACGCCAGTTTTTGGCGTCACAGATGCATCTATATCAATCAATATTAGTTCTTCTTTGTCACTTAGTTTAATGCCTGGGGTCTTCGGTTCAACCTCGCAAAGTGTCAGCGTTACGAGGGATAACTATACCGGCTATACTGTAGCCCTAACTAATTCGACCAATTCAACCGATTTAGTTAATGTGAGCGACAACACAAAAATGATCCCAACTATTACGCTTCCGCAAGGTTCTAATTCTATCACCCAGAATCAGTTTACTAATGGTTATGGCTTCAGTACAAACGGGACGAATTATGTCCCCGCTCCAACTTCTTCTTCCGATATTACTCTCGGGAATAGAAATAATGCCGGAACGAGCACTCACGATCTATATTTTGGCGCTTTGCCAGACATTAATATCGATAATGGTACCTATACTAAAGATTTTGTAATTGCAGTTGTAGCTAATGACCCACAATATTCAATAACCTATAATGCTAATGCTGGTAGTGACACGGTTAGCAATATGCCAAGTAATCAAAGCGTCACTATTTCTAGCACCGGCACAGTTACTTTATCCAATAATAATCCAACTCGTTCGGGTTACACTTTCCTTGGTTGGGATGAAGATGGCACCGTCACCTCTAATCCTACTTACTCACCAGGAGATATTATTACCTTAGAGCCCACGCAAGCTAATGCAATTACGTTGTATGCAATTTGGGAGCCAATCAGTAGAATAATCCACGACACTACCACCACGGTTTATAGTCCATCCGCTGTACCTGCAGGCTATACGGTCTACTTTGATAATCCAAATATTGAAGGAAATCCAATTGTGGAGGCCGATGATGACGGGAACATCATCTCATTTGAGTATACCAACATTAGCACCAACGGTATTACCTTTAGTTCAGGTCATTCTCTTAACACTGGCATTAAAGCATTTGACGGCACCGGCTTCACTATTCATCTCGTAGTCAAAATGAGTCCAAAAAACAATGGTGGCAAAATGCTCGTTTCAGCATTTCAACAAAACAGCGGTAGCTCAAACTATGCCGGATTTACATTCTATTGTTATAGTCAACAGTATTTCTATCTTAACGCTTCTACTTCGTCTTCGATTACCGGGACCAGTTTCGGTACACATATCAATAGTAGTGGTTGGCGAGTTCAGAATCAGGAGAATACTTTTACATTAGACCTTACATATACGCCGGCACCAAACAAAAGCGTTTCCGCCACCTTTACGCCAGTCCGTTCTGGTTCTAGTAGTTTTAGCAGTAATGACACTAATATGATGGCCTATATTCCAGATAGCCTAGCAAATGCGACCATTATCTTGAGTGGCACCGGCATAGATAGTTCAAAAGACTTATCAAGCGCTGTCATTTACGAATTTAGCGTGACAAAGCCTTAATTCTTTGATATTCGTTTTTTACTATTTCGTTGATTATTTTTACAGCTTCATGAATTTGATCCTCGTCGTTCGTTTCGCCGAGCGTAATTCGTAAAGATCCCGCAATTTGCTCATCAGATAAGCCAATGGCTTCTAAGACATGTGATCTGACGCCTTTCGACGCTGCACAAGCCGCCCCCGTTGCTACGTAAACCCCTTTTTCTTCAAGAAGGAACACCAATCGTTCCGCATCTATACCATTATAGCATAAAACCATAAAATTATCAAGAACATGCTTATGGTTAATTAGTTCATACCCCTGTAATTCCGTTAATAAAATCTTACGCCAATTTACATATTTTTTTCGATTTCCGTTCAGATGTTTTTTGGCTAGTTCCATCGCTTTAGCGAACCCGATTACGCCTGGCACATTTTCAGTACCAGAACGTAGCCCATTTTCTTGCCCACCACCTAAAGTTAAGGGCTTTAGTTTTACATCATGCGAAACATATAACGCTCCCACCCCTTTCGGACCATAGATTTTCCCAGCATTTAGAGTCAATAAATCTACCCCAAGTCTCGCCACATTAATATCTAATAAATTCAACGCCTGCGAAGCATCCGAATGTAATAATAACTGTTTTTTAATTCCCCGCTTCATCCGTTCAATTTTAATCTCTCGAATTATGCTTGCTACTTCTGCTAACGGCTGCACTGTCCCAAGTTCATTGTTTGCTAGTGAAACCGAAATCAATTCTGTCTCATCTGTTATTTTCTTTTTCAAATCATCTAGATCAATTATCCCGTTTGGTAGTACCTTGATGGCTTCGCCCCCATACCGCTCCGCCACATGTCTAACCGAATCATGCTCAGTTATTAGATATAGGATTCTATGGCACGAAGGATGCTCTCGTTCGAGGAGCATAATCGCCGACGGGGCGATTCCGGAGCGACCGAGCCCCGTAACGACGGGAGCGAGGGAGCGTTCCGAGAACGATGAGCATCTTCGTGCTTCATCGGAAAACTTATTTGATAAAGATGTAAACGCTAAATTATTCGCTTCAGTCGCTCCGGCAGTAATAATGAGATCAGAGCCTTTAACACCAATTGCATGCGCAATCGTATTTTTCGCCGCTTCATAATCTGAAGAAACTTCTTTCGCCGGCAAATACGCCGCCGAAGGATTAAAAAAACGCTCCGTAAAATACGGTTTCATTGCCTCTAAAACCCGCTTATCTACTGGCGTTGCTGCAGCATGGTCAAGATAAATCATGCCCATATTATAATACATTTTCGGGTAAAAGAAAAATGCCTACGCTTTAATTATTTACTCTCAAACTCACCGACGAATCTGTAGCTATTTTCTCCGCTTGTTAGCGTCAAAACTCCATTATTTTGGTCTAATTCATATTCATATTCATCATTTAGAGTATAAAGCCAATCCGTTTCTATCAAAATCTTCCCGTCCTCAATCGCCCAAATGAAATCATAGTCATTCAAGTGATTATTCGTCGTCAGAGTACCTTTACCAATTTCTGTAAATTTCCAATATACGCTTGGTATACAATTTGTCGTATCTTCCTCACCACTAGCGATACAATTAGTCCCTTCGTCTAAAACCCATTCTTTCGCCGAAACGAGATACTCCCCATCTTCAACACCCGCGCCTTCGTTCAACTTCAAAATCAAAAATACCAACCCAACAACTAATACGATTAATCCAACCACAAACACTAGGATCGAAAGAACTTTTTTCCCCCGCCAATCCCCGCCTTTAGAAACACGTTTTTTAGTTTTTTTCTCACCAAGATTTTGATTCGTTTCTTCCATAACTCTATTTTAGCAATAGAGTTTTGTTTTGACAAGATTTAGGTAAGAGTGCGCTGCCTTTCTAAAGTTTTCCAATTCTTCGCCCTCAATTTTATGATAATCGCTCTTATTTACACGTTTATAAACTCCGGTCGGACGCACTTCGTACCGAATCGTCATTTCCTGCATTTTACCTAGGTTATCAAGAAAGTTTTCGTGCCAAATCCAAACATTTTTCTTCGACTCAAAAAACTCTCGCTGATGTCCCGCCGGAATTGGCCCAAATAGCGTTCGCCCCAGCGCACTCTCGGCATTTACTAAATCGTCATAACTCAACTTATTAGTATAAGTTTCTCTCGGTTCAAACAAATTTGCCAAGTTATCTTTTAGCAGTTTCTTAAGCGACATTTTTCAATCTCCTCAGCAATTGCATTTAGTTCTTCATAGATTGTGCGACTATCTTTTGTGGCCTCATCAAAATCATACGCCTTCTGCCGTTCAAAAGACGGTACCCGGAAAGTACTCTTTAGGTCACTAGTATCCATACTCTAATTATATCACGAAATGCCTAAAAAGTCAACCTAAACAGGTTATTGGCGTTTTTAGTTGTAATTTTCGCCACCTCTGTTTCCGATATTTCTAACTGAGAAGAAAGCCATCTCGCAATATCGGCTATGAAAGCCGGTTCGTTAGTCGCGCCGCGATGCGGGATTGGTGCCAAAAATGGAGCATCAGTTTCGAGCAAAATTCGTTCAATTGGCGGCATCGGCAGAGTCGTATAAGTCGCCAGTCCATTTACTCCAATATAATATTCAGTCTCATTTAAAACCCGTTTTAACACCTTTTTGCTATCCGTAAAAGAATGCACTACTCCACGCACCTTCGGAAAATTATTTACTACCGCAAAGAAATCCGGGAACGCCTCTCGAACATGAAATGATACCGGCAAATCATTATCTTGCGCCAGCTGCAACATTTCTTCAAATAGCTTAATCTGCGCCTCTCGATTATACCCATCATAATGGTAGTCTAACCCTACTTCGCCAATAGCAATCGGAGAAGTATCGATGTCCCAATTCGGGGGATTACGGAGCGCGGCAGCGCGAGTCATAGCGCCGGCCGGACGCGACCCCGAATGGGATATTGATACTTCTTCAGTTGCATTTTCGGGATGTATACCATAAGTCCAATAAACATTTTCGTGTTTTTTAGCAAAATCACGTGCAGCCAAAGAATCTTTCGGATCAGTCCCGATACAGATAATCTTTTCTATTCCTGCTCCATGCGCACGCTTAAGCATTTCTTCCGCCTGCTTGGCCGTAAAGAATTCTCGGTCGTGTAAATGACAATGCGTATCAATTAACATAGTAAAATTATATCATAGTTATTCGTCATCATATGGTACCATATCCTCGATTACCCTGTTAGAGACTAGATAATCTTTAAACATTTGAAGGGTGATGCCGTATCTTTGGAGATAAGCCGCTTCGCCGAGACGCAAATCATTAAACATTCGAAGTGGGATACCGATATCAGCGAAGTCTTCGTAGGTGTAAAGGTTATCCGGGTTGGATATAAATTCTGCGCGTGCAGCCGGCCACTGGACGTTGCCTTCAAAGCCGTAGAAGTTAGATGTGATTACGTAGCCGTTGGTCGTGAGGAAATCGTCAGAGATGATGTTATAGTAGGTACTTGAAGTAATATAGTAGATATTTACTTGTTGTTCAACTCTCTCGATATTAGTAACTGTCACCGGAGTTAGTTGATCGTCTACGACTTTATAAACTCTGGTGCCAATTCCGAATTTACTAAAGTCATCTACTGATACGAATTCGTTCGCATCAACATCAAAGATACCATGCCAGCTTACTGTGCCTAGTGTCGAACCATCACTAAAGGTAGTTAGTTGATAGCTCGGCGATACGCTAGATTTCTCAATTCTAGCTGGGTGGACATAGCCGACTGTGCCAGTTTCGTGATTCCAAACTACCAACATATCGCTATAGGTAATATCTTCAATCGGTTTAGTAGTGCGTCTACCGTTTTCATCCAACACTGCAATCATGGTACCTTCGATCAAACAGCCAGTAGAAGGGCAAGTCGCGGTAATTTGAATATTACCAGTTACGCCGCTGATTTCTACTACGCCATTGCTATAGGTAAAGTTAGTCGTTTGTTGTCCATTTACTCTTACCGTCACATCATTCTTACTAGACGGGGTAGTATAATCACTACTACTCGGCGTAATTGTACCTCGATAAGTTCCGCCCGCCCTTACGGTATTACCAGAATTATTTACTAAACTACCATTTGTGATGTTTCCGGTTATCGTATAGGCCCAACTAAGCGACACATTACCAGTGCCTGAGGCTGGCCCTGGATCTGTGTTTGCGCCATTAATTTGATTTTGTGTAGCGGTATTTCCTTCATCATCAAAACCAACTACGACAAAATTGTAAGTTCCATCAGGAGTATTATTAAGGGTATACGAATTATCTAGCCCGCTAATTCCGGTTGCCACGCTAGTACATGTACTTTGACATCTATAAATGCTGTAACTGGCTACACCAACATTATCAACACCAGTCCAGCTTATCACTACTCTTCCGTCAACTGCATTATCTCTAGTAATCGAAACTCCGCTAATAGTTGGGGCTTGGCTATCGACATATGACGGATCCCTATCTACCTTAATATTTACTTCGCCCACATTAGTATAAGTACTGTCGTATGAGATGGTAATACCAGCAGTAGTAGTCTCTGAAGCGAATGCGGCACCACTAGCTTTCTTCATGTAAAAGGTATAAGTTCCAGTCGTCTCGGCGGCAATAGTTTGGGCTCCTAGCGGCTGACCACTACTATTTACGATTTCAAAATCGGAACTCAGTGTATTGATAGTGAAAGTTTTTGTTTCTTCGAAAGTACTCTCTACACTAATTTGGAATGAAGTTAGCGTATTGTTTCCAGACAAATCCCCGCTATTACTTCCAGAAATGGCACCAACTAGACTCGGGTCTCTCTGGGTGACCGGGTCAACTTCGATACCGCCCTCCGCGCTGTGCTCGCCCGAGACATAGTCAGTTTCGAGAATAATATTAAACGATACTGATGAATTTGCCGGAATAGTGTCGCCTACGGCAATGCCACTTAGAGTATAAGTAATATCACGCACTTCAGTCGGGGAAATTCTTAAAGTTAAGTTAGAAGATGGTGCGGTGAAGGTGTAATCGTCGTCAGTAGAGTTTGTTACAGTTAGACGATAAGTTGCCTGCAGTGTATCGGTATTATCTAAGCCACCCAAGAAGGTAAGATCGAAATTAATCTCGCCAGTGGTGGAGTCTATGGATGGGTTTGGTGTGCCGCTAACATTAATACCTGAAACATAGCTAATTCCGGTGATTTTAACGTCACCAGTTTCGATATACTCATACCCATCGTTAATCGTATAGGTAATTCCAAGCGAGCTGATGTTTACTACTACGTCAGTTGGCTCTGGAAAATGCGCAGCCGTAGTACAAGTAACCACGAGTACACCCGTGCTAACGCTGCTGCTTGGAGAAGTACAAGTATTTCCGCCAATAGTGACACTAACACCCGAAGGTACATAATCTATCATTAACGATGTCGTAATAGTAACAGTTTCTCCACCAGCTTTTACTCCAGACGTTGGCGTAATTGTCGCTTCTCCGCCCACCACATCCGAAGCTTCAGATGTTACATGATACGAAATATTCGTTCGGTAAGTTCCAGGGTTGGTCAACACATCTGTTCCTAGGCGCATTCCATAGTAGATATTGAAACTATCGTTACCAGAAACCGTTCCAGTTACATTTCTAATTAAAGTACTATTTGGGCTTACTTTTACCCCGGCATAATTGCCATTCACCGCTGGCGAATCGGCCGAATAAGCGTTACTAAAGTTGTTGGTAGGAAGATACGATGTTCCACTCGGAATGCCAAAACCCCACGTGTCACTACTCAACGTGTTTGCCGTGCTAGGCGTAGTGTTAATTGGCGCAATTGAAGGGCTGGATGAGGAACCTCCGACTAGCAACAAGCTTCCGGCCGACGCTTCCGACGTAGGCACATCGACATAGACCCGATATCCGGATGGCGAATTTGTACTTACCGTCATTGTTCGCATAGCGCCAACATATTTATCACTATCCCAAGTTAATGGCGTATATTCAATGCTCTGATTTTGGTTTTGCAAACTAACATTCAACGTATAATTACTAGGGTTAATTGTTGCAAAAACAGAGCCATCTAGTCTTAACAATGCTAACAAAAACACAGCCATTGTTAGCCATAATACTTTCACCAAAATGACTTTAGGGTTTTTTACATCTCTCCAATAAACTCTCTTCACCCTATTATAAGTATAACAATTATGATAAACATTAGCAATGTTTTTTATTAAAAATAACAGATGAAAAATAGAAAAAATAACTTGTGGAAAACTACTAATTTCGGTTTTCTCTTTTTCGCTTAATTGGGTCTAATTGACGCTTACGTAAACGCAATGATTTTGGAGTTACTTCAAGCAATTCATCATCAAGTAGAAAATCTAGACATTGTTCCAGTGACAATTGCGTATAAGGAGTTAACTGAATTGCGCCATCTGAAGCATGTGTCCGCATATTAGTTAGTTGTTTTTCGCGACATACATTAATATCTAAATCATCTTTTTTGTTTGATAATCCGACAATCATACCTTGATAAACCGGCACTCCAGGCGGAATATATAGAATTCCGCGAGCCTGAGCCGCATCTAACGCATAAGCCGTCGAAACGCCAGTTTCAAACGAAACTAAAGCTCCATTTCGTTCCGGTTTAAATTTCCCTTCAACTGGGCGATAACCCGAAGGAATACTAGACATAATTGCCGTCCCCTTTGTTGCGGTCAATAAATTATTTCTTAAACCAATTAACGCCGCCGTCGATATTTCGTAAACAAATCGCGTTGTTCCGCTCGACGTCAATTCTTGGGAAGTTAATTCCGCTTTGCGTGTCCCAAGTTCCTGCGACACTGCCCCAACAAACTCCGATGACACTTCAATAGTCAAATCTTCAATCGGTTCGCATTTCACTCCATCAATTTCTCGATAAACTACCTCTGGCCGTCCGGCTTCAAGTTCATACCCTTCACGTCTCATTGTTTCAATCAAAACCGATAAGTGTAATTCGCCTCGCCCTGAAACTTTATATCCTAGTCCATCCGGCTCAATCTTCAAGGCGATATTAGTTTCAAGCTCTTTTTCAAGCCTCTCGGCAATTTGCCGTGAAGTCGTAAATTCGCCTTCACGCCCCTTTAACGGCGAAGTATTCGGCCCAATATAGATTGACAAAGTCGGCGCTTCTAGCTCAATCGTCGGCAATGCTTTTGGATTTTCGCCAGTCGCAATCGTATCGCCGATGTTAGCCTCCGCAACTCCCGTGATTGCCACGATGTCTCCCGCTGTTGCTTCAGGTACCTCTTCTTTACCTAACCCTTTATAAACGAACAAATTATCAATTTTCCCATTGGTGGTTTTGTTTTCATTTAATATTTTTACGCTCTGGCCTTTTTTCAGTTTTCCGCAAAAGATTTTTCCGATACAATATTTGCCAAGATAATTATCGCCCGCTAATGCCGCGACTAGAAGTTGTGCTGATTCAGCATCAGTATCAACGTCCGGAGCCGGGATGTCGTTAATAATTGCCTCGAAAATTGCATGTAAATCATCATCTAGTTCAGTGGTTTTTCCTGCTTTCCCTTCTCTGGCAATTGCATAATAAACCGGATAGAATAGTTGTGACTCATCCGTTGCTAATTCCAAAAACAAACTTTCAACTTCAGAAAGTACTTCTGGAATACGTGCCGCCGGCTTGTCAATTTTATTGATTATCACGACCGGCTTTAAATTTAGTTCCAAAGCTTTCTTCAACACGAATTTTGTTTGTGGCATTGGCCCTTCTTGTGCATCGACAATTAAAAGAACTCCATCTGCCATATTCAAGGTTCGTTCTACTTCTCCCGAAAAATCCGCATGTCCTGGCGTATCGATAATATTAATTTTGTAGCCATCGTAATATACACAAGTCTGCTTCGCTGTAATGGTAATTCCACGTTCATGTTCCTGGTCCATCGAATCCATGATTAAAGTTTGTTGCATCTCAGCTTGATTGTCACGAAAAGTATGCGACTGCTTCAAAAGACCATCTACTAAAGTGGTCTTTCCGTGGTCAACATGCGCGATAATCGCAACATTGCGAATTTTATTTTTATCAAAAGTCATAGATTAAATTATATCATAAAACAGTCAAAAACACAATCATAAAGGTTGTATCATTAATCTTATTTCCTTACCATGTTTCGTGTTATAATAATACTTATGAGTAAGCAAAAAGATTGGGATGAATATTTTATGAAAATTGCCGAGACGGTGGCGTTGAAATCGAAAGATCCGTCTAGTAAAATGGGTTGCGTTATTGTCGACCAAAATAAGCGTGTCGTTTCGCTTGGCTACAATGGCTTAATCCAAGGCTCTGATGAGTCAAAAATGACCCTGAGCGAACGCCCAATGAAATATTATTTTTCCATTCACTCGGAAATGAATGCAGTAATCTTCGCTCACCAAGATTTAACTGGCTGCACTATTTATAATAAAACTGCAACTTGCGAAAACTGCCTAAAATATTGTCTCCAAGCCGGCATTAAACGTTTTGTCTACCGTGAGCTACGCGTTCATTCTCATTCAACCGATCCGGAAAAATCTATGACCAATTTTGAAACCGATGAAGCCGTCGTGCGCCTACTCGCTTCTATGCCGGATGTTGAAACTTTAAATCTTACCAACGGCAAGACCTATATTGAAGATATTTTAGATTCTTATCCTAAAAATTCCCCAGAACACCAAAAACTCGCTAAGTGGGTCTAATTACCAAACAATCGGTTCTAAATTATTTTGTTTCAAAAACTCGTTGCATTTCGAAAATGGTTTACTGCCAAAAAATCCATTATATGCCGATAGCGGCGACGGGTGGGCCGATTCCAGAACTAAATGACGAGAAGTGTCTATTAATACTTTTTTATTTCGCGCGTCACGTCCCCATAGAATAAATACTAAATGCGGTCTTTCGCGATTTAAATATTTAATAGTCTCCGTCGTGAATATTTCCCATCCTTTACCAGCGTGCGACTTTGGCTTATGTGCTTCAACCGTTAAAACTGTATTTAGGAGTAATACACCTTGTTTTTGCCAATTGCTTAAACTCCCACGCGGGTTTGCATGTTTGCCGATATCATTATCAATCTCTTTATATATGTTAATTAATGATGGCGGGATTGGCTCCGAATTAGGTACCGAAAAAGCTAACCCTTCTGCCGCACCAGGCGTATGGTAAGGATCCTGCCCCAAAATTACAACTTTCACTTCATTCAAATCTGTTGTGAAGGCTCGAAAAACTAATTCTTTACGCGGGAAAATCGTCTTAGTTTCATATTCTTGATGTAAAAAATCTGCCAATTCCTTAAAATAGGGCTTATTAAATTCACTCTGTAAAAACTCCCTCCAACTCTCGTGCATATGTTATAATTATAGCATATGGCAAAACTATATTTCAGATATGGAGCAATGGGCTGCGGTAAAACTATGCAACTTCTTCAAGTCGCGTTCAACTATGAAGAACGTGGGCATAAGGTCTGCGTAATTAAACCAAAAACTGATACTAAGAATGATACAAAATTATTGACACGAATCGGGCCTGAACGTGAGACCGATTTTTGTTTTTCTAAAAAAACGAACTTGTTTAAAAAGATTTCTGAAAATTATTCCGACGTCCATTGCATCTTAGTTGATGAATCACAGTTTTTAACTCCAAAACAAGCCGACGAACTCATGTTAATAACAATTAAACTAGATATTCCAGTTATTGCTTACGGTCTTCGCTTAAATTTTCGACGTGAAGATGGTGGGTTTGAAGGCGCAACTAGGCTTTTGCAAATTGCCCATGACATAGAAGAAATCAAAACTATTTGTGAATGTGGCAAAAAAGCGACTCATAATGCTAGATTCCTAAATGATAGGTTAGTCGCTGATGGCCCAGACATTTTAATTGATGATGGAAAATCCAAAATAACATATCGCGCTATTTGCCCAGCTTGCTATGAAAAATATTTACACGAAAATGTTATATATTTAAGGAATAAAAAAAATGTACATAGTAATTGAAGGTCAAGACGGTACCGGTAAATCAACCCAAGCAGAGTTATTAAAAAAGTATTTTGAATCAAATGGTAAAAAAGTTGTCATGTTGGAAGAACCGGATGGCGACTTGCCCCAGGCCCACGATTTGCACGACATGATTTTAACGCGAGGATATGACTTAGAACCGTTAACAAATGTTTTATTATTTACTGCCGCTCGTGTTGAGCTTTGGAAGAAAATTGCCGAACCAGCTCTAAAGGACGGCGGAGTGGTAATTTCTGCACGCAACTACTGGTCTACTCTCGCCTACCAGGGTTATGGTGAAGGTGTCTCGCGCAGTAAAATTATTAGGATTACTAAAGATTTATTACCAGAAAAATATTGTAATCCTGATTATGGGTTTATTCTCACGGTCACAGACGAGGTGCGCTTATCACGCCAAGGAACCCGCGGCAAAGCTAAAGAAACTTTCGAAAAGAAAGCTAATGATTTCCAACAACGAGTTAACTCCGCCTATCCAAAAATCGCTAAAAAATTCAATCTAATTACTATAGATGCTTCCGGCACAATTGAAGAAATATTTGATAAGATTCAAAAAACTTTAAATTAATTTTCTGCAAATTGTGAGTTGTAGAGTTCGGCATAAAAGCCATTTATTTTTAGCAGCTCTTCGTGGTTCCCTTGCTCAACGATATTTCCATCTCTCATAACTAGTATCAAATCAGAATTCCGAATAGTCGATAAACGATGCGCAATTACGAATGAAGTACGACCATGCGTCAACTTTTCAAACGAATCTTGGATTAATTGTTCTGTACGTGTATCAACATTTGAAGTTGCTTCGTCTAAAATCATCATCGGCGGATTTTCAACCATTGCTCGTGCAATCGTGATTAATTGTTTTTCTCCTGCTGAAACATTATCCGAATCTTCCGAAATCATTGAATGATAAGCTTTTGGAAGCGCTTCGATGATATGATTCACGTTCGAAGCCTTAGTCGCTTTTTTAATTTCTTCTAAGGTCGCTTCCTGTCGTCCATATTTTAAGTTTTCCTCTACCGTTCCCGAAAATAGCCAAGTATCTTGCAAGACCATTCCGAACAGTTTTCTTACATCGGCTCGCTTCATTTCGTTAATCGGCACTCCGTCTATCGTAATATATCCAGAATCAGGCTCATAAAAACGCATCAGAAGATTAATTAAAGTCGTTTTCCCCGCTCCCGTTGGCCCCACAATCGCCACTTTCATGCCCGGCGTTACCTTAATTGAAAAATCTCGAATTACTGGGCGGTCTTTTAAGTAACTGAAATTAACGTGATGGAATTCGACCTCACCTTTTGCATTGTCAATTGTTCGTGCTGGGCTAAAATCTGGACTTTCTTCCGGCTCATTTAAGAATTCAAATATTCTTTCCGCTGCAGCAAGTAAGGATTGTAAGGTAGAAGTCGTTGAGGCAATTTCTGTAATTGGTCGGTTGAAGCGCGATACATATTGGATAAAAGCTTGGATATCGCCAATATTAATTCTACCTTCAATCACGAATACTCCGCCCAGTACACAAATTGCCACATAGCCTAAATTCGTAAAAATATGCGTCACCGGGAATGACAATGACGAAAAAATCTGGGCTTTTCGTGTTACTGTCGCCAATTTTTCATTTGTTTTTGCAAAATCCGCCAGAGCCGCATTTTCATAAGAATTAGATTTTATTATAATTTCGCCCGAATAATCTTCTTCAATCTTACTATTTAATACACCTAACGTATTTTGTTGTTCACGGAAATATTTCTGGGCAAATTTCATAATTTTCGCCACCACCAATACTGAAATCGGCACTACAATAAACGAAATTAACGACAAAGGCACCGAAATCGTTAACATAATAATCATCACCCCGACCAAAGTCGTCACTGACATCGAAATATCTGCAATTTCTTGTGACATTGAAGTCGTGAGAATATCGACGTCGTTTGCCATTCGTGACAAAGTGTCACCGTATTTGTGTTTATCAAAATATGAAATTGGCAATCGGAAAATTTTATCCAATATTTGTTCGCGCAGTTTTCTCGTATATCGTGCCGAAACGACTGCGAGAATGTAGGCCTGACCATAACCGAGCAAAGCCGATAGACAGAACAATACAATCACCATAATCGCCTTTCCGCCTAAAGCTCCCCAATCTAAATCTGGGTACGAATTTACTGCAATCGTAGTCATATCACCAAGAATTTTCGGAATGAATAATCCCAAAACTGCTGAAGTGATTGTAATTAAAATTGAAATTATAATTGGTAAACGATAAGATTTAATTGATTTCAAAAACAATTTAAACGTTGCGCTCATATTTTTTGGTTTGTCAGCAAATTTGCCAGGTTTAGGCATGACGCACCTCCCCGTTCATTATTCCAACTTCTTCTTTAGTTTCTTTCGTCTTGCTTTTCTTCGCCAGCTTTAATTCGCTCGTATATTCTTTATCTGACAATTGTGATTTTACGATTTCTCGATAGATCTCACATGTATTTAGAAGCTCCAAATGTTTCCCTTTTCCAACTACTTTGCCATTATTTAAAACTACAATTTGGTCTGCATCCTTAATCGTCGAAACTCTTTGAGCAACAATCAAAACAATCGCCGACTCAGTAATTTCTTTTAACGCCGTCCTCAATTTTAAATCAGTTTTCATATCTAATGCCGAAAAGGCATCATCAAAAATGAAAATATCCGGATTTTTACAAATTGCCCGTGCAATTGATAATCTTTGCTTTTGGCCGCCCGAAAAATTCGTCCCGCCTTGTGCTACCGGCGCATTATATTTTTCGGGTAATTTTTCAATGAAGTTTTCAGCTTGTGCAATTCTTGCCGCTTTATGTACTTGTTCATCACTCGCCGCAGGTGCTCCGAATTTTATATTTGACTTAATCGTGCCAGAAAAGAGCATTCCTCTTTGCGGGACAAATCCAATCTTTTTCATTAAATCATCTTTTTCATAATTTTTAATTGAAATTCCATTAATTAAAATTTCTCCGTTAGTCGCCTCATAAAATCTCGGCACTAAATTGATCAAAGTTGATTTTCCTGAGCCGGTCGAACCAATAAAGGCTGTCGTTTTTCCCGCTTCCGCCTTAAACGAAATATCATCTAATACTTTTTCTTCCGCGTCTGGGTAAGAAAAATCTACATTTTTAAATTCAACCGTCGGCATTTTTTCTGCCACCCCTTCAGTTTTATTTTTCCAATGAATTTTCGATTTCTGCATCAAGACCTCATTAATACGATGGGCCGAAACATTTGCTCTAGGCAACATCACGAATAACATTGACATCATCAAGAATGACATCATCACATGCCCGACGTATTGCGCAAACGCTGTCATATTACCAAGATAAGCAAAATCTTTTGAAAGCAAAGAAATCCCAATCCATGAACATAGCAGCGTTGTTCCATTAAATATAATGTTGATTAATGGATTTTGTAATTCTAATATTCTATCAATAAAAATCAAAAGTTTAGTTAAACGATCGTTTGTTCTACGGAATTTTTTTCGCTCCAAAGCCTCATTGTTAAATGCTCTCACAACGCGGAGTCCAGTTAAATTTTCTCGCGTAATTAAAGTTACTTTGTCGATTAATTCTTGGAAAATCTTAAATTTCGGAATCACCAACGACATAATCAAGGTGACTGAGCCTAAAATGGCCGCTGCCCCAACCAAAATAATCCAGGACATATCCGGCGCAGTTTGAACCGCCATGATAATTGAAATGATGCAAAATAGTGGAGCTCGAAGCATCATCGAAAGAATCATGATTACCGCCGATTGAACCTGATTTACATCATTTGTAGTACGGGTCAATAATGATGCCGTGCTAAAATCTTTTAAGTCTAAAACATTAAAGTTGATAATTTTCGTAAATACTTCCGCCCTAATATCTCTCGCGTAATTTGAGCCAATTCGTGCCGAAAAATAACTCGAAACAAATGAAGCTACTGCCGAAATGATTGCCAGAATAATCATCCGAATTCCAATCGTCCATACATAATCCGTATTTCCAGCAACAATCCCGTTGTTAATGATGTCCGCCATTAAAGCCGGCAATCTCAAAGTTGTGTAAACTTGCATTGCCGTTGCAAAAATTAAAATCAAAACCTGCCATATATATGGTTTTAGGAATCGAAATAGCTTAAACATATCATTCTATTCTACCATGTTTCTTTTCTAAATGCATGACGAAATAGATAATTGGTCCCATTAGTATGTATATATAATATGAAAAGAACCGCCAGATTAACATTGCCCAGAACACATAACCTGAAGACAAAGTCGAAAAGACGATAAAGAAAGTTCCTTCCGCTGCGCCTGAATTACCAGGCGTTGGTATAAAGTAAACGGCGCTCATTACGGCGATGGTTGTTCCAAGTGAAGCCCAAAACCCTACGTTCCCTCCGAACGCCGTCAAGACGAAAAACGGAATCATCGCTACCAATAGATTGAACACCAATGATAATAAAATTACTTTTACAAATAACCCGGGTGTTTTTAAAATCATCTTTACCGATTTTGCATATTCTTTTATTTCATCTTCAACCTTCGCCAATTTCTCTTCACGATTTTTTAAGATTTTAAATTTCACTAAAATTTTAACAAACAATTTCGTGACTTTCGTAGTAAATTTCGGGAAGAAGCTTGCTCCTATTACCATGACTGGCCAAAATGCATAAAACAGCAATCCAATCCATGCCGTAACAATCAACACCGGATGATCCCCGGCCACTCCACCAAACAAAAAACAGATTAATGCAATCATGATAAACGCAATTTGCAGAGAAATCATCCCAAAAATTGGTACAGCTGTTGAAGCTCCTTTCGACAGCCCACTATTTTTCCTCATATAATAAATTTGAAATGGTTGTCCCCCGACTGCTGCTGGCGTTACATTGTCATAATATCTTCCGAGCAAAACTGTCCGTCTAGCTAATTTCCAATCATCTATTTTTTTGCCATTTTCTTTGCTTGGCATCTCCCGAATCATTAGTACGTATTTAAAAATTTCTGCCGTAATTGCGACGATAAAGCACAAAGCCGCCGGGATTAGTAGCCACCAATCAATTCGAATTTCCGAAAACTCTGTTGCATTTTTTGAATTACCAAATTCCGAAATGGCGGTTGCAGCAATCACTGCTACGTTAATTAGGACAAACAAAACTACCAGAAAGATTTTTTGCCGTCTCTTCTTCAAGCCCAAACTACTGTCTTTAGTCTTTGACTCAACTTCAGACATTCTATCCCCTAGTAGCTTTAATGTTCGGATATTCTTCGACTAAAACTCTAATACAACCAGCAATTGGAATCGCAATAATTGCGCCAAGTAGTCCGAACATGTACATCCCAATCGTAATTGCGCATAAAATTACTACCGGTTTCAAATTTAAGGCATCACCCTGAATTTTTGGTGCAATTAAATTATTTTCAATCTGTGCGTAGATGATATAGATAATTGCAAAAATTAAACCAGCAACTGGGTTCGAAAATGCCAATAAAACAGTCACCAAAGTTCCACCGATAAATTGGCCAAACATCGGAATGAGATAGAACAACATTGTGATCATGCCCATTGGCATTGCAAGACTAGTCGAAATATTCAAGAATAACGATATACAGAACACAATCAAAGCAGAAGCCAAACCATCAATCATTGCTACGATTACCTGTCTCGAAACATAAGTTGACACCACGCCTGCCATTTTCGATACTACTTTTCTCGCTACTCCCACTGATTCATTGTCTTCACCAGAGCCAAGATCTTCCCAAAGCGAATTCATCATTTCCGGTCCTTCAAGCAAGAATAACAATGTCAAAACTAACGTCAATACTACTTTCATTATGATATCGGCGATACCGCTCACGCTCGAAACTAAATTATCGCCAAACACCCCAAGCAAATTATTAGATAATCCAGTTAAGGCGTTTGTGATTTCATTTTGTAGATTTTCAATCCCAATCGTTTTACCGAAATTGTTAATTCCATCCCAACCTCCTAAAGCGGTCTCAAAAGTTTCTGGCACATGTTGAACGAACTTTGCGGTTTCATTCACTACGACTGGCCCAACAATTGCTACAATCCCGCCGATTACTAATACGACAATCAAATAAGCAAATACAGCTGACAAACTCTGGTGTTTTTTATCCTTTCCGAAATGTTTTGTAAAGAAATCATTGACTTTTCTCACTAGCGGTTTTAACGCTAAGGCGAGGAAGATTGAAGCCCCAATTATTATTAAACCAGTTAACGCTTTATAAAGTATAAAAATCGTGATACCAATTCCAAGCGGCACTAACCAAAATTTAATAAAAGTCTTTAAATCTGTTTCGATTTTTTTAGACATAAGCCTCCTTAATAGCTTTATTGTAACATAAATGTTATAATGTTGTAAATGAAATTATTGATGCATACATGTTGCGCTCCATGTAGTGTTTATTGTATAGACAGTTTACGTAAAGAAGGGATTGAACCGACTTGTTTTTGGTATAATCCAAACATTCATCCATACATTGAATACAAAACTCGTCGCGATTGTTTAAAAGATTATACTAAAAAGGTAAACGTAGAGTTAATTATTCATGAAGAATACGGACTTGACGAATTTTGTAAAAATGTTGTAGATGATATTCCAAATCGTTGTACGAATTATTGTTATAAAAAACGTTTAACCGAAACCGTAAGGTATGCCGCAAAAAATGGCTACGACGCTTTTACGACTACACTTTTAGTTTCTCCTTACCAAAAACACGAAGAGTTAATAAAGGTTTGCGAAGAACTTTCCGCTCTTTCTGGCGTAAAATTTCTTTACCGAGATTTTCGAGTTGGTTTTCGTGAGGGTCAAACTAAAGCCCGCGAACTTGGACTTTATTTGCAAAAATATTGTGGCTGTATTTTTTCCGAAGAAGAACGTTACGAAAAACAAATTTTACGCGACTTGCAAAATACATAAGCCTCGCAAAGTTGTTAATTAAACAAAATATGTTATAATATATAAAATATGTTAGTTTCTGATTTTAGTTATGATTTGCCAGAAGATAGGATCGCCAAATTTCCGCCAAAAGAACGTGGCTCTACTCGTCTACTAGTTCTAGATCGTAAAACCGGTGAAATCAAAGATTCGCACTATCGCGATTTAACGGATTTTCTAAACCCCGGCGACTTATTGATTTTAAACGACACTCGCGTCATGCAATCTCGTCTTTTTTGCGAATTACCTGATGGGCGCAAACGCGAACTCGTCGTCCTTGAAAAACACGGCGACGAACCTCAACGCGTCATGTATCGCGGTAAACTACATGAAGGCGATGAACTATATATTAATGACAGTATAATTATAGTTAGTAAAATTCTAGGCAACGGCATCGCCGAAGTTGAGTCTAATACGCCTCTTACCGATCTCGCCGAAAATTACGGCACCGTTCCCCTCCCGCCGTACCTTCATCGCGATGCGACTGACGATGACAAAAAACGTTATCAAACTATTTGGGCAAAAAATATGGGTTCTGCCGCCGCCCCGACCGCTAGTCTTAATATGACCGAAGAATTATTGAACAAACTGAGGCAAAAGGGCGTAATAATTAAATATTTAACTCTCCACGTCGGTCTCGGTACTTTTCTCCCTATGCGTACCGAAAAAGTCGAAGATCACGAGATGCATTCCGAATGGTTTTATATTCCTGAAGATACTATTGATGCGATTAAAAACGCTAAAAGAGTGATTGCTCTCGGTACGACAGTTGCACGTACTTTAGAGTATTATGCAAAAACCGGTAAAACTGAAGGTGAAGACGACATCTTTATTTATCCAGGTTTCGAATTCAAAATTGTCGACGCCCTTTTGACAAATTTCCATGCTCCAAAATCTACCGTCTTAATGCTTGCTTCTGCTTTTGCTGGCTGGGAAAATTTAAAAAACGCTTACGACCATGCCATCGAAGAAAAGTATAACTTTTTAAGTTACGGAGACTCAATGTTTATATGTTAAAGTTCGATATCAAGAAACGAGATGGGCTAGCTAGAGTTGGCGTTATTCATACCCCTCACGGCGACATAGAGACGCCGGCTTTTGTTGGCGCTGCTACGCGTGCGACCGTCAAAGCTTTAACCATGAAAGAAATGCACGAGCTCGGCTCTCAGGCTATTCTTGCTAATACCTATCACCTAGTTCTTCGTCCAAGCCCAGAATTAATTGAAAAAGCCGGTGGGCTTGCTAAGTTTAGCAGTTGGCATAAACCAACTTTTACTGATTCTGGCGGTTTTCAAATATTTTCTCTACCTAACGTTAAAATTTCCGAACAGGGAGTAAAATTTAAGTCCCATATTGATGGGAGGAATTTTGAAATGACGCCCGAATCAAGCATGCAGGCTCAATGGCAAATCGGCACTGATATTCACATGGCATTTGATCATCTTGCTAAGTCTGAAAGTCGCGAAGATATGGAAGCAGCAATGCGCCGCACACACCAATGGCTCGACCGTTGCGTAGTAGAACATAAACGCCTAGAAAAAAAGGCAAAGACCGAGCAATACCTCTATGCCGTAGTCCAGGGCGGTACATTCAACGATTTACGTGCCGAATCGGCAGAATATTGTGCGTCTAAGGACGTCGATGGATTCGGCATTGGCGGAGTATTTACTGCTGACGGCATGGATGAAATGTTAAAAACGGTAAATAGCATTCTCCCTGAAAACAAACCTCGCCATCTTCTCGGTATGGGCCAAGAACCAATAGATTTATTTATTGGCGCCGAATATGGCTGTGACACTTTCGATTGCGTTGGACCGACGAGGATGGCTCGCAATGGCTCACTATATACTCTAGACGGAAGAATTAATATAAAGAACGCCAAATATACTAACGACTTTACGCCTCTCATGGAAGATTGTGATTGCGAATGTTGCCAAAATTATACCAGAGCCTATCTTCACCATTTATTTAAAACTGACGAAATCACCGCAAAAGTGCTAGCTAGTATCCATAATGAGCATTTTATCGTCCATACGGTCGATAAAATTCGTGCTTCCCTTCTAGATAGTACTTTCAAAAATTATAAAGTCGAGTTCCTCTCTCGTTACTATCATTAATAGTATTTTTTTATGCTATAATGAAAAAAAGGAGGAAAATGAATTCAGAAAAAATAGGTTCCAAAGAACAGGAACAAAGTGGATCAGAAAATGCTTGGGAAAAAATGGAATTCCCGGAATTTAAAGGTTCCAAGTCGGTCCAATCAGAAGAATCAGAAAGAGGATCGGATGTCCAATCACCATTAGAAGACCCTGATGAAATTCGTAAAAAAGTACTAGAATCGTATGAGATTAAAAAAGTAGATTCAAATGAGATAATTAGCCAAATGGTTGAAGGCACGAAGGATATCCTAGGTAAAGTGCCAGATAATACGGACGAATTAGATGCTTGGATTGACAGGGTTGATAATCTTCCATCAGAATACGCGGATGAATTGTCGAAAACATTAACTGAAAAATCCGACGAACAACACGTCGATAATTTAGAGTATGCACAGCAGATGGCCAAAAAGACTAATTTTGGTAGAGATGCATTTGTTGCATTATCTAAAAAACATGGCGGAGATATGTCAAGCGAAACGCGTAAGAAGGCTTACGGGCTAGTAGAAGAGTATTACAAGGAACAAGGACATGCTATTGGTGTTGATTCGCTCTTAGAAAGTTCCAGGCGTAATATTATAGCTACAGAAAATAACCAAGATTTTGAGCCAGGCGACAAAGCTGCATCTATATCTGCTGAAAAAGATGGTATGAAGATGTTGGAAGATCTAGCGGTTGAACATATGCCGGACTTATCAGCGCATGATAAAGAAGAATCAAAAAAAGGTCTCCAGAACTCAATTGCTGTCATGAAAACAATTATACGAATGGAAGAGGGTTTACGTGGGAATCGCAATGCTAGGGAAGTTGCTAAAACGAAAGAAAAAATAAAAGAACTGGCCCAAGCAAACGGTCTCAAAATAAAACCGCCATATAGCAGTGAAGCAGAATCAATTCAAAAGCAAATGGAAGACTACCTTTTTTATGATGGCGAGGAATATCTTGAGCAAGTTAAAAGACAAAAATTTCTGTTCGAACAAGCTCGCCGCGAGAAAGCTAAAGTCACTGGTTTCTTCAATGGCCGCAAACTAAAGCAACCAGAAAATTATTTACCAGAATCATTTGATGAAATCCTAAAACACCCGCTCGCCTACCCTGAGGATAAGCTTCGAGATTTATCTATGCAATTTGTCCGCATGCAATAGTATTATATATATTGCCAAACCGGCCCATTAGGCGTATCGTTAATAGTTACGCCTTTTTGGATTAATTCATCACGAATTTTATCCGCTGTTTCAAAATCTTTTTCCGCTCTTGCTTTTTCGCGCGCTAACATTTTTTCATTCACTTCATCATTTAGATTTGGTGCATCAGCAACCAACTTAAGTCCAAATAATTCATCTATCTTTTTCCAATCGTCTAATTTTAGTCTCGTGTTATCAATCATCGCAAAGGCTTCGGCGGAATTTAGATTATTGTTCACCGCTTCCATCATTTCACTAAAATCAAAATCTTTAATCGTCTCGCTCGATGCTTCAATTCCCTGGTAGCATTCTGCAATTCGATTCCTCCAGCCTAATCGCCGCGTCTTCGCCGCCTCCAATGATTCAAAAGTGAAATTACGTGTCCCCTGGTAATGTCCAGACAAAACCCACATTTTATAATCTATCGCTGAGAAACCTCGCTTTGATAAGTCAGCTAAAGTGTAAACATTTCCAAGCGATTTAGAAACTTTCTCGCCATCAATCATAATAAAATTACAATGCATCCAGTATCGCGATAAATCATGCCCATACGCCGCATAAGTTTCTGCAATTTCGTTGGTATGATGAATTGGAATATGGTCGATTCCGCCCGTATGAATATCAATCGGCTCGCCAAGTTCTTTATGAATAATTGTCGAACATTCTAAATGCCACCCCGGATAGCCAGGTCGTCCTAGGTAATCCCATCTCATCGCATGTTTCTCGCCTTCATGGATGAATTTCCAAACTGCAAAATCAGAAACGTTTCGTTTTTCGTTGGAAAAACCAACTCTCGCTCCGGCTTGAAGACCACCAAGGTCTAATCTCGCAAAATCAGCGTAATGTTCGAACTTAGCCGTATCGAAATATATCCCATCGCTAGTTTCATAGGTAAAGCCATTGTTAGTCATCAAGTTCACTGCTTTTTCATCTTCTTCAATATAATCTGTCGCTCGCGCCCAAACTTCCGGCTCAGTTAATTCCAAAGCCTTATAGTCTTCTTTGAATTTTTTAATATAAGTTTCTGCTACTTCCCAAACTGTTCGTCCCTCACGTTCTGCACCTTTTTCTAATTTATCTTCGCCTTCATCTGCATCCGAAACTAAATGCCCTACGTCAGTCAAATTTAAAACTCTCTTCACCTTGTAATGATTTAATTTTAGAGTACGTACTAATAAATCCCAATAAATATAAGCCGTCAGATTCCCAATATGTGCATAATTATATACAGTTGGCCCGCAAGTATAAATTTTCACCACCTCGCCAAGAGGTTTAAAATTTTCAATTTTTCTAGTTGCGGTATTGTATATTTTAAGCATTTAATACTCCTTCCAATATTCCTACTAGTTTATTATATTTATCTCGAGAAACTCCATGCCTCCCTTCTGTTTTAATTGCAGTCAAATATTTTTCGTTGTCTTTTACTACTTTAGGAATATTATATATTGCAATAAACCGGTCCATTGCGCCATATATTAAAACAGCCGGAGTTTTTAGTTCGGCCAAAACACGATAATTCTTTTTATCTAATACTATTTTTTCCATGGAATTATTAAATGCTTTTTCCTCTAAAATTTTTCGATTTTTTAAGCTTACCGCGTCTTTAAATAATTTAATTCCAGTCGCAAATGCTGGGTTATCAAGGTCCGCTTCCGTATAAACCGGTGGTGAAATTAAAATTAATTCTTTGACTGTTTTTTTGTAAGTATCTGCATATCTTGTTACGATTAAAGTTCCCAAAGAATGCCCAACCAAAACCAATGGAATGTTTAGTTTTAGCTTTTCGATTGAATTGTGCAAAGCTTCGAGTTGATCTTTATAATCATAATTTAGTTTATCATTTTTTAAAGACTTGCCAGAACCTAGTAAATCAAACGTAATAAACCTGACATTTTTCAAAGATCTTGTCCCTTCGAGATAGTTCAGCGCATTTTTAAATGTATTCGAATCAGAAGCAATCCCATGGATAAAAACTACCGCGAGCTCCGGCTCCTCGCTTGCCGAAAAATCATGCGTCTTTTTTAAAGTCAACTTTCGGCTAAACATTCTCTAGTAACTCCGGCACTATTTTAACTAAATCTCTTACCACCTCTTCGTAAGTTGTATCATAAGTTTTAAACCCGGCTGCGTATGGATGGCCTCCTCCGCCGAAATAACCCGCCACTTTTTCCGCTATTTGTGCTGTTGAATCGCTTCTAATTTTCCCCGTTACTTTTCCGTCCGGATAAGTTTTTACTGCAACCGCTACTTTTACTCCCTCAACTAACTTCATTTCTTCTAAAATCAGCACATTGGGATTATATTCATCCGAATATTCCCGAATATCATCCCACGGGATATGCACAATGGCTAATTCGCCATCTAAATAGTATTCAATTCTTTTAATTAAATCTGCTTTATAGTCTAGAATTCTCGGCGATTTTTTCATAAATTCTCTTCGCCGGTCTTCTAAAACCGAGACATCTGCTCCAAGCCGGGTTAGTTCTCCAGCGATATCGAACGTTTCTGCTGTCATCGACACGCTAGTTAGACCCAAGGTGTCTGATAAAATACCTTGAAAAATTGCTTCCGCCGCTTCTTTACTAATTTCTAACTTGTTTTCTTTTACAATTCGATAGATTAATTCTGCGCAAGCCGGTCTAACTTCAATAATACTCTCATGGGGAAAGTTTAAATCATCTTCCGTTTCATGGTGATCAATCACTAGCACAGGCGCGGAATATAAACGATTTCGAATCGCTGTATCATCCAATAACTTCGATAGCAAAACCTCCGCCGCTGTATCGACAATAATATATCCATCCGCCTTGAAATCAAATTCATTTGTTACTCTTGACCAATCTGAAAAATAATGTAAATATTTCGGAATATCAATCGGGCAATATAGGGAAATCTCTTTTTCGGGCAACAAATAATCGAGAGCAATCGCCGAACCAAGCGAGTCGCCGTCCGGGTTTTCCGCTTGAATCACACAGATTTTGCTTTTATTCTCCAAAAAATTACTAAATTTATTATACATATATCAATTATAACATGTTAAAATAGGTATATGAGTATTTTTCGTGCGGATAGAAAATTTGAACGTTTTGAAGACGTAACGCCAGAACTTTTAAAAAAAGAAAGCGTTAAATTACTTTTATGCGACCTTGATAACACTCTAAGACTCCATTCCGAAAAAGAACCAGCCGATGAATTACAGGATTGGATTCAAGATTGTCATGGCGCTGGAGTAAAAGTTGTAGTGATTAGTAATAATGGCCGTAAAAAGATGATGCAAAAGTTTTGCGAGCCGATTGATGTTCCATGCGTTTGGTGGGCAAAAAAGCCTATGAGTAAAAAACTCACCGAAGCTATGGACGAATATAAAATTCCTCCTGAGCATACTGTTATGCTCGGTGATAAATGGTCTACCGACGTACTTGCCGCTAAATTTGCGAAAGTGCGTGCTTGGAAAGTTGAACATAGAAGGGATATTGTATGAGCCAATCTCGCAAAAACATTTTAACTGGTCCAACTATTTTAACTATCCTCCGCATGATTTTGTCGGTAGTTTTTATGGTTTTTGTTCTTTTACCAGACATGTGGGCAAAAATAGTGGCATTAGTTATTTTTATTATTGCTTCCATTACTGATAAAATCGACGGCAATTGGGCTCGTAAAAAGAAAATGGTAACCGACCTCGGCGCTTTTCTCGATCCTCTTGCCGATAAAATGCTAATTAATCTCGCTTTCTTAACTTTAACCTATTTGAATATTGTTCCGATTTGGGTTTTCGCCCTCATTCTTGTACGCGATTTCGCAGTAGATGGTATGCGCATGATGGTTGCACGTAGCGGCGTAACTATCTCGGCTTCGTTTTACGGTAAATTAAAAACCACCGTCCAAATGACCGCTCTGATAATTCTACTTCTCAACATGATCGTCAACTTAGAAATCTTTGCCATTTTAGGCAACATTGCTTTATATCTAAGTCTAGCCTTAACACTTTTCTCCGGCCTAGATTATCTAATTAAAGGCTGGAAATTATTAACAAAATAGTACAAGCAAACGCGGTTGAATCAATTCTGTCTAGAAAGCCACCATGTCCTTCCGACCCGCCAACCAACATTTCTAATTTATTGAAAATCGGGTTTTTAATGACAATTTCATTTGAATCTTTAACATCGAATTTCCGCTTCAAGAAACTTTCAAACAAATCGCCCATTAATGCTAATGGGCCACATAATAAATATATCCAATCTGTCTCAAAACTTCCGTTTATCGCCATTTTTAGCGTTACTAAACCAATCGCCATCGTTAAACCTAGAATTGTTCCCTCCCAAGTTTTATTTTTCGAAATATGCGGGAACGGGCGAGATTTTTTAAAGACTTTGCCTCCGAATAGCTTACCGAATAAATATGCAAAAATGTCGTACCCAGGTACACCTAAAATAATATACCAAAAATAATCAACGTCTGTATGTGCGACGAAAATCGTTCCCCAAGCTAGAAATACTACCTCTAAAATTGTAAGAAATAAATTCAGCCCGCCCGACTTTCTTTTAAAGAAACTGAATAATTCAATCAACGCTATTAGAGAACAAAAACCATAGATTAATTTAAATGGTACACTATTAAAAGTGTAGAGTCCGATTAGAGCAATTATAAACATCGATACGCCGACCGTTACTCTAACCTTAAAATTTCTATCCATGTATAAATTATAGCACAAATATGTTAAAATAATTACATGCCTTTAGAATATATATATAACAAGTTAAAAAATACTTTACGTAAGATTGATATGAAGCTTGAAAAAGCTAAATACGGCTATATAGATAGATTGCCAAAAGATATTAACTATTTTGATGGTGGTATGTATGACGTTGTTTATGAATCTTCATGTAAGTGGCCTCATAATACCGCTTTGCAGTATTTCGATACCGAAATAACCTATAAAGAATTGGTCAAAAAAATCAATAAAGTCGCCGCCGCCTTAAAAGCGATTGGTGCTGAAAAAGGTGATCGTATTACGGTCTGTATGCCGAATACGCCCGAGGCGATTTACATGTTTTATGCGATTAATGAAATTGGCGCAATCGCAAATATGATTCACCCACTTTCTAGTGAGAAAGAAATCGAAGACTATCTTAATCAAGCCGACTCTAAAATTATGCTTTGTATCGATATTTCTTACCTTAAAGTAGAAGCTATTATTGAAAATACAAATGTTGAACAGGTCGTTGTAGTTTCTCCAACTCGCTCAATGGATTTAATAGTTCGCGTAATTTATAAATTGACCAAAGGTCGAAAGAATCATATTAAAAAGTCCCAGCATGTTTTAACTTGGGATAAATTCTTAAATAAGGCTAATAAATTTATTGGTAACCCGCACGCACGTGTTAACCCTAATGACGAAGCGGTGATTATGTATTCTGGCGGGACAACTGGTAAACCAAAAGGCATTATTCTCTCAAATTTAAATTTTAATGCCCAAGCGCTCGGTGCAAAATATTTAGTTCCAGAATTATTTAAATCAAATTATTCGTTCATGGCCTTCTTGCCGAATTTCCACGCGTTCGGACTAGGTTGTTGTGTCCATATGCCACTTTATTTCGGCGCTCGATCTTTTCTTATCCCGCAATTTAACCCTAAAAAATTTAAAAGTTATATCACAAAATATAAAGTAAACATTTTAGTTGGCGTGCCGACAGTTTTCGAATATCTTACAAAGATTAAATTTAAAAAAGATGCCTTAAAAAATGTTAAATATGTAGTTTCTGGCGGTGACATGATTAGTATGAGTAGCAAGGAAAAGATCAATGATTTTCTCCGTGCTCATGGTTCGAAAGCTAAAATCGAAAATGGTTATGGTTTAACTGAAGCTTCAGGTGGATTTATCTTCTCTCCGCCTAATGTAGCCGAAGATCCGGACGCAATCGGCTTCCCGCTTCCAGATAATGAAGTAATTATTATGGATCTTAAAACCAAAAAAGAAGCTCCGCTTGGTCAGGATGGCGAAATAATACTACGTGGGCTTGCCGTCATGCAAGGTTACCTAAATAAACCAAAAGAAACCGAAGAAGCCTTCATCAATGTAGATGGAAAAAAATATTTGCGTACTGGCGACATTGGTTATATTGATGAAAAAGGATTAGTTCACTTCCGTTCTCGTCTAAAACGTATGATTATTTCTAACGGCTATAATATTTATCCTGCAAACATTGAAGATGTAACTTTGAAATGTAATAAAATTACCGCTTGCGCAGCGGTTGGACGCGAAGATAAATTACGTGGTGAAAAGGTGGTTGTTTTTGTCGTTCCGAAAGAAGATATCCATGAACGGGTTATTCGTAAAGAATTGAACAATATTTACAAGAAGCATCTTGCTAAATATGAAATTCCGCGTGAAATTCGCTTCATTGAAGAGTTGCCGAAAACAAAGCTTGCAAAAGTTGACTTTAAAGCATTAGAAAACTTATAATTTAGTCCTATTCTCTAAAGCCGCACTTAAAGTAATTTGGTCCGCGTAGCTTAGGTCTACGCCAAGCGGCAGCCCACGTGCCAAACGAGTTAATTTCAAATTAGGATTTTGTTCATGCAAAATTTTTTCCAAATAAAGCGCCGTCGATTCTCCTTCCACCGATGGGTTTGTGGCAATAATTACTTCTTTTACGTTATCGTTATTTACTCGCTTAATTAATTCTCCGATATGCAATTGCTCCGGCGTGACGCCATCAATCGGCGAAATTGCCCCGCCTAAAACATGATAAGTCCCTTTATAATTCTTAGTTTGTTCAATTGCATAGATATCTAACGGCTCTTCTACTACTAGAACCGTAGTTTTATCTCGTCCATCGTCTGTATAAAATGGTGACATCTTTTCATCTGCATCGATTAATGCAAAGGTCACCGGACAGCTTTTTACTCCCGAATGTAATTTCTCTAGAGTTTCCGCAATGTTCTCCGACAATCTCGGATTAGACTTAAAAAGATAATATGCATACCTTTCCGCCGTACGCGGACCTACTCCCGGCAAATGTCCGAGCGCCTCAATTACATTAGTCAGTGCCTGTGGTAGCATAATTAAAATAGCCTAATTACATTCCACCGAGTCCAAGGCTCGACAAACCGCCCATCAGAGGTTTCATTTTGTCCGTTGCAATTTCTTGAGCCTTAGCAAAACCATCACGCATACAGTTTTCAATCCAGCGTTCAAGTTCATGAATATCATCTAAATCGACTTTTTCCGGATCGATTTTAACTTTTTTCACTTTTAATTCACCATTAATTTGAACTATGACCGCCCCGTCTCCTGCCTCGACTTCAACGATTTCATTTTTCAGTTCTTTTTGCGCTTTACGCAATTGATTTAATAATTTCACTTGGTCCATTTTTTGACCCATGATTATTCTCCTTCCACATTATCAGAGTAAGTATATAAATATATTATATCAGAATTATCTCGCATTGGCGAGGTGATTATCTGGCTCAACTTGTATTTTTCTAGTTCTTCTGAACTTCCCAAAATCGCTACTCTTTCTTCTTTATTTAGTTGATCAACTACTTTAAGGTCGGTTGATTCTTCTAAAATTTTATAAAAATTATAATGGCCATCTTTTACCAGCAATGTTTCATCATTTAAATTCTTTTTAATTACTTCTAGATTATAACTAAACTCGTTTGCCACATTTGGATTGTATCTATATCCATAAATATATTGCAGCAAGCTAGGAATAATAATAATTGCAAATAAAATTGTCAGAGGAATTAAAGCCGAAATTCGTGCATACGGATTTTCCGGGAAAAGTCCATACCATTTTTCCAGTAAATATTTAATCCCGTGCGCAATTAAAATTGAAAACGGTAAAATCGAAAAGATAATTGCATTAGGATTAAAACCAGTGATAACTAAACAAAAAACTAAAAGCAAAGTCGCAATTGAATTTCTTGATGCGAAAAATCCTTTCGTGGTCGAAAACAATCCAATTAAAGCTAAGATGAAAGTTGGCAAGCTAATTAAAGGCGCTAAGAACACGCTTTCCAAACTATTATGCCACGAAAATAGCGGTGCCAACCCAGTCGTAATATTGCCAAAGAAATTGTCTAATTGGAAATCTTTAGCAAATAGAAGCTCCATAATTGTTCCAGGATGATTATAAATACTAATTCCTAATACTACGAACCCAGCAATCACAACTAGAGAAATTAAACATAGCGGTAATTTTGGCAATTCTTTTACGATGAAACGCAAATGCGGTTGGGATAGAACGAATAATATGCAGAAAATGGCGAAGTATGCCATGTACGGTGTAAAAATCGATAGTAATAGAACGATTGCGAAAACAAAACTATATAAAGGTTTCGGTCGTTTTTCACCTTGGATTTTTGAACCAATCCAAAGTAGAAATGTCGGCCAAAATACCAACATAATTAATGGTGTCCCTGAACCAGCCAAAAAGAGGAATGGCGTCGATAAAACAATTAAACATGAAGCTAGCAAAGAAACGTTACTTTTAAACCAACGGTTTAGAAGCAGAATCAGAAGAAAGCCTAAAAGCAATCCGATTAAAATACTAGGTAGTTTTATTACATATGCCGATAAACCGAAAATCATAATCGAAAATTTTTGCAAAACTCGGTAAGGTAAATCAACTAAATCTCCGTTTAAAATCCCGTTCTTTCCTAGATAATAAGAACTGGTCGCTGATTCCATCTCCGCTTCCGATAGACCATGTTGTGCAATTAGAGGCAAAATAAATAACAGCGTAGTAAACGCTAGGCCTAAAACAATATAACCAATCACAAACCGGTATCTATACAAAAAAAGTTTAGAAATTATAATTTTCTTCACATAAGTATTATAACAAAATTAGTGTTCTTTGTCGAGCGACATAAAACGTAGTAGCTCCGGATGGAAGTAGAGTTCAATCGTTCCAATTGCACCATGGCGGTGTTTTCTAATCAGAAGTTCAGTAATATGAGTCTCTTCTTCCTCCGGTTTCTTGTAATAATCCGTTCTGTGTAGGAACATTACCAAATCGGCGTCTTGCTCAATCGAACCTGATTCGCGCAAATCCGACAAAACCGGCCTCGGGTCGTCTCTTCCTGTTACACCACGCGACAACTGCGCCAACGCTACCACCGGGATTTCTAATTCACGCGCTAAAATTTTCAAACCACGCGAGATTTCCGTTACTTCCTGTACACGATTCCCCGCATATCTATCCGAGCCCGAAATCAGTTGTAGGTAGTCTACAATCACGATACCAATATCATGATCATGCATCGCACGCCGAGCTTTGTTACGAAGTTCCATAATCGTCATCGAGCTCGTATCATCTATATACACAGGAAGCTCATCCATTTCGCCCAATGCTTCACCAATTCTTTGGAATTCTTCGTCAGAAAGATTACCAGTCCGCATTCTCCAGTTATCAACTCCTGACACATCCGAAATCATCCGGTCGACGATTTCATTTGCCGCCATCTCCATCGAGAAAAATAAAACACCCTTATTGTTTATGCTTGCAATATTATAAGCCAAATTTTGCGCAAAAGTTGTTTTACCCATCGCTGGACGTGCCCCGACAATGATTAAGTCACCCTTTTGAAAACCAGCCGTCTTTTTGTCCAAATCTCGAAAGCCAGTTTTTAGACCTCGGAGCGCTCCTTTATTTTTGTGTAATTCTTCAATCCTATCGAACGCATCCGCCAACAAATCGTTCATTGCAACATAATCACTTTTTATAATTTTATCGGAAACTTCAAACAAATCTTTTTCCGCCCCACCAATTAAATCGTTCACTTCCGCATCGTCTTCGTAAGCCTTATTCGCAATATCTGTACCCGCTTTAATTAAGCGCCTTCTTACCGAAGCCTTTTCAATAATTTCCGCATAAGCTTTCGCATGCGAAGCTGCTGGCACGAAGTTCGATAGTTCCGTTAAATAAGCTCCCCCACCGACTTCTTTTAATTTCTTTTTCGCTCGTAGTTCCGAAGTTAAAGTTAGTAAGTCTACCGGTTTATGCTGATCATATAAATGTATCATCGCCTCAAAAATAATTTCGTGGCGTTTTTCGTAAAAGTCCCGCGGTTTTAAAATCGTCAAAATCTCCGGCAACACACCATCCGCAATCATAATCGCTCCGAGCAAGGATTTCTCGGCTACGATGTCTTGAGGCGGAACTCTCCCGCCTTTTTCGTTAGAATGGGCTACCTCCTCCGTCATTTTTTACCTCTCCTCCCATTATATCAGAAATTCGATCCAAAGTTTCATCTTTTTTCATTTGCCTAGGGGTCTCGCCAATTTCGTGTATTGTAATTTTTACCCCTCCACCCGCATCAATTAGAATCTTCTTATTATTATCCCGTGCTAAAATTGTTTTCACAATTTTTTTCTCCGGGTAAATCTCTAGTTCTTGATTATTAAACTCAAAACGACATTTTTTCAGTTGCAAATAAACCGCCTCATTCAACCCCTTCACCTTCTCCAAATATCCTCGCCAATCAAAGGCAGTAGTTTTTGAGGGCGTAAACACATCTTCTTTTGTGAGTATTTTTTGATTTGAATCTGAAAAATCTATATTCCTGACGTCCCCGAGAGGTTCGTCCGTAGGACGGTTCTCTCGGCGGACCAGCGTATGAGATTTTTCAGATTCAAGTCTACGAACAAAAGAAGATGTGTTTAGAGTCTTGTTAGATAAGGCTACGAGCAATTTCGCTTCCGCAAACGGCGCCTTAACATCGGTCAACTTACCTAGTAAAGACAAATACTCAGGCTTCGGCTCATTAATAATAGTCCTAATTAATTCTTCAGTTAAAGTCTCGGCTTTTACTCCCGAAGCTAACAAATCTCTTAAAATCGTTGTAATTTTTACAACATTACCCGATGCATACTCTATCAAAAGTTCATTAATTTTTTCATCTTCCGGTAGTCCCATTGCCGAAACTACCATATCTTTCGTAATCGTTTCTTGTGACAAGGTCGAAATTTGATCGAGTAAACTCAAAGAATCCCTAAATGACCCTTCACCTCGTTTTACGATAATTTTTAACGCTTCATCATCAATTTTAATCTTTTCTTTTTCCGCTACCCCCTTCAAATACCTAAACATCGTTTCGGTATCAGCTAATTTAAAAGTATAAGTTTGTGCTCGCGAAGTAATCGTTACCGGAACTCTATAAGCATCAGTCGTCGCCATAATAAAAATTACATGTGCCGGCGGTTCCTCAAGCGTTTTTAAAAGTGCGTTAAACGCTTCTTTTGTTAACATATGTACTTCATCAATGATATATATTTTATACTTCCCACTCGTCGGCGCAATTGCGGCTTTTTCGCGTAGTTCCCTAATATTATCAATCCCCCGGTTCGAAGCCCCATCAATTTCAACAATATCAACATAATCGTCTTCGATTTCGTATTTAAACCCATTTACCTCATGCGCCAAAATTCTCGCCACGCTCGTCTTCCCGCAGCCTCTCGGTCCAATAAAAAGATAGGCATGGCTAATCTTCCCCTGTTCAAGTGATTTGATTAACGGTTCCGTTACTTGCGGCTGCCCAACTACATCCCGCAACGTTAGCGGCCTACATCTCCGGTATAAACTCTTCATTAATATCTATTATATCACAATGCTGCCTCGACGGCTGCCCATGTAGCTTCGTCGTTTTTCGCCGGAATCGTCACTGAAACCTGCGAACCTTCGCGTAAGTGGAAATAAGTTACTGATGCATATAAAATCTGATATTCTTTTCCGGCCACTTCTACAAAATATTTATCATCATGATGAGTCAAAGTTCCGATTACCGTCTTACGTTCAACTGGACCAATTTGTTTATAAAGAAACTTTCCGTCTTCCGTAATTGTTAATTTCATAATATCGCCTTCAACCAACTTCGACTTCGAAGCATAGTTCGCTGGCACTGGATAATTTTTCCCATCCGGTCCAATCATAATCTGCCCATCAAAAATCCCCTCAATAATTTTTCCCTCTGGTCCTGAAACAACTGTTTCTCTTGGTGCAGCAATGGTTTCACCATCGCCCAAAATCGAAATTAGAAGCTCTTTTGCCGCCGATAAATTAGTTTCTGCGTCAGAAAGCAGCGTTCGTAATCTCTTTATTTGTTTTTCTGGTATTTCAGACATCACCTCGCATTCCTGTCTAAATATAGTATTAATATTATATTATATCAATCCCCCCGTAAAGTCAACATTTTTTTGCTAAACTTTTCCACCACAAAAACACCGGTCGTCTACAAAATGTTGTAAAAAATACATAAAATTCTTATGATTTTTCCCACAAACCAGTATGTTTGCCACCATCATAAATCATAGTCGGAATCCCCTTAACTCTAAGTTGATTTTCTACTATTTCGCGGTTCTGACTCATTTTATCCGTTATTTCTGGATAATTTATCATCTCACGAATTTCTTTAATTTCCTCGTCCTTCGCTCCGGCTTTTTTCAACCAGCTTTCAATCTTTTTCGCTGCTTCTTCTGCCGTATAATCCTCATTAAACTTAGTCTGGTACGAAATGCCTTCACTATTTTCACCAGTAAAGATGTGGTCAATAATTTCTAGTGACAGCCCAGAGCGTATTTGCTCGCTCGCAAACATATATCGTACGATAATTTCGGAGTTTTTAAACTTATAATTCCCCTCTGCATCTTGAATTGCAAATGGCACTAATCTTACATTATAATCATCGAAAAACCCAGCCTTTTTTTGTTTAACATATGACGCCATACAGACCGAACAACCAGGATCGAAAATATCTACCGCAGTCGGCAACCCTTCAACTTCGTTTGGATTGATTGTAATATAGTTAAAATCATAATCTTCAGCCTTATAGGTGCGGAATTTATCCGGGAATGCCTCAAAAATCTCCCCCCATTCCGTAAACCATCTACCAGTCGCTTCAAATACATTGGTCGGTTCGCTTTCATCAATTGAACAAATTTCCGCTCCAAGCGAACAAGCCGAAGGCTTCGTCACATTACACGAACCAAGCGCCCATAACGCCAACAATGACTTAATTGCTGTCAAAATCGCCCAGACGACAACTACAACGATAATAATAGACAGTATTTCAATAATAATCGACAAAGGTTTTACCCATTTTGGATGTTTTAACATTACCCGGCTAAGTAGTGAGTTTTTTACATCTTCTTTAAAACCAGTCTCACATTTCTGCAATCTTACTTTTTTCCATAAACATCCCCACGCCTTTTTCAAAGCTTTAGTATAAGATTTCCAAATTTTTGGTTTAAAAATTGCTGCGACTGCTACAAAAACTCCTACAATCGCCAAAATGATAAAAGCAGCTATACACACCATAATGTATCTATTTTACCACAATCTAAATGATTTTTCCCATCACCTTTTTTACTTTTTCAATATCCTCTGGTCTGTTGTGTAAACCTAAAGAAAAGCGTACTAAAGGCGG
The DNA here is from genome assembly GCA_017545525.1 of Candidatus Saccharimonadota bacterium. Taxonomy (GTDB): domain Bacteria; phylum Patescibacteriota; class Saccharimonadia; order Saccharimonadales; family Saccharimonadaceae; genus Nanosyncoccus. The sequence continues at coordinate 117,099 of JAFWMT010000002.1, forward strand.
GTATTTGCAAACATGATCTAGATAATAATGCGCGCAAAAATATCCTGTTCGCGCCATGATGTTTTCTCGCGAAAGAGCATTTCCTAACATATGCGAATCTAATCCATCTACATAAAATGACATAGTCGCGTTTGGTTCACGATTAACTAAATGTACCTTACTAGACGAAGCTAAAAATTCATATAGTTCCGTATAATTATTCTCGAGCTTCTTCCATTCAGCCTTTGGCACTTTCATCAGCCACTTTAATGCCGCACCTAACCCAACAATTTCCCCCCAAGCCTGTAAGCCAGCCTCAAAACGCGTATAGCGGTGTTCCTTACTTTCCGCCGATAATAAATACGAATCTTTTTCTACATCATCTACCATTCCGCCCCCAACAAATCCGTTTGTCATTTTTCCCATCAGCTCGTCTCGCCACACAATCACTCCTAGCGACGGTGCATATAATTTATGTGCCGAGAAACAAATCGCATCCGCTTCGATTCCTCGTACAATTTCACTAGAATGTGCCATCGCTTGCGCCGCATCAATAATAATTATTCCGCCAGCCTTATGTATCGCCTTAACAACCTCTTTAATATTCAAAAGTTTTCGCCCATCAAAGTTCGAAGCGCAGTTTATTACTACCACCGCGTCGGAGAAATCGTAGGCGCTTGCTTCGATTGACCCATCTTCGTTCCTCTTCATCACCTCACGCGGTAACCCTGTTCTTTCACTAAACGCCATAGTCGACAAAAACGGCGAATTATGCTCAATCTCGCTTGTCATTACCTTCTTAAACGCGTCCGCCTTTAGTTGCGAAAGAATTAGGTTAATCCCGTAAGTCGTATTTAATGTAAAAGAAACTGTATATTTCTTCGGTTTCATGTCTAGATATTTTAGAACTAATTCTCGCGCTTCTTCGACTTTTTCATCCGTTTCCACTCCCCACTTATATTTCACTCGTTCCCCGCAAGAATTATGCTCTGTATAATATTGATTAATCGCATCAATTACGCATTTTGGCCGCAGCGATTGGCATGCCGAATCTAAATAAACTTCCCCCTCACCTAAATAATCAAACTCATTCATACTTAAATTATACCATGGAAAACTAAAATCTATTTTCCTCAGCGGATAAAATCCCGCCTAATAAAAAATATAATGTCAGCTAGATTTGCTCGCGACGACGTGACCTCGCTCGCAAATTGTGACATTATATTTTTTATTGGGGGTTTTATATGCTTCGGAAAAATAGATTTTAGTTTTCCTTGGCATATACAATTAGCTAACCATTAATGATAATTTAGGCGAGCTCAACAGTCGCGCCAGCTTCCTCTAACGCTTTCTTCATCGCTTCTGCGTCAGCTTTTGCAACTTTCTCTTTTACAGTTGCAGGAGCACCATCAACGATAGCCTTAGCTTCGCCTAAGCCTAATCCAGTCGCTTCTTTAACCGCTTTAATAACAGCGATTTTCTGCGCACCAGCGTCTTTGAGGACAACATCATATTCAGACTTGCCTTCATCAGCTGCCGCTTCCGCACCAGCTGCTGGGCCAGCCGCTACTGCTACTGCAGCCGCTGCTGGTTCAATACCATACTCATCTTTAAGAGTGTTCTTTAATTCATTTACTTCGAGAACAGTTAATTTAACTAATTCCTCGGCTAATTTTTTAATATCTGTAGCCATTTTAAATCCTTTCATTAAATAGTTTGGTTACTAATTTGCATGGGCTTCTAGACCAGAAACAATTCCGGACAAGCCACCAGACAACGCCGAAACGCTGTCCGTAATTGGCGAGAGCAATTGTGCTACTACTTGAGCGATTAACTCGTTCTTGGTTGGCATTGCCGCAAGCGCCTTTACTTCTTCTTCAGAAAGCGACTTTCCAAGATCATTAAAGCCGCCCATGAGGTTAAGTGCGTCATGACTTTTCGCAAACTCCGCTAGAATTTTCGCTGGAGCTACTTCGTCGTCATCCGATACTGCGTATAAAAGTTGACCAGTTAAACCAGTCGTATCAGTATCTTTATATACGGCGATTTGACCCATCGCTACTTTAACTAAACGATTTTTTACGACTTTAATTTTCACACCCGCTTCGCGTGCAGACTTTCTTAAATCTTGAAGTTCAGCTACAGTCAATCCCTGATATTTGGCGTAAACCGTAGTTTTTGCATTCGAAAGAAGCTCTGTTAAATCAGCAACCAATGTATTCTTTTTATCCTTTGAAATTGCCATAAAAAGTTCCTTTGGTTATATTAATATTTCGGTTAGCTAATTGTTAAATAGCGTCACCAAATTAATTTTAAGAAAATTTCCTCGGCGACATGATTAAGGATTACTCCCGTCGCTGTCTTTGGTAACTCCCTTAATTATATTACATCTTGCCCAAAAAAGCAAGTGTTTTAGGCAACATGTTTAGTTGTCATAAATTGGAACACAGCGCCAATTACTGCAAACCCGCCAATCATCGGGAAATAGAAGATATCCTTAGGAATATCTGGAAAGACACTTAACACTGCAATCGTCATCGCATAAGCCCCGGCTATCGCGGTTGCTATAATAATCGCCGGTTTCATTAATGCCGTCGCTGCCGCCCCAGCTACTACACCGAGGATTGCACCAATCGCCAAAGTTGGAATATCCGTGCCAAAATATTGAATCGTAATTAACATGACTAAGAAGAAGCAAATCCCTGCCAGACAAATTTTTTCAATCGAAAATCCAAGCAAACCAAGCAATATACCACCACCAACCGGAAGTAGCACTTGCCATAGCTCGTTCGCTGCAATTTGTGGCACAGCATTATTAATAATTGGCATTAAAAGAATCATTATATTATATCCAATCAAGAACCAGATAATGAAAAATGCTACTTTTTTGATTCGATAACCAAGTAGCAGCACCGCGAGCCCAATCGCGAACATAATTAATGATTCATAAAGTTCTAACCCCCCAATTCTATTTTCGAGTTCTTTTAACTTATCCATAGCCACATTATAACATAAAAAAACGAGCCTCTAGGGCTCGTTTTTTAATTATAAATGTTTTCAATTTGAATCGAAGGGCCCATAGTAGTCGTGATAAACACAGACTTAACGTAGGAACCTTTAAGCGAAGCAGGTTTTTGTGCCTTTAAGGAATCGAAAAATGCATTCGCATTTTCAACTAGCTTATCTGCGCCAAACGAAACTTTACCAACGCCAATATGTACAATTGCTTGCTTATCAACCCGATATTCGACTTTCCCAGCCTTAGATTCTTTCACCGCTTTCTCAACGTCCATCGTCACCGTTCCAGCTTTCGGATTCGGCATTAAACCTTTTGGCCCGAGTAAACGCGCGAATTTACCAAGCTTTGGCATGTATTGTGGGGTCGAAATTAAGATATCGAAATCAATTACGCCCTTTTCGAGCTGATTTAAGAATTCTTCATCTTCAGCAATATCCGCTCCTGCGGCTTTCGCAACTTTGCAGACGTCAATCGGCGCAAACACCGCTACACGTACAGTTTTACCGTTTCCGTGTGGCAAAACTAAAGTCGTACGAATATTCTGATCTGCTTGCCTCGGGTCAACTCCGAGTCTCGCATGCACCTCAACCGACGCATCGAATTTCGCTGGGCTAGTTTTTATAGCTAGCTCAATCGCCTCTTTTAAATTATAAACTTTCTCTTTTTCAATTAGTTTCGCTGCTTCTTGATATTTCTTGCCACGACGTTCAATTCGCGGTCGCGTAACCGGCGCCACTCCCTTAGGTTTCACCGTCGCTTCTTCTGCCTTACGTTCAATTTTACGCGCTTGGCGTTCTTCTTCAGCTTTAACTTCTTCAATATGTTTTTTTGATTTTTTACCAGATTTTGCATAGACCTCTGGCTCTGTAGTCGTTTCTTCGGCTTCAGCCTCTACAACCTCTTCTTTTACTTCCGCGACTTTCGCTTCAGTTTCTTTTAAGTCTTTTGCCTTTTTCTCAGCCATGTTGTTCCTTTCTGTGGTATTAGCGGAATTATCCTCCCACAATTTAATTAACCTATACATTATACTAAATTTTCTCTAAAAAAGCAAGAAAAACGGGGGGAGCACTAAGTCTCCCCCCTTCGCTAAAGGAGTATATATAAAATGATCACTCTCGAAAGAGCAACCGCTTTGCCCCTTTGATGCCTATTCGGCATCGCTTAAAGTTGCTAGAGATTCCTCTATTGCTTTGGACAGTTCTTCTTTTTCCGAATTATCCAAATCGACGTCAGAGAGAATCTCTCCCTTTAAATCTTCCAAGAGGATCCTTATATACCAAGTCACCTCTTGTTTCTTTTTAAGTCGTCTTGCTCTGGCCGAATAGCTAGAGATATATGACGACACTACTTGGTAGTGTTTTACTTCACCTTCATAGTAGCGAATCCGCTCCCAGATGGTTTTGTAATACACTCCCTCCTTTTTTTCTTTCTCGACCTCATAAATATGATTGGTCAAGTCTTCTTCGGAGAGGTTAGAGATTAAAACTCTTGCTTTCTCCGGGTCTCTAATTCTCATCAGCTTCAATTCGGCGAAACCTTCACACATAAAGAATGTGCCGATTTTTGAATCTCTGATACGGAGACCTAATTTACGCGCTCCATACAGCCATATGTCGTATATCGCCAACATGTAACTGCATTCTTTCCAGAGCCCTAGGAGCACTCCCCCGTTCTCGCTCCTAATTGCGACGGATGACTGCGTCATCGCCTTCTCAATTGCCACTTGTGGACTCACCAAGTTTAATCACCCCTTTTCTTTCTTCATGCTATGTCCAAAGTGTATCTTTCCATTATATCACAGATAATCAAAAAAGTCAAGCTAGACTGCTTGACTTTTTAGATAGATAAGAGATTATTCTACAACTTCTACACCCATCGAACGCGCTGTCCCAGCCACAATTTTAATCGCCCCTTCGATATCAACTGCATTTAACTGATCCATCTTCTTTTCCGCGATTTCTTTTAATTGCGCCTTCGTAATCTTTCCGACCTTGTCTACATTCGGTTTGCCCGAACCTTTATCAATTTTAATCGCTTCGCGAATTAAATCATCTACTGGTTGGCCTAAAGATTTCCAATCAAATGTCCTATCTTCAAATACTCGAATATGTACAATTACATTCTTGCCCATTAAATCTTTGGTCGCTTCGTTAAATGGGTTGATGAAATCCATCATATTAAGACCCCATTGACCAAGCGTTGAACCAACTGGAGGTCCAGCTGTTGCTCTTCCTGCCGGAATCCGAAGTTTAAGATTCCCAATTACCTTTTTTTCTGCCATAAAAATCCCTTTCTAGTGCGTAACGATGTTATTATATCAGTAAAGAGTAAAATAGTCAATAAATAAGTATTAAAATTTTTGCAAGCGTGCCCTTCGGGCAGCAACTCCCAAGCCGCTCAGGCCAAGTCTTCAAGGCCCTTAGGACACATTTGCGAATATTTTGATACTAAACTCTTAATTAGTTTAATTGTTTCACTTGTAAAGCATCAAGCTCAACTGGCGTTTCGCGCCCAAACATCGAAACCATGACTTTGAGCTTACCTTTTGCCGCATCAATCTCCGAAATCGCCCCGTCAAAGCCCTTAAACGGCCCATCCGTAATTGAAACTACTTCGCCAACCTCGTATTTAACCGAGAATTTCGGGTCTTCTACGCCCATGCGCTTCTTAATCTTCTTGATTTCTTTTTCCGAAACTGGCGTTGGATGAGTTCCGTTACCAATAAATCCAGTCACCCCAGGCGTATTACGAATAATATACCAAGTCTCATCCGAAAGTTTCATGTCTACTAAGACATACCCCTGCAGAATTTTTCGATCGACAATCTTTCTTTTGCCGTTTTTAATCTCAATTTGCTTTTCTTTCGGTACAATTGCTTCAAAAATTTTATTCGCCATTTCCACGGTATTAACCCGTTGGTTGATCGAATCCGCGACCTTATCTTCGTACCCTGAATAGGTCGAAATCGCGTACCAAGCTCTTGTATCATCATATCGGTTTACTGCCATGATAGTCTCCTTATCCTAAAATTAAATTAAATAACCATGAAAAGAACATATCGAGTAATGAGATAATTACTACGAAAAGCGCCGTATAGACTAAGACTGCTAGTACCATTTTCCAGGTCGCTTTGCGGTTTGGCCATCGTACTTGCCTTAATTCTCGCCACGAATCGCGAATATATCGCCATAAATAAACAAATGGTCGAATTAATATAAAAGGCTTCTTTTCTTTAGTTTTTTTATCGCTCGAAATTTCCTTTTCGGCTTTTTTTAGTTCTTTCTGCTTGATTTTATCCGTTTTTTTGTCTTTCACAACAACTTTTTTTCGAGTAATTGCCGGCACGTCTGTCTCTTCCTTTTTCGAAGGACCGTCGCTCGCCTTAATTCTTGTAATCTTAGCCATCTTACTCCTTATTATTAAAAAAAGTCTGATACCAGACTTGTCAACATTATACTACTTCGGGAATAAATAGTCAAGATAATCTTTCATCATCCTCGCGCCCGAAACTACCGGTAAGAAAGTAGTTAGTTGTTGCTTAATGATGGCTTCAAGGTCAAAATTACTTTCATCAGCCAAAATCGCTTCCTCCATCCTTTGATAGAGCATATTTAATTCCTCTTCTTCATTCGCCCCTGAAACATTCAGATAGGAATTAATCGAACCGTCCGCGACGCCTCCATCGTGTGTAGAAATTAGAAAACTCAAGTTCGCCACGTCTTTCATCCACGAAGTCCCGCAAGCCTCTAATCCTACAATCGGGACGTTAATCGCTGCATTTGCTCCGCAAGAAAGCCCATAAGCCAATTTTTCGTCATAATTCGGCAGATAATGTACATGTTCTCTTAAGTAGTCGTCTTTCTCGACGATTTCCAATATCTTATACAACTTTTTCGACATCGTCTCATCCCCAGCGTGCACTCTTCCCGCTATAATATAATATGCCCCGCGTTTTTCGAGAATATTTCTTAATCTCACCGGATCGCGAAAAACTAAATCTGGCCTTTTATAATCTACAAACCGACGTTTAAAGTCGAAAATAAAATCATCATCATTAAACTCTAAAATCTTTCCATTCTGATCCGGATAATTAGTTAAAATTTCGTTTAAAACTCGTCTTCCATTAACTTTAAAACCGCGAATACGGTTAGCCGTCAATAAGTCTAATTTTATTTCAAAGTTTGCAGTCGGCGCGTCATATTGATCAATTATTTGTTCCCGGTGATAAAAATCCAATATTTCCGGCATCACCCACTTCCGCATATCGATTCCGTTCGTAATCGCTTTAAATTTTACTTTATTACCCGCAACATCTTTATAATTTGCTACTCTTGCGTGTAATTTCGAAACCCCACTTCTAAGTTCCGCAATTTCAATCGTTACCGAAGACAATTTGATATGTCCATTCGTAAATTTATCTTCTAGCCATTTTTTCACTGCTAATGACTTTAGATTCGGGAAAACAAAACGCTCAAACTGTTCATAGCTAAATTCCGCCTCCGCTGCCTGGACTAAAGTATGGTTAGTATATAAAGTATGTTTTCTCGTATAAACTACCGCCTCGTAAAAATCCATCCCATTTCTGACCAATTCATCCAATCTCGCCAACGCCGCGAAAAATGTTGCCACTTCGTTTAGTTGCATAATTGCCGGCTTTAATCCTAATAGCTTCAGGGCCGAATATCCGCCAAAACCTAAAGCCACTTCCTGGTATAGCCGGTGATCCGAACCACTCATTCCCGAATATAGTTCACCAAAATTCGGTTCCGTAATCGCTACAATCCGCGTGTTCTTAAATCTTTTTTCAATTACTTCAAGCGCACACAAATTTCCGCAACATTTAATATTCACTCTATCAATTAATCTAAAGCCAAAATCATGATAATCGACTTTTTTATGCTCGTCTTCGACTTTCCCGTCTTTAATTAGCTGACGTGTTTCCGACGGATAGAAAGGCGTAATTAAGACAAACGGAATTTCCATTTCTTCCGCCACTCTACGCGTATCAGCCGCCAGTACCCCTAGCCCTCCGCCTCCACGAATTCCATTTTCTTGGTCATATAGTTCAATCGTCCAATAAGTATAGGGCCGTTCGTCCGAAATCGCCTTGGTTAAATGTTTCCGCTCGGTCGCTTCATAAAAAATCTCTACATCTTCAATATTTTCTAGTGGATGATAAAAATACTGCCCATCTTCATCGTTCATGCTTATGATTATAACACACTAATACCAAAAAGTCTTTGGTAATTTGTCCGCAATTCTTTGGTGAAATTCAAAGTCAAAACCCTCTAATCGTTTCGGATTTTTCGTTTTAAAATATTTTTTTCGGATGTAATCTGCCGTCATAATTTCGCCAGGAATCAAACGATATTTTTTATAAAAGTTTAAACCTCGTTTATAGTTTTTTGGTGGCAAAATCGCCATTGGTAAAAAGTCACATTTCATTTCTGGATCAGAATATAGTTTTACTGCCAGCATCGACATTGTCGGGATAATTTCTTCTTCCCCTCTATATACTTCTTCATTTTTAAAGACAGTTGCCTGTCTCGTTGCTGATGGCGCGACAAAAATCACCCCGCCTTCTTTCACTGTATCATGTGATAATTTTGTATAAATATCGCGAAATTCGCGTTTCAAACGATTGCCTTGCTCATACTTAAAAGTCCCCTCTTTCAAATTCATCTTTTTCCAGGTCGAAGGCGTAATAGTCGGAGTAAGAATAATGCCAAGTCGTTTAATTCGATCATAGTTAGTCGCAAGCGCTTCATACCATGGTAAGTTGACCGGAAAACACATCGGCTTCTCGCCCATAATATCAATTTTCATCATCAAAATTCGACCAATTTCTCCTAGTGACGGATGGTTAAAGCCAATCACTAGCCCATTATCGCGATCTTTTGGCATTCCAGCGTATGAACCGGGCGCAAGTTTTGCCAAAACTTTCACTAATTTTTTTCGCGCGTTTTTATTATGTTTTTCAACATCATTTTTCGGCCCAGTTGCTCTGAAAAAATAATTAACTGCCGCATTACAGGCTTTTCCGACCGGAACCATCTCTTTTCTCAAATCTTCTGCTCCGAGCGTCGTTAAAAGTGAATAATTTTCGTGTTGAATCTTATTAATTATCTCTTCCGCCGTTAGATTTTCTAATTCTGCTCTTGTGAATGTCTTTTTTTGCTTTGCCATAATATATTTATTATAGCATTTTTTTAGAGTTTGTGGTAAAATATGAAGAGACCAATTATTCGATAGATTGGGGTGTCGCCAAGTGGTAAGGCATCGGGTTCTGGTCCCGACATTCGTGGGTTCGAGTCCTACCACCCCAGCCATATAAAATATTCCTGACATTACGTCAAGAATATTTTATATTTCATCTATTGCATTTCTCGTGGAGGGGGGTATAATATAACCATGAGTATAAAGGAGCTATACCCTGCCCTAGCTTTAGCTAGTCTAGCGCTGAGTTCCTTTTTCATTCTTTCTAGCTCTCCAGTCTCCGCAGACGACGCTTCCGTAGATGATGTTGTAATTAATGTACCTATATCCTGTACCATGAGCAGTAGTGGAGAGAATTCACATACTGCTACAGTTCCTAATAATACCACCCGCTCTGATATCGGTACCACTACAGTTAACGCCTTTTGTAATGACACAGGAGGCTTTGCTATTTATGCCATAGGCTATACGGATGAGACTTATGGTAAAACAGTACTGGCTAGTGCCACGCTAGGTAGCACTAAAGACATTGCTACTGGTACCGCTACTAGTGGCTCTACTTCTAACTGGGCCATGAAACTCACTAATACAGGTACTACCTATCCTGTAACTATCCAGAATAGTTTTGGTTCTTATCATAGCGTACCAAGTGCTTATACTTTAGTAGCTAGTCGTACTTCCGGTACTGCTGTAGGCACTGGTGCCACTGGTGCTACTTTTACTACTACCTATAGAGCTTTTATTTCTTCTACTCAACCTGCTGATACTTATACTGGAAAGGTTAAATACACCATGGTGCATCCAGCAAGCGAAGTACCGCTTCAGCCTCAGACAGCCACTTCTGGCTGTATTAACTACTTTGCCAACGCATCTACTGCTGTGGGCACTATGGGTTGTCAAACAGTTTCTACTTCAGCTACTTCGGCTAATCTTCTTTCTTCCAATTTTAGCCGAGCTGGCTACGGCTTCGCTGGCTGGAGTGACTCTTTTGATTATGCCACTAATGCTAATGCTAAATTTTATGGTCCACAAGAAAAAATCACTTTCGCTGCTGGACAATATACCGGTTCTAATAGTGGTTTAGCTCTTTATGCTGTGTGGGTGCAAAGTGCTGGTACTTTGCAAGACACACCTAAAGTTATCGCACTTTGTGGCTCAAATGGTGTTGGTGGTACTCTTACTATTGCTCCAACTGATGGTACTGCCAATCTCTCATCGGTCTCTGCCCTTACCGACCTACGTGATAACCAGACATATGCTATAGCGAGGCTAGCTGATGGTAAATGTTGGATGATTGAAAATCTAAGGCTAGAAGCAGAAAACACTAGAACCGCCGAGAAACAAACTTTGGCGCAAGGTTATGGTACATCTACTACTTATGGTAATTTCGGTGGCCTAGCCGATGCCGAACAAACTTTCCCCGATACCTACGCTGCCAATAGCCTCTATTATTCTGGCACTCAACAAGGTACCGCTAACATAAATATTGGCACAAGCAACGACCCAGGTTACCGTATGCCACGCTATAATAATATAAACAATCAGTCTACTTCCACCAATCGCCCGCAAAATCCCACCACCAATTCAGCTACTAATAGCACTACCAATGCTGGCATGTATAGCTACGGTAATTATTACACATGGCACGCTGCTATCGCAGACCTCACTTATAATGGTACTCTCAATAATTCCACTACTAGTACATCCCTCTGCCCAGCTGGATGGCATTTACCGACTGGCGGTCTTGCTAATGCAAACGGCGTAAATGTCACCGGAAACCCTAGTACTTTCCGTGAATTCTATAATCTAGGTTATGAACTTATGGATGAAATAAAAACCGCTTATCAAGATCAATTAAATAGCGGAAATTCCTATTATGCGTCTACTACTAACACCGCCGGTAAAAACGCCATCGAAGCCTTTAAAAGCTTTCCAAATAATTTTCTTTATTCTGGCGCTGTTAATGCATCATCGATATTCAATAGGGGTAGTGCCGGTTTATATTGGTCGTCTACTGCGGATACTAATACTAAATCGTACGGATTTTACTTTTATAGTAATCGTGCTGCCCCAGGGACATGGAGCCTCGATAAAAGCAAAGGTTACAGTATCAGATGCGTTGCCAATGTTCCCGCAGCACAATAATAAGCAACCCCAAAATCTCTATTCCAACACTTCAATCTGGCTCAAATCATCCACTTGAATTTCGTAATAGTGTCGCTTTTCGTAATACGTAATCGTTCCGCGTACTCGAATTTTCTTGTTTGCGTAGCGTTCTTTTGCTTCTTCGAACGTGATAATCCCGCTATTCTTCCAAATAATCGCCGTAAAGTCAGTATTTTCAAAATGATTCAAATAAATCGCAGTTTTCCATTCCGCTACATCGCCAGCTACATATTCAACACAAACGTTTTTGATATTTTGATATTCCACTAGTTCATCTAGCCCCACACATACCTTCCCCGCTTTTTTATCTTCAATTAAAGCCTGTTCCGCCTGCTCTCGTTCCTCGCGTTTTTCTTCGCTCGCTCGGTTCATTTTCGTAATCCCATCTACTAACAAAATAATTGCGCCGATAAATAGAATCATTAAGAAAATTCCACCAAAAATGCTTTTTCGTCGCTCCGTCTTGAGATTTTTTTCATAATCTAACTCAGCTGCATGCGCCTTCGCCTGTTCCTGTAGAGCTTTTTGGCGTTCGGTATTATTATTTAACTTTGCCTGTTTCGTTTTTTCCATTTCCTGCTTTGTTTTCTCAACCGCAGTGTCATATTCTGCCATCGTTTTTTCATAGGCCTTATCCTTTGCTTCAAAATCCGCCTGCGCTTCTTCCAATTCTTCTTCCTTCTCTTTTAACCTCACCTCTTTTTCTCGCATCAACTTCAATCCTTCTTCAATCGACTCGCCTTTTTCTCGTAATGCCTTATTTTTCTCCAGCTGCTCTTCATACGCAGACTTATATTCGTCCCTTTCCGATTCGAGCTCCTCAACCTTCTGGTTTGCTTCCGCTACTTCTTCATATTTAGAAGGATCAATCAGCGGAACATTGTCTAAATATGGCTCAGATTCAAAGTATTCCTCACGCATTGCTTCAAAATCATTCTTCTCATCAGAACGTACGTCAATCATATCGTAAACCGCATTACCAAAACTATACTTATTGGCAATCATAAACCACGGTTCATCTACGCCAGGAATTTCACCATTAATTTTCACCTCACCTTGAAAAACTACTAAACAACCTATTCCTCCAGCATCTTCATTTAATCGTCCTCCAACCAGTTGTTCTAATTTCCTACGTTGCTTTTTTAATTGAACGTACGGATTCGCATTATTAACGCTTCCTCCCCCAACGACTTTCCCATTACTCGTCGTCCATTTCCCTGATTCAAAATTATCTGCACCTGGTAAATTAACCGTAACGTTATTCCAGTCTTTAAAATCTATTATTAACACTCGGTTTTTAGTAATTAAAACACAATCCGGGTAAAGACTATCGCCATCCGGTACATCGCCAAACCCAACTAAAACACCATCAAAACCCTGCTGCTCAAAAAAAGATTTCAACGTTGCTTGAAACATTCGGAAAAACGTATTTTCATATTGTCTGCTCGCAAGATGAAATTTATAAACATTTAGTCCCATAAAAACATTATATCATTAAAAAACATAAGCAAATAGCTATTCGCTTCTTAGCGCTTCGACCGGATCTTTTTTCGACGCCGCTCGCGCCGGAATTAGCCCGCCAATTAAAGTTAGAACAATCGAAAGTAAAATCAAGAATCCTGCCATCCTCGGGTCGAGTGTCGCTGAAAGTGGAATTTCTCCCGTATAATGATGTAATACTAAATTAATCGGCGGAATTAGAAGATACGAAATCACCACTCCAAAAATTCCCGACAGCAGCCCAATCATAAACGTTTCCGCATTAAAGATTGACGAAATATTATGTTTCGACGCTCCGATCGCCCTTAAAATCCCAATCTCCTTCGTCCGCTCATAAACCGAAATATATGTAATTACGCCAATCATAATTGACGATACTACCAGTGAAATTGAGACAAACGCAATTAAAACATATGACACTGCGTCAACAATCGTTTTCACTGACGACATTAACACGCCCGTTGCATCCGTGTAGTCAATCACCTTATCATTTTTCCCAGTTTCTCGCATCAGCTCATTATAATCGTCCAGAAATTCTATAAAATGCTCCTTCCCATCGAAACTTGAGAAATAAAACGACAGTTGAGTCGGGTCTTCTAAATCTTGGTAACCTAGCGCCGACAAGTTCGTTGCCAGCGTTGTCTTTTTCTTCGCAAACATCGCTGTTACTACTCGCGACAATTCATCTTCCGAAAAGTTTAATTTAAATGCGCCGATAATGGCGTCTTGGTCAACCTTAAACGCCGTCGCGAAACTATTCGTAAGATAAGACGCGAGACCGCCCACTTTTGTTAAAATCTCTTTTTTCATCGTCACTTCCGTAATTGCGACCGAAAGAGCTTCCAAAGCACTTTCTACCGGCGTCGCTTTAAGGTATTGTTCGATTACTGGGTTAAAAATCAAATCTACTATCGGTATCGGCATCGTCTCGGCATCAAATGGTATACTTTGTTTTTCCATCGCTGCCCCGAATCCAGTTGCATACGCCGATAATAATCCTTTCAAAAGCCCTGCAAAAGTTGTCTTAAAAGTCTCTGCCGGAATTGAATATTTCGCTTCTAAATCGTTAAAACCTTCATCTGCTAAAAAATCCTCAACTTTTGTATCAATCTCTGCCTTCAAAAACGTTCCCGAGCCATCTAACCCCGCAATTTCTAACTTCAGCTTACTTGCTAAATCCTTAAACCGTTCGATTAACTCATCTTTTACCGGCGAAATATCCGCTGTAATATCATTCGAAATCTCCTGAATATATTCTGTCGTTTTCGCACTAATTGCATTTTTATCAATGTCCGTCCCAAACGCCTGCGCTAACTTCGCCTCATCAATCGAGACCAGATCCGAAAATTCGAAATTAAAATTGTTTTCTTCCTCACTAAACTTCGTATTCGAAAAAATATCTACTTCCGGATTTGCCAACTGCTTTTTCACAATCTCAGTCTTTGCCGACTTTTCAATAATATGTGTCACGAGCGACGGTAAATACGCAATCCCGCTTTTTGCCGACAACATTTCCGAGTTCATCACCACCACACCCGTAATTTTCAATTTTTCCGACTCACTATAAAGATTTTCCATGTATTCCTCATCTCCCGTCATATCTTCATAAACATCATACTTACTATTAAATTTATACGTCCACGTTGCCGGCACCAAACGCAAATCAACTCCCATCAAATCCTCATAACTCAATTCTAACGGCGGGTTATTTATCTCTACATTTTCCCCGCTCATAATTTTCGACACAATTTTATTTAACCCATCCGTATCATGTAACCCAAGCGAATAAGTAATTAATTCCGAGACCTCGCCTTTATTGCTTAAAACTACAGCAAGTTCATTATAATTTTCCGGATATCGTCCCGCTAAAAGTTCAGTATCATTTTTCAAGTTTTCTAGTTCATATTGCTGAAAAACCGAAGTCATCGAAGAATAATTTCGAAGCAGAGACGACTCCCCCACTAGCGACGTAAATAACTTACTCGGATTCATCTTCGCTACCGTCCCCGTCGCATCGCGCGCATAAATTAACGGATCAACATTATATTCCCATTCCATCAATTTAATATCATCTTCGACTTCCGCTTGATGTTTTTCCAGATAATTTCGAAAACTCACCAAATCATTATTTGAAACCGTCCCAAGTGTCGAAGTTAAAAGTTGATTCTCTTTTAGTTTTCCATTATCTGCTCCGCCTTCAACATTCCCAGACAAACTCAGTAGTATCCCGGTCAAATCCGCTGACTCTTTCATTAAAGCCAGAGGATATGAAGTTAAAGTATCTTCCTCAATTTTATCAATGTAATTCTGAAATCCAGTCGAAACTGCCGAAATTAATGCAATACCGATAATCCCAATCGACCCCGCAATCGCCACCAAAATCGTCCGTGCCTTTTTCGTCAACAAATTCCGCATCGATAGCTGGCTCGCCGTTAAAAACGACATCTTCGTCTTTTTCGATTTTTTCTCCGCCTCCACTAGCGCCAAATCCGTCTTCACCTTTCCATCATACGGATTCGAATCCGAAGTAATCTCTCCGTCCTTTAACGTAATAATTCTAGTTGCATACTTCTCCGCTAATTCCGGATTATGTGTCACCATAATTACTAACTTCTTCTCAGAAATCTTTTTCAGAATATCTACTACCTGTAAAGATGTTTCCGAGTCTAACGCTCCTGTCGGCTCATCCGCTAGTAAAATATCCGGATCATTCACCAGCGCCCGCGCAATCGCCACCCTCTGCATCTGCCCGCCCGAAAGTTGCGATGGCAATTTATCCAAATGCTCTTCTAGCCCAACTTCCTTCAGCGCCTTTTTCGCCCGCCTAATCGACTCACGTTTTGAAATACCCGACAAAGTTAAAGCCAGTTTGACATTTTGCAAAACAGTTTGGTGCGGGATTAAATTATAATTCTGAAATACAAACCCAATCCGATGGTTTCGATACGCATCCCAGTCCTTATCCCGAAACTTTTTTGTTGTTTTTTCATTTATAATCAAATCTCCCGCCGTATATTTATCTAGCCCGCCGATAATATTTAGTAAAGTCGTCTTTCCTGAACCCGAAGGACCCAGTATCGCCGCAAATTCCGAGGTCCGAAAATTAATCGACACCTTATTTAAAACGGTTCGTCGAATTCCACCGGTTTCATAAACCTTCGTGATACCCCGTAACTCTAACATCTACTATAATTTTACCATAAACTATATTTTTAGAACATAAAACTATAATTCAAAAACATAAAACTATGATTTAGAAACTAAGAACTATGTTTCAAAAACTTAATACTATGTTTTAAAATCATAGTTTTAAAATTTTAATTTAAAACTAGTTAGGCCGTTTTTCGATTCTGCTGTTAAATCCCAGCCATTACGCATCGCTACTGTCTTTGCAATCGAAAGCCCTAGCCCCACTCCCTCAGACGATTTATCCGCCTGGTAAAATCTTTCAAAAATATGCACCAAATCTTTGTCAGAAATCATAACCCCATCATTACTAACCGTTAATTCATGATTCGTCAAACTTAACCCAACCTTTTTATCGCAATATTTAATTGCATTATCCATCAAAATTCCTAAAATTTGCGTAAAATCACTCGCCGAGATTTTATTTTTTCCATGCACATCAATTTCTTTCTTAAATTTCAAATTCGCCATTCTCGACTCAAAACTCTTTAAATCATCTTCAACCAACTTCCCTAAGTCAACCTCATCTAAAGCACTTTTCTCCATTAAATCCGTACGCGCAAGCGTCAGTAATTCATTGTTAAGCTCAGTCAGTTTAATTGTTTCCTTTTCAACATTCGAAATCCATTTATTCCCTTTTATGTCCGCTGCTTCGAGATTCGCTGAAATTGCTGCCAGCGGCGTTTTAATTTCATGCGAAGCGTTGGCGATAAATACTTTTTGCGCTTCATAAGCCTCTCGTACCGGCTTAATCGCTTCCTCCGCTAAAAAGTACGAAATAAATGCTACGACCAGTTCAATCGCCACGCCCGAAACGATTAACATCATCAATAAATCTCTCGCCGCCGCTTGTTTCTCATTTTTAATTGTAATATTAATCACATTTTCGAAATCTTCCGAATAAAACTCTAATCTATTTTCCGGCAACGGCGGGCGCTGATTCGCTGAATTCGTAGCGAATAAATAAATCGCCGTAAAAACTATAACAATTACAACTGAAGTAATACCGAGATTAATTAGAATTAGACGATTTCTTAATTTTTTGAACATAATTTATAACCCAAATTCCGAATTGTTTTAATTTCCACTTTCGCATGCAAAGTTTTTAGTTTCTTACGAAGATACGAAACGTAAACCTCAACATAATTTTCTTCAAACTCGTTTTCCGCACCCCAAACGTGCGCGAGAATTTGTTCTTTAGTAATCGCCGAACCAGGATTTTTAATTAGCATTTCAAAAATCCCCGCTTCTTTGTCGGTCAGTTCTACGCCATTTAAAGTTCGGTTTGTTAAATCTAATTCTAGATCTTCAAAATTCAAAGTCTTTGCCTCGACTAACGCCGGTCTTCTGACTAAAGCCTTTAGTCTTGCAATTAGTTCCGCCGTCTTAAACGGTTTTGCTAAATAATCGTCTGCCCCGTAGTCTAAACCTTTAATTTTATCCTCGACTTCATTCAAAGCCGAAAGCATAATCACTGGCGTTTTTACTCCGCGATTTCTCACCGCTTTTAGAATATCTAACCCAGACATTTTCGGCAACATGATATCAAGTACAATTACGTCATAATTAGGTTTTAGCGCGAGCTCTAAGCCTTTTTCGCCATCCTCGGCATGGTCTACATTAATTTTTTCTTTCTTAAGTAAGTGTATCACCGCTTCGGCTAAAAATTTTTCATCTTCAACATATAATATTCTCATACCATTATTATATTATAGAAAAATTAATTCTAACTTAAAAAAACATTGCATTTTTTATATATAATAGTTACAATATAACCATGAGTACAAAGGAGCTATGTTTACCATTAGTCTTGGCTGGTCTAACTTCTTTTTCTTTTCTATATCTTTCTAGTTCCGTTGCTTCAGCCTCTGATGATTCTTTCACTGATACCGTCGCTATCGGCGTGCCAATGGCCTGTAACATGACTGGTTCTGGTATGAACTCGCATACTGCTACGATAGATAGCGGTACTTATGAAGAAAATATTGGTACTACTACTATTACAACTGTCTGTAATGATGCTAACGGATATGCTATCTATGCCATTGGTTATACAGGCGAAGTCTATGGTACTACTACTTTGGCGGGAGCAAGCGGTAGTTCATCTATTGCTACAGGAACCGCTACAAGTGGTTCTACTTCTAACTGGGCTATGAAGCTAACTAAAGTCACTAATACTAATCAAAGCTATCTACCAGCTAATTTGACCATAGAAAATTCCTTTGGCAGTTATCATAGTGTTCCGTCTATTCTTACCAAAGTAGCTTCTTATTCTTCTACTACTGATACTAGCCTAGGCTCTAAACTAGAAACTACTTATCGAGTCTTTATTTCTTCTACCCAAGCTTCCGACACTTATAGCGGAAAAGTAAAATACGTTCTAGTACATCCAGCCAATGCTTCTGCGCCGATTATGCCTTTAGCTGAAAATCTCTGCCCAGCCAATAAGATTTGTTATGCGCCTAATGCTAGCGATATTGTAGGCTCTATGGATTCTATTGGCTCTACTAAGATTACTTCTTCGCCTACGGCTGGGACGCAACCTGCTTATAGCAATAGTAACTATTATTTATATCCTTCCAACTATTCTAGAGCCGGTTATGGCTTCGCTGGCTGGTCTACAGATTTTAATGCTACTAACACTAGTACTATTTATGGGCCCAGCGAATACATTACTACTGGCAGCATCTCTTCTCATGGCATGATCCTCTACCCTGTTTGGGTTGCTTCTACTGGTATGCTCCAAGGATGGAATAGTTGCAACTCACTCACTACTGCATCAACCGCTACTAGACCAACTTTAGCTAGTGTAACTGCACTCACTGATGCTAGGGACGGCAATGTTTATGCCATAGCTAGACTAGCTGATGGCAAATGTTGGATGATCGAGAACTTAAGGCTAAATGCAGATGCTACTATAGGAGATATTAATAAGTCACTGGCTCAAGGCTACGGTTCTTATTCTGGTTCTGGTATTAATTATGGGAGCTTTATTGGACTAGCAGATTCAGAAAATGATTTTTCATCTGGTGCCGCAAATACTATTTATAGCACAGATGGCAGCACTATAATCAATGTTAATCCGACTAACAGCCCAGGAGATCGTATCCCTCGTTATAATAACGATAACATCAATAGGAGCCTAGCTGTTGGCTACGATAACAATTATCAATGGTATAGCTATGGCAACTATTATAACTGGGCAGCCGCCATTGCTAATACTAACTATTTTAATACAGACAATACATCAGCGACTACCACTTCTCTTTGTCCTACTGGTTGGAGATTGCCCCAAGGAGGAGATAAAACTAGAATAGAATCTAACAATGATAATGATTTCTGGACTCTAATTGTGACTAATCTAAACGGTGGGACTAACCCCGCTAATTATAGTAGTTCAACTTATCCATATTATACTGGCACTACTGAAGCCACTCCTGTTTCTAAATTAGTAAAAGCGTTTCCAAATAATTTTATCTATTCTGGTCGTTATTCCAACTCTGCCGCTTCCAGTCGTAATTCGGGTGGCTTCTATCGGTCGTCAACAACAAGTGGTGGCAATACTTACTATTTACATTTCACCGGCTCCGAAGTCTATCCGGGAGCGAGTAGAGTCATAAAAATCTATGGCTTTTCCATTCGTTGTATAGCTGGGGCATAATCAAATATCTCGAACTAGCTTTTTCTCAACATATTTTAAGTTTTCCGCTATAATATGATATATATGGACAATAAAGTTTTTGACCGCATCGAAAAAAAGTATCTAATTACTAAGTCTGACAAGAAAAAACTTTTAACTGCGATTAAAAAAAATATGCACCAAGATAATTATCATAAGTCTGAAGTATTAAACATCTATTTCGATAACGATAATTATGACTTAATCACTCAGTCTATCGATTGGGCCGATTTTAAAGAAAAAATCCGCGCCCGCTCCTACGGCGGTTATAATCGAGTTTTTATCGAGATTAAAACTAAAGTCCGCGGGAGAGACGTCAACGTCGGTTATAAACGTCGGGTTATGATTACGAAAAACGACTATGATGATTTAATTAATCAAAAGGCTTCCCTAGAAGAACTCGCAAAAAAATCCATCGAGACCGAAAACGACCTGCAAATTGCAAAAGAGGCGGATTATCTAATTAACCAATTCGATTTAAAGCCAAAAATTTTAGTGATGTATGACCGCGAATCATATAAGGACGACAATGGTCTAAGAATTACTTTCGATGAAAATTTAAAGTATCGCAACAAAAATTTAAGCTTTGAAAAAGGAAAACGTGATAAAATTTATTTTAAGAACAATCCTAATATTATTATGGAAGTAAAGGCAAACGGGGTAATGCCTCTCTGGCTAGTTAAACTAATGTCAGAATTGAAAATTTATCCACAGCGATTTAGTAAAATTGGCAATATTTATCAAAAAATAAGAAAGGAACAAAATGTTTAATACTATATTTGACACTACATCTACCGGCCTCGATATTACAACTGCCTTAATCTGCGCCGGCGTAGCGCTTTTACTTGGCATTCTGATCGCCGTTACTCACATGAAGACCTCCCAAACTACAAAAGGTTTTCTTACTACTCTCGCAGTGCTTCCGCTCCTCGTCATGGCCGTAATGATTATGATTAATGGCAATCTCGGTACTTCTATCGCCATTCTCGGTGCTTTCTCGCTTATTCGCTTCCGTTCTATTCAGGGCCGAGCAAAAGAACTACTTTCTGTTTTCTTCGCCATGATGGTCGGCCTTGCTCTCGGTATGGGGCATGTCCTCTTCGCGGTAGTTATTTCTGTTATCGCCGTCATTGCGATTTTCTTCTTTAGCTTCACTCATTTCCTCGAACCAAACCAAAGCGAACGTATTCTCAAAATTGTTATCCCCGAAGATTTAGATTATGAAGATGTTTTCGCTGAAATCTTTAAAAAATATACTTCTCGCGCCCGTCTCATGAAAATGAAAACTATGAACATGGGCTCACTTTATAAATTAACTTATGATATTAAATTAAAGCACGGCGTCAAAGAAAAAGAATTCCTTGATGAAATCCGTGTCAAAAATTGCAATTTGAAAGTCTTATTGTCTGAACCGGTCTGTGAAGAGGAGATTTAACCATGAAATCTCGCAGTTTCGATTCTAGGTGGCTTATATTTCTCGTCATTATGGTATCAGTACTTACGACTTCCATATATTTAAATAATCAACATAATGACAATACAGCCAATAAAGTAACTAATACTATTTCAGCTGACAATGGCGACCTGAAAATTAACTGGAATCGTTATCCAACTACCGACATTGAACTTTCTGAATCTTTGATTATTACTGAATCAGGGACCTATCATCTTACCGGCTCTTTATCAGACGGTCTTGTAACTATTCGCGCCAGAGAAGATGGCGTAGTACGATTGATTTTAGATAATGTTACAATTTCTAATTCCTCCGGCCCAGCCATCGCTTGTTATTCGGGCGACGATTTAGTAATTGAACTTGTTGGTGAAAATACTTTAGAAGATGGCGTAACCTATTCAGCCGAATTTGATGAGGATGTTACTGGCGCAATTTATTCTAAAGCTGATTTAACTTTTGACGGCGAAGGCTCACTCGACCTAGCTGCTAATTATGCAGATGGCCTTGTCGGTAAAGATGATTTAAAAATTAATAATGGTAATTATAAAATTACCGCGAACGATGATGGTATTCGCGGAAAAGATTCTGTTTATATTGTTGATGGTGATTTTAATATTAACGCTAAGGCCGATGCTATTAAATCTACTAACGAAACCGATACCGATAAAGGTTTTGTCATGATTGAAAATGGTAATTATAATATAGTGGCCGGTGCAAAAGGCATTAAAGCGATTAATAGTGTCCTAATTCAAAATGGTAATTTCTCGTTACAAACTTATGATGATGCAGTCCATTCAAATAACTATGTTGGTATTATTAATGGCAAGATTAATATCACTTCTGGCGATGATGGCATCCACGCCGACCGCGAACTAATTATTGATGGTGGCACTATCACTGTTGCAAAAGCCTACGAGGGCCTAGAAGCTCAAGTCGTCACTATTAATAATGGTAAAATCAGCCTCACTACTTCTGATGATGGGATTAATGCTGGTGGTGGAGCTGATGCTTCCGCAACTAACCGTATTGGTGCTAGCCCTTTCGCTGCCGATGAAAACTGTGTTCTATCGATTAATGGCGGAGAATTATACATTAATGCATCTGGCGATGGTGTTGATAGTAATGGCTGGCTTTACATTAATGGCGGAAATACAATTGTAGACGGTCCAACCAACAACGGTAATGGCGCGCTTGACTCCGGCATGGGTATTGTTATGAATGGTGGCGAAGTAATCGCGCTCGGAAGCAGCGGTATGGCCGAAACACTTGGTTCTTCATCGAGCGTCTTTAATGTAAGCATGTATTTTGATAGTCAACAATCCGCTAAAACTAAAATTGAAATTAAGAATTCAAAAAATGAGACAGTTGTCTCACATACTTCTGCGAAGACTTTTAGCCATATCGCTGTCGGTTCAGAAAAGTTTCAATTTGGCGAAAGTTATACTATTTATTTAGATGGCGAAGAAAACCGGAATTTCACCATCTCGAGTATTACTACGACTGTTGGCAACAATAACGTCAACCAGCCCATGACCCCACCAAATCGTAGATAAAATTTACCTCCAGTTTATAACTTTATGTTATAATGGTTATATTAAGGAGGTTTATGCAACTAATTGTTATCTTGCTTGCAACAGTTTCGATATTAACATTTTTATCCGGCGTAATTGTTTTCTTTGGCGCCTCTAAAGGTGATAAAGTTAGATCGCTTTGGTTTTTTCTCGCTGCTATTTTTGCGGCTTTTTGGATGACCTCAATCGCGACTTTCATGATTGCTAAACCTGGTGATGCCAGTTCAATTGGCTGGCACGTCAACTGGACTTTTGCTAGTGCAATTTTCATTGATGTCGCCTTCCTTGGTTATACCGCATGGAAAGATAAGTATGGAAAACCCTTAACCTTCTTCTTTCTCCTTTTCGGATTAATTGTTAGTGCTTTCATTTTGCTCCAACCACATCTCCTATATAAAGACGTAATTTTAAGTAATACTGGCAACAGTGTCGTTATGAACATTGGCCCGCTTTATTTCGCCTATATCATCTTCTTCTCGCTCATTGTTCCTGCTATTGTGATGACTTTCCTAAAACAATATTTTAAATCTAGTTCGAAACGTAAAAAAGGCAGCGATATCGTTATCGCCATCAGCTTCGGCACCTCAAGCCTTCTTATTTTGGTATTTAATCTTATTTTCCCACTTTTCAATCGTTGGGATTTTATTTGGATCGGTCCTCTCGCTCTTTCTGCCACGATTATTGCCTTCTATTATACGATTTTGCGCTATCGTTCGCTTAACCTTTCTTCAATTTGGCTCAAAATTTTCTCATACATCGTTATTATCGCTTCTATTGCAATTGTTTACATGATTATCTTCGCTCTTATTTTCGCCGCTCTCTTCCGCGGTTCAACTCCTTCAACTGAAGTAATTATTTTAAACTTCATCATGGTCGTTATTTTCATTTGTTTAATGCCAGCCTTAAACCAACTCAGTGTATCTATCCGTTCGCTCATTTCCGGGCAAAAACCATCAAAAAAGGATGAGACTGATGGAAAATAAGCCAAAACTAAGCTCTAAAATGACCATTTTGCTTTCGGTCAATGCAGCCGCGATTTTGGTTGCTGGTATTCTAATAGCAAGTGCGATTTGGTTTAATGGTGGGATGGAATTCCGCGCTGTTGGCGAGCGTTCTGATATCGTTGACGATACAGTTGGCGAAATGGCCTTGCTCGAATCTGTTTCCGACTCGAACACTAAAACTTCTGATCGCGTCTACGTTGCCGGTAACGACGATTATGTCTCGACTGCTAGCCATGAATTCGATGGTTCATCTGTTTCGCCTGGCGAACTCTGGAATGAATCTGCAATTACGATTTATGCTACGCCGGACATTGATATTTGTGTGGGCGGCGGGCTTTCCGAACTCGGTGAAATGTATTGGCAGACTTCCGATTCTAATGTCATTTCTGGTTTTTACAATACTGCGCGTACTTGGCTAGGCTATAGCAATGAAACGTGTCGTTATCCAGTCATTAAAGGTACAGGAACGACTACAATTACCGCCGGTACATATGATGGCCTAAGAAAAGATTCGATTACCGTTACAGTAATAGACCCGCCGGTTGAACAATGGAAACGCGAAGTCTTAACTTTAGTTAATAAAATTCGTATTAAAAATGATCTTGAACAGCTGGCTTGGGGCACAACTTGCGAAAATGCCGCCGATATTCGCGCCAAAGAAACTATGACTCTCTATGCTCACACTCGCCCGGACGGCAGTAGCTGGGCTACAGTTTGTGAACCTCCGGAAGCTGGCGGGGTCAGTGGTGAAAACCTCGCCATTGGTAACGCTGCTGTCTCTCCCGCAACCGTCGTTGCCCTTTGGATGGGCTCCGAAACCCACCGCGCCAACATCTTAAATCCTGATTATACTAAACTCTCTGTCGGCTTTAATTTCGACCTAAACTCAGATTATAAAACTTACTGGTCTGAATTCTTTAGTACATATTGATTTTCTATCATCGTTCCAAGCCTTCTAATCTGTTGGAACGGCACTTGGTTTGTCATCACAACGACAATAAAATGCCTGTCATCTTCCGGAAATTCAACAATTGCCGCATCATGATAAATATCCCACGATTTTCCGTTATAATCCCAACCTACTTTATTATAGACATTCGCTTTCGTAAACCCGCTTGGTAATCCTTGTCGCCAATCATACGTCGTTACCGGTTGATTTAGAAACGAGTCTTTCATCACATCAATCAATTCTTTATCATCTATCTCTTCATGCTGATAAAATATCTTCATCATTTTTAAAATATCTTCTGGAGTCGAAACTAAAGAAGAAATATCTGAATTCGTAATTTCAAAATCATTTTGAATAATTTCGTCTAGTTCATCATGACCAATGTATCCCCAAAGTGTTTCCGCGCAAGGCGAATAAGATTCTCTAATCGCTAAATCTAGACACTCTAAAACTGTATGTCCAGTTCCCCCTACTGTTTCTTCCGCTGTCAATTCTGCCGATTGCAACCTTTTATATCCTTCATAAACTACAAATAATTTATATAACGACGCCGTCCCATAACTTTCACTGGGATTATAAGACCCTACTATCTCATCTCTTTCTAAATCATAAATCAGAACACTTCGATTCCCTTCAACCGAACTAACCCACTCATCTACTATGTCCTGAAAATCAATTTTTAGCACTTCCTTTTTCTCTTCTACCTCTGTTTTTTCGGGTAAATCATAGGCGCTTTCTTCAGCTTCTGAATCGGCACCACTGCAGCTTTTTTTCGCAAACAACCCATTTAATGAAAAAGCAATCATCAGTGTCGCCACTACTACGGATATAAACAATAAAACTAAAAATATTATCTTTTCTTTTTTGCCAATTATGGTCTTTCGCTGACCAGACGATTTAGAAACCATTTCGCTGTCTCCTCATCTAAAATTTCAGTTTGCATATTTTTATCATAAACTGTCGGCGTAATCTTCGTCTGTAATAATTTGCCATTGTAGAAATAATGCCCGAGAACTAAACTTCTCGTCGTTCCCGGCCACCAAACTTGGTCAAAAAACAAATTTCCTAGACCATAGTAAATCACACCGTTATCATACAGCTCGAAAGTTTGAGGCTGATGCGCGCTCGTCCCGACCACCATATCCGCTCCAAGTTCAATCAAGTGTCGGAAGAATCCTATCTGATCACCTGCCGCCGAATTTGCATAGTCGCAAGTTGCATCTTCATATTCCGAAGCATACGCACTACATTCATAGTACTGGATATCAACAATCACAAAATCGCCTCGCTCCTTAGCTTTATTTATCTCATTTGCTGCATTCTCTTCATAATATTGATTCGCCCCCGGCGTATTATCATAAGTCGCCCCACCCGTCGATAAATTATAAGCCAAGAACGTAATCCCCGAACCTTTTTCCTCAATTTCTAGTGGTATAGCCGCCTTTTCCGCCGATTCCCCACCTCCAACAATTCTAATTCCGTTGTCATTATAGATCGCAATACTTTCAAGCGCCGCGGTATCTCCGCAATCTTGGTTATGATTACCAGTTAGCTCTACTATATCTAAGCCAATATCTGTTAATGTATTAATAAATCTCTTATCCGAGCAAATATTTCCAGACGTCGCAAAATCTGTAAATGAAGATTCATTCGACGTGTGCGTCAAATCAAAACTAGATAGAAAGTCCTTTATTTTTTCACTAAAATAAGTCGCATCTCCGACTTTATAAAGTTTTGCATTCATTCCTCGCGACAAAGCCGTTACACCAGTTTGCGCAAAAGCTAAAACGGTCTCCTTCTCCGGAAAAACTTTCGCAAAAGCTCCTTCAACTAACGGCTGAATCTCTTCTTCATATTTTTCCGAAGTAAAACTAATTACGCGAAACACTGCCCCCGCGTTAAAATCATCTAAATAGTATTTATCATTAATACTTAATAGTTTCTTTTGGAAGTCCAACTCATCTATATCAATCATATTAAAGTTGACTTCAGAAACATAGGCGTCACTAAATAAAATTTCCGGCTCGTCTGCTTCAATATTCGTATCAGTACTATAAAAATCTGTTACCGGTACCGAAATTTTTTCCAAAAACTCCCCGCTCGTAAGTTCTGGTTTCTCCAAATAGTCTATTGCCGAAATATAGACATCTTTATCTAAGTCGACTTCATCGGTAAAAATCGCCGCAAGTTTTTCTAATTCTTCCGCATTCAAGCTTTCATCATAATAAACTACGCCGGGGATACGAAAAACTCCGGTCTTAGTGATAAACTGAATCCCAAAAAACACCGCTAAAAATATCACGACGAATAACGAAATCGTGATTAAAAAAGCTTTTGTTCGATTTCTTTTACTCCTCACCATACTATATATTATATGGTATAATAATGGTATGTTCAAGTGGGCAAGCTGGTTTTCTCGTGACGAAATTGAAAAAGACATTTTCTCGCCAAACGGGAGAGTTCGCTGTCATTTTTCATTAAAAAATGGACATGTTTTTTATTCAGTTTTTAAAAATGATAAAGTCATCATCAAGCCCTCTAATCTAGGTATCTTAATTTGTGGCGAGGAGCCTTTTCAAAATAATTTAAAATTAGTTCGCGAACAATCGAGAAGACATGTCGAAACTATCGAAATGCCTTGGGGTGAAGATCGTTATATCGAAAACAACTATTCCGAATCGACTTTTTATTTAGCTGAGAACAAGGAGCCTCGACGTATTTTTACTTTAAGATTTCGGGTTTTTGATCACGCTGTCGCCTTTCGTTATGAAATTCCGCCCCAACCTAAATTTTCGCAAATTACTATCAAAGATGAGTTAACCGAATTTAATTTAGATTTAAATACTACCGCCTGGAAAATTCCAGCCTATGAACCCGACCGTTATGAATACAATTACGAAAAAACTACGGTTTTTAATTTAAAAAAATCTGTGCACACTCCTCTGACTCTAAAAACTCCGAATGGTTATTATCTCTCAATTCATGAAGCCGCGCTTTACAACTATGGTTCAATGACCATTAAACTAAACGAACGTAACATCTTAAAATCCGACATTACTCCCCTCTCCGATGGAACCAAAGCCCATATCGTTTTGCCGTTCCAGACTCCCTGGCGTTTAATTATGCTTGCCGATTCGGCTATTGAACTAACTACAAATCGTACGATGTTTGCATTAAATGACCCGCCAACTGAAGATTTTAGTTGGGTGAAAACTTTAAAATTTATCGGCATTTGGTGGGCGATGTATGTTGGCGAATGGACTTGGGCCCCAGGAGAGCGCCACGGTGCTACGACTGAACACGCCAAGTCCTACATTGACGCCGCCGTTCGACTCGGAATTTCCGGCTTGCTGATTGAAGGTTGGAACGATGGTTGGGAAGGCGATTGGCTTGAAAATGGCATCAATAATAAATTTACCGTCTCGACCGCCGATTTCAATCTCGAAGAAGTCGCGAATTATGCTTATAAAAACAATATTGAAATAGTCGGTCATCACGAAACCGTCGGTTTTATCGATAACTACGAAAAACAACTCGAAGAAGCCTATAATTATTACGCCGTCAATAACATTCATTATATTAAAACTGGCTATGCCGGTAGCATGATGCTAATTAACGGCCGTCGCGAATTTCATCATTCCCAACTCGGCGTCAACCACTACCAAAAAACTGTTTCTCTAGCCGCTAAGAAAAAAATCATGTTAGATATCCACGAACCAATCAAAGGAACCGGCATCGAAAGAACATATCCGAATCTACTTTCGCGCGAAGGCGCTCGTGGCCAGGAATATGAAGGTGGGGCCCTAAGCCCCTCCCACGCTTGCTATTTACCATATACGCGTCTACTTTCTGGTGGCATGGATTATACCAGCGGAATCTTCGATCTCGCCAATAGCGTTAAACGTATTTCAACTACTCTCGCTCGTCAACTTGCTTATTTCGTCACGATTTATTCTGGCATGCAGATGGCCGCCGACCGTCCATTTATGTACGAAGAAAAGTTCCCAGAAGAATTTAGCTTTATTCGCGATGTTCCAACTAATTTTGAAAAAACTTTACCTCTTGCTGGCGAAATTGGCGAATATTACATTGTCGCAAGAAAAGATTACGATTCAGAAGATTGGTATCTTGGCGGAGTAACCGATGAAACTGGACGCCGTGTTCATGTAAATTTAGATTTTCTCGACAACGGCGTCTATGAAGCGACGATTTTTGCTGATTCGGATGATGCTCATTATCGCGACAATCAATTTGGTATTCTTAAACAGAAAAAACGCGTCGGTAAAAATGATTCCCTCGACCTTTACCTCGCTCCAGGCGGCGGTTTCGCCATTAAATTAAAGAAAATCTAAAATATTTAATATTTTTTATTTTGTTTATGCTATAATTAGTGAAAAGGAGGAGTGTGAAATTAGGGAGGCGCATAGAACCAAGATATCTTTTCATAGGTTTGTATGTTTTTGCATTTCTCGTATATATAATATATGGTCTTACTCCAGTTAAAGCTGCCGATTATGAAATATCTACTGATTTAAATATTCCTAGTATTAATTTAAATTCCAGTGTTACGACCTTAAGATTAGAAAACAATAAATTAAACACACCTGATACTATTGTCGGCCGTTTCCAAAACCATAAAAATAAAACTTTATTAATCGGCCATTCTACTACTATTTTCACTGATTTAAACCAAATAGAACTTGGTGCGGAAATTTTCTATGATGAAACTAACTATAAGGTTACAAAAATAGAAACCTTAGAAAAATCCGATATCAGAATGGAAGAAATTTTAGCCGAATCTAATCAAGAAACTATTGTTTTAATGACCTGCGCCGGCGAGTTACTCGAGCATGGCGATGCTACACACCGTTTAATTATTGAAGCTGTAAAAGATTAAACCCCAGGAGAAAACATCTTTAGCTTTTTTTCGTGTATCTTATAATTTTTGTCGTGACTTTTCACTTCTTCCCAAAATGCTTTTGAATGGTTCATATGATTTAAATGCGCTAATTCATGTAAAATCACATAATCGCGTAATATTTCCGGCACTTTCATCAGGCCAATATTTAAAGATATTGTCCGATTTGACGAACAAGACCCCCATCTCGTATTTGCGTGCGTTAGCCGACACTTGTCATAAGTGTATCCATAAAGTTTTGCAAAATATTCTAGTCGATACGGCAAATACTCACGCGCTTTCTTCGTCAAAAGTTTTTTCTGGTAATCACGCGCTCTCTGTTCTTTCGGGTCTTTAATTGGCAACTTCTCTCGAATTACTTTCCGATTAGAATTTAAAAACCTTTTCGCCAAAAAATCCGAAGTATATTTTGGCACCGACATCGCCAACCGTCCCGATGTCGAAATCGAAAACCGCACTCCTCTTGAGAGCGAATTTTTCCGTACAATCACCTCGCCAAATTCGGCGTCATTAATTATCATTTAAATATCCGCTAAGCCAGTCAGAATATGACGCGTTTGCGTCTCAAACGTATGTTTCCCCGACAATATCACCGGCTTTTCAATCTCGGACGGCGCTTCCATCTCCGCAATCGCGGTTTCGTAAGCTGTTTTCGCTTTTGCAACTGAACGATATTTTCTCTTCATTCGGTTACGAATCGTCGCCGCATCCGTCTGTACCCAAACTAAAGTCGGTTCGTAACCATGACTTCTTAAAGTATTACGAACTTCAAGTCGCGATTTTTCCGTATCTAACCCACCTTCAATTACAATAGTCTGTCCCGTTCTC
The DNA here is from genome assembly GCA_017545525.1 of Candidatus Saccharimonadota bacterium. Lineage (GTDB taxonomy): Bacteria > Patescibacteriota > Saccharimonadia > Saccharimonadales > Saccharimonadaceae > Nanosyncoccus. Next base: position 147,567 of record JAFWMT010000002.1, read on the forward strand.
GCAATTAAATCTAAAACCATCAACATTACTTCCCAGGAAAAACTACACTCTTCCATTAGCTCAGTAAGATTATAATAAGTCAGTCCGAATTTAGCCGCAAATTTCTCCGCAAACGTCGTTTTCCCACTACAAGGCGCACCGAAAACTAACAGCCCACGTGGTTTATTCCTCTTATTACCTTCCATCATAAATCTATTGTAACATAGATTCTTAAAATAATATCTGTCATTTTAAGAATTGTGGAAAACTATTTTTGATTTGTTTAACTATTATGTGTTTTTCCATGCTATAATAAAACCATGACGCTAAAGGTTTTCAGGAGGTTATCTTTAGTTTTGGTTGGGATAACTGTTGTTTCCTTTTTGTTCCTTTCTAGCTCTTTTGTTTCTGCTACTTGTACAACTACTAATGGAGTAACTACATGTTCAGAATCAGTTACAGCATCAGTAGAAGTAGTAGCTTCATGTTCACTTACTGCTAATACTAGTAGTCCACATGTAGCCAATGTAGTACCAGGTAATTATGAGAATGGTAGTGGTAATGGTATAGGACTAACTGAAGTATCAGTATTATGCAATGATCCTAATGGCTATTCTATTTATGCCATAGGCTATTCTAATGATACTTATGGTACTACTACCTTAATAG
>JAFWMT010000003.1 GCA_017545525.1 Candidatus Saccharimonadota bacterium
CGCCTAACCCTTCCGCTTCTTCTTTCAATAATTCCATAGCCTCCTTCTTACTATTGCATTTTAGGGCTTGCCATAATCTGCCATATACAAGCATCTGGGCATTCGCTGGTATTTCTTCTATGACATTACATAGCTTCTTTTTTCGCCCATTGTTTCGTGGTTGATTTTGACTGGAGAATTGCGTATTCTTGCCTATTTCTCGCATATGCTCCGCCGTTTTCTCGCCGTTTTTATACATTTTCTACTCCTTCCAATGGTATTATTAATTTTTGCCTTTTATCAGTGGGATTGTTGATGGTTTTTATAAGCCCAGTTGCTTCTAGCTTATTTAGCAAATTCTTCATTTTCCAACTGTCCAAAAAACTCCTTTTTGTTGTCATATGATATTTAGTGATTTCTTGAGTAGTTAAACCCAAATCACTTAGCGCTAGCTCTTCTTTGTTGTAGGACATTCTTCTGCCCATTTCTTTAATTTGTTTCTTTTGCTGAAATAACGGCAGGATAACATCGTAATAAATATCAACTACATACGGCGGTAATCCCAAACATTGTGTTCTAGATATATTTTTCCAGAGACTAATGGCTTCATTTACGTCTTGTTGATTTGCATAGTATTTGCCGTTCTCATCTTGTCGATACCAGACATTTAACATCGCTATTATTTTAATTAAGTTTATAAAATGTTTAAAATCTCTAGAATGTCGAGCCTGTGGTTTTCCAGATATCTCATTAAAACGCTTTAAAACTTCTTCGGAATTGGAGAGATTAATCGTTTTTATTTTTAAATCCCTGATAGCTACAATACGATTTTTCAATGAGTTTCTATCTGCATTTGTTTCGATTTCTCGTTGATAATATGATGGGTCGGCTTCCTGTTTTGCAATTAACTCTTTCGCTGAACAAATTTTTTCATCATTTATTTCTGGTGATAACATTATTGTTCTGGTGCTTTCTTGCTCGTCCATTAATAAATTTGCCGAGCAGAAAACAGTAGAGGGATAACCTTTTATAATTACGTCTTCCGCTCTATGTGCGCCTTCTTTATTTCTGTTTGTTAAACTGAATTTACATTCTTTTCTATCGTGAGACAAAATTGGGCGTAAGTTCTCCTGAACCTTTGCATTGGGCTGTTCTTGGAATATTAAAATCTTACGTTCTAAATCTAACACTCTGGCTTTTCGTTCTTTGTCATATTTTGCATCACTACTGTAGTAAAATGCTGTGGGTGTGATTTTTGAATAAATCATCATATCTTCTTGCGGAAATAGTTTTGCAATTTCGTTGGTTAAATATGTTTTTCCAGCAGATGACGGTGCATTTAATGTAATGTTAATTTGATAATCGTCCGTAAATGCTGATAGCATCGCAAGGAATAAAATCCGCTTGTTGTAGTTGTCTGATTTTATTGTTAAGTCTAGGACTTTACCAACATCATCAAGACAAATTTCCTCAAATGGCTTATCCATTTGTGTCTCCTTTCTGAGCAAGAATATCAAAATGTCGAATAGCTACCTGCCTCATAATTGCGAGACCTTGAGTTTGTGCTTCTTCGTCCGTCAGCTCATAGCCAAAAGCAGTCTTATATAGACTTTTCAACTGCTCTATTCTGGCTGGCGGAATTTGCATTCGTTGCTCCTTTTAAAATTAATATGTCTCTGTTATATGACATATCAAAAAGGAAGTCGCTGTTAACGTATGGATATCGTATAGAAGTCGTATAATTTTATTATTTTAGCCAGTCTTCTAAACCACTTATGTCAATTTGCTCATTGATAATATCTTTGCCAAATATCTCTGGGCGCAAAATGATTTCGTGTTCTCTAATTAAAGGGAAGAATAGTTTGCGCAATTTAGCATCAAATTTCATATCATTTATGATACTTACTACCGTTTTGCTGGTTTTCGCAATGGGTAGTGCTATTTTTTTATTTGGTTTTTTCAAACCTTCATCTATTATCCTTTCACCCATACCTCCACGTGGTTTTATAAGAAAATGCCCATTAATATAGAGTGCATAATCATTGTGTCGTTCCAATTTGAAATATAACTTATCTCGGTCAATGACGAATTTGTCTCGTTTTTCGAATTTTTCATCGAGTTGTTTTTGAACGTTCTTGATTTCGTCATTAATCTTTTCTAGAAACTTTAGCTCTTTTGAGCTTAACTCTACTATATCGTTTTTCCGTTTTTCCAATATCCAAATTCGTTTTAGTTCATTTATGTGTTTCTGATGTTCAACAAGGCCAACGGCACTATCGAAATTGTCATCAAGAATTTTTATAGTTTCCCAAATAGGACGAGCAACTGTGCTCGATAAAACAGGATTTTCTTCATATAAAATTTCAAGTGTCCTTACTGTGAAGACATAAATCTTATTTAATTTTTCAGTGCCGACAAATAATACTAATTTGGATACGGCTTTTTTGGCTTGAATATCCAAATTGAGTATTTCTGAAACTGCAGTATTTAGTTTCATAGACAAAAAAGTATCGTGTAAGAACTTTGATTTGTCTAGATTATTTTCGTTCACTATTACAATTATACCATTCTGTGTTTAAGACGGCTGAGAAGTGCCTTAAAATGCGAAATAAAGCATATATTGTTAAAGGTTATTATCAACTTTAAATGCCCAGCAATCCATATAGGTTCGTTCTAAGAAAGAGTTGAAATTTATAAATAAACATTGGCAGATTTTGTATTGCTCTTTATTTAGGCTCTTTTTTCTCAGCGAGTTCATCATATCAAAACCTCTGTTTATCAAATCTGCATTTGCTACTAAATCAAGAAATTTCTCACGATTTCGGTCTGAAAGTTTTTCTACTCTTTTTTCTTTTATCATTTGGAGTATCCAATTCGTAGCTTTGTTATTGTTTGCAGTAGTTTTTCCTATATCTGCGTTTAAATCCTTTTGACTATAAAGCCTATTATATGTGTAGGACAAATCTTCTATTTTGCCATCATCATCTGTTTTAGTATTAAGCCCCATTATAACTGTCTGTCCGTCATCGTCATAATAATAAAATTGTTCTCCAGCAATTTTTTTCCTAACTCTATCTAGCTCTTTAAAACGATTGTTGGCATATATAGTAAAACCTTTGATGACATATAGTATTGCAGATGCATCGGTAATTTCGCTTCTACTATTTTGCAGAATAGCTAGAGCATCTTCTCCAAACCACAAGACATCTTCCATCAGCTTTGCGTATTTTTCATTAGCGATGATAACTTTTTGTTCGTCTTCGTTTGGGGCTATTATACCTGCATTTACTCCTCTGATATCTCTAATATTATTTCTGACTTCATCAAGAATGCCTGGAAATAAGCCTACGATTGTTTTGTTATCTTTTTCCTCTAACTTTAATTTCATTTTTATCCTCACGGTTTTTATATATATTTGCTTAGTATTACGATATATTCATAATCTGGCATATTCACGGAATTAAGAGTTTGTCTTAATAGTTTAATTTTATCTTTTGAGCTTCGGTCTGATTTATATCTTTTTGATTGCAATAATTTCTTGATTTCTTTAGTTGAGTTTAAAATTTGTAAAGCTTGTTGTTTATTGATTGCGGAAATACATACACCGATTTTTGAAACATCTTCTTGGTTTAATTTTTGGTTTTTATTTTGGAGAAATTTTGCGACCATGTTTATAAATCGAATTTTATCTGAGTTTTTATCCATAATATCGCTATATTCTTTTTGAAGCTCTTCTCTGAAAGCTTTAGCCTCTTCTAATTCAAAAGAGTATAGTGAGCAAGCCAATGATGTTTCGTCATCGGATAAATATCCAATAGTCGTATCTCCAGCCCTATTCTTTTTACCTTTTTTATAAATATCGGAAAATCCAGAAAAGATTACAGCTAAATCGGTTAATCGTTCTTCGTCATTGGTATTTTTTTCTGGCATTTTTACTGAATGTAAAACTATATGGCAAAACTCGTGTGCAATAACACTAATAAAAGTGTCTGGGTTATCCTCTGAGCCAGGATAAATGGTAATATTGCAGGGTCTATATTTAAAATGCGTGCTTCCAAAAACACCAACATCAGAAACATTTACTTCTGCTAATGTATGATGATTTAGATTTTTTTCATCCCTTTTTGTCGTAGTTTTTCTTATTACTGAAACATTTAGATTACCAAGCGACAAGTGTTCTGCTATAGCCATAATGGCACTTTTTGTTTTCTTCTCGTGAAGTAATTTTTTTATAGGTTCCGCATCGACTTGTTCGCTAATGCCTATACAATTAATTACTTTTTTAACTTCTGCGCTGATTTTCTGAGTATCAGTTTTAGGCATTTGCTCGCTTGTTTTTTGGTTAGGGGGAGTGTTTGTCTTATTGGGGCGAGATGCGCTACTGGGGGTTTTTAATTGTTTTTTGTTAGTTTTATTGCTAGATGAGCTTTTGGATTTAGAAAAGATGAGACTGCCTATAACTATAATAACGATAAAGCCAGCTATACCACTCCAATCAATTACCGTATTTTTTGTTGGTTTGACCTGACCATTTTTAACGGTGAAAGTGGTTTCTTCTTTGGTAAAAGAAATTGCCGAAACGGTTGTTGGAATAAAAACGAATGAGCCAAGCACGGTTATAAAAGCTACCAATAACTGAACAATAAAGTTTCGAATAGTAGGTGCATTATTATGGCTCATTTAGACACTAATTCCTTCCTGCCTTAAAACGAAATAGGACACCAATCACGGTGTCTAAATCGTTTTCCTGCGCCTAGTGGTTAACTAGTGCTTCGGATTGGTGTCCTAGCCTCGTAGTTAACCAATCTTGAGCCTTTTGCAGGCACTAAGCACAGGTTTAATTTGATTTAGACAATATAATTATACCATAAGCTAGTGAATGATGACTATAGGTAATAGAGAAGTTGTTTCTGCTATATGATATAATTTAAAAAAGGAGAAAAATTGCAAAACGAAATACCTAATGATAAATTGGAGCTCATTGTCAAAAATTTTTGTAAACTTGATAGTGAACAGGAACACGTAGAGTTTAAAGAAAATATTAATAATGAGGAAATCATTGCAAAGACTATCGTTGCGATTATTAATTCTATGACAAGACAGAATATCCCTCGTGGATATTTTGTTTGGGGGATAAATGACAAAACTCACGAAATAGTTGGGACAGATTTCAACCCGAGTAATAAAAAGATAGGAAATGAGGAATTAGAATTATGGTTGTCAAAATATATTCAGCCCACACCTTCCTTATGTTTTCGAAAACTAGACATTGATGGAAAGAAGGTAATAGTGCTAGTTATCCATAGCAACCCACTAGAACTAGCGAAATTTAAAAATGTGGCTTATATAAGAATAGGTGCTAATACAAGAAAATTGGATGAATTTCCCAATATCGAGAAAGAGGTTTGGAAAAATATCGTTGAACGTGATTATGAGTCAATAACAGCTAAAGCTTGTCTATCGAAAACAGAAGTTATATCTTTATTAGATTTCGATGCATTATATGAAATGCGAAAGAATAATGCGCCAGTAGAACAAGATGCTTTATTTGATGAAGCCGTGAGGTGTGGTATGGTGAAAGACAATTATGATACTACTTTTGATATTACAAATTTCGGAGCTTTGTTATATGCAAAAGATATAAATGACTTTCCGTCTTTGAAGAGCAAAGCAATAAGAATTATCCATTATAAAGGTGAAACAAAGCTTGAAACAAAGAGTGAAGTCCGTAGTAAAAGTGGTTATATTGTTGAATTTAACGAAATGCAAAAATATGTAATGGAGAAGACTATAGATGGCGAATTTATTGATGATGACGGCATAAGAAAAATTAAATATCTTTATCCGAGAATTACAATTAGGGAGCTTTTCGCTAATATAATAGCCCACCAAGATTTGACAATTAATACTATCCAGCCTATGGTTGAAATATATTCAAATAGGATAGAATTTGTTAATCCTGGAGTTCCATTAATACCAAAGGATAGGTTTGTCGATTATCCTCCACAAACGAGAAACATAAAAATAGCAGAGGAATTATATAAGGTGGGTATATGTGAAAGGCGAGGCTCTGGTTGGGATAAGATTGCTACAGAAGCCAGTGAGCATGGATTTTCTGCACCTTCACCAGAGATAACTAAGGATACTACTCGCATTATTTTGACTCAACATAAAACATTATTTGATATGACAAACGAAGAGCGTATGTGGTCAATATATATTTATGCTTGTTTACTATGGGTAGAGAAGAAATATCTAACGAATGCTTTAACTAGGAAATTATTTAACATTCCAGAGGCAAATATGTCCACAGCATCGTCTTTACTTGGTCAAGCGGTGAAAAGTGGTTTAATTGTGATTTTCGATGAACAATCTGGAACTAGAAGTAGAAAATATCTACCAAAATATGCAAAACAAGAAGAATAATTACTTTATAGCAATAAGCGGTTAAAAGATATAACAGGGGTGAGTTTGCTTCGTGGTTGCTTCATAAACATAAGTATTTTATAAAAAGAACAGGGGTGAGTTTGCTTCGTGGTTGCTTCATAAAGAGGTAATATAAAATAGTATGGTAAACGAAAGTATTATTTGTCGAAACTCTTGAGAAAGAGAAGAGCCTTCTTTGCCATTTCAGGGTCTTTAGGGTTCATTCTAAAGAAGCCGTCCAATACATAGTGGCTCTCTAAAACCATCTTTTCGCTTTCGAATAGATTATCGTCAAACCAGACAAAATCACTATCTAAATCAATTCCATCAGTTTTAAGGACTTCCCAATTTGTTGGCAAAAATGACTGATAAAGCTCATCTACTAGCTCTTTAGGGAAGGTGTCTGAGAGTGCAAAATTAGTATGGTTTTCGTTGCCTTTACAATGTGTAGTTAGCCAATAAAGTGAGCCAGTATAGTTATCTAGGCAATAGCGAAGAAGAGAAATAATATCTTCTTGTGGTGATGCCGTGCCTTTTAATACTCCATCAATATCAAAATATATTTTGTCTATCTTTTCCATTACACTAAATAGCACCTCTTAATTTATCTGGAGACGGTCTTTTGCCATCTATAAAATCACCAACGGTAAAATCAGCTATCGGTTCTACCCATTTACCATCTATAAGTTCAGTAAAAGTCCCATTCTCATCTTTGATAATGCGACCATCTTCTAACTCTTGTATTATTGGTTTTCTGTCTTCCATTGTAAGCTCCTTATCTATATTATATCAGTTTGAACAATAAATAAAAAACGTGTGTAGGTATGGTATAATTTAAGTAGCGGTAGGTTTTATAGTGCAGTTTGAATTGATGATAATCGTTCGAACTTGGTATAACACCCTCCGCCAGTTAGGTGATGTATGTGGAAGCGATTATGGAAAATTAGTAATTTGAAGTATGTTGTCGGGTTTTTAGTCCCGGCGATTTTTGTGATGTTACTAGTAGGGGGGGTAGACAATGATTCGTGGGGAGTAATAGCAGAAGGGCGGTACATTGTAGAGAACGGAGTTTATTATCAGGACGTGCTTTCGATGCATGAAGGGCTAAATATCACTGTGCAGAATTATGGGTTTGCAGTGATTTTTTATTTAATATATTCATTTTTAGGTACAGCAGGTCTTTATATTGGCATGTTGTTTTTAAATTTTGTAGTGTGTTATTTAATTTATATGATTTGCATGTTACTTAGTGATAAAAATTCGAATTTATCACTTTTGATTATGATGATTACAGATGTGATTCTGGCATTAGGATTTGTAACGACGAGAGCACAAATGGTAAGTTATGTGATATTTTTGAGCTTGATATATATATTGGAGTTATACATAAAAAGTGGAAAACCTAAATACTTATGGTTGGTGCCGCTGCTGTCAATTTTACAAGTCAATTTGCATGCATCGTTGTGGCTGATGTTAATTTTCGTATTAGGAGTTTATATAATTGATTCAATTAAAAAACCAGAATTTCATTTACAAGGTTACAAAACAGGGCCATTGGTTGTAACTTTAGCAGGTACTTTAGTAGTGGGTTTAATTAATCCTTATGGTATGAGAATGTTGACGTTAATGTTGACAAGTTATGGGGACACAACATTAAAAAAATTGGTGCAGGAACTTACCGCATTTAGCCCATTTGGAGGCTATCTTGAAATAGCAGTTTATTTATCGATTGTGGGTGTAGCATTTCTATATATTTTTGGGAAGAAGAGAAGTGTAAGAATGCGATATTTTATGATGTTTTTTGGTTTTTTGGCGTTGGGATTAAATACGGTAAAAGGATTAAGCCAGTTTATTTTAGTATTGTTTTTCCCATTAGCTTTGATGTATAAAGACGCAAGGATTGGAAAAATAATAGATGCAGAGATAGCTAGAAAGGCGCTCATGTTTTGGGTTGGAGCGGTTACGATTAGTGTTTTTGTGGCATTATGCATAGTTGAAATACCGCGAATTAAAAACTGGTCGAGCGAAGGGATGGCACGAGCGATGGATGTGATAGACGAAAGTAGCGAAAATAATAAAAACATAAAAGTGTATACTGGGTATAATAATGGTGGGTATGCAGAGTTTAGGGGTTATAAGGCTTATCTTGATCCGAGAGGAGAAGTATTTTTGAAGAAAAATAATGGCAAGGATGATATTTTAAAAGAGTGGGTAGATTTTATTGATAGAAAAATTGAGTTGAATGATTTTTTGGATAAGTATCAGTTTGATTATATGATTATTGATGAATGGCATGAGGAGAAAATGTATAATATGGGAAATGAAAAATACAAGATGATTTACGAAGATGGCGAGGAGAAGATAAAAGTGTTTAAAAAAATAAATTAATTTTTACCGATAATGAGGATAGGGGGTTTACACTTTGGGAAAATATGATATAATGTAGTCATGATGAAAAAGATGTTGAAAATCATTTTACCATTAGTGTTAATTGTAGGTGCTATTGCTTTAGTGACAGTACCGGAAGTTTCAGCGTTGACTTTGCGCGAAGGTGCAGAGGCGGCGAGATGCGATGGTTGTCCAGCAGATTTGTTTGGTGATAGAGGCGTATTCAAACAAGTAACGAATACAATTCTCTACATTGTAGGTATTATTGCGGTGATTATGTTGATTATCGGTGGGATTAAGTACGTGCTTTCTGGTGGCGATTCAAAAAAAGTGACTGATGCGAAGAACACGGTGCTTTATGCGATTATTGGATTAGTGATTGCGTTTCTAGCGTTTGCGATTGTAAACTTTGTCATTTCGGCGTTGCCGTCTTCAAGTACCGAAACTGCTGCTTTAATTCAAGCGATTCACGACTAAAATAGAAATAATGATTTTTTCAGCTCCGGCTTGCCGGAGTTTTTTGACGGCAGATTTCATACTGGCACCAGTAGTCCAGACATCATCTAGGAGGAGATAGGTCTTAGAGGAGTCAATTTTAAGGTTTTGGTTAATCTTATAAGCATGGGAAGCTTGTTCGATACGATCTTTTTCATTGGCGCCGACTTGGACGGTGTTATTTTCGCGGAGAAGAAGTTTTTCGAGGCGATAATTTTTGCCACGAAGCTTTTTCAAGTGTTTGGCGATGAGATAAGTATGATCAAGAGCACGGGTACGGATGTGGCGGTTGATGGTTGGGAGGGGAACGATAATGACTTCGCCGTCTATATGGGGCAAAATGCCGTTTAGAATATCAGCAAGAGGAAAAGCAAGAGCGCGGACGGAGTGGTATTTATAATCATGAATGAGATTGCCGAGAATTTCTTGGCGTGACCCGGCGACGAAAATAGGCGGGAGAGTTTTGCAATGTGAGCATTTTCCGGTTGGGTTAAGTTTTTTGCAATTTGGACAATAATTTTCATGTTCGAAAATAATGTTATTTTTACAACAGTCGCAAAAAGCGTTCCCGATATGCCCGCATCCTCGGCAAGAGTGGGGAGCAAGAAGATCAAAAGGCCCAACGAACGTTGTATTTTTTACAATATTTAGCATAATTCTCTTGATTTTACTACAAGACTAATATATAATAAAGCATAACAATATAAGTGGAGGAAATATGGCTCGTACAAATAATGACGATTTGCTGATGGAAGACGATTTAGCCGCAGCGTTCCTCGGAGGGGATGACGAATTAGTCGCTCCGGTCGAAACCGAAGAACCAGTTGCTGAAGAGTTACCACAAGAGGAAGAAGTCCGCGAACCAGTTGAAGATGAGTGGGAAAATACCGACGAATTTCCTGGACAGCTCGCGGTAGATGTCTATGAAACCGCCGATAAATTAGTAGTAAAAGCTCGGACAGCTGGCATTTCAAAGTCTGATCTCGATGTCAGTATTTCCGATAATATTTTGACTATTTCGGGTGTTTTGTCTGGTGGTGAAGACGAGCAAACGACGCGGTGGCATATTCAAGAATGTTATTGGGGTGAGTTTTCGAGAACGATTGCGTTGCCGGTACAGGTGCGAGAAGATGAAAATAGCGTGAAGGCAGAATTAAAAGACGGGGTCTTAACGATTACGTTTGAGAAAGAAAAGGCCGAGGCGCCAAAGAAGATTAACGTACAGTAATTGTTTTGGATGAGGAAAAGCGTTTCTTGAAAGGAGCGTTTTTCTGTAGGTAAAAAATCATCCCTCATGGAGAGGGATGATTTGAATAAAAGATTATTTTTATGAAGTGAGGATATTGCCAATGACGAAATTAACTAGAGCAAAGGCAAGAGCACATACAATGAGACCAATTAAGCCATAAAGAATGGTGTCTTTAGCTTTTTTGACTTTACCAGCATCGCCAGATGAAGTCATGTAATTAACGCCGCCGATAATCATAACGACGACACAGACGAGCCCAAGTATAGCAATAACGGCGCTTAAAATGCCAGTGATATTTCCAGTTAAATCTTTGTCTTCATTGCCCCCTACTTCGTTAATATTGTGGCCTACATTTTGGGCTGCCATTCTTATGATGATATCTTTCATTATAAATCCTTTATATTATCTTGTTTTTATTGTATAACCGTTTCGTTAAAAATGCAAGAGGTTTTTACGGACTGGTACTGGTATTTGTGGTATTACTTGTGGAATTATTGATTGTGGTGGCTGCCCAGTTGACTATGGCGAAGGCGAGCGCGCAGATAATTAAGCCAATGAGCGCGTAAAGAATGGTATCTTTGGCTTTTTTAGTTTTGCCAGGATCGCCGGTAGAAGTCATGTAATTAATACCTCCGATGACTATAAAAACTACAGCGACGAGGCCACTGACAGCGATAACAGCGCTGAGAATATTTTGGATGACAGAACTGAATGTGTCTGCTTGTGCTTTACATCCGCAAGCGGATTTAACACTAGCTGGATATTTATCACTGTTGCATACATCATTAGAACATTTGGCGGCGGAAACGGTAGGCGAAAAGAAAAACAAGAAACTTGAAAGAAGAAAGATGAGACTAATAATACTAATTAATATTTTTTTCATGATACTCCTTTGAAATAGTGGTTTGTTTAATATAAGCATTGTCGTTTGCGTTATTGATAATATTGGAAACAAAGATAACGATAAATTCGGAGAGAGCAACAATAGCAAGACCGATGAGAGCATAAGTAATCATTTGTTTAGCTTGTTGGAGTTTGTTTGGTTCGCCACGAGAGGTGATGTAGGATATGCCACCATAGACGATAAAAATGGCGGCAATGGCGCCGGCGATACCGATAACCCATTGAAGAGAACTTGTAATAACGGTGCCAGCATCATCCATTTTGATGCAATGGGCGCCTGAATTGGGGTCGCAGTACATTCGATTTCCTAGGGCAAAACGGATAGCGGTAAGGATTACGTTGGCTGAAACGACGATAGCAAAACCGAGGATGGCATGGTAGAGAGCTTTTTTACCGGTGGCGACTTTCCCAGATTCGCCACTAGAGAAAATATAAAGATAACCTCCGTAGATAATGTATCCTAAGATTAAGTATGCAGCGGCTACTGTAACGTCGGTAGCGACGTTGGCGGCGATGGTCCAGATACCAGATTTTAATGATTCTTGGTTTGTAACATTAACGTTACAATCCCATGAAACCATACCAAGGAAATAGCGGCAGGAACCGGAATAGTCATCCGCAGTAGTTTCTTTTGTAGATTCTTCTTTAGGGTTTCTGGTTCCACCACCATCTTTTTCATTGAGAGCGAGGACTGGAGCAGAGAGGATAAAAGAACCCAGAGTCAGTACGGTGGCAAGAACAATAAGAAATTTCTTCAACATACTTTCATATTAACATTAATTTTTAAAAAAGTCCAATACAATAATGTTTATGTTATAACATACTTTTGACAATTAGGTGAAAAATAGGGATTTTATATTGACAAAAACGCTTATGTGTGCTATAATAAACTTACGCCTAGTAATAGGCCTCGTTCTGGGGGTCTTAAAAATGGGAGGCGATTAGATATGATTAGGAAAAGAGAATCAAAAATGGATTTGAAAGGGGCTATTTTTGGCTGTCTTTTTCTAATTTTAGGGTTTTTCACAAGTATTTTGACCCCTGTTTTAAGTACGACAACGGTTTATGCTGTGCCGGAAAATACGGTAGAGGCGGAAGTTGAGGTAGAGACAGAAGTAGAACCAGAAACTAGAGTTATTGATGCGGATGAAGAAATAGATACGATTTTGTACGGAGAAAATGGGGCTGATCAGGCGAATGAGTCAAAGAAGGCGACGAGTGACCAGTGTAAAAATAGTTTAGGGGCGGTAGGGTGGTTGGTCTGTCCGATTACAGAGAAGATTTCGGACGCAGTAGACTGGATTTATGATAGAATTGAGACGATTTTAATTATAAATCCGATTTCGATGGAAGATGGTTCACCGATTTATGAGATTTGGAAATATTGTCTTGGGTTGACAAACATTGTGTTCATTATTTTCCTTCTCGTAGTAATATATTCGCAAATAACAGGGTTGGGAATATCGAACTACGGGATAAAGAAGGTATTGCCGAAACTAATTGTAGTGGCGATTTTAGTGAACTTAAGCTTTTTGATTTGTTCAATTGCGATAGATATTTCAAATATTGTGGGGAGCAGTTTGAGAGGAACGTTCGAGGCGGTCGAGACAGCGGTGATGGAAAATTATAAAACAGAGGCGGCGGCGCAGGGGATAACGTTTGAAGAAGAGATTTCTTATGCAGGAACTTATAGTGCATTAGTTGGCGGAGGAACGTTAGGGGTAGGAGCGTTGGCAATTGGATTCGAAACTGGAGCAATTTGGTTATTAATTCCGACAGTATTAGGGGCGATTGTGTCAGTTGCTACGGGGTTAATTACGATTGCGTTGAGGCAGGCAGTGGTAGTATTGTTGGTGATGATTTCGCCCCTAGCGATTGTGGCATATATGTTACCAAATGTGGACAGATGGTTTAAGAAATGGCGCGCTTTATTTGATAAGATGTTGATATTTTATCCGATGTTTTCGCTTTTGTTTGGAGCTTCTAGTTTAGCAGGTTTTGCGATTATGATGGGCATGAAAAATGGTTTTGGGGTGATTCTTGGACTTGCAGTACAAATTTTCCCGTTATTCTATTCATGGTCGCTGATGAAGATGTCTGGGACATTCCTCGAGACGATCAACGCGAAAATACAAGGATATGCAGCAGGGCCGCTGGCGACAAATCGGGCGTGGGCAGAGTCACATCGACAGCTTTCGAAATATAAACATTTGGCCGCACCGAAGGTCTATACGCCGAGCTTAAGGTTGGCACAGTTCTTGTCAAATAGAAAAGTGGCAAGAGAAGAAGAGACCAATGAGCATATGTTGACGGTGAAAAATCGTGGTTTAGCATATAACGCATCGCGAAAGTATAGGAATAATATCCCAACTAAGGAAGCCGAAGAGGAATATGAGGCACAGGCGCGGAATATGAGATATATGAAAATTGTTGAGCGTCATAAGGATAATATGAATAAGGGGTTGGGTTCACTTGAGGCGGTACAAGCCTTGAGTAACAATTCGGCGAAGAAGATGAGATTACACCAGCTAGATGTAGAAAATGTGAAGGCAAGCGATAGCTTAAAGATGGAGCGTGCACGTGGCGCAATGATTGAATATGAGAATGCGAAAGGTTTCCAGAAACGAGTTTCAGATGCAGTAGATGCACATATGGATACTGAGGTGCTTAGAACTGGGGAGACGGGAACCCGTAAGTTGCATAATGCAATAACTGACGCGAATATGGAACGATATAATGAGATGAAAGAAATAATGGAAGGAAAAGCTGCAGATGTCCACTTTATTGGGGCGGATGCGTCACATGCGTTTAACGCGCAATCAAAAGTTGTAGCAGGCAAATTCCAAGATTACTTTAACCTTACCGCGCCAACACAAGATGTGGTACATCGATTAAATGAGTTGACGAAGAGCAGTGATTCAAGTAATTATATTGATGCGATTGTAGCAGGTATGAGGACGCTGAATTTGCGTGGAGATACGGATTTAATTAGAAAACAAGTAACGAATATTTTAGCGGATAAAAAGCTTGAACTAGGTACATATGCGTCACAGTCGTTGGCGAGCTTCTTGATGTTTGATGTAAAGGGGAACGATCCATTCTTGAGAAGGCTCGGTAAGTATATTAATCTTGAAACGGCACGTATGTATAATGATTTAGATGATCCTAATAAGCGACGTCGTACTAGAAAAGATGTGTCGATGTATGAGTATGTAAATGGAGAGTACATCGATGAAGATGAGGACGGACATGTGATTCGTGAGGCAGATGGTAGTGTGAAAATGGGCCGTCCGAAACGCGGAGCTGCAATATTGATGAAGGGTACTTCGTTTAAGGATATGGAACGAACGGCGATTGCGGACATGATTGAAGGGATTAGAGAAAATTCGGTTGATCCGGAAACTGGGGCGTTTGATTATGAAAGATTTAAGAAAAATGAGAAGGCGATTTGGGATGCAATCATGCCTAATATTATCGGTGATCAGTTCTCGTTTTTGAGTGGTAGCGAACAAATTATTGCGTTAAGCAAGGGAATTACGGGTGTAGATTTAGGTAAACATAAAATTGACTGGGAAGGAATCTTCGGTAAAGATATTGCGAGACAATTGACTGAGGAGCAGAAAGAAGATTATATAAATAATGTGTTGAAGGAGCGAACGAAGACTTTCTTAGGTGGTCATGTGCCGGTACAAATTGCTAAGACTAAGACTGATATGCTCGAGTCTATTAAATCTCAGTATGCTTTGTTATCTTTCTTGACGGATAAAGATGGCAACATTGTTCCAGAACGTTTAAGAGAGTTGGAAGGAAATACGTTTGGGGATAGGCCAGAAGATGGATTGGGTAGGTATGAAGACTTTGAAAATAGACAGATGGATGGAATAAAAGAAAAGTTCGTCGATTCGTTTAAACCAGATGCTTTGAAGGGCTTTGTAAAGATGCAACATAGAGGATATCAGGGCGAATCGAAAGATGGGTTGATTCAACTAATTAATCCGGATAAGCTTTATGAGCAGTATTTTGGCAATGGTAAGAATAATGTTGAAAAAATCTTCAACCAATATAGAATTTCGCGCAATTCGGATGTAAGAGGTTTTTGGCGCGAGGCTGAAAAAGTGTTAGTTGAAGAAGGTTTGGTTGAGGACGCTGTGACGTTAAATGATATGAGAGCGTCTCTACCTTCATACACAAGCGTAGACCAGTTGTATGAAAAGATTATGGAAGAATTCTTTGGTGGCATTTAAACACAGTTAGTGTTTATGTTTAAACAGAAAAATATGCTATAATAATACTATGGCACGATATAAAGTGCCTCAGGATGTTGAGGCGGATGACAAACTTTTAGGGCCGTTTAGTTTTCGGCAGTTTGTTTATCTTTTGATAGCTGGTGGATGTGTCGCACTGGCAGTAGGGTTGTTTCAGATTTTTCCGTTGCTCGCGATTATTCCGTTGCCAGTGATTCTTTTAATGTTAGCTTTAGCTTTGCCAATAAAGAAAGACCAGCCGATGGAAACTTATTTGGCCGCGTTAGTTTCATATTATTTGAAGCCAAGGACGAGGTTTTGGACACCAGGACAGCCGAATTCGACCATTCGGATTACTGCACCGAAGATAGTAGAAGAAACTAGAACGAGGGATATTACTGGAGAGGAAGCAACGCATCGTTTGTCATTTTTGGCGAATATTGTTGATACGGGTGGTTATGCGATAAAAGGAGCGAGTACGAATCCAATGCGAGAAGATTTATTGGCGGAAGCGAATGCAACGGCAGATATGTTCGAGACGGAAAAATTTGAGGGCCTAGAAGATACGATTCAGAAGGATGAAGATGAAAGGCATGAAGAAGTAATGAAAGAAATGCGAGAAGCGATTGATAATGCGGAAAAAATTGATTATGATGAAAAGCCGATGATTCAAAAAAGATTTGAAGAGGAACCTAGTACGGAAGAATTAAAGTCAAATACAGATGTAGTAGTGCAGCCAGATTTGGCAGCAGTGGAAAAGCCTGTGGAAAAGTTGAGCGAGGAAGAAGTGCCGAAAAAAGTAGAGACAACCGCTCCTAAACCTAGTATAATAGAATTAGCTAATAATACAGATTTTTCAGTTGCGACAATCGCGAAGGAAGCTAACCGGATAAATAGAAAGGACGAGGGCGAAGTTTTTATATCGCTACATTAAAGAATGGAACCACAACAAATTTTGCCAGAACAGAATACAAACATGCAGGGTATGCCTCAGCCTAGTATGCAGAGCCAGACGATGCCGGCTGCTCCGCAGATGGTTATACCGGGACAGCAGCAAAATATGATGCAAGGTAATAATATACAGAATGCGAGTTTAGGTTCGGCAGCTATGGCGGCGAATCAAGCGGAGCCAACGTCTCCAAATAAGGAGGTTCCGACTTCGACGCAAGCGACGCTTCTAATTTCTGAGCTTCGAGATAATGTGGTGATTATGAAAGACGGTTCGTTTAGAGCGGTAATTGCTTGTAAATCGATTAACTTTGATTTAATGTCGGACATGGAACGAGAAGGCGTAGAATATTCGTACCAGAATTTCTTAAATTCTTTAAAATTTACGACACAGATTTTAGTAAGGTCGCAGAGAGTAGATATTGGTCCGTATATTGAGCGACTTTCGGAAATTAGGAAAAATAACGATAACATGTTACTTGGCGTGTTAATGGACGATTATATTAATTTTATTGATATTTTGTCGCAAGAAGCGAATATTATGGATAAATCATTCTTCATAATTATTCCTTATTATAGTTCGCCAGATGCAGAAAAAGTATTGCAACAGACGAAAAATTTCTTTAAATCGTTTTCGAAAGCGAAAGCGCCTGAAGTAACGAGAATTGATCGAGCAACTTATGATAAAGCAATGACAGAGTTGAACAACCGAGTGGATACGGTGATGTCTGGGTTATTCCAAGTCGGAATTCATTCAGTTAGATTAAATACGAAAGAATTGGCGGAACTTTATTATAACTTCAACAATCCGGATACAGCAGTAAGAGAGCCTCTAGTAGATTTTTCAAAATTAGCGACAATGTATGTGCGAAGAGGGGATAATAAGGAAGGGAATGCAAATGGCTAGGAAGAAACAACTAACGGCGGCGGAAATTGCAGCGCAGAATGAAGCCTTAGAAGCAGCGCAGATTCAGCAGGCATTTGAACAAGGGACGAATACTTTAAGAGATTTGATTTCTCCGTCGGCGATTGAAATTCATTCGGATTATTTTAGATTAGGAAATAAATATGGGCGAACATTATATATATATGGTTATCCGCGGGTGCTTTATACTGGATGGATTTCGCCAATTATTAATATTGATGAAGTAATTGATGTATCGATGTATATTTATCCAGTTGAGTCGGCAGTAGTAATGAAAAACTTAAGGACGAAGGTGACCCAGCTTGAGGCATCGATGAACTTAAATGCAGAAAAAGGAAAAGTGAGGGATCCGGAACTAGAGGCGGCGATTACGGATGCAGAGGAGTTACGTGATCAGTTGCAAGTTGGGGCGGAAAGATTTTTCCGGCTAGGGCTTTATGTGACACTATGGGCGGATTCTTTGGATGAATTAAAATTTGTACAGCAGAAGATTGAAACGATCCTCGGTCAGCAAATGGTGTTTTCGAAAGTGGCGAATTCGCAACAAGAACAAGGACTTAATTCGAGTATACCGCAGTGTACGGACCAGTTGCAGATTCGACGGAATATGAATACAGGTGCGATATCGACTTCGTTCCCATTCACATCGGCAGATTTAACGCAGGATAGAGGAATTTTGTATGGCATTAATATGCATAATAATGGGTTAGTGATTTTCGACCGGTTCTCGTTGGAAAATGCGAATATGGTAGTATTTGCGAAATCTGGTGCTGGTAAATCATTTACGGTGAAATTAGAAGCTTTGCGCTCAATGATGGTGGGAGCAGAAATTCTAATTATCGATCCAGAAAATGAGTATCAGAAACTTTGTGATGCGGTAGGTGGGTCGTACGTGAGACTTTCGTTGAATTCGGATGTGAGAATTAATCCGTTTGATTTGCCGAAGGTAGTTGATTCGGATGATGCGGATGATGCTTTGAGGGCGAATTTAGTAACTTTGCATGGTTTATTTAGATTAATGCTAGGTGGGAACCAAATGACGGCGGGAGGCCAGATGGTGCCGGCTTTGACGGCGAATGAAGAAGCGGACTTGGACCAGGCGTTGATTGATACTTACGCGAGAGCAGGAATTACGTCGGATCCTTTGACGCACCAATCAACACCGCCAACGATTGCGAACTTTTATGATACGTTACTGCACATGGAAGGGACGGGACCATCACTCGCGCAACGTTTAAGGAAATATACAACGGGAACTTTTGCGGGAATTTTCTCGCAACAAAGTAACATAGATATTAATAACCAGATGGTAGTATTTAATATTCGGGACCTTGAAGATGAATTAAGACCGGTGGCGATGTATATTGTTCTTTCACACATTTGGAATATTGTAAGAGCAGAACAGAAGAAGAGATTATTAATTGTAGATGAGGCTTGGCAATTGATGCAATATGAAGATTCGGCGAACTTCTTGTTCTCATTAGCGAAACGAGCACGTAAATATTATCTAGGCTTAACGACGATTACGCAGGACGTGGAAGATTTCATGGGAACGAAGATGGGACGAGCGATTGTGGGAAACTCTTCTTTGCAATTATTACTAAAGCAGAACGTTTCGGCGGTAGATGTGCTTTCGGATGTATTTAAATTAACGGAAGAAGAAAAACGAAGGCTGTCGAACTTCCCGGTTGGGCAGGGATTATTCTTTGCAGGTTCGAACCATGTGCATATTCAGGTGATTGCGTCAGAAACTGAAGAGGGATTAGTAACAACCAACCCAGGAAGTAATAAATAATATTAGCACTCTTGCGTTTTGAGTGCTAGTAATATATAATATATATATTATGGCGAAACGTGATTATTATGAAGTTTTGGGCGTAAGTAAAAATGCGTCAGATGATGAAATTAAGAAGGCTTATCGAAAGCTGGCAGTAAAATATCATCCAGATAAAAATCCTGGAGATAAAGAAGCTGAGGCAAAATTTAAAGAGATTAATGAGGCACATGATGTGCTTTCGGATAAACAGAAGCGAGCGAGATATGACCAATTTGGACATGCGGGAGTTGGCGGAGCGTCAGGGAATCCGTTTGGTGGGGCATCAGGGAATCCATTTGGCGGAGGGTTCGACTTTAATGGACAAACGTTTAATTTCGATTTTGGGGGTGGGGGATTGGATGATATATTAGGCAGTATTTTTGGGTTTGGTTCGGCGGGAGCAAGACGAGCGAGGAGAGGTGCAGATTATCAGACAAGTGTAACTTTAACTTTTGAAGAAGCGATTTTTGGAACTACTAAAAAAGTGTCGACAAACGATGGCGCTGAAATGAAAATAAAAGTGCCGGCAGGGATTGACGATGGGATGTCGATACGACTACGCGGAAAAGGCGGCGCGGCACCGGAAGGTGGAACGGAAGCAGGAGATTTATATGTAAAGGTAAGAGTAAAGCCGCATAAGACGTTAACAAGAGAAGGTGCGATTATTCTTTCGGAAGAAAAAATTAGCATGGTAGATGCGGCGCTAGGTTGCGAAATTGAAGTTTTGACGGTTGATGGTCCGATTACTATGAAAGTACCAGCAGGCACGCAATCGGGAACGCCATTTAAGCTTTCGGGGCATGGAGTGCCGTTTAGGGCAGACGGAGATCGTGGACCGCATATTGTAACAGTACTGGTTGAGACGCCGAAAAATCTGTCGAAAAAGCAGAAAGAGCTATTAGAAGAATTTAAAAAGTCTAAAAAACGAGGGTTTTGGGGTTAAAAGACTGAAGCCGTAACGCGCATTTCTACTAAGCCGGTAGAAACGTTTCGGACGACTAGGTCAACGCCGTTGCTGGAGCGTTCGATTTTGTGAGTGACCCAGCCGGATGAGTTTCGCACCACTAATGAATTTGAAACTAAACTACCCTCGATGTAAGAACTACTGCCGTCAGGTGCGCGATAAATGACACCATTTCTGACTAGCATTTCTTCTAAATATCCCATCGGATTTACCTCCTTAAAAAATTATTTTTATTTAGTGTATGACTTTGGAATTAAAAAAGCAAGCATGAGCGAGCAAAAAAGTAAGTGAAAGTGGACTGTGGTTTGGATTTGTGGTATAATAGGGAGTGGAATATAATAAATTGATGTTATTTGTTAACCCGTTGGTATAGAGAAAAATACCGACAAAAACAATTAGAAAGGGAACTTATGGAGATTGTTATCCCGATTATAGCCGCCGTGGCAGGTTTAGCTGTTGGGGCAGGCGGGATTTTTGCTTACAATAAGAAGAATGAAAATGGGGGAAAAGATAAAGCTGAAGATTTAGTGAGAAAGGCAAAGAGAGAAGCTTCGGATATTGTTTTAAACGCGAAAAAAGAAGCGACGGCGATTGCTGAAAAAAATCAAGCAGAAGAAAATGAACGTAGAAAAGAATGGAAAAAGACTGAGAATCGTTTAGCGGAGCGTGAGGGAGTTTTAGACGCGAAGTTAGATAATTTGGAAAAGAAGGTTGAAAAAATAAATAAAGAAGAAAGAGAATTGGAAGAATTAAAAAATGAAGTGCGAGATATTCGAGAAAAACAGCACGAAAAATTGGAGAAGATTGCGGGGCTATCGAAACAAGAAGCGCGCGAAAAATTAATGAAGATGACCGAAAATGACATCAAACAAGATTTAGTAGGTTTAGTAACGAAAAAGCAAAAAGAAATTAAGCACGATATTGATGAAACGGCACAGGCGATGCTACTAACTGCAATGGAAAGAATGTCGTCGGAAGTAACGGCAGATAGAACGGTCACGGCATTGAAATTACCGGATGATGATATGAAGGGACGAATTATTGGTAAGGAAGGAAGAAATATTCAAGCTTTGCAAAGAGCAACTGGTGTAGATATTTTAGTTGATGATACGCCGGGAATGATTGTTTTATCTTCGTTTGATCCAATTCGTCGGCAAGTAGCGAGATATGCTTTGGAAAGATTAATGAAAGATGGGCGGATTAATCCTTCGTCGATTGAAGAGTCGGTTGCGAAAGCTGAACGAGAAATTGAAAAGGAAGTAGTAAGAGCAGGTGAAGACGCGGCGCGGGAAGTTGGGGTAGTTGGTATTCCGCGAGAGATTTTACACTTACTTGGTGAATTGAAATTTAGAACTTCGTATGGGCAAAATGTGCTTTTGCATTCGATTGAGATGGCACATGTAGCAGGAATGATTGCAGAAGAAATTGGTGCTGATAAAAGAGTAGCGAAAACAGCGGCTTTGCTTCATGATATGGGTAAAGCGGTGACGCATAAAATCGAAGGAAAGCATGCAGATATTGGTGCGGAACTTGCGAAAAAATATGGTATGCCAGAAAATATTGTGCATGCGATTGCGGCACATCATGATGATATTGAACCGACGACGCCGGAAGCAATTATCGTAAAAATTTGCGATGGTATGAGTGCAGCAAGACCGGGCGCGAGAAATATTTCGGCAGAGAACTTTGCGGAAAGAATGAGAGACCTTGAAAATATTGCAACTTCGTTCCCAGGGATTGACAAGGCGTATGCGATTTCGGCGGGACGTGAAATTCGTGTGATTGTTGAACCGAAGCAAATCGATGATTTGTCGGCGTTAAAGCTTGCACGAGATATTGCGGATAAAATCGAAGCGACGATGAGCTATCCGGGCGTGATTAAAGTGAATGTGATTAGAGAAACGCGCGCAATAGAATATGCGAAATAGTTTCTGACAGGATTAACTTTTCGGATGAAAAGAAATGATTTAAGGGCATACGAGCCGAAAAAGTGTTGGGTAGGGGAAACACAGAAGATTTCTTATCCGACTCGTGAGGAAGCGGAAGTGGCGGCGAAAGTAGCTGAATACGAGCATCACATTTCGGGGCTTTCGGTTTATAAATGTGAGTATGGTGACCATTGGCATTTGACGGCTGGAGGGAAGGATAAGTGAAAGAAATTCGCGATTATGCAGAGTTAAAAAAAGAACTCGCATTTTATGCGGATGATGACTATCGGGAATTTGCGATGAAGGGAATTCCGTGCGAGAGGCCATTTATTGGCGTAAGAATTCCGGATGTGAGAAAAGTAGTGAATTTAATACCGCGAGATTGTGATGAAAAATTATTGAAAGAAAAGCCAGTAGCGATTGAAGAAGTGCTTGCGCGAGGAATGATAATTTGTCGGTTTTCGTATGAGGAAATGTTAAATTGGTTTGATTCGCAAATTAGTTATATTGATAATTGGTGTACGTGCGATATATTTTGTTCAGGTTTAAGAAAAGTAATAAAAAAACATTCGGCGGAATTTTTAGATTTGAAAGTTGATAAATTACTTTCGGCTCGTGATGAATATACGGTACGAGTAGGGTTAGTGATGTTAAAATGCGCATACGTTGATTTTGATTATTTGAATGAAATTTTTGAGCGAGCAGAGAAACTAGCTGACCGCGAAGAATATTATATAAGGATGGCGATAGCGTGGCTGCTATCGGAATGCTTTATAAAATTTCCGGCAGCAACGACAGGATATTTAGTAATATCGCATTTGCCGAAATGGACGTTTAATAAAACGATTTCAAAAATTTGTGATTCGTATCGTGTAGATGAAGAGACGAAAAAGATGCTGAAAAAAATGCGGAAATAATTAGTTATTTTGCCAGCGTTTTAGGGTTGTGAATATTTTATAACATTCGCATGATATAATTCTTGTAAAGAGGAGGTTTGATGAAAATTGAGTATTTGGGGCATTCGTGTTTTAGATTGGATGATGAACTTGTGGTTGACCCGTATAAAGATGGGTCGGTGCCGGGGTTAGCGCCGCTTCGAGTTTCGGGTGTTAAAGTAATTTGCTCGCATGGGCATGCGGATCATAGCGGAGTGGAATGTGTAGAGATTGATAATTCGCGCGAGTGTAGTTTTAAAATTGAGGAAGTGCCGAGTTTTCATGATGACGCTAAGGGAGCGCTTCGTGGACCGAATACGATATTTGTAATTACGTCGGGCTCGGGGGAAAAGTTGGTACATTTGGGAGACTTAGGGCATTTTCCGAATGATGAGCAACTTGAAAAGATTTCGGATGCGGATTATTTGTTAATTCCGGTGGGAGGTTATTATACGATTGATGCTAAAACGGCGATGGAGATTTGTTTAGCTAGCCGTCCGAAACGGATAATCCCGATGCATTATCGAACGTCTGATTCTGGGTATCCGGAAATTGCGACGGTAGATGAGTTCTTGAAGTTGGCGGAAGAGGCGGGGATTTCGAATGAAGTGAAAGTGATGGAAAAACCGCCGAAGTAAAAAAATCTAGCTAGTATACACTAGCTAGAACAACCTACCGAAAAGCTCTTCCTGGAAGGGCTTTTCTTATGTTTTGATTATATCTTTAAAGTGGAGAAAACACAAGTAAAGCAACTAGTCTTTTTCTTTGTCGGTGACGTTAATGCCGCCGAAGCCGCCGGCCGCGTCGATGTAGATAGTGTATTTGCCTTTGTCGGAAATGTTTTTGCGTTCGTCGGAAAAGCCGCCAAAAATGAAGCCGGATTTTAGTTTGACTTTGACATCGTCAGGAACAATGATATCGATACCGCCGAAGAGGGTGAAAGCTTTAATGACAGTGTCTTTTTCGATTTTGGCTTTTTTAAGGTTAAGACTGACGCCGCCGAAAATTGCGACTAGATTAGAACCGGAGAAAGTTTCGTCTTTATAGGTTCGGTCGCTACCGGAGAAGATGGCCATTTGAGAATCCATGGTTTTGCCGTCTTTTTCGGCCTCTTTAACTTTTTTGGCGACTTCTTCGTCGTTTTTGTTATGGAATGTAGATTTTATGATGATGGTGAGGCCGATGATAATGAGAAAGACGGCGAGAATGGCTTTCCAGGTGACGTCGTAAGAAAAGACATTTTGAGCGGCGAGGAGAAGAATGACGCCAGCGGCGAGAAAGCCGAGGCTCATGAGTTTTTCTTTTTCGGTGAAGAGACTGATTACGCTCGGGATGATGATAAACAGGGTCCACCAGCCGTCGAAGAAGACGCTGAGATTAAATAGCCCGAGGGCGTTACCGCCAAAAATAATGCCAAGTGCGATGATGGCGATGCCCCAGATGATTGGTTTGATTTGTTTCATTTTAGTAACTCCTTTTAGGAGATTATAGCACAGGAGTTGAGATGATTAAACTACCAATCTTCTTCGTCGTCGGTGTCTAGGTCGTAATCTTCGGCGCCGGTGTTGTAGCCTTGTTCGTAGGCTTCGCGTTCTTCGTCGCTGAGCTCGTCGAGATCAACGGAAGAGCCGAAGCTGGCTTGGTATGACATTTTGTTTTGGCGGTCATAGAGACCGTCTTCGATACCGAGGTTTTCAATGTCGTCTTCTGATAAGTTGTCCATGGGGTTATTATAACATTTGCGTGATATAATGCCGAATGTATTTGATTATGATGAATAAGCCTAGGTGGTTTCAATGAAACACTGCAACTTTTACTTTAGATTCAAACGCAAGCCAAAAACTAAAAAAGTTACTGTCGTCTTAGACGAACAGTAACAACCAAACCATAGCAGGATTCTAGATCTTCCTGCTATCATTATACTAGTGGTTGCGGTGAAACGTCAAGAATGTTTAGTATAATATATATATGGCAAGTACAAAAGAATATCGAGATTATATATTGGAGCAGCTAGAAGCGGCGGGGTTTTCTGACGTCAGGTGCCGGCCGATGATGGGGGAGTATTTATTATATGTGGACGGGGTGCTCGTTGGGGGGATTTATGATGATAGGCTGCTTCTTAAAAAGGTGGAGGAGAATGAGGAGTTTCAGATGGAGGAAGCTGAGCCGTATCCTGGGGCGAAGCCGATGTGGTTGGTGGGGGAGGCGGATGATAAGGAAAGGTTGGGGGAAATTGTAAAAAGAATGGTAGAGTAGTGAAAAATAAACATAAGTACTTTGACTTTTTACAATAATTATGCTATAATATATACATGAGAATTTCAGAGTATTATAATCTTGGGATTGATCAACCATCTTTGGATTTTGTTGATGTTGAACTTAGCTCTGACTCCTGTTTGTTTGTTGACCCGGCGGCACTTAATAATGATAAAACTGAGTGGGGATTTCGTTGTCGAAAATTGATTAAAGATTATTTTAGCTTAGTTTTATCTGCTATGCGTGAGGGTGATGATGATAGGGCAAAAAATCTACTTAGTGAATTATGTGAACCTAGTGAAACAAAGTTAGGTTTTTCAAAAAATAAAACAAATGGAAGAGGTATAGGTAAAAAACTGGCCTTAAAAATGTGGAGTGCTTTTAGGGAAAGTGCGGCGATTAAGAGTGGTATGATTGAGGATATAGAAGATACAGTACTTCTTATTGAGGGAATATCTTCTGATATGATTTCTGATATAGTTACAAATATTATAAGGGAACCTCTGATAGAATATACACAATTACAATTTGATCAGTTAGGAATTGAGCTTGAGACAAGAAAAAGTAAAAAAATATGGAATCCTCAGAAACAAATATGGAGCGTGAAGAATCTTAGACAACCAATTATAACTATAAATGGATGTGAAGATATTTTGATGGTAGTACCAAAATCAATAGTGCGGAAAGAAGCCACATATAGTGCCGGTGAATATTTTAATCAGTATATAGTAACTAGGCTTCAGCAAGAAGATGTAGCTGATGGGTTAACTAGAATACTAAAAACTACCGGAGAAGAAAAGCCTCCTTTCAAAAAGGATGTATTATCTCGTCGTGGTATAGAAAGTAAAAAATTTATAAAAAAATATAACTATGACTATACTATAAAGTATCCAGATTTACTGACACAATATAAAAAAGATAAGGACGAATCGCCTAATCTTGCTTTGACGCACCAAGATTTTACTACTTTCATAGAAACCCCATCAGTAGATTATGATTCGTTGTTAAATCGAGTTTTAGAGGTAAAACCTGGTAAGGATGATGCAAAATATTATGAAACTGCTATACTTGCTCTTTTTAATGCGCTTTTCTACCCCTATTTGTCTCACCCAAAATATCAAGCTCGCATAAATAATGGTGGCAAAATAGTAGATATTGTTTATAGTAATGTGGATAAGGAAGACTTTTTTTGGTGGTTAGGTCAACACTACAATGCACCATACGTTTTTATTGAGTGTAAAAATTACAGCAATGATATTGGTAATCCTGAAATAGATCAATTGTCTGGGAGATTTGGTCCGAGTAAGGGTAACTTTGGAATTTCTGTGTCTCGTAATATCTTAGATAGAACGAAGGCTAAAAAAATGTGTATAGATACCATGATAGATAAACAGGGTTATATAATCACTCTAGATGATAATGATTTAAAGATTTTAGTCGATGCGGCAAAGAGCGCTCCGCAAGGGAGTAGGTTAAAACTACTCCGAGATAAGTTTGATGATTTAGTTTTTAGAAATGGATAAAGCTGGTTTTATTATAGGGTATTTGTACACTTAATAGTTTTTGTTTGTAAGTTTTTAATTATGAAATGGAATAAGCATAAGTCTAAGATGGGGGTTGAAATTTTTTGGGGAGTGTGTCTATAATTTTCCAAGATTAAAAATTGAGAAAAATGAGTATATTACAAGAATATGAAGGACATACTAAAATAATTGGTAAGAAAAAATTTGAGGCGCTTTTGAAGTATATAAAAAAGTGTAGCGTTTTTTATTCTGATGTCATTTATAACAAAAAGAATTGGGAAGAGTTCGACAAATGGTATCGGGAAGTATATAATAATAAATATGGAAAGAGTTCAAAAGGAGATAAAACAATTTAATGAAGAGCGAGATTGGGATCAATTTCATAGTCCGGAAAATCTTGCGAAATCGATTTCGATAGAAGCTGGAGAATTGTTGGAATGTTTCCAGTGGAATAGTAAGTATGACTTAGACGAAGTAAGTGAAGAACTCGCGGACGTCTTTGACTACTGTTTCTTAATGGCGGATAAATTGGGTGTGGATCCTGAAAAAATTATTTTAGACAAATTAGAAAAAACAAGAAAAAAATATCCAGTTGAAAAAGCTAAAGGTGTTAGCACTAAATATAATAAACTGTAAGGAGAAAAATGATTGTTTATGATGGCGTGAAAACTGATTTCATGAACGATGTTCGTGATAATTTGATTTGTAATAAAATATATGAACAATATCAAAAATATTTTGGCAGAACAAATGAAGCACAGATGAAGTCGTGGCAAAATTCAATGCAATATATGAGAAATGTTTTAGATTCTGAAGACATACCGGAAGATTGTGGTGTGGCTATTGAGTATAATATACCGACAACTTCAAAAAGGATTGATTTTATTTTGACTGGATCAAATGAAAACAGTGTTAAGACTGTGGTAATAATTGAACTTAAGCAATGGAGTGATTGCTCGTCGGTGGAAGCTGAAGATGGTGTAGTGGTTGAAACATATGTTGGCGGTGGAATGCGACGAACGGCACACCCGTCTTATCAAGCTATGAGCTATGCGGCTTATATAGATAATTATAATGAAGCCGCGCAGAATGGGAAAATGGAACTTGTCCCGTGTGCGTTTTTACATAATTATCATTTTAAAGAAGATGATCCAATTCTTGCCGAACAATATAAAAATTATATTGAGGCTGCGCCAATGTTTGGTGCAGAGGATTTCCCGAAACTTCGCGATTTTATTACGAAGCATATCAAAAAAGGTGATAGTGGAAAAACTATTTATGAAATCGAACATGGTAGATTCCGCCCGTCAAAAAGCCTGCAAGACTGTTTAGGTTCTATGCTAAAAGGTAATCAAGAGTTTGTTTTAATTGATGATCAAAAAGTTGCGTTTGAAACAGCTATGACTATGACAAAAAATGCCGTAGCTTTTGGGAAGAAAAAAGTTTTGGTAATTGAAGGCGGACCGGGAACTGGAAAATCAGTTCTTGCTATTAATTTGTTAGTAGAATTAACAAAATGTAATATCGCCAGTTTTTATGTAACGAGAAATGGAACTCCAAGAGCAGTATTTAAGAAGAAATTACAAGGTGAAGATTTTAAAAAGGAATATATTGATTCTTGTTTCCAAAATTCTGGTAATTTTTATAATGTCGAATCTAATTCGATTGATTCTTTGGTTGTAGATGAGGCTCATAGATTGACGGAAAAATCTGGATTTATGAGTAATTTGGGCGAGAATCAAATTAAGGAGATTATTAATGCGGCTAAATGCGCAGTATTTTTAATCGATGAAGACCAACGCGTAACCGTGAAGGATATTGGAACGATTGATTCAATTAAAAAATATGCTGAAGAATTAGGTGCTGATTATGAGAAGATTGAACTAGAGAGTCAGTTTAGATGCAATGGTTCAGATGGTTATTTAGCGTGGTTGGATAATTTGCTTCAAATTAGAAAAACGGCTAATTATGATGATATGGATTTTAAATATGATTTTAAGGTTTTTGATGACCCGAATGAGATGCGAGAAGCTATAATCGAAAAGAATAAAATTAATAATAAATCGAGGATTGTGGCTGGTTATTGTTGGGATTGGGACAAGGATGGGAAGAATGATACGAATTATTATGACATTAGGATTCCGGAATATCAATTTGGTATAAGCTGGAATTTAGGTGACACTTCACAAACTTGGGCAGTAAATAAGGATTCAGTAAATGAGGCCGGTTGCATACATACTTGTCAAGGATTGGAGTTTGATTATGTTGGAGTAATTATTGGTGATGATTTAATGTATCGTGATGGGGGAATAGTAACGGATGTTTCAAAACGCGCGAGCACTGATCAGTCTATAAAAGGCATGAAGGGAATGATGGCGAGGGATCCAGAAGGTGCTGCTGAATTGGCAGATAGAATCATAAAGAATACTTATAAGGTTTTGATGACGAGAGGTATGAAGGGTTGTTATGTGTTTTGTACGGATAAAGAGTTGAGAGATTATATAAAAAGAATGATCGGGAATAAACAAAATGGATGAATATATAAAACAAAGTATCGATGCGCGGAGAAATGCGATTGAGGCGAATTTAAAATTGGATGCGGAGGGGAAGAAAAAAGTTGTGGAGCTTTTTGATGAAATCAAGAAGCTGGGTGAGAAGTGCAAGGATGTAGGTGAGTTTGAAACGGAGTTTTCTAAGAGTCCGCTGAATCAGAAATATACGGAGCTTTTTACGGAGCTTGCGACGAAGGCGGCGAATACCGGGGCGACGGTGGCGAAAAGTGTAGCTGGCGGAATAGTTAGCGGAGTGGCGGATAGGGCTATGAGCGAAGTGAAAAATTCGGTTTTGCCGACGCGGGCGGCGGTGCATCAGAAAGTGTCGGACGCAGCGCGGAGCGTGCCGGTGGTGGGCGATGTAATTGACATTGGGCAGAAAGCGAGCTATTTGGGGCACCTTGGGAAATTATTTAGTAAGAAAAAATAATAATATAAAGGAGGAAAAATGGAAGAAAATGTAAAAATTTGTCAAAGTTGTGCGATGCCGCTGACGTCGGACGATATGTTGGGGACGAATGCTGACGGAAGCGTGAATGAGGATTATTGTAAATGGTGTTATGATAAAGGTGAGTTTCTAGATAATTGCTCGATGGAGGAATACATTGAAAAATGTTCGCAGTTTGGCGAACAGGCGGGGATGGCGAATGAGCAGATGAAAGAATATTGTAGTAAAATATTCCCGACTTTGAAGCGATGGAAAGAAGATGAAAAATAAACTAAAAATTCACGGAATTTATCGGCATTTTAAGGGGGATTTGTATATGGTTGAGGGGACGGCGGAGCATTCGGAAACGGGGGAAGAGCTGGTTTTATATCGAGCGCTTTATGGAGAGGGAAAACTGTATGCAAGGCCGAGAGAAATGTTTTTAAGTGAAGTAGATCATAAAAAATATCCGCAGGTGAAACAGAAATATCGGTTTCAGTTGCAAAAAATAAAAAGCAAAAACAAGTGATATAATAAACTTATGGTAAAAAAACAGAAAAAATTTAAAGAAATTTTTCAAAAGTATTTAGAGAAGGGCATAAAATTAGAACGGTGGCAGAAGATTGGGATTTTATTCTTAGTAATTGTTTTTAGCGGATTTTTTGGATGGGTGTATGAATTTATTTTTTATTTTTTTGATGGTGGAATGAAAGAATGGTATATGCAGGGCGGGAACTTATTACCATGGATTAACATTTATGCGATTGGAGCAGTGTTAATTATCGTGGCAACTTATAAAATACGAAAATATCCATGGGCGATATTTTTAGTTTCAATCATTGTAGCGGGAATAATAGAATTTTTAGGAGGTTGGTTAGTATATACAGTTGGGAATGGTACGAGATATTGGGATTATAATGTAGAAATTTTGAACTTTGGAAATATCGGGGGGTTTGTATGTCTTAGGAGCATAATGTTTTTTGGAATATCGGCATTGTTCCTAGTTTATATAATCGTACCGGGATGTATATGTTTAGCGCAAAAAATGAGTAAGCGAGCGTTTCTTACATTGGCAATTTCACTATTTGCGTTGGTGATGTTGGATGAAGTAGTAAATTTGACTTTAAAAAATTCGGGCTTGCCGACGGCGATGGATTTTTATGAATCGCTTGGACTAAAATATAGATATTAATTATGATAGTTATGATAAATTAAAGCAATAGCGTTAATGAGTATTTAATTGGGGTGGAGGAGCAAAAAGAAGGTAGGGGGTTGATTTTTGATTTTAAATATGCGTAGAATGGCCACATCATAAAAAAGGAGTGATTTATGCCAAAAAAAGATAAGTTGGTGGGAAAAAAGAGTGGGCAAGAAAAACAACAAAAAAAGGTGCGATGGCGGTTTGTAACTATGGCGGTGATGATGGCGGCTATGCAGATGGTTTTACCAAATTTTGATTCAGCCGATGCAAGTAGTTGTCCGGATGTAAAAGTAATTTTTGCGCGAGGATCGGGAGGAGAAAGGTATACGAGTGGGCATTATTTAGCTTTTAAAGCTGCGATGGAGGAAAAACTGGCGACTTCTGAGCTGACGTATGAAATTGATGATTTAGATTATTCGGCAGTAAGTATAGACGTTGGAGATGGTCATTTGGGAACTTTATTGGGGGCTTATGTAAGTGGGGGTGATGCTTACGAGTTTGGCGATAGTGTACATGAGGGAACTGATGAATTATTACGAGCTATAAATAACAGTGGTTGTACGAATACGAAATATGTTTTAGCTGGATATTCGCAGGGTGCGATAGTACTGCTTAATGGTCTTGATAGAATTGACCCTGATAAAATTATCTATGTGGCGACTTTCGGAGATCCGAAGATTTATTTGCCGGAAGGGGCTGGTCTAGTACCGGTAGCGTGTAGCGGAAAGAATTTGTCGGAATATCGGGTTTATGTACCGGATTGTCGGGCGCATAAGGGAATTTTAGGCGCGAGAGATCCGTATGTATTAGAAGGGTTTTTGGGAAAAGTGGGGACTTGGTGTAATAAACGTGATATTTTATGTAGTTCGCACTTTAGTATTTCGGACCATACGTCTTACGCGGAGGATGGGCTGTATGAAGATGCGTCCAGGTTTATTTTCAGCAAAATTGGAGAGACGTTTGGTTTTTCTAATCAATATACTTCGCCTCACGATACGGCAATTTTGATTGATTCGACTGGTTCGATGAGTAATTTGATTGAAAAATATAAAGCTGAGGCTTTAAATTTGGCGGAGAAAACTTTAAGTTCTGGTGGGCGAGTAGCACTTTATGATTATCGAGATTTAAACGATGGTTATACGCCAGTTGAAAGATGTAATTTTGAAACTTGTGATTTGGAAAGTTTTCAGGCAGGGCTTGAGGCGATTGGAGCTAGTGGCGGTGGCGATACGCCAGAATCGTTGCTTTCGGCGTCTTTACACGTAATGCAAAGTTTAAATTGGAATTTTGGTTCGACAAAATCTTTGGTGATTTTAACGGATGCAGGATATCATTCGCCAGATTTAGACGGTACGACTTTTTATGATGTGCAAAAATTAAGTAAACAAATTGATCCAGTAAATTTTTATATTATTACAGAAATATATGAACTTGAAAATTATCGTGAACTTGCGGAAGCTACAGGTGGGATGGTGGCGTCGTCGGTAGAAGATTTGAGTATTTTAACGGAAACGATAATGGAAAAATATGAAAGTTTGCCGAGAGTAGAAGAAGAGTTTATGGATGAGACATATGATAGCGATTTGCCGGAAGTAAAAGTGAATAATGTCGAGATGATTTCGGAGACGGAAGTAAAAATTAGTTTTGAAAAAAGTGGGGAAATGGTGGCAGTATTTTTGAATGATGGACTAATAGGAACGACTTATGAGAATGAAATTACGATTGGCGAATTAAGAAATGGGGTTAAAAATACGGTGAAGTTAGCACCTTTGACGTCGATGAGGCGAGGAGAAACGGTGGCGGTTGAGCTAGGAGTTTTGGAAGGGTATGGAGGGGTTTCTGATTCTGGGGTTTCTAGTGATATGGCTTCTAAAAGTACGGTTTCTAGTGGCGCTATTGATGGTGCTATGACGTTAAAAGTACCAAATACGGGAAGAAGATAAGAAATTTGGTTGGGTGGGCCAAGTTTTCTTTGAGAGCGGAGATTAGCTCGAGGCAGTTGTAAAATAGAGGATTTTGTGATATAATAGAGAAGCTTTATTGACGAGTTGGGCCGGTAGCTCAGCTGGTTAGAGCACGAGCCTCTTAAGCTTGGTGTCGAGGGTTCGAGTCCCTCCCGGCTCACCAATATAGCACTACGCCTCCAGTGGGCGTTTTTTGTGTCTGGGGACTGACTCGGACCTAACGGTGCGAGTCCCTCCCGGCCCACCAATGAAGTTTAGCGCCTCCAGTGGGCGTTTTTTTATGCTATAATGGGGGCAGATAATTGGAGGATAAAAGATGTGTGGGATTGTGGGATATGTGGGGGAGAAAAAAGCGCAGGATTTTTTGATTTCTGGATTAAAGAGATTGGAATATCGGGGATATGATTCGGCGGGGATTGTGACGATAGATGAAGATAAAAATGCGACGCTAGTCAGAGCAAAAGGGAAGATTAAAAATCTTGAAGAAAAATTAGCGAAAGAAAAGCGAGATGATAAAATCGGAATTGGACATACTAGGTGGGCGACGCATGGTGAACCTTCGGAAAGGAATGCGCATCCGCATCAATCTGGCTCGATTTATTTAGTACACAATGGAATAATTGAAAACTATAAAGAGTTAAAGCAAGAGTTAGGTAAATATGAATTTAAGTCGGAGACGGATTCGGAAGTTTTGGCGGCGTTGATTGATTCATTTTATCAAGATGGAAAATATCCGTTGACGAACGCGGTGGTGCAAGCGTTAAAGTTGGTGAAAGGGACTTATGGGATTGCAGTAGTGTCAGCTTTAAATCCTGATGAAATTGTAGTGGCGAGAAGCGGATCGCCATTGATTGTTGGAGTGGGGCATAATGAAACTTTGGTGGCATCGGATGCGTCGGCGATTGTTGGGCATACGAAACACGCTATATATCTAAATGATGGTGAAGTGGCGACGATCAAGAAAAATAGTATTGAAATAAAAACTTTGAACGCGGAGCCAGTGTCGGCGAAAGTGGAAGAAATTGAAACGAACCTTGCGGCGATTCAAAAAGGCGGGTATGAACATTTCTTATTAAAAGAAATTATGGAACAGCCGGAGAGTTTAACGGAAACTTTGCGCGGTAGAGTGAGGACGGAAGAGGGGATTGTACATTTGGGCGGACCTGGGCTAACGGAAGCGGAGCTTAGAAAAATTAAACATCTAATTATTGTTGGATGTGGGACGGCGTATCATGCGGGTCTTTTAGCATCATATTATATTGAACAATTTACGCCAGAAATTACGGTAGAAACGGTAATTGCGAGCGAATATCGTTATCGGCAAGCGTATATTCCGGAAGATGCGGTAGCATTGATTGTTTCGCAGTCGGGAGAAACGGCGGATACGTTGGCGTGTTTACGCGAAATTAAAAAGCAAGGAATTAAGACAATTGGGATTGTAAATGTAATTGGTTCGACAATTGCGAGAGAGGTAGATGGCGGGACTTATGTTCACGTCGGACCGGAGATTTCGGTGGCGTCAACCAAGGCGTTTACTTCGCAGGTGATTGCGATGGTGATGTTTGGTTTAACGATTGCGCAGGCGAAGGGGGTGAAAAAGTCGGTTCTACGACCGTATGTTTTAGAAATTGCGGAAATGCCAGAAGAAATTAAAAAGGTACTTGGCAATGTAAAAGATGAGGTAGAAAAGATTGCGAAAAAATATGCTAAGTATGAACATGCGATTTATTTAGGACGAGACACGGCTTATCCGACTGCAATGGAGGGAGCGTTGAAACTAAAAGAAATTTCATATGTGGATGCGAACGCGTATGCGTTTGGAGAATTAAAACATGGGCCGCTGGCATTAGTGGATGATAGATTTTTCGAAGTGGCGTTTTTGCCGGAAGGGGCGTTGTATGAAAAAGCGGTGTCGAATGTACAAGAAGTTTTAGCGCGAGGAGGGCATGTTTTAGCAGTTACGAATGTAGAAGAATTTGATTTACCGGTGGAAAATGTTGTAAAAATTACAACATCGATTGAGATTTTTGCGCCAGTTTTGATGAATTTAGTTTCGCAACTATTAGCATATTATATGACGGTAGCGAAAGGCTATAATGTAGACCAGCCGAGAAATTTAGCCAAATCAGTGACCGTAGAATAGGTTAGAGGGTCGCTTTATGGTATAATATTATTATGCGGAAAAAGTCCGATTTTATTTTAAGATTGTGTTTAATTATAGGGGATGCGATAGCGCTGATACTATCATTTGCGGCAGCTTATTTTGTGCGAGTGCACGTTGACCCGAGGCCGTATGTGTTTGAATCGCAGTTACTTGAATTTGTTTTAACGGTGATATGGGTCGTACCGGTGATGCTGATTATTATCGCAACGCTGGGACTTTATAAGAAGTCAATATTTTTGGGGAAGACGAGGTTGCCGGAGAGGGGAAGGTTATTGGTTGCGGCGATTTTGTCGGTAGCGGCGTTAATAGTCTATGATTTTTTCACGGGAGAGAATTTGTTCCCGGTGAGAATTATGGCGGTAACAGCAGTAGCATTTTCGTTTGTGTTTCTGCTAATTGAAAGAATTATAATACGTTTTTTGATTAGAATGATTTTCAGAAATGATTATGCAGTAAAACAAGCAATCATTATCGGGAATTCGAAAAATACGGAATATTTAGCGGATAGCATTACGTCGACGCCAGAGTCGGGTTATCGGTTAGCAGGAATTGTAGCGAGTCAGAAATATATCCCGAAAGATTTAAAAAAATATCAATGCTCGTCTTTAAAAGAAGCTTTACGAAAACATAAAGTAGATGCAATTTTTCAGACTGATGAAAAATCAACTGAATATGTTTATAAACAAACAGTTCTAAGGCATTTAGATTATTATTTTGTACCGAGCGAAACGGCGTTGTCGTCGCACTTTGGTGAGTTGGAGCTAATTGGAGACACGCCGGCAGTGATGGTAATGGCGACGCCGCTCGCAGGATTTGCGGCAGGAGTAAAAAGAGCATTCGATATAGTTTTTTCGTTAGTGGCAATTATAATTACGGGAATACCGATGATGATAGTTTGGTTGATTTCGAAATGTACAGATTTTCGACATTCGCCAATTTATAAAGACGAACGTTTAACTAGATATAATCGGAAATTTAATTGTTATAAATTTAGATCAATGAAGGCAGAATATTCGGGGATGACGGCAGAAGAGGCGTTTACAAAAATGGGAAAGCCTGAGCTGATAAAGAGTTACCGAAAGAATGGGGATTATATGAAGGACGATCCAAGAATTACGAAGCTTGGAAGATTTTTAAGACGGACTTCAATAGACGAATTGCCGCAACTATTTAATATTTTAAAAGGAGACATTTCGTTGATTGGTCCGAGAGCATTGTTGCCAGGAGAGTTAAGAGATTACGGGGATAGGTCGTTACTTTTGACAGTGAAGTCAGGTTTAACGGGATTTGCGCAAGTTTCGGGAAGACGAGATATCTCGTTTGAGGAGAGAAGGGCGCTCGATATTTATTATGTGAAAAATTGGTCGTTAGGATTAGACGCGTCGATTTTCTTTAAGACGATTGTAACAGTTTTAAGGGGCGAGGGTGCCAAATGAGATTTTATAGTTCGAGCAAATTTGCAGGAGTTTTAAGATGAGAGTGGCACTGGTATGTGATTGGTTAACGAATGTGGGAGGGGCGGAGAAGGTGTTGCTCGAAATGCACCGACTTTTTCCGGAGGCACCAATTTATACGTCGCAATATGACCCGAAGAAAATTGATTGGTTTGCGGATGCAGATGTGAGAACGGGGAAGTTGCAAAAATATCCAGTAGGCTTAAGAAGATTTTTAGGGCCTTTACGAAAGAGGTATTTTTCGAAATTAGATTTATCGGATTATGATTTAATTATTTCAGTAACAGGGGCGGAGGCGAAAGCTGTGAAGTCGGGGAAAAGACTTCACGAAAAAGGGAAGGATGTAAAGTGTCCGAATGGAATTCATATTTCTTATTGCCATGTGCCAACGCAGTATTATTGGCAAATGTATGATGATTATGTGAAGAACCCTGGATTTGGGATATTAAACCCGTTAGTGAGGTTTTTCTTTAGAATAATTATTGGACCTCTCAGGCGGTCTGATTTAAAGATAGCGCGAGTGCCAGATTATTATATTACGATTTCAGATTATGCAAAAGAACAGATTTTAAAATATTATAAGAGGGAAGCAGCTGTAATTTGTCCACCAGTGGAGATTGATAGTTTTAACATAAAAACTACAAAAAAGCAAATAAAGAAACAGGGAAAAGCAAAAGCAAAAAAGTCCGCATCGGTGGAAAGGCCTGTGGAAAACTATTATATCGCTACAAGTAGACAGGTGAACTGGAAGAGATTGGATCTTGCGATAAAGGCGTGTGAGATGACTCAGCGACATTTATTAATTATTGGCGAAGGGGCTGAGCACGATAAATTAGTGAAACTGGCGCAGGGTTCGGATTTAGTGAAATTTTTGCCTTTGATGAAAAAAGAAGAGTTGGCGAAATATTTAGCAAAAGCGAAAGGCTATCTCTTCCCTAGTCTTGAGCCGTTTGGGATTGCACCGGTAGAAGCGTTGGCGTGTGGATGTCCAGTAATTGCATTTACTGAAGGGGGCTCAAGAGAATATGTAGTGGATGGGGAAAATGGAGTTTTGTTTGAAGAACAGACGGCAAAGTCGTTAGCGGAGGCAATTTTACGGTTTGAGAAAATGAAATTTAGCCCGGAAAAAGTAAGAGAAAGTGCGAAAAAGTTTAGTGTAAAAAGATTTGATAGAGAGGTGAAGAAATTTGTTGACGAAAAAACTAAATAAAATTTTTGAATATTTTATTTATATATTGCCTTTGGCGTTGTTCTTTTTATATTACCCAGTGATTTCTTTAGGGGCGAATGAGTCAATGAATTTTGAGTTTTCCCTGTCGCTCATTTGGTTAATTTTGTTCGATATTCTAGTTTTTGTAATGTTGATACATAGTAAAAAACTGTTTTTTGATTTGAGGAAGGGGTGGGTATGGCTGCTCTTCCCTGTGTGGCTGACTTTAACGATAGTTTGGTCGCTAAATTCTGTACGAGGGATATTGACCGTAGGAATTTTGTGGTTAATATATTTTGCAATTTATGGAATGTATCGATTTCGCGAATTGTTTAAGGGTGCTTTTTTGAAACGATTTCTGAAATGGTTTTTTGTATCGACAGTCTTAGTGTGTTTGTGGTGTTTTTTGCAATGCATCTTAGATTTAATTGGGATTTCACAAGATTATAGTTTGATGTGTGATGGGTGTACTTATCATATGTTTGGGTTTCCGCATCCGAATGGGTTTGCGATTGAACCACAGTTTATGGGTAATTTGCTGATTGCGCCGACGATAGTAGCGGCGTGGTTAGTGGCAAAGAAGCCAACTAATAATAATCTAAAACGTGAGCACTCACGCGGTGATAATTTTCACAACGGGTCAGTCGGAGCTCACACAAAATTACAGTTTTGTGGTTCGCTCCGTGACCGTTGTAAAAATTACGTCGGTTCGTGCTCTTTAAGTTCTAGATTATTATTAGTTTGTTTCTTTGTATCTATGACGACGTTGTTTTTGACGTTTTCGCGGGGAGCAATTTATGCGTTTGTGGTTGCAATGTTGTTTATGTCGGCGTTTTTGGTTGTGCAGGGAATAATTGAGTGGAAAAAAATATTAAAACGAGTGGGGATGGTATGGCTTTTGGTAGTTCTCTCTTTCCTGTTTACTTTGAACTTGCAGGGGATATTTGCGGAAGTGAGTCCAACGAATGATACGTATTTTAGTGGGATAGCGAAGACGATAAATCATTTATCCTTAGGAATTATTGATTTTAGGGGCGGGGAAACAGAGGTAAAATTGGAGGAAGAACATGTGGAAAAGCCTGTGGAAAACTTTGAGGAAAAGACAGGGAAAGAAGAAGCAGTATTTAATGGATACGTAGCAGAATCAACTGATACAAGAGTGAGATTAACAGGGGCGGCGGTTGAAGTGTGGTCGAAAGACTTAAAGACGGGATTGTTTGGGGTTGGTCTAGGCGGAGCAGGATGGGCACTTTATAATAATGGGCTGTCGCCAGCACCGAAAGAAATTGTACAAAATGAATATGCGAGTTTGTTATTAGAGACTGGGATAGTGGGTGTTTCCCTGTTTCTGTTGACTTTGGGATTAGCGATAAGATTGGTCTTGAAGAATAAGGATGGGTTGGTTTTAACTTTACTAGTAGCTTATGGGGTTACGCTTTGTTTCTTTTCGGGACTTCCGAATGCGTTACAAATTTATTTAATGACAGGGGTGATTTATTTCTTATTTGGAAATTTAAAAAACCATAAAAAAGGGCGCTCTTCGAGCGCCCGAAAAGGGGTTAGTTAGGTTTAGAGCTGAGTTTTTTGGTTTTCAGCCCGATTTGACAATTTAGCATTAAAAGATGCATGTCGCAGTCCAAATAGTTGATATGGAGTAAGATATCTTGGATATCTTTGCCATCGGTGTTAGTCCAGCTGTAGCCGTTATGACTCGGAGTTCCGCCGAAGGCATCCACGATAGCTTTAATGAGGTGTCTCTCACTAGCAGAAAGGCAAAACTTATCTGGATGAGGTATGTTATTAAATGCCCAATAGCTACCGCTACAGACGAGATGATTGCCGTCTTCGACGACGTAGTTATTGTGAAAACTGCTGATATCCAGCATTGTTTTTAGAGCGATCTCTTCTGGAGTAGCATCCGCATACTCAACTTTTAGATCTATATTTATGGTGATGCCGATATCAGAAACATTGAATTTGTTTCCGTTTTGTGAATACATCTCTTGGAGAACTGCAATGTCACATTTGGACAGTATCATACTATCCCCCCTTTCAAAAGATGTAAAAAAACTAACCCCGTATTATATTTTAGCATAAAATGTTATTATTGTCAATAATATGTTAGAGTATGGTTTTGCGGAAGAAGTTAGTGTCGTAGATTTCGGCACCTTTGTGTTTATAGAAGGCCTGAGCAAGTTCGCGACCATGGCCGGAGGTAAAGTTTAGCTCGGCACAGTGCTTCTCTTTTGCCCAATCGAGCATGGCATTCCAGAGAGCGGTACCAACACCGGTTCCGCGAAGGCTAGTATCGGTAACAAAATCTTCTAGATAGGCATTTTTACGAATGATGGGCCCCATAATGATAGAGAGGGTGGCGATACCGATAATTTCTCCGTTATCGTCGTAGGCGAGGAGCATATCGTGGGAAGGGGAAGCAATCAAGTCGTCAAACCAGGATTTTGGGATTTCACCACGATCTTTCCCGCTTCTAGATAACTGGACCAATAATTCCCTGATGCGTTGGGCAGTTTTTTCGTCATATTTAGTTAATTTTTCGATTTTCATAGGCTCCTTTCTAATTCGTTACGTAAATAATTTGCTAAGGTAGAGATTATTGATTCATCGTTTCCCCACATGGTGATGCGGATGAGGTTTTCGGTACCGGATGGACGGACAAGGAGGCGGCCGGAGACAGTTTTTAATTTCTCATCATAATCTAAGAGAAGTTTTTTAACGGATTCGGAGGTTTTTAGATTGGCTTTTTGCTCAGGAGTAGCAGGTAAATTGACGATAACTTGGGGGAATTTAGTGATAAGATGAGCAAGCTCGGAGAGCGGTTTTTTCGTTTCGGCGACAATTTTCGTAATCATTAGGGCGGTCAAGAGGCCATCGCCGGTTGGTTCGTTTGGCAAAATGATATGGCCAGATTGTTCCCCGCCAAGTTGAATATTTTTTTCGCGCATAGCAGTAGCGACGTTTGAGTCGCCAACAGCGGTAATTTCGGTTTTTAAGTGGTTCTCTTCAGCCCAGTTTAAGAGGCCTTGGTTGGCCATGACGGTGATAGCGATGGCGTCGAGATTTAGATGATGAGCTAGAATGGCGATAATTTCGTCACCATCAATAGTCTCGCCGGTCTCATCGACCATAAGACAGCGGTCGCCGTCGCCATCAAAGGCGATGCCAAAGTCGAGCTGGTTTTTCTTTACGAGGTCTTTAAGAGGTTCGAGATGAGTGCTGCCACAATTAGCATTAATTTCGGTATTATAATGCAGATTTGAGTTAATTAGAGTGACATTAGCACCGAGAGCTTCAAAAATGGTCTGGTTAATTACGCTAGTGGCGCCGTTAGCGCAGTCGAGGCCGATTTTAAGGTTTTTAAAGTCGGCGGTTCCTAGGTAAGTTTTAAGATGATTCTCGTAGAGTTCAAGAGCTTCGGTATGTAAATCTTCCCTGATAGTGGCGGAAGAAAGCGCGTAGGTTTTCTCCGAAAGAAGGGCAGTTTCGATGGTCTTACAGCCTTTTTCACAGAGCTTAACGCCAGAAGTTTTGCCACGTTCGAAGATTTTGATGCCATTGTCAGTATAGGGGTTATGAGAAGCGGTTACGTCAATGGCAAAATCAAAACCCATTTCGTAAAAGCAATAGTTAATAGCAGGGGTGGGAAGAACGCCAGCACAAGAATATTCAACGCCGAAAGTTTCGCAAGCAGTGGCGAGGTCAGATAAAATCCACTCGGTTGATTCCCTCGTGTCACCAGCGAGAAAGACTTTTATTTCGTCGCCGGCGTAGTCGATGAGGCCGCGTACGATTTTGGTTAAAAATTCAGGGGTAAAATCTTCGGCTTTTTGTCTAATACCGTCGGTGCCGAAATATTGCATAACTAGTTCCTTTCTAGTGATTTAATTAAGACATCAAGAGTTAAGATAGTATCTTCTTTAGTGCTGCCGCGGGAAAGGTCGGCGAGGGGAACTTCAAAGCCTTGGATAATTGGGCCGGCAATGGTAAAGCCGGCGAATTGTTCGAGGGCTTTATAGAGGATGTTGCCGGAGTTTAAATCTGGGGTGATTAAGATGTTAGCGTTTCCCTTTAACGGACTTTCCGGAGTCTTTTTCGTGAAAACTGTATGATTAACAGCGGCATCAAGTTGCATTTCCCCGTCGATAAGCCAATCTGGATGATTTGCAGAGATTTGTTCCATGCAGTAATGGTATTTTTCAAGATCGGGGTTTTTGCCGCCGGAACCGTAGGTTGAATAAGAGAGGAGGGCAATTTTCGGTTGGGTTTTGGTATAAGTCTCGAAAGTTTTAGCAGTATCTTCGATAATAGTGTAGAGCTGTTCCTTAGAGGGTTGTTTATTAACGCCACCATCGGCAATTGCGAGGATTTTGCCATCTTTTTGGCAAATGAAACAGCTGGAGAAATAAGCGGATTTTAGAGGAATAGAGTCTTTATAAGCGATTAGAACATCGCGAGAGGAAAAGTCGAGGCCGGAAATCATAGAGTCGGCTTGGCCAGCTTTTAATATTGCGGTAGCCTGGTCTAAGTTTTCAGCAGGGATAAATTCGATATCAGGGAAGTTTTTAATAGCTTCACTCGCTACTCTGTTTTTTTCTAATTCAGGGAAAATGATTTTCATACAATTATTCTATCATAAAAAACGAAAAACGGCAGCCGGTAAAGAGTAAAAATGATTAATTAGCACTATTGACAAACGAGTGCTAGTAATATACAATAGAGGTAGATTAGCACTCAACGTATACGAGTGCCAATAACAAATTAAAGGAAAGTGAGGAAAAATGAGTAAAATTATTGGCATCGATCTAGGTACAACTAACAGCGCTTTTGCATATATGGTAGCTGGTAAGCCAGAGGTGATTACGAACGCCGAGGGCGATCGTACGACTCCTTCGGTCGTTGCTGTAACAAAAAAGGGTGAAAGGCTAGTCGGTAAAGTTGCCCAGAGGCAACGTGTGACGAACCCGAAGAATACGATTTATGGTATTAAGCGTTTGATTGGGCGTAAATTTGAGGATAAAGAGGTAAAGCATGACCTCGAAATTAGCCCTTACAAGATTGTCAAGAAGGGTAATGGTGTTGCGGTTGAAATGGACGGAAAAGAATATACTCCGGAAGAAATTAGCGCGATGGTGTTATCGAAGATTAAAGCCGATGCGGAGGCCTTTCTTGGTGAGCCAGTAACAGAGGCCATTATTACCGTTCCGGCCTATTTTGATGATTCTCAGCGTCAGGCGACAAAAGATGCTGGTAAAATTGCTGGGCTAGAGGTAAAAAGAATTATTAACGAGCCGAC
Source organism: Candidatus Saccharimonadota bacterium (assembly GCA_017545525.1). Lineage (GTDB taxonomy): Bacteria > Patescibacteriota > Saccharimonadia > Saccharimonadales > Saccharimonadaceae > Nanosyncoccus. Next base: position 43,263 of record JAFWMT010000003.1, read on the forward strand.
TGCGGCGGCGTTAGCTTATGGTCTAGAGAGTAAAAAGGATGAGAAAATCGTAGTATTTGACCTTGGTGGTGGAACTTTCGATGTTTCGATTCTTGAACTTGGCGATGGCGTTTTCGAGGTGATGAGTACGAATGGTGATACTCACCTCGGTGGTGAAGATTTTGATAATATTATCGTTAATTTCCTTGTAGATGAATTTAAGAAGGAATCGGGAATTGATATTAAGGGCGATGCGGCAGCAATGCAGCGAGTAAAGGATGAGGCGGAAAAGGCGAAAAAGGAGCTTTCTAGTTCTACTTCTACCGATATTAACTTGCCGTTCCTTTCTGCGGATGCGGATGGTCCGAAGCATTTCGAATACACTTTAACTCGAGCGAAATTGGAAGAATTGGTCAGTTCTCTGCTTGATCGTTTGGAAGAACCAGTCCAGAAAGCTTTGAAAGATGCGAAATTGACGACGAAAGATATTAATGAAATCGTGATGGTTGGCGGGATGACTCGTATGCCAGCGGTGATTGAAAAGTGAAATCTATCTTTGGTAAAGACCCGATGCAGGGCGTGAATCCGGATGAAGTAGTTGCGGTAGGGGCAGCAATTCAGGGTGGCGTGCTCCAGGGTGATGTAAAAGACATCCTCTTACTTGATGTTACTCCGTTGACGTTAGGTATTGAGACGATGGGTGGCGTACGTACACCTTTGATTGATCGTAATACGACAATTCCAACTTCGAAATCCGAGATCTTCTCTACTGCTTCGGATAACCAGCCGCAGGTTGAAATCCATGTATTACAAGGTGAACGTGAATTTGCAAAAGACAATAAATCGCTTGGTCGCTTTATCCTAGACGGGATTGCACCAGCTCCGCGAGGTATTCCGCAAATTGAAGTAACCTTTAACCTTGATGCAAATGGTATTTTAAACGTAACGGCGAAAGATAAGGGAACAGGAAAAGAGCAATCTATTACGATTCAGAATTCTGGCAATATGAGCAAGGAAGATATTGAAAAGGCGCGTGAAGAGGCGGAGGCACATGCTGAGGAAGATAAGAAAAAACGTGATAGTGTTGATGCGAAAAACCACCTAGAAAATGCTATTTATCAGGCTGAAAAGATGCCAGATGAGTACAAAGATAAGATTAGCGATGAGGATAAAGATACGATTAAAAAGGCGGTCGAGGAGGCTAAAAAAGTCTTGAACGACGAATCGGCGGATAAGGATAAATTTGAGGAAGCGACGAAAGAGCTTTCGGATAAGATTATGCCGATTGGGGCGAAAATGTATCAGACTCAAGCAAATGATGAGAAAAAATCTGATGAGAAGTCTGATTCGGATAAAAATGACGAGCCAGTTGAAGGTGAAGTCGTAGACAAATAAGACTAAATTAGTGCTAAAAACAATCGTCCAAGGATGATTGTTTTTAGTTTTATCTGATTATTTGGTATAATGTTGGTATGGCGATTGAGAGGTTAGTTGAGCCAACGCTAGCGGAAGATGCGGAAGAGGAAAAGATTGAAATTAGTCTTCGGCCGGTAACTTTTGCAGAGTATATTGGGCAGGAGCATTTGAAAAATAATCTTCGGCTGGCAATAGAGGCGGTGAGAAAGCGGAATGATGGTTCGACGCTTGACCATGTTTTGTTGTATGGTCCGCCGGGGTTAGGGAAGACGACGATGGCGGGGGTGATTGCGCATGAACTAGGAGCGTCGCTTAGGGTAACTTCGGGACCAGCGATTGAACGAGCGGGGGATCTCGCGTCGATTTTGACGAATTTGAAAGATGGAGATGTACTATTTATTGACGAGATTCATAGATTAAGGCGAGCAGTTGAGGAAGTATTGTACTCTGCGATGGAGGATTATAAATTAGATATTGTAATTGGAAAGGGGCCGGCAGCGCGGTCGGTGAGGCTAGATTTGCCGAAATTTACAGTAATTGGGGCTACGACACGAACAGGAGCGCTAGCAGGGCCGTTAAGAGATAGATTTGGGATTATCCATCGTTTGGAATATTATAAAGAGCCGGAAATTGAGCAAATTATCAAACGGACGGCGGGGATTTTAAAGACGGAGATAAAACCAGAGGCTTGTGAGCTACTGGCGACGCGATCGCGATTGACGCCGAGGATTGCGAATCGGTTGTTTAAGCGGGTGAGAGATTTTGCGGATGTGAACGGAGACGGGATTATTGACACGGTGGTAGCGAAAAATGCTTTAGAATTGATGGAAATCGATCAATTGGGGCTTGACCCGGCGGATAGAAATATGCTGCGGTTGATGTATGAGAACTATGGGGACAGACCGGTAGGGTTGACGACGATTGCGGCGTTAACTGGGGATGAGACAACGACGATTGAAGATTTTTATGAGCCGTATTTGTTACAAATGGGGTTGTTAGCGCGAACGCCTAAGGGAAGAGTGGTGACGGAAAAGGGGAAGAAGCATCTAGAAAAACGGAAATCTGGCGGCAAAGAATAAGTTTAAGGGTTTACAAAATAGGGGAAATGTGCTATAATGGAAAGTGAGAGATTGGTTTTTAATACCTAAAAGGAGCTAAAAATGGATGAAAATCTGGTAAAAATACGACACGAAAGAAGTAAAAAAGATTTTCCTGGGCTTCGACTTGATGATGACGAGTATGTTGAGTTTGCGTTTTCGCGAGCGAAAATTTGTTTGATGATGATTATCGGGGGAGTGTTAATAGGCTTGATTGTAATTCTTCTAGCGTTTTTGTTGGTTTTAATGGGACAGTCGATGATAGATGAAATGGGGAAGAATTTCCTGTTTATTATTTTAACGGCGTTGCTAGCGGCGGCGGTAATTATTGGTTTGATTGCGCTAAAAATTTATAACGGGAATAAACTCTTTATTACAAATAAGCATGTAACGCAAATCGTCATGGATTCGCCGGTATCGACCTCGATTAACATTATTGATTTAGTTTCGGTAGAGGATGCGAGCTTCCACCAAGAGAATATTTTGCAAAAAATGTTTAATTATGGGACTTTTCGGTTAGCGACGGTCGGTGATGAAACGACCTATACTTTTAAATATTCAGATATTTCGCCAAGCGAACTTAGAGCAGTGACAAAATTATTGACGGAAGCGAAAACGAAAAAACGAGAAGATGACGAAGATTAATTACGATTATATTTAGTATAGTCGTCTTCTTTTTCGAGTTGAGCTTTTAAGGTATATTCTTTGCATTTGCCGTCTTTACAGTTCGCAGGTTCGTAGGAATAGGAACTAAGAGGGTCGCCGAGATTGAAGCCATTTGGGTCGGTCCAAAGGGCTGGGTCGATGACTTTAATGTTTTCTTCGGAAATAGTTTCTGGGTAGTATTTATGTTCAGGATAGAAGCTTTCTTCGAGAGCATAATACATAGCATTAATAGCGGTTTTACGGTCGTCGTCGCGATTAAAGGCGTCGATATTGGATTTTTGGATGAAGAAAAGAATCAGTAGGAGCGAGGCGAAGACGCCGACGATGATGATTTCGAGAATAGTAAAACCTTTTTTGTTCATAGGTTAATTATAACATAGATTTTGAGATGGGTGGTTTATTATCGTGTAATGGAGAATGTTGCTAGTATCATGTTTAATGTATTCTATATATTATACTGAAGCGCCAGTTTATTTTATGCAGCGAACCGCAAACCCGCCCCATTTTAAGTCTCGAGCTGCTGGTCCGACATATGAACTGCGAATAATGAAATCGTGGGCGTATCTGTATTCATTTACTGTAGATGACTGATATATTCCGGTGGAATTACGAGTCCAAGTTCTAGTACCGTTCCAATAACCTGACAAAACAAAATTACTTGGGAACGTTCTTACTAGTTTAGCAACGGAGACACCTTCGGTATCGCCAGTGTAATGTGGATAAGTTGAACTACTATAATTAGCAGGCTTAGTCCCGCCATTTAAGTTAGTTACAACCAAAGTCCAGAAATCATTATCGTTGTCAGACTCTATTCTGGTTTTATCACCGCCTTGAGGTAATCTCCAGCCAGCAGGACAAAGAGAAGTAGTGGTCACCGATATATTAGATGCATCAAAATAGTTAGTATTAGCTACGGCAGATGTCCAATTATAATAATTGCCATAGCCGTACCATTGATAATAATCTGTATTGTCATTGGCATTATAGTTAGGGGTTAAACTTCTGTTAGTATTATTGCTATTATAGCGAGGAATACGATAACCAGGACCATCAGATGAACCAATATTTATAGCAGTACTACCATCTGAGCTATAAAGACTGTTAGTAGCATTATTTGCAGATGAGGGGTCATTAGAGTTAAAGTTAGCATTTTCTGAATCAGCTAGCCCAATAAAGTTCCCATAGTTAGTTCCAGAACCAGAATAAGAACCATAACCTTGGGCTAGAGCCCTGTTAGTATCTCCTCTCGTAGCTTCAGCGTTAATTCTTAAATTCTCGGTCATCCAGCATTTTCCATCTGCAAGTCTTGCTACAGTATAAACATTGCCATCTCTAGCGTCAGTTAGAGCAGTCATACTGGCGAGAGTTGAGCGTCCAGTCACGTCCCATACATTAGGCGGGTCAGCTGTAGTGAGCGAGTTGCAACCATTCCAATTTTGAAGCATACCAGTAGAAGCAACCCAAACAGGATAAAGAATCATGCCATTAGTGCCAAGATTACCAGTGGTAATAGTTTCATTGGGCCCATAAATTATACTAGAGTTAGTAGCATCAAAGTCAGTAGACCAACCTGCGAAGCCGTAGCCGGCTCTAGAATAGTTAGGAGCGATTAGGGTATATTCAGCGTTACTGCCGGCACTCTGTACCCCCGCCGTAGCGGAAGAAGCAATCTTAGTGGTATCAATAGAATCCATAGAGCCTACAATATCGCTAGCATTAGGCGCATAACAAATCTTATTAGCTGGACAGAGATTCTCAGCTAAAGGCGTAACTGGAGCAGATGCATTAGCTGGATGAACTAGAACGTATTTTACTTTCCCACTATAAACATCGGAAGCTTGGGTAGAAGAAATAAAGACCCGATAAGTAGTTTCTAGTTTGGAACCTAGGCTAGTATCGGTAGTAGAAGAATAAGAAGCTACTTTAGTAAAAGTAGACGGAACACTATGATAACTACCAAAGGAATTCTCTATGGTTAAGTTAGCTGGTAGATAGCTTAGATTAGATTAGTATTGGTGACTTTAGTTAGCTTCATAGCCCAGTTAGAAGTAGAACCACTTGTAGCGGTTCCTGTAGCAATAGATGGACTACCGCTCGCTCCCGCCAAAGTAGTAGTACCATAGACTTCGCCTGTATAACCAATGGCATAGATAGCATATCCGTTAGCATCATTACAGATAGTTGTAATAGTAGTAGTACCAATATTTTCTTCATAAGTACCGCTATCTATCGTAGCAGTATGCGAGTTCATACCAGAACCAGTCATGTTACAGGCCATTGGCACGCCAATAGCGACGGTATCAGTGAAAGAATCATCTGAAGCGGAAACGAATGAGCTAGAGAGAAACAAAAAAGAGAAAACGGTGAGACCAACTAAAACTAAAGATAATCTCCAATAAACCTTTAGCATGATAGTTTTATTATAGCATAAGTTATGTGGCGGGGTGGGATTTTTTTGCTTTGTCACGGCGGGGTAAGATTTTTTGCTTTGCAAAAAATCTCCCCTTCTGCGTCATTCGGTATTAGAATAATAAATTATTCTAATACCTCATTTCCTTGAAGGGGCGAACCCTTCGGGTTCGTATCCCACTATAACTACAAGATTGAATAAAAAATAAGCCCTACGGGCTTGTTTTTTATTCAATTGGTAGTCACGGCGGGATTCGAACCCGCGATTGCATGGATGAAAACCATGTGTCCTAGGCCTCTAGACGACGTGACCACTTTATATATTATAACAAATTTTCTTTAAGAAATCAACTTTAAGAAATCTGATTCGTAGATTTTCGGAATTTGGAGCTTTTCAGCTTTTTCTAGTTTACTTTTCCCAGGTTTTTCGCCGAGGATGAGAGCGGTGGTAGTTTTTGTAACGGATGAAGTTACGGTTGCGCCGAGCGAGCGGAGTTTATCTTCGGCTTCTTCGCGCCCCATGGAGCTTAAAGTGCCGGAAATGATGTAGGATTTGCCAGAAAGTGGTAGTGAGACATTTGTCTCATTTAAGGGTTTTACGCCGAGATTGTTTAATTCGTCTAATAATTTTATATTATCTTCATCAGAGAACCAAGCGAGGATGGATTCAGCGACGACGTCGCCGATGTCGGGGATTTCGAGCAGCTCATCTTCAGTTGCATTAATAAGATTTTCGAGAGATTTGAACTTCCTAGCTAAACTAGTTGCGGTGGCAGAGCCGACATGACGGATGCCAAGAGCAGTAATGAATTTATTTAAAGAAGGAGTTTTTGAATTAGAAATGGCGTTAATTAAGTTTTGGGCTGATAATGCACCAAAGCGTTCTAAGCTTGCAACGTCATTTTCTTTGAGTTTATATAAATCGGCGATAGATTTAACTAGGTCGGAATCGACTAAGGCGACAACATTTTTTTCACCGAGGCCTTCAATGTTTAGAGCAGGTTTTGAGGCGTAATATTCGATTGCGCGTTTTAAAATAAGATCAGAAGATTCGCCTTTAACTCGGTAGACGACTTCGCCACTAGGCCGGACAAATTCGAGGTCGGGATATTGATGTTTTAAAGCTTCTTCGTAATTAAAGGGTCTGGTATCCTTTGGTCGTAAAGTTAGAAGAACTTCTTTAACTTGGGGGATAATGTCACCAGCTTTATAAATAATTACAGTATCGCCGATGCGGACGTCGAGCTTAGCGATTTCATCGGCATTATGTAAAGAAGCATGTCGGACAGTTGTTCCAGCGACAGCAACTGGGTCTAGAATGGCGACAGGTGTGGCGGCACCGGTGCGCCCGATTGAGATAACGATGTCACGGACTTTTGTAGTAGATTCTTCAGCAGGGAATTTGTAAGCAACAGCTCCGCGTGGGGTTTTGCCGACGATGCCGAGCGAATCGTAGACAGCACGATTGTTAATTTTGATAACCATGCCGTCGGTGTTAAATTTTAAGCCTTTGCGATATTCATCAAGGTCAGAAATGTATTGGAACAATTGTTTCATTTCGGTATTTTTGAAAACTTTGTCTTCGTTTGAAGTTTGGAAACCGAAAGCGCGCAAAGTTTCGTAGGCGTCGTGCCATGTTTTACGGTCGGGGGTGACTAAGTCGTAGGCGATGAATTTTAAAGGTCGGCTGGCGGCGATTTTTGGGTCGAGTTGGCGAATGGAGCCGGCGGCGAGGTTACGCGGGTTGGCGAATTCGGGCTCGCCGTTTTTGCGTTGAATCTCATTTAAACGTTTAAAGTCTTTTTTGAAAATGACTATTTCACCGCGAACTTCAACATAGTCGTAATTGAAGTCTAATGATTCTTCCTCGGGACCGCTCAAGGGCGCTTGCCCAAGCTTTAGTCCCTCGGAAGAACCATTAGACTTCAAATTTAGCCGTAATGGGATGTTTTCGATAGTTTTGACGTTTAGAGTTACGTCTTCGCCGATGAGGCCGTCGCCGCGAGTGACGGCTTGGTAGAAAATACCATCCTTATATTTTAGTGAGCAAGCGAGGCCGTCCATTTTAATATCAGTGAAAAATTCATCGATTTTTCCGCCTGGGATGAGTTTTTCATTGCGGGTAATCCAGTCTTTTACTTCCTCTTCGGAGAAAACATCGGCAAGTGAAATCATGCGTTTTTCGTGTTTGATTTTTTTAAATTTATCTAAGGGTTTACCGGCAACTCTTTGAGTTGGGGAATCAGGTGTGATTAAATCTGGGAATTTTTCTTCTAGTAAAGTAAGTTCGTGTTTTAAAGAATCGGCGGCGGCTTCGCTCATGATTGATTCATCTAAAACGTGATAATGATAACGATAATTATTAATTAACTCTCGTAATTTAAGGATGCGTTCCTCAGCTTCAGCTCTATTCATAGTATTATTTTATCACGCTTTTAGCATCCATCTATAATAAAGATAAAGGTAGGTTGTAATATAGATACAAGTAAAACAAGTCATAATGGTCAGACAAATTGGAATGAACGGGATGCCCGCGGTCCACTCGAAAGTTTTCATGAAGAGATCGAAAACGATGAGAGGAATCATGACAATGGCCCACATGAGTGCGATAACAAATAGCAAAGCGATTAGCCTAATAATAAAACGGATACGTCGGCCCATCATTAAATCTGAGGCAGTATGGAGCGCTTTCATTGGGTAGAGACCCGGAGCAGAAACGGCGACAAGGGCAATGAGGGAAGAAGAAAGTAAATAGCCGGAAATCAAAATCATGGCGATAGCAAAAATGAAAAAGACAAGAGCGTAGAATGGGGTGGCGAGAAAGTCGGTTTGGACAGCGGCGGAGTAAACGATGATTAAGAAGAAAATAGGAATACATTGGATAATAGCGACGGCTAGGACTACGAAAGTAGAAATGAGGGGAGTAAGAGCGTTGTAGAGGCCGTCGCGTAATTTTACTACATGTTCGGCAAGGCGATGCCTTAAGATGAAAATGGTGACTAACCAAATAATGAGGAAGATAATAATTTCAAAAACAGTGGCAGATTCGCTTGAATCTCCAGAAAGTCCGCCGGTTGTAATAGTTGAAATTAAAAGTAGGCCGGCTTTGGCGACACTACCGATATCGCCGCCAGTAACTTCGGCGCTGGTTTGATCAAGAATGTCTTTAAATTGGGAATATGACGATTCGCTCATAATCCCGACAAAAATAACATTTAGAATGACAACCAGAATTAGAAGTGGTAAAAATATTTTCCAGTTTTTAAAAATAATACGAAAGGAAGCGAAAATATGGTACATGATACCTGGCACTTCGAGCGATCGTTGATAATCTTCCCGGTAAGAACGACGGAAGGATTTGTGCGGGTTAATACGTTTTTTACGTTTTTCCTGGATTTTTTGTTTTAAATTCTGGAAAATTTTTTTAATAGTCCCAAAAAACTTTTTAGGATGTTTTTTAGAATGATTCGGGCGCTTAGTTTTTTTAGTAAGTTTTTTGTCCGATGGTTTAGCTTTTTGATTAGAACGTTTGTTTGCCATGTTCTAATCTCTCAATTCTTTTTTCAATCGGAGGATGGGAAGAAAGCAAATTACTGAAGAAGCCTTTTCTTAGAGGGTTATTAATATACATGGCTTCGGTAGCAATGTTTTGGCTTTTCATAGGTTGAGAATGAGATTGTAATTTTTTAAGAGCATTAATCATGCCTTCGGGATATCTTGTAATGTTGACGGCTGAGGCGTCGGCTAGGTATTCGCGTTGTCTCGAGACAGCCATTTGGGCAATAGCGGCGACAAGTGGTGATAAAATTGCAGCAATGATAATTAGAGCGTAGCCGACCGGGCTACCTTCGTTATCGCGTCGACGATTACCGTAGAACATGAAACGGAAAGCTAAATCCGAGATTAGACCAATGACGCAAACTAAACCAAAAACAATCATGGAAACACGAATATCGTAATTTTTAACGTGTGACATTTCGTGGGCCATGACAGCGGTAAGTTCTTTATCATCCATGATATCGATTAGACCGGAAGTTGCGGCGACGGAAGCGTGTTCCGGGTCGCGTCCAGTTGCGAAAGCGTTCGGAGCTTGGTCATCGATAATATAAACTTTTGGCATTGGTAAGCCGGTTGTGATGGAAAGGTTTTCTACGATATTATAAAATCTTGGGTTGTCCTTTTTTTCGATTTCTTTGGCGCCAGTCATAGCCATGGCGAGAGAGCTCGAAGCGTAATATTGGATGACGGCGTAGATAATCCCAGCAATGACTGTCCATACTGCGATCCAGACGTCGTTATAGGCCCACGCGAATAATCCCGCAATGATGCCAATCAAAACGACGAACCCAACAATAATGTAGATAGTTCGTCGTTTATTTTCTGCAATTTGCTTATACATTTTTAAAACTTAACTTCAGGCGCGTCTTTGATTTTCGCTTTTTCAGCGTCATCAACTTCGAAGTAATCACGAGTTTTAAAGTGACCGATAAAGTTATTAACTAGGTTAGTCGGGAAAGTTTTAATTCTTGTATTAAGATCTTTCGCGCCAGCATTGTAGAATCGGCGAGCAGCTTGGATTTTATCTTCAACGTCTTGGAGTTGAGACTGTAACTTAACGAAATTTTCGTTCGCTTTTAGTTCTGGATAAGCTTCGGCAATTGCGAAGATTCTACCCAAAGCGCTTTGCATTTCTTTTTCTGCTTCGGCAGCTTGTTTAACAGTTTTGGCGCCCATGGCAGCAGTTCTAGCTTCGGTGACCATTTGGAAAGTTTCTTTTTCGTGTTTTGCGTAACCTTTGACGGTTTCAACAACATTCGGAATGAGGTCGGCACGGTATTTTAATTGGACGGTGATGTCGCTCCACGCTTCATTCACTCGTTCGTCGAGCTTTACTAAACTGTTATAAATTCCCGCAATGAAGACAACGAGCAATACGATAATCGCTACGATGGCAATTGCGATAATTCCACCTGTGGACATATTTTCTCCTTTTCACCTAAAAATTAATGGTGCGAGCGAAGAGACTCTAACTCTCGACCTCTTCCTTGGCAAGGAAGCGCTCTAAACAACTGAGCTACGCTCGCTCATGAGAATATTATATCACAGTTCTTGAATTTTTTAAAAAAATCATTTATAATAATAAGCGTAAACATAATAAATAACAAACATGGAAATCATATTACAAATTGCTTTGCTGATAATCGGGTTCGTACTGCTGATTAAGGGAGCGGACTGGTTGGTGGATGGAGCTTCTAGTGTAGCTTCGAATTTTAAGGTCAGCAAACTTTTAATTGGACTAACGATTGTGGCTTTTGGGACGGGAGCGCCAGAGTTAGCGGTCTCGTTTTCTTCGCTCCTAAATGGTTCGACGGATATTCTGGTCGGGAACGTAGTCGGTAGCAATATTATTAATGTGTTGCTTTTGATTGGAATTGCGGCAGTAATAAGGCCAATTAAAGTAAAGAAGGATACGGTTTCGAAAGAGTTACCGCTTCTGTTATTAATATCTACAGCTTTAATCGTGCTTTTGATGGATGTAAATCTTGCAGAAGCAGTGATTAATACTTTTTCGCGAGCGGATGCGATTATTTGTTTACTGTTCTTTTGTATTTTTCTATACTATTTACTTTCATTGGCGCGGAAGAACAAAAAAGAAGCAAGAAAAATTGAGAAGCCAAAATATAAACTGGGTAAATCTTTCTGGTTTGTTTTGATTGGGTTAGTTGGTGTAGTTGGCGGGAGCGAGTTGGTGGTGAGTTCGGCTTCATTTATTGCGTCGAGTGTAGGAATTTCAGAACGAGTAATTTCATTAACGATTATCGCATTAGGAACTTCATTGCCAGAGTTAGTGACGACGGTCATGGCGGCGAAAAAAGGTGAGTCGGATCTTTTGGTCGGAAATATCGTTGGCAGCAATATATTTAATATATGTATTGTATTGGCGTTACCGGTTGTCTTTTCAGGTAGTATCACGCCGAATAATTTTGAGGTGATTGATCTTGGTATGTTGCTGCTTTCGTCATTTTTGATTTGTTTCTTGGCACGACGCGACCATAATATTACTCGGACAGAGGGGATATTGATGCTAGTTATTTTCTTGCTTTATTATGGTTATGTAGTATATGGAGTGTTCGCTTGAGTTGGTTAATTTTTGTCATCATAGCAGTAATATTAGATTCGACGCGAATATTTATTGATAATTATGCTTCGGATGTTTATTTTAAAGGTCGTGGAGCGGCTTCGCAGAAGCTTTTTTATGGCTATGCTTTTTTAGCTGTGGCTTTAATTCTTTCAATTGTAACAGGGTTTAATTTCGAATCAGAGTATGCTTTAAAGTTTTTGCTCTTTTTTGTGGCAGGTTTTCTAGGTGGGATTGCGGGGATTCCATATTATAAGGCATTGGAGCTAGATGATTCGACCAATATTGGGATTTTTACGCAACTAGCGCCGGTGCTTTATTTGATTTTTGGTTGGTTTATTTTAGATGAGGCATTTTCGCCACATCAGCTGATTGCATTTTTTATAATTATTTCGGCGCCACTTTTAATCATTTTGACAACGAGGAAACGTAGTCGGAAAGTTAAAATTCGGGCGGTTTTCTATGCGTTTTTGTATGTTTTGATTGCGGTGATTGGGAATATTATTTTCGTGAAGGAGAACACAACTGAGCTGAATTTCTTAATCGAAATGATTTTTATTTTCCTCGGGAAAGGGATAAGCGATCTTTTAATTGTCTATACACGTCCGAAATGGCGAAAGCGTTTTCATACGGTCTTAAAAGAAAGTCACGGGAAAGTTTTGCGGCCACTTTTCATTAATAATATAGTGGGCTTCGTGAAAGATATTACGTATCGTCTTGGGTTGACGCTTGCGCCGGCGATGGCGGTGGCTTCGGCGGCATCTGATTCGGTTGAGCCGATTGTAATTTTCTTTTTAGGATTGTTGTTCACATTGATTTGGCCGAAGTTTGGAAGGGAAAAATTGACGAAAAAAGCGGTGTTAGTACATTTTATAGCAATTATTTTAGTAGTGGTGGGGATTGTATTAATTCAATCTTGGTAGGGCATAGATAAGTTGTGTTATAATATAGATACGGTGCTTTGGCGGAGTGGTTACGCAGCGGTCTGCAAAACCGCGTACACCGGTTCAATTCCGGTAGGCACCTCCATTTTTTAGTCAAAAATGGGATGGTCGGTTTTCGCAAGACGACCGGCTTTTTTGATGAGTTCATTGACTTTATGATGGTCTTCGGCTTGTTTTTGTTTATCAAAGGCGGCTTGTTGGCGTCTCAAGTCGCCGGTAAAACCGGTACCTTTTGCGGCATCCCAGAATATTTGTTCACAAGGAACGTTTTTATAATGCCAAGGTTTATTGAATAAATTAAAGTGAACGAGTTTAACGTCTTCTGATAATTTTTTAGTTGGTTCAGAATTCCAGATGGGATCTAATTTTAGAATTTTACCATGTAAAATGACATTTAAATAATCTTGGTCGGGAGCGACGAGGTCGGCGTCGTATTTTTGAATTAAATCAACCATTTGTTGTAAATATTTCATTTTACGCATTTTCTTTAAGTCCATTACCATGACGCCATCGTTGACGTATTCAGTATGAGGAACGCCGATAGCTTTATCAACATAGTCACGGAATTCCGGTATTACGGTAACTTTTGGATCGATCATGGCAGCGACAACGTTTTTTTCGCCAAGTTCAAGATCGAATAGCTCTGCGATATCGCCACGCAAAATAGTGTCACTATCAATATAAACAGCTTTTCCGTACATAGGAAAAAGGCGAGGGATGAAAAAACGATAATAGTAGACTGCTTTAGCGAAGAAATCACCAGCGCCTTTTTGTCGTTTCGTACAATAGGCGATGATGATTTTTAAATACAAACTATGAGAGATTTTTTTAAATTGTAAGGAGACATTTTTAGTGACTAAGTTCCTTAAACGCCACCTATTAACTAAATTAAGACCATCGTGAAGAATAATGACTTTATAATAGCGGTCTGGATTGGTATGTTCTGTTAGAGAATGAATAGCGGCAGCAGCGTAGGGCGCATAATTACTGTTAATAGTCAAAAACACTGGTACGATTTTCGTATGTTTTTTAATAGGTAGTCCAGTGTTAAATATACTCATTTTTTGATATACCTAAAATATTCGTAAGTGTTTTTCTTACTATATTTTACCATAGAATCGTAAGCTTGTTTGGCGAGGATTGCCCTATTTTCAGCTTCAGTCTTTTCGGGATTTGGGTAGAACGGTCCGTCTACATAAACATCCATGCGCGGAAGGTCGCCATGTTTTTTGTCTTTTCGTTTATGATAGGTTGTAGTCATGGTGAAAATAGGCAAGTTATTTCTAGTAGCGTACTTAAAAGATTTATCTCCAGCAGGGAATTTACGAATTTTGGTGGCGTAGGGCCAAACGTGAGCTTCGGGGTAGACTACTAGAACTTTTTTCTGTTTTAATCTTTGGTCTACGGCTGCATGAAAGGCCTTTTTTTCTTCGGTAGTTTTACCGAGAGGTAGGCCGCCAATCATAGGCAAGAATTTACCGATACCTGGGATTTTCAGATTGACTGGGGAAATGATAGTAAAAATTCGGCGGTCAGCGGCGAGGGCCGGTCCGAAGACGTCGTGAAATGGGTTGGTATGGTTTGCGTATAAAACATAGCCTTTGCCTTTAGCCTTTTTCAGTTTTTCGCGCCCATAAAATTTTGCTTGCCAATAGACACGCTCGTAATATTGACCAAACAATTTAAAAAGGTGAAAGAGAATTGACGAATAAAGACGTACGAAAGGATTTTTGGGAATAAATTCATAACCTTCTGGTAACCCGACTTCGATTTTTTGTTCTTGTTCGTCGGTTTTAATGGGGTCGTCTTCTTCATTTTCGTAATAAAAAATACGTTCGTTTTCGGGGATGTCTTTTTGAAATAATTCTGCTTTGGCCATTATAAATTATCCTTTAGCTTTTCATATTCTTTAAATATATCATCATATTCGGTGATTTTCAAAACTTGGTGAACTTTCTCGATTTCAAAAGGTTTTACTTTTTGGACTCTAAAATACGGGAAAAATTTAAAATTATTGCTAAAATGATGTAGGACAGTATCTTTTTTCGGTCTTTCGGCTTGTTCGTTGTATTTTCTAGGCATGAGTTTGCGATGTTTGATAGATTTATTTAGAGCAGCTTGATCGGCTAGCATCATCCATCTTTTCGCGCAAAGTTTAACGGCATTTTCAAACATATGAGATTTTAAGCATTCGGGGATGTTAAAAAGCATAACGCCGGAATTCATGTAATCAAAATTAAATAGACCGTGATAATGATAGAAATTTTTGCCGTAAATGTCTAAGATGCCGGCGGCTTCGATATGGTTCATATCAGTATGGTAAAACTCTGTTAAATCTTTTCGGCAAACTACGTCGTAGTCTAAATATAGAATACGGTCAAGGCAGGAAAGTTCGAGAACTTTATCGATATAAAGACGAAGCATTGAACAGGGTGTAAAATATGAACCCATATTTTTCTTCGGTAAATTTTTAGTGAAAATTTCAGTCGCGTCTACTAACTTTACAAAATTATTTGGGTTAGTCTTTTTAACAAGTTGGTCTAAAAAAAGTGACGTGGATTTTTCGAAGGGTTTAACATCTTGATAATTAATCGTTAGAATATAAAAATGAATAATGTCTTGGTTATGTTTTAAAATCGATAGAATCGAGACCAAAACTCCTTTAGAAATGCCGGCATCGCCACAATACAAAATATTCATATTTAAAAAATGGTAGGGCAGGTTGGAATCGAACCAGCATTGTATCCTTAGAGGGGATATGTCCTATCCGTTGAACGACTGCCCCGTAGATATATTATACCTTATTTTTCAGGTTTACGCAATTTATAATAGATAGATGGGGCGAATCTAATAGGGGCTAGAGCTTGTTGGGCAGTAGTTTCCATTTTAACAAGATTTTTCGTACCAAGGACTTTCTTCAAGCTTTTGCTACGGAAATTTGAAACCGAAAGAACTTTTTCGCGGTCAAAACCAGTTTGTTCGAAAATCTCTTCAACATACTTCGGATGATAATTATAAAAACCGTCTTTTGAAATTTCTTTATAATTTGCCACTTTTTTATCGAAAGGATTAACATTCGAGCGTCCGGTAATAAAACGGGCCATTTTTGGAAGAGTGCGCTTATTGGCAACTTCAATAACGGCGACTCCACCAGGTTTTAGAACGCGGTAGAGTTCGGCGATAGCTTTATCTAAATGTTTTAGATGGTGAGTAACACGAACCATCATGAGGCCGTCTAATTCGTTATCACGGAACGGTAATTGGTAAATATCGCCAGCTTTAGTCTCGATTTTATCACCATAAATTTCTTTGGCTTGTTTTAACTCGGATTTTGAATAATCAAAAAGATAAACTTTATGGGCGCGTTTTAGATATTCGTTAGCGAGACGACCGTAACCTCCGCCGATGTCGGCGAATTTGTCCATACGTTTTGGAAGTAATTTGCGGATTGCCATACGATCGGCTTCGTCTTCGTATTCACGCCCGGTATTTTCCCAGAAATCTTTTTTGTAATCGTAACCGTTATAGTCAGAAACAACTTTTTCACTCATAATAATAATTATACCATATCTTCGTCGGGAATGATAGCGAGGTGGGTTTCGTCGAGCTGAACTTGGTCGACGTCGGAAGGGGAATTCATCATTAAATCAACGCCAGAACCGTTCTTCGGGAAGGCGACGATATCGCGAATGTTTTCGACACCTTCTAAGACCATGAAAATACGATCGAGGCCTGGAGCGCAACCGGCGTGCGGAGGTGCACCGAATTTAAAGGCGTTTAACATGCCGCCAAAACGAGATTCGACGTATTCGTTGTTGTAACCTAAAATATTAAAGACTTTGTACATAATTTCAGGATTATAGTTACGAACGGCGCCAGAACAAACTTCGTAGCCGTTCATGACCATATCGTATTGGTCAGCTTTAATGCTTAATTTTTCTGCGTCGGTTTTTGCGTTGTTTAAAGCTTCGAGGCCGCCTTTTGGCATACTGAAGGGGTTGTGACCGAAATCAAGTTTTCGATTTTTTTCGTCGTATTCGTAAAATGGGAAATCAATAATCCAAGCGTAAGCGACTTCTTCAGGATTTTTAAGTTTAAAATGATCAGCGAAATTAATGCGGAGTTCGCCGAGGATTTTGTTAACTTTTCCGCGCTCGTCTGCACCGAAGAAAACAGCATCGCCAGTTTCGGCACCAGTAATTTTTTGGACGTTTTTAATTTCAGCTTCGGTCATGAATTTTAAGATTGGGGATTTCTCACCTTCATCAGTATAAAGGATATAGGCTAATCCGCCCGCGCCAAGTTTTCTAGCTTTCTCGGTAAACTCATCGATTTCACGACGAGTTAAACTTGCGCCATTTTTAACGCAAAGAGCTTTTACGCAAGGAGTTTGGAAAACTTTAAAGTCGGTTTTAGCAAAGATTTCGGTTAAATCGATAAGCTCCATGCCGTAGCGAAGGTCTGGTTTATCAACGCCATAAGTTTCCATGGCAAAATCGTAGGGTAAACGAGGAACAATACTGTCTTTTTCAAGATATTGTTTAGCTGGTTCGGAACGCATGACAAGTTTTTTATGGCCGAAGTCTTTTGCGAGAGAAATAAAGAGAGGTTCGATTTCTTTACGAATAGTTTCGCCATTTTCAACAAAGGCCATTTCGCAGTCAAGTTGATAAAAATCACCATAGAGTCGATCGGCGCGCGGGTCTTCATCACGAAAACAAGGAGCAATCTGGAAATATTTATTTACACCGCCTACCATCAATAATTGTTTAAATTGTTGAGGGGCTTGAGGAAGAGCGTAGAATTTACCTGGATGTAAACGAGAAGGAACGAGAAAATCACGAGCGCCTTCTGGAGAAGAGTTGGCGAGAATAGGGGTAGTAATTTCGGTGAAATCGTGGTCATACATATAGTTGCGAATAAAACGATAATATTCGGAACGGTGTTTCAAGATAGTTTGCATTGAAGGACGACGTAAATCGAGAAAACGATATTTTAGACGGAGCTCTTCAGAAGATTTCTCCCCATCGTCGTGAGTATTAACTGGAAGAGGAGCAGATTTATTCAAAAGGGTAAGGGTTTCAACAACTAATTCGATTTTCCCAGTATTAATATTCGGATTAATTAATTCAGGCGCACGTTCACGCATTTTTCCGGTTGCGGTCAAGACGTATTCGTCGCGGACTGATTCGGCAAGTTTGAAAGATTCGGCGTTTTCGGGAGTGATGACAAGCTGAAGAATGTCGGTATGGTCACGCAAATCAATAAAGATGAGACCGCCATGGTCGCGACGGGAATTAACCCAGCCAGCGACAGTAATAGTTTTACCTAAAAAATTATGTGATTCGTTCGCTAAAATTCTCATATCTGTTATTATACCACTATCCGAGTAAATAGTCGAGCAAAAGTTGGACGGTAAAGAAGCCGGCGAGAGAATCGTCTTCGTCGAGTACGAGGAAATAGTAACTATTAGTACGTTCGATTTCTTCGACAGCGAATTTGAGAGAGTCATTCAGATGAAGATAAAAAACATCTTTGGAAAGATATTTTTCGGCGCGGTCGGTTTTCTTAATCTCGAGGGCGTTAAGGGCCTCAGTATGAATAACGCCTTTAACTTTATGATAATTATCGACCACAGGAAAATTTTTATAACCGGAACGATAGAGTTTATCTAAAACTAAAGGTCCGAGAACGTCTTTAGCGTTGACAAAAACCATATCTTTTTTTGGGATCATAAGATCTTTAACGGCGCGATCTTCGAAGCTCATAATGGCAGAGATGCGTGAGCGGTCGGTCTCATTTAAAATCGATCTAGGGGTTCGGCGTAATACGCCGATAAAGTCCTCAAGAGTTTTAGGAGTATATTTTACTTTTACAGTTGGTTTTTTCTCGCGATATTTTTCGAGTTTCGGATCAAGAAATTTTACAATTTTGGTTAAAATTGTCTGCCACATGATATAATCATTATATCATAAAGGAGTTATTATGAAGAAATTAAAAGGTTTTTCAGTGGCTGGTGTGGTGGTCGGAGTTTTAGTTGTCATATTATTAATAGTGGCGACGGTTGCTATTATTGATGGGAATAATAAAGCAACTGATTTTAGTAACTATGATTTTTATTCGGTGATAGAACCGACGAAAGATAATGGAAATATTGGTGACCATGTGAAAGGGAACGCTGATGCACCAGTTTTGATTTTTGAATATGCGGATTATCAATGCCCTGGGTGTGCTTCGATCAATACGAAGGTGAATAAAGTGATTGAGCAACTAGACGGAAAATTAGCAGTGGTATATCGTAGTTTCTTACTCTCTTATCATCAAAACGGAACGGCGGCAGCTTCGGCAGCAGAAGCAGCAAGTTTACAGGGTTATTGGAAGGAATATGCGGATAAGTTATTTGCGAGACAGTCGGAATGGGAATATGCTTCAGCGTCGGACAGAACAGAGATGTTTAATAAGTATTTTGAGGAAGTGACTGGCGGGAAGGGAGACATGGAGAAGTTCAACCAGGATATTGCTAGCGAAGAGGTTTCGAAGAAAATTAGTTTTGATATGGGAATCGGCAAAAGGATAGATGTTTCGGCTACGCCGGCGTTCTATATTGACGGTCAATATATTAGTTGGGGAAGTGAAGGCGAAGTGACGGTGAATGGAAAAACTATCACTTGGGATTCGGCGAGAAGTGGGGATGAATTTATCAAATTAATTAAGGAAATTGTGGCAGCAAAATTAGAGGGTACGGAGAACTAAAACACTTGATGACCTTTTAAAAATTAGATTTCGATAAATTCTTGCCAAGCGGCAGGAGGGATTTTTGATTCTGTTTGTTTGTTTGAATGTTTTAAACGTTTGATACGCATATCCCGATATTCTAACAAAGTTTTTAAATTTATGCAAGCATAATGATATAATATTATATATATGAAAAAGCGTGGGCGATTTAAAGTCTGGAGATTTAAGACGTGGCAGCTAATTGTGATCTTAATACCGTTGTTTTTTATTGACGCCACTTTGCTGAGATTAGACCATATTAAAATGACAGAATTAAGAGATGCGGTGCTTGCGGCGGATGAGGCGGAGAGTGATGAGGAAATTTCACGAACGCTTGAAGAGCTAAAGGATTTTGTTTTTTCGAATGTGGTAATAAATATAATAGAAGAAAATGGGAAACAGGTAGTAACGTTTGGGACAGGGCCATTTTATTTAGAACATCAGTATATACGAGCAGCAAATAAGGCGTTGGAGGAAGCGGAGAAGAGATTAGCTTCGGATAACAACCCGAATGGGAACATTTATGCGAAGGCATCAGAAGTTTGTCGTGCACGTGCAATTCAGAATGGATGGACTTGGAGTTCGCCAGAGTATATAAACTGTATGACGAGTGAGATTGAGAAATATCCGGCGATGGATGAAATACAGGATCAGATTATTGCGAGTTTGCCGTCGACAGAACTTTACCGGAAGAATTATGCTTCGCCGATTTGGGCGCCAACGTTGACTGGATTTATGTTACTAATAACGCTAATTATTATCATAATAATTTTAATAAGAATGACAATATGGATAATTCTTCGGCTCTCCCTGTTATTTGTTTAATTTCGGAGAAAAGCTAAAAAACCTCTTGACAATTAACGCCTAGGGTCATAAGATAGGAATATATTAACTTAAGGAGGAAAGCTAAATGGCTTACGAACATACCAATGGTAAGGGTGTGAAATATTACCTACATAAATCTGAAGTTACGCTCCGTGGTGGCAAACCGCAGACTATTTATTTCTTTACTAAGGACGAAAAGGGCGGCAAGGGAACTCCTTGCGATCTTCCTGCTGATCGAGTTGTTTGCGAGAATCCACGCAATGGCTTCTTGACTTTGAAGAAGAAATAATATTTGGTTACAATGAAAAATCGCTCTTAGTAAGGGCGATTTTTTCATTATTTTAGGCTACTATTTTGCTTTGTTTTTCGAATTGGTGGAGGTTTTGGTGATGAACGTCATGCATATAACTCTGGATGATAGGTGTTTCACTGAGATAATTTTTCCACATGCTTTGGTAGCCGTTTTTAGCATCAGACGTGTCGCCATACCCGTCGGTCATTGAATCGTGTTCATAGAGCGGCGTAATGAAGTCACCAGCAAATACCCAATTTGAACGAAGTCCAGTGCTAGTGATAGGCGCGTTGGTTTCGATATTTCCAATCCATGCATTGATGTCTCCATCTTCAGAGTACCTTTCGCACATCAGGTAGCGTAGTTTTTGATTGAATGATTGAAATAAACGGGTTTTGACATCGCCATATAATGGATGGTCGATGTTAAAGGAGCCTAATTCGTTGCTGAAGTCTGGTGCATTAGAACCCGGGATTCTTAGAAGCTCTGGCGGCATTCTTTGGTAGGAAAAATCACTAAAATCGAAAGCTGGGTTTTTATTAATTTCTTTGTAATAGTCGCCACTTAATGTTTCTGCTTTTTGATGTGTATCATATTCTTCATCTGTATATTTTTTAGCAGTGCCCAAAAATGCTAATTGCGGATTAATACCATTGGTTTCTATCGGGCCGGATTTTGCAATATTATTTAATGTTTGTTGCAATTCGAATGGGAGAGTGAGGCTTTCTTCGCTATAAGCTTTGCCATACCAAGATACTATACCATTTTCGTCTTTGATGTAATCGGGTAGATAGCGCCAAGTTCCAGCGGAATTAGAGCGATAATATGATCTTGCCTTGAATTGTCCGTCTGGGGTGAATACGTAACCAATTACGGCATCGCGACTGCCGACCCTAAAAGTATCAGATAGGCCAATGGTAACATTGTCGAGAATGGTTTCATAACGAGGTCCTAGATTCATTCGTTTAAGATCATTTGGTGTTAAATGGCGTTCTTGTCCTTGGAAGAGTAAAGCATCGCCATCTATTTTGGTAAGCTCTAAAATTTCTTCTGGCGATAAATTGTTTGGCTGCATGTCTAATTGTTGATTTGGCGACATTTTGTTAGATTGTTGGAGAGCTAAACTTATAAGGTCTTTTGATGAGTCCCAGTATTCCTGCTTTTTACCATAAAGAACATGTTTAAAATTATTCATGGCTTTAACATATTCTTTATACTTTTGGGGAGAATTATAGGTTTTTATGTCTTCAAGAAATGATTCTGCTTGGGTATCGAAATCTGATGGTTCGGGGAATTGGTTGTAAAATGTTTGGATTTGCGATGGTTGTACTTGATTAGGGTGGTTAAAACCGAGCCCGGTCATAGTTGCCAATATGCGTTTTTCGTGTTTTTGGTCACTGAGTCTGGCTAGTATTTGGTCTGGTGATTTTACGTCTTGCGGACCTTTAATTTGCGAAACAATATATTGAAAATCTTCAGTTTTAATAGTGCCGTTATTAATATGGTTTATAACATAGGACAATTCTTGTGTATTCATGTTAACATCTGATTGGTCCAATATGTCAAGATTACCCGATGATAAAATTTTGACTAATTTACATTGTTGGCGTGATAATGAGAGGTCGTCTAGTTTTTCTATAGTGTTAGAGTTGCTAGGCTTTTCAGATGATGTATTAGAATCTGGTTCATTAGGGTTTTGGCCAAAGGGAACATTTTCGAGTGAGTCCCATTCAGTAGCGTTTCGATTTCGTCTGAAGACGTTGTTTGCTTTTTCAAAAAGATTCATAATAATATTTTAACATTAATGGGAAACAAAAGATAAAAAAATGGTACACCCTAGTGAAAGAAGTTGCAACTATATTGAAGGCAGATTTGATGGGCGGAAATTGCCCATCAAATCTATTTTTCTTTTGCAAGTTTTGATATTATGATAGATTTGTATTTATATTAGATGTATTTGCATCATTATCTGCTGTTTGTGTTTTGTTTTTCTTTGAAAAAAGCACTAATAAACATATTATTACAACAGTAATGCTTATTGAAGCTACCGCAATCATAATAATGGCAATTAGTTTCCAATCAACCGTATCCTCGTCTTTTGTAGTATCGTTTGTTTTTAAATCATTGTCTATGGTTCCAACTTCTTCGTCTAATGAATCATTTTTTTCGGTATTGGCATTGACGTCGGTAGCTGAATTATCACTATTATTATTTGTTTTTATAGTGTCGTTTGCTTTTATGATGATTTTTTCATTTTTACTAAAGGAATAATTACCTTCAATCGTTGCTCCAACACCATCTTTAATAATATAATCATTGCTGCTTATTGGTACAGCTGCTTCTATTGTTAGTGTCCCATCACCGCTAAACGTAATTGGTTCAAGTGCGAGAATACCGATACCTTTATCCACGGTTATATAGTTATCGCCCACAAGATTAATATTGAAGGTATGACCTAGCCCCGTTCCCCAACATTCTATTTTTATCTGACCACCATTGTAGTTATTCAATGTTAAAGTACCGCCATCTTTATTGGCTTCGTTGTCTCTTTGCCACGAAGCAGTGCCAGCAGTATTTGAATTGCCGATCCTAAGCTGCTCGCCGTCTACTGTCCAAGAGTAAGCATAAGCCGCAAAGCAATTTTGGACTAATGATGGCCCAGTGATTAATAAAGCTACTAGCAGTGTGATAACGAAGAATATATTCTTTTTCATTGAAGTCCTCCTTTTTATGAATGAAAGCTTAAGTAAATTATAACATATGTCCAGTCATATTTTTTGAGTTTTCATCCCTTATCGAATATATTAGAGAATAAAATAGAGCCTAAAGCTCTTTTTAATGTCTTGGTACACCCAGGAGGATTTGAACCTCTAACCTTCAGCTCCGGAAGCTGATGCTCTATCCAGTTGAGCTATGGGTGCATAGAAAATGGTACACCGGGAGGGGTTCGAACCCACGACCTTCTGTTCCGAAGACAGACGCTCTAATCCGCTGAGCTACCGGTGCATATAATATATTATAGCATAATTAGATGGTTTTTCATAGAGAGGGGTTGAAATAAAATGGGAGGCATGTTAGAGATGGGGACATGTTAAAAATATTATGGAGAGATATTCATCAATCGTATTTTATAGTGATGTTAGCGATAGGGATAGTAGTTGGGACGATTTTGGCGTTAGTTTTTAGAATAAACTATTTTGCATCTCTAATTTGGGTATTTTTTGTAATTATACTTTTAATTTTTTCATATTTAAAACCGAAATTAGCGTTTGTCGTAATAGCGTTAATTGCAGGGATGATATTGGCGTTTTTTCGGACATCGGGAGAACTGGAGGGAGAAAATTATATTCGACAATTCTGCAACCAAACAATTTTAGTTTCGGGTTTTATTAAAGGAGATCCAGAGACGGATGAGAATACAACTAAATTTAAATTAGGTGATTTAAAATTTGGGGAAGAAGAAATTATTAGTGCAGGATATTTATATATTTCAGAATCCAAGAATGAAAATTTAGCGAGAGGAGATGAAATAACGTTGTCTGGTAAGTTAAGCGAGGGGTTTGGAACTTATGCGGGGTATATGTATAAACCAAGAATAGTGGCGTGGAAAAGGGCGGAGCCGGGAGATTTAATTTTAAAAATGAGAAATTGGTTTTCGGAAAGAATTAGCCAGCTAGTGCCGGAACCGGAAGTAAAATTAGGGCTTTCGTATTTGCTGGGGATGAAGACTGGTTTGCCAGAGGATTTAAGTGAAAATTTGAGAATGGTAGGGCTAGTGCATATTGTAGTAGCGAGCGGAGCGCATTTATCGATTTTGGTGGAAATTGCACGAAAAATTTTTGGAAGAATTTCACGTTTTTCGGGATTATTATTTTCAGAATTGTTTGTAAGCTTTTTTATGGCGATGGTAGGATTTACGCCATCGATTTTAAGAGCGGGAGTGATGTCGATATTATCACTTTTAGCGTGGTATGTAGGGCGGAAGTTTGAACCGTGGCGAATAATTATAATAACAATGGCGACGACTTTAATGATTGAACCGATGTTTATAATAAATATTGGATGGCTACTGTCTTTTGCTTCGTTTAGTGGAATTATGATTTTGGGTCCGAAATTGACAAAACTCTTTTATGGCGAAAAGAAGCCAAAATTTATAGCTTCAACCGTTATCACAACAGTTTCGGCGACTTTAATGACTTTGCCAATTACGTTATATTTTTATGGACAAATTTCATTAATCTCAGTATTAGCAAATTTGTTAATTTTGCCGACTTTGGCTTATGCAATGGGTTTAGTGTTATTAGAAGGAGTAGTTTCTGGATTTTGGGGAATTGAAACTATCGTTTCATTTTTGGCGACAAAATTATTGAGTTTTCATATTTTGATAGTGGAATGGTTTGGCGGAATGCGACAGTTTTTGGTTGAGATGCCGAAATACCAGTGGCAAGTGTTTTTAATATATGGAGGGATAGTTTTAATGGTTTTAATTGTTTGGTTGCGTAAAAAAAATAAAATGTATGTTAAAATTTAAGCATGAACGGTTTATTTAATGAAAAGACAATAGCAAATATAAAAAGCATAAAGAAGACTTTTCTGTGGGCTGCAGTATGTATATTGATAGGCGAGTTGATTGTCGGCGCAATATTGATTATAACGCAGAGCTTTGACTCGACAATTGGAAGATTGATGGGGACTTTTGCTTTATGCGCGATAGTATTATTCGTAGGGGTGAATAATTTTTCGTTGATGGAAAAGGGGAACAAAGTAGCGCAAGGGTTTGCGCTGGTAAGTTTGATTGCGAACATAGTTTGGCTGGTGTTATGTATTTTGTTTATATGGGAGGTGTTGCCGTTTATTGAAGGAAGCTACTTCGATTATTCTATGACCGTAATGGCAAAACTGATGTTGATTGCAATTGATGTCGGAGTGGGATGTTTCTGGATTTCGAATGTGTGGGCGATTGAAGAGACAGTAAAACCAGTAAAACCATTGAAGATTACGGCGATTGTTTGTGAGCTTTATTGTGGATGTTATGCAATTATAATGACATTGATGGATACTGAGAATTTATTAGAGATGGATTCGAGATGGCATGCGTTGGCTGGATTAGCTGGATTTGCATTTTTGGTGATGGCGATAGCGGCGTTGATTGTATCGAAGAGTGGAAAAAAGAGAAGTGAAGAGAAAAGGGTTTTGGATACGGACAGTACGGAAATGCAAGCTAAAATCCAAGAAATGGTAGAGAAAGAAGTGCAAGCGAGATTAGCATCGCAGGGGGGCGAGGATGTGCAGGTTAGTGCGGCGCAAGAGCCTCAGACAATGTCGGAATCGCAAGTCGTACCAGAGCCTCAGCCTGTGCAAGAGCCGCAACCTGTGCAGCAAACACAGGTTGACGAAACTCCGCAAGTTCAGAATGAACCGTCCACGCCGAATCCGATTAATCCGGGGACTGATGCGGGAGCTAACCCAGAGAATGACAATTTAGCTCAATAGACATTTGAGGTAAAAAGTGGTAAAATTAAGGTAAGTTGATTATTAAATTTTGATGGGAGAAAAATATGTCTGGACATAGTAAATGGGCAACCACGAAAAGGCAAAAGGCGGTAGTTGATGCGAAGCGAGGGGCGTTGTTTACGAAAATCGGGAATCAGATTGCGATTGCGGCGAGAGCTGGAACAGATCCAAATATGAACCCTAGTCTTGCGATGGTACTAGAGAAAGCGCGACTGGCGAATATGCCGAAGGCGAATATTGAGCGAGCGATTCAACGGGTGGCGGATAAGTCGGCGGCAGCGTTGATTGAAGAAGTATATGAAGCGTATGGACCTGGGGGAGTAGGAATTGTGATTGAAGTGGCGACGGATAATAAAAATCGGACAATGCCGGAAGTACGACACACTTTAGATAAGAATGGTGGACGAATGGCAGACCCCGGTTCGGTGATGTTTCAGTTTGCAAGAAAAGGCGTGATAGAAATTAGTGATAAAGGTGAGGAAGCTTTAATGACGGCTTTGGAAGCGGGAGCGGAGGATGCAACGGAAGAAGATGAAGGAATAACAATTTATACGGAAGCGTCGGATTTGATGAAAGTGCGACAGGCTTTAATTGATGGCGGATTGACAGTAACTAGTGCGGAGCTACAATATGTACCAACTTCGTATGTGCCGATAGAAGGAGAGAATGCGGAAAAGTTGGAAAAATTGCTTTCGGCGATTGATGATTTGGATGATGTAGTGAATACTTATACAAATGCAGAATAATATGTTATAATATATAATATGGCAAGAAAAATTACGTTAAAACCAATTGCGAAGCAAAATCGCAATAATAATCATAAACACAGCGATAAGCGAAAACATCCACGTTTAAAGAATGGTCGCTAAAAAATAGCCCGCAAGGGCTTATTTTTTGGTTTGATTTGGCGGAAAGGACAGGATTAGCATCCCTAGTCCATTCCTTCAAATCACTAAATCTAAAGTGAACTTTAGATTTACTGATTTGGCGGAAAGGACAGGATTCGAACCTGCGGAGGTTTCCCTCTCTGGTTTTCAAGACCAGTGCCTTCAACCACTCGGCCACCTTTCCGCTAAATATTATAGCATATTTGGTTGATATTGTGGTAAAATAGGGGTAAAGGTTATGATAATTAATGGTGGGCAGAGGAGGTTGCCACATGAAAAATAAAAAATGTAAATATATATTTGTAACTGGGGGTGTGCTTTCTGGAGTAGGCAAAGGAATTACGGCAGCTTCAATTGGGGCGATTCTGAAAGCGAAGGGTTATAATGTGACGATGCAAAAATGTGACCCGTATCTAAATGTGGATGCGGGACTTTTGAATCCGGTGGAGCATGGTGAATGTTTCGTAACACATGATGGAGTGGAGACGGATTTGGATTTAGGTCATTATGAAAGATTTTTAGATTTTGAAACTTCAAAATATTCGATTACGCTTTCAGGTTCGATTTATAAAGAATTAATTGAGCGAGAACGAGCGGGGGGATTTCATGGAAAGACAGTACAACTAGTGCCGCATTTTACGGGATTAGTGTGTGAGAAAATCGAAAAGGCTTCGGCGGAGAGCGATATTCATATTGTTGAGATCGGTGGGACGGTAGGCGATTATGAAGGGTTACCGTTCATTGAAGCGATTAGACTGTTCGCGAATAAAGTAGGAAGAAGAAATTGTCTATATGTTTCGGTAGTTTATGTACCATTTATCCATACGTCGAATGAATTAAAAACTAAACCGGCGCAAAATGCATTAAAAGATTTACGAGGGTTTGGAATTATCCCGGATATTGTATGTGTAAGAACAGAAAAACCTTGCGCGCGAGCGATTTGCGAAAAGATCGCGAGTTTCTCGGGAATTGCACCGGAGGCGGTGTTGAATTTGCCAGATATCAATTCGGTTTATGATGTACCATTTAATGTTTTGAAATCGGGAGTACTAGAAATTCTGAATGATTTTATGGGAGATAAAAGAGAACCAGACATGTCGCGTTGGCAGGAGTTTTCAAAGAGGAGAGCGCGTAAATATCCGAAGACGGTAAAAGTAGGATTAGTAGCGAAGTATGTGGGAAATGATGATACGTATATGTGTGTGACGGAGGCTTTAAAGGCGGCGGGAGCGTGGAACGGAGTGAACTTAGATTTGAGATGGCTGAACGCAGAAGCGGTGACGGAAAAGGATTTGAAAAGTGTAGACGGAATTGTGGTACCGGGCGGTTTTGGAGCGCGAGGAGTTGAAGGAAAAATAAAGGCGGCGGAATATGCGTTAAAAAATGATGTGCCATATCTTGGGCTATGTTTAGGCATGCAGGTAGCTTGTATTGGAGCAGCGAGAAGAGCTGGTTTGAAGAAAGCAAATTCGGAAGAGTTTGGTGCGAGTGAAAATGATGGAAATAATGTAATATATATAATGGAAGACCAGAAGGGGAAAGAATCGACGGGTGGGACGATGCGTTTAGGAGATTATGTAGCGAGATTGGTGCCGAAAACAAAAACGGAGAAGATTTATAGGAAATATAAAGCTGGAAAAGAAATAAAAGATGGGTATGAAGTAGTTGAAAGGCATCGCCATCGGTATGAGGTGAATCAAAAGTATTTGAAAGAAATGGAAAAGGGCGGGATTAAAGTTTCAGGGACCTCGCCGGACGGGAAGTTGGTAGAATTTATTGAAGCGCCTGGTCATAAATTCTTTGTGGCGACACAAGCGCATCCAGAATTTAAATCTAGACCGCTTTCAACACACCCGCTTTTTATGGAATTTATTAAAAGTTTAAAGTAGACTAATTTCGTTTCCGGTTGTGCTATAATGGTACTATGGACGAAAATGAGGTTCAGCTAAAACGAAGACAAAATGAAGAGAATGCGACAGAATCACGAGCGCGAATTTTGGGTTTGCCATATTTAGACACGCGCGAATTTGAAGAAGCGATCCCGCTAGTGCCAGATTTAATACCAGTGACGGAAATGCACGAAAAGTTTTTGATTCCTTTACAGAAAGGCGGAGGCGAGGAACATTATCAGTTCATGGTGACGAGTCAAACACCGCGGACTTTAATTGAGCAAATGCGAAAAGAATATGCGGATGAAGGTGAGAAAGTAGATTTTTTCTTAATTTCCGGTTCGGCTTATAAAGTTTTCATGCTACGGTATGATCCGCCGAAAGTAATACATTATGATGATATTAAGATTGCTGGAGAAGGTGATTCAGAGACAATTGCGTCAGTATCGAAAACCTTATCGATGGTTTCGACGGAAAAAGTATTTGATTTTTTAATCGATCAAGCGGATAAATTGTCGGCGTCGGATATACACATCGAAAATTTAAGAAATGAAATTCGAATTCGGATGCGAGTTGACGGGATTTTGCATCCAGTGGCGGTGATTGATAGAGATAGATATCGGATTTTTCTGGGCGAATTGTCATCGCGAGCAAATGTCTCGACAGCATCGAATAAACCGCAATCTGGACACATGCAGAAAGAAATCCACCGTGACGGAGCGACACATTTATTAAATATTAGAGTTGAAACAATTCCAACGATGTATGGGCAGGATGCGGTACTACGTTTGTTTAATTTTGATGAATCATTATTAAATTTAGATTTACTCGGTTTGTCGGAAGAAGAGCGAGCGGAGATTAATGAAGTGATTTCGCATCCGAGAGGTTTAGTTTTAATGGTTGGTCCGACTGGTTCTGGTAAATCGACAACTTTATATTCTATGTTAAATGCTTTAAATACGACGGATAGAAAGATAATTACTTTGGAAGACCCGATTGAATATGGTATTACGGGTATTTCGCAGATTCCGGTGAATACGAATGCGGGAGGGTCATTTGCAGAAGGGTTGAGAAGTGTTTTAAGATTAGACCCGGATGTCGTAATGGTGGGGGAGATTCGAGATGCGGATACAGCGAAAACGGCAATTCAAGCTTCGATTACGGGGCATTTAGTTCTATCGTCGTTCCACGCCAATTCGACAAGTGCGGCGTTTTCGCGAATGATTGATTTGATTGGTGTAAATCCAATTTTTTCAAGTTCGATTAGGTTAATCATCGCGCAGAGATTAGTGAGAAAATTAGCTGCGTCTAAAAAAGCGAGGCCAGCGACGGAAGCGGAAGCGGATTATATTCGTGGAGCCTTGAAGTCGGTGCCGGAGGAAAAATTAGCTGGGGTAGATTTAGAGAATATTACAGTATATGATCCGGTAGTGACAGAAGAAAATCCGTTTGGATATGATGGACGAACGGTGATTATGGAACAATTAGTAGTTTCAGATGATATTCAGGCGTTTATTCGAGGCGAGGTAGCTGATATTAATACGAAGGCAATTGAAGAGACGGCGAAGAAAAATGGGATGCTGACCTTAGAACAGAAGGGGATTTTGGCGGTACTAAGAGGCGATACAACGTTAGAGGAAGTATCACGCGTAATATAATATCTTATAAAAAAATCAATAGTTTTTCTGAATTTATGATCTGAATGGTGGGGGTATTTGGATTCGAACCAAAGACACTGCGTGTATAAGACGCATGCTCTAACCAGCTGAGCTATACCCCCGCTACTTTATTTTACCATAAAATGATATAATGATAAGCATGAACGGGATTAAAACGGCAATTCGGCGGATGAAGTTTCGGATGAAGCATGATTTTTTTTCGGTTGAAAACGTAGTATTAATTTTAGCGATTATTTTATGTTTGGTTTGGACTTATCAATCGATTGTAGCAATGTCGAGAAACTGGAGCTTAACGGAAAAATTGGCAATGGAGAAAAAAGAGTTGGAACTTCTGACTGTGCAAGTTGAGGCGGATGAATTGGAAAATGATTATTATCGCTCGGACGAATATCAAGAACTTTTGGCGAGGAAATATCTAGATAAAAAAATGGAGGGGGAGAATATGGTAGTATTGCCAAAAAATTCGGAAGAAGCAAAAAATAAGCATAAAAAGGTGAAAGCGGAAGCGAGTGAAGAAGATTATTCGAATTTTGAGGAATGGATGAGATATTTATTCCCGAATTTTTAAAGATTTTTTTAAATTTTTTTATGCTTATGGTATAATGAAAATATGAAAAAGAGTAGACTAGGCTTTACTTTAATTGAAGTAGCGTTGTTTTTGGCGGTGACCGGGATGTTATTTGTGGGCATTGCGGTAGGAGTACAAAATTCGATTTATCAACAAAGATATAATGATTCAGTGCAAAACTATGTTGAGTTTTTGAGAAGTGTTTATTCGCAGGTGATGAATGTGCAGAGTTTAGGAGAAGGGAGAACGGAACAGGCGATTTATGGAAAATTGGTGACGTTTGGAGAGAGCGTGGATTTGTCTGGATGCCCGGTAAATGGAAACACTGAGGTGGTGGCGGGATGTGATGAAGATAATAGAAACAAAAATATGATTTTTACATATGATGTGGTGGGATGGATTGGCGTAGACGATAGTGGCTTGAATGTTTTGGATGCTTTGGACAAGGCGAATGCAAATGTAATTGATGTGGAATCAAATGAACTTGAGGGTACTGGTTCAGTAGAGCCGGTGGGTATTATAGAAAGTTATGTACCAAAGTGGACGGCACAGATTCAGAATACGAGCGAAAATTATGAGCTTTTCAAAGGAGCATTGTTGATTGCACGACATCCGCGTTCAGGTACAGTTTATACTTATGTTTTGGATGGAGAGACGATTGAAGTAAATAAGTTTATAGATAAACAGACGACCGATTTTCAAGAAGTAAAAGGGCAAATAACGGAGGCGACAGAGACAATAAATAATAAAAATGATGAGATTGCGGGGTACAATGATCAAATAGCGACAATTCAGGGTGAATTAAGTGATTCAGAGTTGAGTGAAGAACAGCAATCTGAAATAGAAAGATTGGAAGGATTGATAAATGAGGCTAACATGGCAATTGATGTAGCAAACGGTAAAAAAACGGTAGCAGAGAGCGAGAGAGCGAATATCATTAGAGGCATGAAAGAAAATGCGTTGAGAGACGCATTAAGAGGTGGTAAGTTTGAAATGAAAGCGGTAGATTTTTGCGTAAATCCGAATGGCGACGAAAAAGGAGGGTTAAGGAGAGATGTTAGAATAATAGCAAAAGCTAGGAATTCTTCGGGAGTTGAGTTGTTGTCGGATGAGGATAGTCAATGCAAGCGAGGGGATTAATGAAGGATTTTAAAAAAGGCTTTACGATAGTTGAACTTTCGCTTTCGATTGCTTTTATTGGGATTCTTTCAATTACGATAGTATTGATTATAAATAATACGATAGTTTCTTATCGAAGGGGAATTGTTCTAAACCAAATTAATACGGTGGGAATGGATATAGTAGATGATATGAGGGCGGCAGTGCAGAATTCGCCTGGGAGATCTCTACTAAATGAATGCTCGGTATTATATGAGGGGAAAAATGCTGAATCTTTGGAGTCATGTTTGCTAGATGGCGGGAAGAAGCTGGTATCAGTGACTAGAGATGCGGTTGTAAGGATAAATGGACAAGATAAAACAGTGCCTGTATTTGGAGCATTTTGCACGGGTAAATATTCATATATTTGGAATTCTGGTTATTTCTTTTCTAATGAATACCAAATTGAGAATAATTTAGGTGCTGCAACATTGAAATACAAGAAGAGCGATACCGAAACGCCTACGGTAGAAAATTTTAAGTTGTTAAAGGTAGAAGATGACCAAAGGGCGGTTTGTATATCGGCGATTAATGGGTATGGTAAAAATGGGAATGGTCCTGTATATAATAACCAGGGGAATAGGGGCAATTTGAAGAATGAATTTGATATAAGCGATCTTAGTGTGATAATGTATGATGAGCCTGTGGAAGTTTTATCAAAAAGCGGAGAAAATAATTTGGCGATTTATGATGTAGAAGTGGCAAAGCCGGCGGAAGGTGGGGAGATGAATAATATCTTTTATGCGGTCTCGTTTATTTTGGGTACAGTTCAGGGAGGGATTAATGTGAAGACGGCTGGTAATTTCTGTGCGACGCCGAATGATTATGAGAATGAAAATTTTGATTATTGTGCGATTAATAAATTTAATTTTGCTGTGCAGGCAAATGGAGAGTAGAAAATGAGGAAGATGAAGAATCATTTTAAAAAAGGGGCAGCGTCGTTTTATATTGTAGCGTTTTCAACATTGATATTAGTAATCATTGCGGCTAGTTTTGCGGCGATTATTGTTTCGGAAATGACAAGGACGTCAAATGATGATTTGGCACAATCAGCGTATGATTCGGCATTGGCTGGAATAGAAGATGCGAAATTGGCAGTGGCAAATTACCAGACTTGTGCACAATCTAATGCAGGAGTAGCAGATGGGTTAAATAAGGATGGAAATTTATCTTGTAGCGAGATTCGATATTTAGTGGAAGAGAGTAATAGCTGTGATATGGTGGGGTATATTACTGGAAGATTAAAAGATACACCCGATGAAAAGGTTGGAGAGATTTTGGTACAAGAATCATCAACTGCAGGTCAAGGTAATAATATGCAACAGGCATACACTTGCGTAAAAATTGATATGTCGCCAGATAATTATACAGCAACTATGTCGGAGAGGAGTCCGACGAAAGTTATAAAGTTGAAATTCGAAGAGTTTAATGGTCAACCAGTTGAGCC
Source organism: Candidatus Saccharimonadota bacterium (assembly GCA_017545525.1). Classification (GTDB taxonomy): domain Bacteria; phylum Patescibacteriota; class Saccharimonadia; order Saccharimonadales; family Saccharimonadaceae; genus Nanosyncoccus. The sequence continues at coordinate 76,946 of JAFWMT010000003.1, forward strand.
ATTAATTAAAAGGGTGAAAATAAGTTGGCTGTCAGGTTCGAATAACACAAGTAATTCTTACACTAATTTTAAAGAAGAAGGAGAGGATAAAGGAGTTACGTTCCCGAGTATCAGTAATATGTTTAAGCCAGCGACTCCGCCAACAATTTCAGTAGGTTTTATACAAACTGGCGAGAATTTCACTCTAGATGATTTCGGAATGACTAGAAATGGGCAAACAGATAGAGCGATGGTCTATTTGGTACCGACCGATAGTAAAACATTGGCAAGGCAAAGAAAAGACGATAATTACATTGGAGCATATAATGGTAGTGAAAATGTTGTTGGAGTTAACGAAGTCTTAAAATCAAATGATAAAACGGTGAAGAATTTGCCTTATGCGGTGTATTGTCCAGAAGATTCAACAGAATTTAGTTGTTCAACAACAATTGAATTACCGGATCCGATAGGCGGAACTCGCAATAGTGAGACATTTGTGTTTGTGGTTTCGTTACCATACGGAAAGCCAACAACTGATTTTAAGTTGGAGTTTCTTTGTGATGTTAATTGCGGGACGCTCAAAACTTATACGGTGAATGATGAGGGTGGGGTTGATGAACATTCAGAAGATAAGACTCAGGCATTGTTAGATGGAATTCAAATAAAAATTGATTCAACTGGTAGAGCGAACGATTTGTTTAGAAGGGTAGAGACTAGATTAGAGCCAGAAGACAACCTTTCACTTTCGATTTTAGGACCGCTCGAATTGTTAGGCGAAGGTGGTGGGGATGCTTTGAAAAAAGATTATGCAGTGACGAAAGAATGGAATTTTAGGTAGCAAAAAGCTAGAAGAGATATTTGTCAGATTGACAAAATTATAAACTTAAGATATAATGTATGGTGTGACGTGGGGTAGAGCAGTCTGGTAGCTCGTTTGGCTCATAACCAAAAGGTCGTTGGTTCAAATCCAACCCCCACAACCATATTTATAGTAATTCTCCGTAAGGAGTTTTTTTAATGCCTATATTTTTTGCCAAGTAGTTTTTTAGTAGCAAGTTTTATGAGGTAACTATAATTATTAATAATGTGCGGAGTGCTAGCGATTTCGAGGATAGAAAGACGATGGCGGATGGCGATAGCAATTTCGTTGATAATGTATTCAGCATTTGGGGCGACAATAGTAGCACCGAGAAGATGACCATTTTTGTCTGACAGAAGTTTAACGAAACCGTATTCTAAGTTATCGATTTTACTAATAGGAAGTTCAGTCAAATTAATTAGCGCTTTTTTATATTTTCGTTTTAGACGAATGAGGTCGCTTTCATTGAAGCCGACTGTTGCTACTTCGGGATAAGTTTTAACTAGGCGAGTGAAGCCATTGTAATTTACGATGTTTTTAGCTTTGCTTAATAAATTAGAAGCTAATATAGTGCCTTCATAATTGGTAAGTTCGGTCGAGGAATCTTTTCCAAGACAATCGCCAATGGCATAAATGTTTTTGGCGGAAGTGCCGAAAAGTTTGTTGACCATAATACCAGTTTCTTTATATTTTACGCCAGCATTTTCTAGACCGTAATCTAAGATGGGCTCGCTACCGGTTGCGAGTACGACGTTTTCAATACGAATCATTTTTTCAGAATTAGCATTACGGAATATTACACATTTACCTTCTCTATCTTTTTCTAGAGCAATGACTTTACAATGAGGGAGTACCATCATATCGAATTTTTTAGTGAAATAATTAGTTAGAGTTTCACTAACTTCTTTGTCTTCACGAGGCAGAATACGTTCGGCGGATTCCATAAGAATAACTTTGGAGCCGAGTTCGGCGAAGTAGTTGGCGATTTCACAACCGGTTGAGCCGGCGCCAACGACTAGGATAGCTTTAGGGATGCGACGAACCTTTAAGGCAGTTTCAGGAGTAAGATAATTAACGATATCGGTTCCGACAATATCAGTTATTTTGAGATGAGCACCAGTTGCGAGGATGAAATTTGCGGAAGTAAATTTTTTAGTTCCGATAGCGATGGTATGTGCGTCGATGAAATTAGCATAGCCATTTAAGCAGATAACACCAGCGTTTTCAAAAAGTTTTTTATAGTCTTTTCCGATAGCTAAAATAGTATTAAGTTCGCGAGTGAGAAGGGTTGGGAGGCTAAAAGTAGGGTCTTGATTCCTAAATTCTGGGTAATGGGAAAGTTTTGAAAAAGTATTAGAAAAGTCTAACGAAAGCGCATAAGGTATATCACGAGTATTAATATTAGACCCACCGAAGTGATTTTTTTCAATTAATGCGACGCGTTTTTTTCCTTTAGCAAGAGCTAAAGCAGCAGCGGAACCAGCGGGACCACTACCAATAACTATATATTCAAAATTATATTTTTTACTCATTCTTATATTATTTTATCACGATTTTCATAAACATAAGCTAAATCGGCGTGATATTTTTTTAATTCTTTCAAAATGGCTCTTTCTAAATCTTTCTCAGTAATGATAGTTTTTGTTCTCAAAGTTTTTTTCGCATCGGAAAGAGATCTTTTGATAAAGATTTCAGCAGAGCCGATTGGGATACCAAGGCCGAGGGCGTCAATTTTGAGTTCGTGGATAATGGATTGCTCGTTAAAGTCTTTCATATTAATTAATCCTGAAACAAATGATTAATATTGCGATAATAAAGTAGCTAGAACCGAGAAGGACACGAGTGAAATTTTTATCCTTAATACGAGAACGTTCGATTTGGGCAAGATTACGACCAGATTGGAAAAGCCAGCGTTTAATGAAAAGTGATACGACGGGAGAAAGAATATAAATAATGGTGAGCAAAGTATTAGGTAAAGGCATGTTGTTCATGCGCATAATTTCAGCAGAAGTAATAATGTAAAGTGGTAGAGTAAACATGAGTTCTAGAACGCCGGTTAGAGCACCGAGGACAAAAGCGTCTGAAGTAGTTTTGACAGTTTTGGCATAATGGATAAGAGTGTTTGCGAATTCACGAGGAATAAAAAGTCTTGTACCTGGACCACGACGAAAATAAAAGAAGAAGCTAGCGAAAGAAAGAGCGAAAAGAACGCCAACGATAATCCAAGTAAGGACATTGTTTCTTAGGTCGGGATGATCGAAAAATAAAATAGAAGTCAAAAAATAAACGGAAAGAAATAGGCAAGCGGAAATTATTTCCGTACCAAGAATGAAAAAAAGACTAAGACGAGAGGCGCTTTTTCTGGAAAATCTACCAATAGTGTAATGGTAAAAAAGAATGAAAACGCCCGGAGTGAGTTCCAAAAAAGCCATGATAAGCATAGCCAGAATAAGAATTCCTAAAGGGGTCAAAACGCTCATGTTTAGATTATAACATGTGGGGGGTTGATTTTCTAGAGGCTTTATGCTAGTTTCCACGTCATGAAGAAAATTTTATTTATTTTTACTTTAATATCAGGATTAATAATGGGTGGAATTTTCGGTGTGGGGAATGTTTTGGCATATGCGTCTGAAGATGACGGAACGCATTTAGAGCTTCCGGAAATCTATATCAGAGCGGTTAATCCTGGTTATACTGTAGATGGAAAAAGCAATGTTGGAGAGCTGATTGAAATTTCCCGAAAAAACTCCGACGCACTGATTTCGCTCGCTGGAATGGCTGTCAGCTATACTAATTCACGCGGGAATAGTTCGATTTTGTTCGAATTTCCCGAGCACAGCTTTTTGACTGGCGAGAACCTTCTCCTTCGATTGGCTAGCTCACCTGACAGTGAGCTAGCTAACGTGAATTATAAAACGACGATTGCGATAACGGCAGGGAAGATTTCGCTAATAAAAGGAGAGGAGATTTTAGATGAAGTTTGTTGGTCGGGAAAGGATGGATGTTATAAGGCGTTTGATTCGAAAAAACCGACGACGCTAGTAAGGAATCTGGAGACTTTAGAATTTGAACATGTAGCTAATTATGAACCGGTTTATGAAGAGGACAATTATAAAGTAGAGGCAATAGATGATGATGGGGAGGGGCAAGTGACGGAAAGCCAGTGCAAAAATTTAAGATTTTCGGAAATACTGAGTTATTATGAAACTTTAAAATCGGAGCAATTTATCGAATTTTATAATGCAGGTTCGGAACAGATTTTGATGGATGGATGCAAAATTAGGTATAAAAATAAAAACTATGAACTGACGGGAATTTTAAAAGCGGAAGGATATTATGCATATTATCCATCGGAATTTAGCTTAACTAAAAATCCGGCTAATGCGAATACACTTGAGATAATTGACACAACTGGCGAAGTAGTAGATAAATTGGTTTATCCGAATGGGCAAAGAAAAGGAACGACGTATGCATGGATTGGGTATGATGAAAAAGGAGAGGAGATTTGGCGAGTGACTTATGCGCCAACGCCTGGAACAGAAAATAATTATCAGGAATTTAAAACTTGTGAGGCGGGGAAAGTGATAAATGAGGCGACGGGAAATTGTGTGAAAGTGACAACATTGACAGAAAAAGTTTGTAAGGAAGGTTATTATTTAAATATTTTGACGGGAAGGTGTAAGAAATATGAAGAGAAAAGTGAAAAAACTTGTAAAGAAGGATATTATTTAAACCCAGAAACGAATAGATGTCGGAAAATTGTTGAGAATGATGGAGCAGATTATAGTTTAAAACCAGAAAATTATGAAGAAAGCTCTTCGTTCGTGGGTTTATATGCGGTACTGGGCGTAATAGGGGCAGGATTACTATATATGATATATGAATTTAGGAAAGAGATCCTGAAGCTTTTGAAGCGAGTTTTTCGATTATCTCGTTAAAGACTTCTTCGCGGGATTGTTCGCCGTTGACTTTAATGAGGAGATTGAGCGTTTCGTAGTGTTCCAAGACAGGGAGAGTTTTTTCACGAAATTCTTTGAGACGAGTGGCAAAAATCTTCGGGTCTTTATCATCAGCACGGTCGCCACGATCATTTAAGGTTTTAGCATTTTCAAAACGTTTTTTAGCTTCGGATTCGGAAATATGGAGATTGATTACGGCTTTAATGGCGTGTCCAGCACCTGCGGCAATAGACATAACTTCGGTTTCTTCACCAGACCAACGGCCGATGGAAGAAAGGATGAGAGGATATTTAAAAAGGTCGCGGCGTTCAAAATAGGGTAAAACCCATTTATAAAAGACATTAGTAGGAATAAGTGCGCCAGAATCGGAATAAGATTTTTGGCTTTCTTTTTCCATGGCACGAATAATGATGCCAGAAGATAAAAATTTAGCGTTTAGAGCTTCGGCGAGTTTTAGACCTTGGGTATCTTTGCCGGACATCGGAAGTCCGAAAATGTTAATACTGCCAGTGCCCAACCATTTTTTAATTGTCTCAATTTTGTCGTCCATAATATAATAATAGCATATATAATACGTTTAAGGGGTTTGATTGATTAAATTAGCACTCTTTACATTTTAGTGCTAATTTTATATAATATAAGGTATGGAAATAACTGCTAGACAGAGAGAAATATTGTGTCAGATTATTGAGGAGTATGCTGAAACAGCGTCGCCGGTTGGGAGTGTGACGATGGCGCGGTTGTTTGGGGTGTCGCCGGCTACGATTAGGGCAGAAATGGCGAGACTAGAAGCATTAGGTTTAATTGCGCAACCGCATACTTCGGCGGGGCGAGTGCCAACGGATGCAGGGTACCGATATTACGTTAATCATTTAGATGGAATTTCGGATGATGCGGAAAAACCGGAGATTAAATCGTTCGAGAGAGGCGTACATGCAATAGAAGTAAGAGTATCTTCGCAGTCGCAAGCGGATGCGGCGATTCGGCGAGCAGTGGATTCTTTGGTAGAGTTGACTGGTAATTTAGGGCTAGCGACGATTGGTGGGCAGTTGTATTTATCTGGGATTTCACAATTGTTTACACAACCGGAATTTGTGGATACGAGGAGAGTGCAAGCAGTAGCGAAATTATTAGACAATTTAGAACCATGGCTTCGAGAAGCAGCGCCTTTAGAGCCGTTAAATATCTTCATTGGGCATGAGAATCCGATTGGCAAAAATTCGGAAGTATCTTTGATTATTTCGAAATTCCGTTCGCCATTTTCGGATCGAAGCTATATTGGAGTATTGGGACCGACGAGACAGAATTATATGAAGGTGATGGGACTAGTGAAATATACTGGGAAAATGTTAGAAGAAACATTGTAAAAATAAAAGGAGGAAGATGAGTAAAATTAAGAAAGAAGAACAAAATGAGCCTGTGGTGGATGAAAAAGATAAACAAATTGAGGAGTTAACCGGAGATTTGCAGAGGACCCGAGCGGATTTTGAAAATTTTCGTAAACAAGTAGAAGTGCAGAGAATGTCGGCAAAAAAGTCGGCGAGACTGGAAACTGTTTTGAGGATGTTGCCATTATTAGATGATCTGGAGCGAGCAATTTTAACTTATCATGAATTGAACCCATTGCTAAAATCTTTTGCGAAAACCTTAAAAGATTTAGATTTGGCAAGGATTCCATCAGAAAAGGGAGTGGAATTTAACCCAGATATACATGAGGCGGTAATGGTGGAAGGCGAAGGTGAAAAAGAAGTGATTGAGGAGACTTTGCGCCCTGGATATTATTACGAGGGAGAGGTACTGAGACCAGCGATGGTGAAAGTAAAGAAAGTATAGGGGTGAAATTTAGGATTTGAAAAAATAACAGATAGGTGGTATAATTAATTAAAAGAAAAGGAATTATTTATGGCTGAATATAAGTTAACGCTAGAAAAGCGTGAGATTACAGGTAAAAAATTGAAAGATTTAAGAGCCAAGGGTATGATCCCTTCGGTAGTTTATGGTGGGAAAGAGCCAGTTTTGCTAGCTTCGGAATATGTAGCAACGGAGAAAGTTTTACTTGGAGCAGGTTATCACTCGCCGATAGATTTAGACATGGCGGGAAAGAAACAGATGGCGATTGTGAAGGATATACATGTTGACCCAGTATCGCGAAAGATTATTAATATTGAATTCCAAGCAATTTCGGCAAGAGAGGTAGTAGAAGCTACGACACCGGTAGTGGTGATTAATTTTGAAGAATCGGAAGCATCAAAGATTTATCATTTTGCGATGACGCAGTCGATTGAAGAGTTGGATGTAAAGGCGAAGCCGGCAGATCTTCCAAAAGAATTAACTGTTGATGCGGCAGAGATGAAGGAAGTAGATGACAAATTAATTATTTCGGACATTAAGTTACCGGCTGGTGTAGAATTGGCTGATAAGGAACTTGACCCGGAACAAGTAGTAGCATCGCTTTATGACCCAGCAGCTGAAGCAGAAAAACGTGAAGCAGAAGCAGTAGTAACTGAGGTAGCTGAGGAAACTGCGGAAGGTGCAGAAACTCCAGCTGAAGAAAAATCTGAAGAGAATAGCGAACAATAATTTACTTTTCTAAAGCTTTTTGATTAGCGACGAGGCGTTCTTTGAACGCCTCGCGTGCTTTGTCGGCGTTGTCGTTATTACCTCCCCAGGCGTAGAGAGCAGGATCTTGGAGGGCACGAGCAAAAGAGAAAGTGACTGGCCAAGGGAAAGGCCCATTTTTAGTGATTTCGGCGAGATTGGCGGTAGCTTGTTCAGGGGTTTGACCGCCAGAAAGGAAAACGATTCCGGCGAGGCTGCTTGGCACGCAGTTTTTTAATACCTCAGCAGTTTTAATACCAATTTGTTCAGGTGTAGATTGGGTTTCAAATTTTTTACCAGCAAGCACCATGTTGACTTTAAGAATGCAAGCTTTAAGGTCGACTTTGAAATTATTTAGTTCTTTAAAGAGGCAGTCGAGGATTTTGCCAGTAACGAAAGCGGATTGGTCGATGTCATAATAACCATCATAGACAACTTCTGGCTCGACGATAGGAACGAGGCCGGCAGATTGACAGTTTTTCGCATATTCGGCGAGAATTTTGCAGTTTTCTAGGATAGCGTGGTCGGAAGGTGTGATAATTTCATGTTTTTCGTCAAGGCGAATTTCGAAAGCGGCGCGCCATTTTGCGAAACGAAGCCCCATCAGATAGTATTCTTTGAGGCGTTTAGCGAGCCCATCTAGTCCTTTAGTGTATGTTTCTTCGGAGTTTTCGAATTTTTCGAGGCCTTGATCGACTTTAATGCCAGGAATAATACGCTTGCTAGTAAGGAAATCGACGAAGTTTTGGCCGTTATCGGCAAATTGACGGGCAGTTTCGTCGAATAGGATGACGCCGTTAACATATTTCTCTAAATCCGAAGTGGTAAAGAAGATGTTACGATAATCACGGCGATTTTCATAAGTATCAGGGATACTGAGCTGATCGAATTTTTTATGGATGCTACCACCAGATTCGTCGGCGGCGAGGATACCTTTAGGATAGAGAACGAGGTTTTCGGCAATAAGCTTTAAATTAGAGTCAGAAGAGATATTTTCAGAGATGGTTTTTAGCTCATCTAAATCTAGAGTAGAATTTAATCTAGAGTTTTCAATATTGGCACGAGCCATTTTAAGACTATCTTCTACGGAGTATCCGAGGATAAAGCTGCCAAGAATGGTGGCAGAGGCAATGGAATAGAGAGACAAATGGGTTAGAACGTCGATGCGTTCTGGGGAAATGCTTTCGGAAATATCTAAATAGGAGAGATGATTTTCGGAGAGATAAATGAGTTTTTTGGGGTCGAGATCGGATGAAGCAGGCGCGTAGGGTTTTTCCGAATTATCTCTGTTATTTTCAGTAAAGATTAAATCGGCGGAGGTAAGCAATCGATTTAGATGTGGATTTTCAAAATTTCTAACGTAGAGCACTAGTTTGGTGTTTGGGAATTTTTCTAGATAAGTTGAGATTTTTTGGGAGTTTTCAGAATCAATTTCGGCGGAACGGTCAAGATAAATGTAATCAACTGATATATCCGGAGGAATAAAAGTAGACTTTTTAAAAGTAGTAGGAGCAAAATAAGAGACATTTTCGTCAGAAACAAGAATGTAACGATGAGAAGAAGCGGGGTTTAAGGCGGTTTCTTCAGAGGCAAAATTCAGGGTAGAGTTAGAAATAGCTGCCTCGAGGTTTAGTTTTTGAAGAATTTCTAAAGTAATAGCAGAGCCACCGAGACTAGATTCGCGACTGAAAAAATGGTGTTCGCTTGCGTTGAAGCTCAAATCAAGCCATTTAGTATGGTTTTTATCAGTTTCGAACTTTTCAGTTCTCGAATCAAGATTAAGATAAACGTCATTAATAACGTTGCCCACGATGAGAATGCTCATGGTTTAATTATAGCACAAAATTAAATAACGCCGAGGATTCCTCTTAAGGCGTAGGCGGTATCTTCGTGATTGCGGACAGTAATAGTTTCAATCCCCATTTTAACGACTGGGTAATCGTTACCGCCTGGCTGGGTCATGTCGCCGAAATAAAGAATATCTGACTTTTCGACATTTAATTCTTCGAGGAGATGAGTCATGCCGAAGACTTTATTCATACCCGGAGTAATGGCGTTAATAGAGGTAGTACCGCCGATTTCATAGTCAAATTCGGGGGCAAGTTCTTTACAGCGAGCAACGATTTTCTCGCGTTTTTTACAGTCGGGGTCCCAGGCGTATTTTTCTTCGGTGCCAGCTTTTTGGCCGAGGGCAGAAAAAGTAACTTGGGAGAGGCGATTTTCAATGATTTCGTCACCTGGTTTTAATTTATCTTCTTTCCAGTAACCCAATTCGCGTGCTGCGCTTTCAATCGTCTCAGAGATTTTTTTCACTTGTTCATCGGTTAAGGGGTAGTTGTAGACTTGTTTCCAGTCATTATTCTCGTAACGATAATATTGAGTGCCTTGAGCAACAAAAAGGTGGAGATGACTGAGTTGTTCAGGGGTCGGATGGGGAAGACGGTCGACAATTTGAATTAAAAATTGATCGAATTTTTGTCCAGAGATAGGGCAGATTTCGAAATGATTAAGACATTTCACTAGCAAATCGGCGATTTCGTCCGTAATCGGAGTTTTCGCAACGTTTAAGGTTTGGTCAATATCAAATGCAAGAACTTTTTTCATGATTTCATTATAACATGATATAATGGAAACATGAAAAGTTATATCGTGGGCAACTGGAAGTTAAATTTTACGGTCGGAGAAGCTTCCATCTATCTTCATAAATTACAAAAAAATTTACCAAATTATCGAGATATAGAGGTAATAATTGCGCCCTCGACGATTGCTTTGCAGCCGCTATCTTTGCAGATAGATAGGCATAAAATGAAACTAGGCGCGCAGAATGCGTTTTACCGAGATTATGGCGCATTTACTGGCGAGACGGCGTTTTCGCAACTAAGGGGAATAGTAGATTATTGCATCGTTGGGCATTCAGAGCGGCGATATATTTTTAGAGAAGACGATAAGATGGTAGCGAAAAAGGTGGCAGCGGCGGTACGGAATAAAATTACGCCGATTTTATGCATAGGTGAGACGGAGAGTGAACGGGCATTTGGAGAGACAGCGGATGTGATTAGAGATCAGTTAATTGGCGGGCTTTCAGAGGTAGCCGACGATGATTTAGAAAAAGTTATTATTGCTTATGAACCGATTTGGGCGATTTCGTCGACTAAGTCGGCGAAATTAGCGTCGCCAGATGAAATTGCGGAAGTAGTGAGCCTGATTCGGAAGATTTTAGGAGATACTTACGGGAAGAAATTGGCGGAAGAGGTACCGATTTTGTTCGGTGGAAGCGTTAATAGTTCGAACGCGGGAGCATATTTAACGGTTCCTGGCGTAAACGGATTATTAGTAGGAGGGGCGAGTTTGATTTTAAGCGAATTTACTGATATAATAGAGGTAGCTAAAAGAGTAAAGTCATGAATAAAAAATACATGGATTTCGTGCCGAAGGGGAAGAAGCCGGCAAAAAAGATGGCTAGTAAACCAGTGAAAGTGGCGAGGCCGGCAGTTAAATCTGAACCAGTGAAAGAAGAGAAAAAAGCGCCGGTAAAGAAGGCGGGATTAAGGGGTTATGGGATATATAACGGAGAAGATTTGAAGACGATTAAGAGTAAGAAGGTAAGCGGAGCGAGAACAGTTGGCAGGATTGTGGAAAAACCTGTGGAAAAGTCTGTGGACGAAGGGTTCAAGATTGAAGAGCGGAAAACGATGAAAATTCCGCAAACGACGTTCATTAACAAAGAGAAAGTGGTAAAAAGACCATTATCGAAGAATGTTTATCAAAAGAAAGTTGAAAAGCCGGAAAAGGTACAGACGGAACCGGTGACGATTATTTCTAAACCGGAAAAAGATAAACATGCGGGCCTAATTATTGCGGTAATAATTACGATTATTCTAGGGGCGGCAGCGGGTACGGTCGCGTTTCTACTGTTGCCAAAATAGAGGTATGTGGTATAATAAAGGGAATGGTGGGATTAGCTCAGATGGTTAGAGCGTCTGATTGTGGTCCAGAAGGTCGTCGGTTCGATCCCGATATCCCACCCCATTTAACAATGGGCGTCAAGAAACGACGAACCGGGCTTCGCCAACGGTTCGATCCCGATATCCCACCCCATTAACAATTTGCGGGTATAGTACAGTGGTTAGTATGCAAGTTTTCCAAACTTGAGATGAGAGTTCGATTCTCTCTACCCGCACCAGAGAATAAAAAAATGAGAGCTTGCTCTTATTTTTTGTTGTTTTATGGTCTTGTAGTTGACAAAACGAGTGTTGTGTGATATAATGGGAGTATATGGCACGTTAACAGTTGGTTTAGTTTGTTTCTTCAGATAAGGAGGGAAATAATATGTCGAGGCTGAAGAGAAGAATGGACCGCGAGGCCTATATGAGAGAAGCTGAAGAAGCCAGAAGAAAGGCTGAAGCCGAAAAGATGGTTTCTTCTGTTGAGGATGAAGATAGCATCGATGCTAAGATCGATGCAAAACTTGAGGAGGCTATGGCAAAGGCCGTCAAAGAGGATACTTTACCTGGCATTCCCAAGGTGGAGGATGAATGGACTTCGGTGTTCCAGAACGAGTTCAACAAGAAATTGGCTGAACAAGTTTCTGGGAATACCGAACTGATTTCAGCCCTCTATAAGGAAACGGGTCATCTTTCCGAGAAAGTGCAAACTCTTTCCGGCAGGATGGATAAGCTCACTAAGGAAGTAGGTGGGCTAAAGACTCGGGTAGAGAAACTTGAGAAGGGAGGTGTCGGGCTTGTTTTAACGAGGGGCGCCGACAGAACCCCTTCGAAGGTCAAGTTTATGAATGAGGAAAACTATACGGGTGAAGCCCTGATTCCTCAGGCTTATGATCCTACTCTTGGGATTACTTGGCCAATCAAGGACCCGCGAGTTGCGGAGTTCTATGATAGTAACTACAAGGCGGCACCTTGCAAGCTGAAAAAAGGCGTAATCGAGAGAACGTTAACCCTCGAAGAAGCCAGCAAAGCTGGGTGCTAATAAATTAACGTGCCAGGGGGGCCGAAAGGGCCCCCGTTTTTTATGGCAATTATTTATGATAACCATAAACTTGATACCGGGGCAAAAAGCTGATTTTATTATTGACAAAAAAGCTAAAGTGTGATACAATGTAAGTAGTCTGAGTTTTTAGTGTGTAAAAAACAATGAAGACCATTAACAACCAAATCATCTCAGATTTCAAATGAGATCTGAAGCTATCTATTTTTACTCGTCATCCCCAACAACTGGGGGCGACGGCCTCCAGGAAAATCTTTAAGGAGGTAAAAAAGATGATATTCTCAATCATTTTAAGGTGGGTTTTACCTGCCTTTGCGATTTATTTTCTTTTCACTGTGATTTCGAGCTTTCAGCATGAAGTCGAAGTGTTAGAAGTCGCAAAAAAGGAGAAAACGCTGTTTGCGGTCATAGGAAGAAGAGCAAAGCGATTTTTCGCTTGCTCGACAACTGATGACCGGGGGAGAGGCTTATTGATTGGTATCGTCGTAGGAGCGATAAATTACTTCGCTTATTATACGGCTGTCATAAGATGGCCTTATTTTCGAGTCATAGCAGTGGTTGGGACAGTTGTTTTAGTTGCTTTTCTTATCTCTTTGGTTAGAAGAGCGCTCGACAACGATCTCGGCCCAGCTGAGATTCGAGAATTAATCCCGTTTTTGCTTTTAGCGTGCATTTATTGCGTTACGTTAAAAGTGACAATGCCGCTTATCCTTGCGGGGTTAAATATCAATGATTTCTGGAAGTACGCGATGAGGGCGCTTCCTTGGATTTTATTGATTATAGCCATCGTTTGGATGGTGGTCAACTACTGCCTGTATCTTGTTGAGGACGTTTACGTCGAAAACGAGAAGAAGCGCGGAAGTGCTTCTAAGGCAGTAGCGACGCTTGCCGTTGTTCTTGGGGCGATTTTGATTGCAATGGCAATTATTAAGTTACCCTGGGGGACGGTAGTCGCCTCGGCAGCGTATTCTGATAGTGGCGTGAAAATCGCCGAATCAGAAGCCGCCGGGAAAACCTCACCTTCTTCGGGAGCCTCTTCGGAGGTTTCCGAGAAGGAAGCGGAGGCGGAGATGGTCAAGGTCTTGACCGTTCCGAAGCTCACTCCGGAAGAGCTCGAGAAACTGACCGTGAATAAATATGCGGCCATTTCCGAGACGCTTCTCGATTCTTCTTTGTCTCCTAAGGACAAGGCAAGAACTGAGGAAACCGGCTTCTTCGATGCTCTGACTTTTGGATTCGCGTCCAAAAGTGACGAGGAGAAATTCTCGGAGCTCGAGGAAGAAGTGCTTCGGAACCCCGTTTACGGGGTAACCTTGGCGAAGGCGCTGAAAGGCAAGTACATCGGCTCCAAAAAGCTTGGAGACTTGAACCCCTGGATGGGGGAGATGGTCGAAAAGAATAAGGCCGGAGTATTTATTTGGTGTGAATATAGGGACGATTCTGGGACGATTTATGTCACTCCAGAATATCGCCTCTATGCGGCGACGTTATGTACGTTCTTGGAACGTTTAACGCCGCAGGGTATCAAAAAGCTTCAGACGGTCGAGAACTGGTGTTTAAATAGTGCCATGAAAAATAACGACCGTCGGGGTATTGAAGCTGAGTACCAATATAAGAAAAAGGCTTTAATACTAGAGGCTGTTGGAAAGGACGGCTCAGTGATGTTTAGAATGGGCTTCAATGTCCATGATAAACGTCCGGAGTTCTTCGATGAAGAACCAGCGCCGGAACCGACTCCGGATGAACCAATACCGACACCGGATGAGCCGACGCCGACACCTGGACCGGAACCGACTCCGGAACCGACTCCGGAACCGACTCCAGAACCGCCGACACCGACTCCAGAACCGCCGACACCGACACCGGAGCCGCCGACACCGACGCCTCAGTATGATAAAGACCCGGAGGATGCCCCGAAGGAAAATACTGAACCGAACGATGACCCGGGTCCGGGCCCGGAAACTAACAATCCGGATGATCCTCAGCATTCAACTGAGGACCAGCCGGAAAACTCCGACCATTACCCCTCTTACGAGGAGTATCGGGAGGACATGGAGGAGATGGAGGAAACCAATCAGAACCAGAAAACTGGGGAAGATGATAATACCCCATCGACTCCGAAGCCATCGGAGGATACAGTTGTCGACAATCCTGACGACAACATGTATACTCCGGTGACACCAGGAGAAACTGTCAACGATGAAACGTCTGACGGGCATATCACGTTGGACGACTAAATAGATAGCTTGAGATGCCTATGGGGATAGGCGTCTCGCTTTAGGCTGGATTTAATCTAGCCTGCACATTCTTTGGCACCAGGTGGCTTTGCCACCTGGTCCTCTCTATGAATTTGAGACTGAGATGATTTGGCTGTTTAGACGAAGATTAACAATTCGACTAGCAAAAACAAATGATTATTAATATTAGAAAGGAAATATCTGCTATGAAAAGTATTTATAAATCTATTTTAGGTGTTTCTGCTGCTGCGATTGTAATGGCAGGAACGCTTGCTCCTGTGATGGTGCAAGCTTGGGGCGATTCTGATAATGGTCGTCCAAGTTATACACTTGATCAGATCAATAATGGTGATTTAGGAGACACCATTACGTTTAACTCGATTTCAAACGGTAAAATCGGGGATGAAAAGAACTTCGTAGGCGCGAAGGTTGCCGGTGCTACGGTTGAAACCTGGAACGCTAATACGATTAAGGTGAAAGATGGCGAAACTTACACGATTCGTTTATTCGTTCACAATAACAGCCCTAAGGGTATGGACGCAATCGCGAAAGGCGTGAAAGCGACTTTTTCGATTCCTACCACAGTAGCTAAATCTCAAACGATTATCGGTTACATCGATTCTTCGAATGCAGCTCCTAGCCGTTACTGGGATGAAGTTACTTTAGAGGCTGACGAAGACGTCTATCTTGAATATGTAGACGGTTCGGCTAAGTATAACAACAATAAAGGTACTTTCAAACTTTCTAACGATGTAATTATCTCGGGTGCTACCCTTGGTTATACCTCGATGAATGGTGAAATTCCTGGTTGTTATGAATATTCTGGTGTAGTAACAATTGATGTGAAAGTTCACAGTTCGGTTGCTGCTAAGGTTGCAAAACAGGTTCGTATCAAAGGTACTAAAACTTGGGGCGAATCGATTGAAGCAAAAGTTGGTGACGAAGTTGAATATCAGATCGAATACGAAAACTTATTGGCTGAGCAAGTTAATGATGTAATGATTCGTGACGTTCTTCCAACCAACGTTGAATATGTGAAAGATTCTACCTATCTTTATAACGCAAACCATAAAGATGGTATAAAGATGAAAGAGAATATTCTTACAACTACCGGTATTAATATCGGTAATTATACTGCAAAAAGTAACGCTTACATTCGTTTCACGGGTAAAGTAGTTGACAATACTTTAGCTTGTGGTTCGAACCAATTAGTAAACTGGGCGAGCGCGACGGTTTCGAGCTCTTCGGTCAAAGATGCAGTTTATAAAGATGACGCTTCGGTAATGGTAACGAAGGATGGTGATGTCTGTAAAGATAAACCAACTCCTACTCCAACTCCAACTCCAGAAACTCCGAAGACGATTGTCAATACCGGTGCAGGTACGATTGTGACTGGTGCGATTGGCGCTGGTTCGGTTGTAACTACACTTGGTTACTACATTGCTAGTCGAAAAAAGTTAATGAAATAAGAGTTGACCGCTTGCGCTAGAGTGGGAACTTCAAGAAAAACCTCCCCTTTTGGGGAGGTTTTTCGTTTATTTAGATTGTGCTTTAAAGGCTTGGAGGAGATGATCAAATAAGCAGGTAACAGTAAGAGGGCCGACGCCACCGAGTTTGGGGGTAATAGCGAAGAGATCTTTGCGCTCGCGGATTTTTTCGTCTAGATCGCCTTTAATTACGCCTTTTTCAGAGGCGGTACCAGCATCGACAAGAACGGCACCCGGTTTGACGTAATCATCAGAAATCAGGCCGGGAACGCCGGTTGCGCTTATGATTATATCAAAATTCTTAAGTTTTGTCAAGTCTGAGCCGCGATGGAAGATTTCGACATCGTAATTTGAGGCCTTGAACATCTTAAAAAGAGGCATGCCGACGAGTTTACCGCGACCGACGAGGGCGATTTTTTGGTTTTCGAGTTTAATGTCGTAGCCGGTGAGTAGCCAAAGAATAGCGGTGGCGGTGGCAGAGTCGTAATGACTGTTTTCGCTTAGTCCATCGACGTCTTTTTCGGGATTGATAAGATTAACTAACGAGTCGGTTTTTTCTTTATCAAGAAGGGGAAGTTGGATGATGATGCCGTGAGTGTTTTGGTCTTGGTTGGCTGACTTTATCTTTTCAGCAATTTCATCGGGATTTTTAGCATAAAAATCTTCAACAGTGACGCCAATATCGTCACCGTAGCGGATTTTAAGATCGACATATTTTTTAATCACAGGGTTTTCGCTGTCGCGAATGATGAGTAACTTCGGTTTTTTAAAAAAACTACGAACTTCGGTCGCTTGACGTTCTTTAATGAAGCCAGCAAGTTCTTTACCGTCGAGGATTTTCATTTTGGATTTCCTCAGGTTCTTGTTTGAGCCAGTAGCCAAATTTATCGTAAACTTTTGCGATAATCTCTTCGCGGGCTTTTCTTAGGTCGTCGTAGCTTTTGGCAGATTCATTGATGAGGACGAGGCAGGCTTTTTCGTTGACACGGAAACCGTGGAGGAGTTTACCTTTGAAGCCGGCTTGTTCGATTAGCCAGCCAGAATTGATTTTATTCCCATCTTTACCGCGATAAACAGGATAATTCTTGTTTTCGGCGGCTTCGGCTTCTTCATCGGATAAGTAAATGTTTTTAAAGAATGAGCCGGCGCTAGGTTTTTCGAGCGGATCAGGTAATTTATCGGCGCGAATATTGCTAACGATTTCGCGGATACCTTTTGGACTAAAGTCGGTGGAGTGATGCTCAGAGATATATCTTTCAATAGAATTATAAAAAGGACGAGACATCTCACCTTCGGATAATTCAAGAGTGATGGAAATGACAAAATAACGATTTTTTTCGGTAGTATTTAAAATACTTTTACGATAAGAGAAATTTAGCTCATCTTTTTTTAGGGTTTTAAAGGTTTTGGTAAAAGAATCGTAAACTTCGATTTCGGTTAAGGTGTCGGCGATTTCTTGGCCGTAGGCACCGATGTTTTGGACCGGGGCGGCGCCAGCGAGACCGGGGATTTTCGAGAGAGCTTCAATGCCAGTGAGATTTTTTTCTACAGCATAAGCGACGACATTGTCCCAATATTCGCCACCCATGATTTTTAATTTACCGTTTTCTTCAGTGATGCCTTGCATGCGGTTAATGATGATGACGCCTTTAAAACCTTCGTCGTGGCCGATGGTGTTAGCGCCGTAGCCAAGAACAAAAGTGGGGAGATTAAATTGTTCGGCGAAGCCGTAGGCATCGGCAACATCTTCAGGGGTTTCCGTTTCTAAAACATACCTGGCGGGACCGCCGAGACGCATGGTGGTTAAGCTAGAAATAAGAATGTTTTCATTTACTCGCATACTAATGATTATAACATTTTAGGTGGGGGGTTGCAAAATGAATTTCTTTATGATACAAGAGGGCGCAGAAATAGGGTTGGTGAAGTTTAAATAAACATGGTCAGAAGAAAGGAGGGTTATGGAAGTTGAAGTAGAAAACATAAAAGTTACTATAAAACTGAAAATTACCCCTCGCAAGAAGGGTAATTAACAAAACCTAAATTGATTCTACCATACACAAGTGTAAAAATCAACTCTATTTCTATTTTACTGTATAATATATAATAAGTAAAGAAAGGTAATACTATTATGGGAAAAAAGGAAGCGGTGGCAGAAAAGAAAAACGACAAGCAAGATGGAAAGAGCGAAGCGTTAAAGCTCGCGATGGCACAAATTACAAAACAATTTGGCGATGGGGCGATTATGAAGTTAGGGGAAACGCCGAAAATGGATGTGGAACTTTTGCCGTCGGGATCGTTATCGCTTGATTTGGCGTTAGGTGGGGGCTGGCCGAAAGGGCGAATAATTGAGATTTATGGACCGGAGTCATCGGGTAAAACGACTTTAGCGTTGCATGCGATTGCAGAAATGCAGAAACAGGGTGGGCAGGCGGCGTTTATCGATGCGGAGCATGCTTTAGATCCAGCATACGCGAAGAAAATTGGTGTCGATACGGCGAATTTGTTAATTTCTCAGCCGGATAATGGGGAACAGGCATTAGAAATTTGTGAAACTTTAGTGCGCTCGAATGCAGTAGATTTGATTGTCGTAGATTCAGTAGCGGCATTAGTACCGCAAGCTGAAATTGATGGTGATATGGGCGATGCGCAGATGGGGTTACAGGCGCGACTAATGTCGCAGGCGATGCGCAAATTGACTGGGATTATTTCGAAATCGCGAGCGACAGTGATATTTATCAACCAGATTCGAATGAAGATTGGTGTGATGTTTGGAAATCCGGAAACGACGACGGGCGGAAATGCATTAAAGTTTTATGCTTCGGTACGGGTAGATATTCGAAGGATTGGACAGATTAAAGAAGGCGATAATATTTCGGGAAATCGTACGAAGATTAAAGTAGTAAAAAATAAGATTGCGGCGCCATTTAGAACGGCGGAATTTGATGTAATGTATAATGAGGGGATTTCAAAATCGGGTGACGTCTTAGATCTCGGGGTAGCTTACGGAATTTTGGAAAAAGCAGGTGCATTTATCAAATATAATGGTGAAACTTTAGGTCAGGGGCGTGAAGCGGTGAAAAAACTGTTCCGAGAAAAACCGGAACTAATGGCGGAAATTGAAGCTAAAGTAAGGGAAAAGGCAAAAACTGATGCATCATGATGAAGCGTGGCAAGTGTTTTACCCGAATGGTGAACCTATTCGTGGTGAAGGTTGGAATTCGGCGTTAGATAATCCGGAAAAAACTGGCGTTGATAAAATAGTAGGAGTGGCGATTGTGTTTTTATATCGTTTGAATGAGCAGGGTAAATTAGAATTATTATGGCAAAAAAGATCGGATGCGGTGGATAGATATCCAGGTTATTACGATATTTCAGCGGGTGGGCATATTAATCTTGGCGAGACGGTGATAGAAGGGGCGATACGTGAAGCAAAAGAGGAGATTGGTGCTGAAATTTTGCCAGAAGATTTACAGTTTGCTTTTACGAAGCCATTTAATAAGAATCGGTTTGCTTGGATTTTTATGGTGGATTGGACGGGGAAACTGGAAAATTTTCAGTTTAATGATAAAGAGGTTTCTGAAGTGAAATGGGTATCTTATGATGAGAACGAGGCTTTTCGGAAGGAATTTGCAAAACCGCCGTTAGCAAAAGATGATTTAACTTTTATGAATTTGAATGATTGGTTCAAAATGCGTGAGATAGTTTAATGGAAATTATAAAATTAAATGAGCCTAATAACATATTTACGATTACGAATTTAAAGCAGGGTGTAAAAAATCCGAATCGAGTAAATGTTTATATAGACGAAACATTTGCTTTTTCACTTGATGTAGCTCAAGTGGTAGATTTTAAGTTAAAAGTTAGACAAAAAATCTCAGAAGAAGACTTAGAAAAATATAAAAAAGCTAGTGAATTTGGGAAATTATATCAAAGAACTTTGGAATGGGTGTTAATAAGGCCGAGGTCGGAAAAGGAAACGAGAGAATACTTGCGTAGAAAATTCAGAATGTCTTCTTCGGGACGTTCGTCACTCCCGTCTTCACGGGGTTCCTCACTGCGTCCTCGTAGCAACTGCGGATGCCCCTCAGAAGACATTCTTGAATTTTCTCGGACAATTATTGAGCGTTTAGTCGAGAAAGGATATGTAGATGATCGAAAGTTTGCGGAGTATTATGTTGAGAATCGGTTTGTGAAAAAAGGGATTTCGCAGAAGAGGTTGAAGATGGAACTAATGAAAAAAGGAATTGCGGCGGAAATAATTGAGGAAGTTTTGGGCGGGAGAAATGATGAAGAAGAAATTCGGAAAATGGTGATGAAAAAGCGGGGAAAATATGATGAAGAAAAATTAATTGCATATCTTTGTCGTCAAGGATTTAGTTACGATTTAGTAAAAAAAGTAGTTGAAGAAGACTAAGCTTCTTCTTGTTCAGTTTCGGAAGGAGAGAAACCTGGTTGTTTTTCGCGGAAAGGATTGACGAAGTTTGGGATAAAATCTTCTTTTTCGGCACGAGCTTTTAAAACTTTTTCTTCATCTTTAATGATAACTTTGTAGTCGGTAATCTCAACGATTTCTTTTCTGGAGATAGTAAGTTCGGGATCAAGGAAAGATTTCAAAGTTGGACGCTTAACGATGAGCTGTTGGATGACGAAATCTTCTGAAGTAACAGTGTAGTCTTCGACGTGACCGAGCTTAGAGCCTTTTTTGGTTTCGACTTTAAGGTTGATGAGGTTAAAATTTAGTTTTAAAATATCTGAAATTTTAACGACATCGTCATCGGCGATGAGTTCTTCTACGCTATCTATAACCATGCCGAGATTAGAATATTCGCGAATTGATTCTACAGCTAAAAGATTATTTGCTCTATCAACGAGTGGGCCTTGAAGGCGGAAGGCGATGATTTTAAGATTGTCGGGGTTAACGATGGGTTCGGTGATGAAACCGACAGGGGCGCCAGTCTGGACGCTAAGTACTGGTACGTTTAAGAGTCGAGAGCGATAAACTAACATAAGTCTATTGTAGCATAATAGTGTCTTTAACGCTATAATTGCCAACAGAAATACGGCGAAGGGCAGTGAGGTAGGCGCCGGTGCCGAGTTTTTTGCCGATATCTTCGGCGAGAGTTCTAATATAAGTGCCAGAGCTGCAATGGACTTTAATTTTGAGTTCGGGATAATTGTAGTCTAGAATTTCAATACTATAAATTGTGACTTTTCTAGTCGGAGTTTCAAAGTCTTTGCCTTTTCTGGCGAGTTTGTAGGCTCTTTCGCCGTTGATTTTGACGGCGCTGAATCTCGGGACTTGTTGGCTGATTTCACCATTGAACGAGTAGAGAATAGATTCAACAATATTCCGTTCGGGGCCGCGTCCGGCCGGCCCGTCGCCACGGGCGGCCGGCGCTATAACTCGCGCTGCCGCGCTCCGTAATACCCCTTCACTGGAATATTGTTGAATTTCTCCTTCAGGGTCGCCGGTGGTGGAAGTGTAGCCGAGCTTTAGGGTAGCTTCGTAGACTTTGTCGAGCTTCAAAAATTCGTTGGATTTTTTGGTCATTTTGCCGGTTAATAAAATTAGGAGTCCAGTCGCAAAAGGGTCTAGCGTACCAGTATGGCCGACTTTTATTTTATGGCCAAGTTCAGCTTTCAATTTCCCGCGAACTTTAGCGACGACGCCGAAACTGGAAATACCGGCAGGTTTGTCAATGAGAATAATCTGGTCTTCCATATCTTTATTATACCATTGATAACAGATATGAGAAAAAATTGAATGCCATGAAAATCTTATGATATAATGAAATTAGTTAAACGGAGGAACAATATGAAAAAATATTTTGCCGAATTTATCGGTACCATGGTTTTGGTGCTGATTGGTTGTGGCACGGCAATGGCAGTAGGATGTGATCCGGCGAATGGGAGCGGGTACATTTTGACGGCTTTTGCGTTTGGGTTGGGCCTGATTACGATGGCTTATAGCATCGGGAATATTTCAGGATGCCATATTAATCCAGCAGTGTCGCTTGGGATGTTAATTTCGAAAAGAATTTCTGTGAAAGATTTCTGGGGATATATTGCTTTCCAAATTTTAGGAGCGTTAGCTGGAGCTGGGCTTTTAGCGTTAATCTTCAATGGATCAGGTATTGTAGACATGACGGGAGCTTATGGCTCAAATGGACTAGCCGGTGTTAATGGTGATATGGGTATTGGCGTTCTAGTTGAAATATTACTAACGTTTGTCTTTGTACTTTCTGTACTTGGCGTGACTTCGGAAAAAGCCAAACATGGTCATGTAGCGGGGGTAGTGATTGCTTTCTCACTAGTTGCGGTACATATTCTAGGGATTGGCTTAACGGGAACGAGTGTAAACCCAGCAAGATCGCTTGGGCCAGCAATTGTTTCGGCGTTTAGCGGTAGCGGAGCGGCGCTTGGCGTAGTTTGGGTATTTATCGTTGGACCATTAGTAGGCGGAGCTTTGGCGGCGTATACTTATAAGATGTTAGAGAAGAAATAGTGCTAATAGGGGTTCACAGATGAGGGGATTTGTGGTATAATGGGGCAATGATAACAAAAGAGAATAAGGACAAGGCTATTGCCAAGGTTGCTCGTAATAAAGCGGACGTTGGTTCTCCTGAAGTTCAAGTTTCGATTCTAACGGAGCGGATTAAAGAAGTAACCGCGCACGTAAAGAATAACAAACATGACTTTATGGCCAAAAGAGGTTTAATGCAGATGGTAGGGAAGCGAAAGAAATTGCTGCGCTATCTTGAAGAGACCGATTTTGAGCTATATAAGAAGACTGTGAAGAAGCTCGGCCTCAGGAAATAAATTAGCAAGAGAAAACCCGTCGGTTAAACCGGCGGGTTTTTGTATGGGACTTATGAATCGCGGAGTTTGATGGCTTTTTCCTCAACTTTAGTGAGGGCATCAGCAAGCTCACGAAACATTTTCTCGATTTTTTCCCGTTTTTCTTCGGGAAGATTGGCATTTTTATACTTAAGACTATGTTCGATAGTAGCCCAGAAATCCATCGCTTTGTCGCGGATTTGGATTTCGATGGGGAACTTTTTGGATCCGAAGCCTGGATAGAAGATATTAACCTCGATGTGGAGGTGATAACTACTATATCCATTTGGCTTTGGATTCTTGACATAGTCTTTTTCGTCTAAAATGACGAAATCTGGGAATTGGTGGAGAATTTCCACCACCCGATAGATATCGTCGCGGAAAGCCGTAGTGATACGGATGCCGGCGATATCGAGGATATTCTTCTTAACACTTTCGAGCGTAAAAGGATGACCTTTTCGGCCACACTTTTCTTCAACGGATCCGTATTCTTTGATGCGAGATTCATATTGCTCAAAAGGATTTCTTCCCTCGGAACGTTCCATCGAGCGATCCATAATTTCAATGGAAGCCATGGCCTTATTCATTGCATCTTCGTATTCGATGGCAAGGGCCTCATAGTCTTCCTCTGTCAATAAATTTAAGTTGCTTTTTTCTGTTTCTTGCATTATTACTACCCCCGTAAAATATTTAGAGAGGAACAGAAACCAAACCCCTCATGTTTAATTATAGCATACTTTGCTAAAAAAGTCAATGTTTGGTATAATAAAAAGAGTAAATTAACATGGGAAGACGGCAGATATAAGATGGGGCTTATACCTGAAGTTTTCCCGAGAAAGGAACATTTTTATGGATATTATTAACCCTAACGGAAAGAAGACAGTTAGAGTTTCAACAGAGTGGCTGGGGCGGGAGTTGACTCTAGAGGTAAACAGGGTAGGTTTTAGGACGACTTCGTCGGTCTTAGTAACCTATGGAGACACCGTAGTTTTAGGTTCGGTGGTAGTGGGGACGAAGCCGGTAGTACAGGATTTCTTCCCGCTTTCAATAGATTATGAAGAGAAGTGGTATGCGGCGGGCAAGATTTCGGGCTCGCGGTTTATTAAGAGAGAGGGGAAGCCGGCGGATGAGGCAGTACTGGTTGGGCGATTAATTGATCGGCCGATTCGACCGTTATTCCCTAAGGGATATCGTCAAGAAATACAGGTAGTTTGCACGGTTCTATCGATGGATCCGGCTTTTCGTCCAGATTGCGTGGCAATGATTGCAGCGTCGTCTGCTTTAATGAATGCGGGAGTGCCGTTTGATGGGCCGGTAGCGGGGATTAGAATTGGGCGAGTCGGGGATGAATTTAAGGGCTTTTTGTCGCCGGAAGAGAGAGAAGTTTCGCCAATGGACCTTGTAGTAGCGTGTAAAGACGGTAAAATTATGATGGTCGAGGCGGGAATGAAAGAAGTGCCAGAAGAGATGATTATTGAGGCGATGCAATGGGCGGTAAAGAATGTGCAACCAGCGTTAGATCTACAGAGAGAATTAGCAAAACAGGTAGCGATGCCGGAGCAGGAATATGAGCTAGTTTTGCCGTCGGAAGAGGTAATTAAAGAGGTAGCGGATTGGACGGAAGGGAAATTTGGTTTGAAGATTCGGGGGAATGTGATGGAGCGAGCGCAGGTGTTAGACGATATTAAATATGCGATGCATGATGAATTTGCGCTCTCTAAAGGGGAGGGTGAGACGGACAATGAGAAGGTAGCATGGTATGACGAGAATTTAAGGGATGTGTATGATCAAGCGTTTGAGTTAGCGGTATTTAAAGAGGTAAGGAGAGGGATTGTTGAGGAAGGCGTGCGTCCAGATGGACGAAAGTTGAACGAGGTGAGGCCTCTGTCGAGTCAGATTTCAATTTTGCCGAGGACACATGGTTCATCTTTGTTTACCAGAGGTGTTACTCAGGCAATGAATATAGTGACACTCGCGCCTTTGTCGTATTCGCAAGATGTGGATACAATGGAAGTAACAGAGGGGAAAAGGCGCTATATGCATCATTATAATGCGCCATCTTATACGGTAGGAGAACCTGGGCGGATTGGTTCGCCGGGGCGACGCGAGATTGGGCATGGATATTTGGCGGAGAGAGCGTTAATCCCGGTTTTGCCTTCGGAAGAAGAATTTCCTTACGCGATTCGTTCGGTGACTGAAATTATGTCGCAAAATGGTTCGACTTCGATGGCGGCAACTTGTTCGTCTTGTATGGCGTTAATGGATGCGGGGGTGCCGATTAAGCGACCAGTTTCGGGGGTAGCGATGGGACTAATGGTAGATGTGCCTAAGGGGTCTGAGATTACGGCGAAAGATGTTGATAAGGCATATGTTCTAACCGATTTGATGGATGCGGAAGATTTTGCAGGCGATATGGACTTTAAAGTCACAGGGACTAAAGAGGGTGTAACGGCCTTGCAGATGGATATGAAAGTGCATGGGCTGCCGGTAGAAATTATGGAAAAGGCTTTGAAACAGTCGCATGAGGGTAGGATGTTCATTCTAGAGCATTTAGTTTCGGTGATTGCGGAGCCGAGGAAAGAGATTTCGCCGTATGCGCCAAGAATTGAGAAATTGATGATTTCGCCAGATAAGATTGGGGCGGTGATTGGTAAAGGTGGCGAAATGATTAATAAGATTACGACAGAAACTGGGGCGGAAGTAGATATTGAGGATTCGGGGTTGGTGACGGTATCGGGAAGTGATCCAGAAAGAATTCAAAAAGCATTAGATTGGATTAAATCGTTAACTGAGGAACCGGAAGTAGGAAAAATTTATGAGGGAACGGTGGTTTCGATTAAAGATTTCGGAGCATTTGTAAATATTATGCCTGGAATTGATGGGATGTTGCATATTTCGCAAATTACAGATAAGAAGCGTCTGAAGAAGGTAGAAGAAGTTTTGCACGTAGGGGACAAAGTGAAAGTACGATTAGTGGCGATTGATCATGGAAAATTGAGTTTATCGATGATAAACGTAAAATAATTGGGGTTATGGATAAGATTCGAAATTTTTGTATTATTGCGCATATCGATCACGGGAAATCGACGATTGCTGATCGGATGATGGAACTAACGGGGACGGTGGAAAAAAGAGAGATGAAGGAGCAGCTACTTGATTCGATGGAATTGGAACGCGAAAAAGGGATTACGATTAAGCTTGCGCCGGTGACGATGAAGTGGAAGGGATATACGCTGAATTTGATTGATACGCCGGGGCATGTGGATTTTTCGTATGAGGTTTCGCGGTCGCTGGCGGCGGTAGAAATTGCAGTTTTAGTAGTTGATGCGACACAGGGGATTCAGGCGCAAACTTTGGCGAATGTTTATCTAGCTTTAGAACAGAATCTAAAGATTATTCCGGTGATTAATAAAATTGATTTGCCGGCGGCGGATGTAGAAGGGGTGGCGGCGCAGATTATGAATTTGCTTGGATGTAAGCGTGAGGAAATTGTCGAAGCGAGTGGTAAAACTGGGTTTGGCGTAGATAAATTATTGGATGAAATTATAAAACACGAGCCGATGATTGTTTCGTCGCCGGAGTCCTCGCGCCTGTCTTCACAGGGCTCGGCTCCTATGGCTCGACAGCAGTCTGCGCAATGCGCCGGAACAACATCGTCTCGTGCTCTTATTTTCGATTCGTATTTTGACGATTATCGAGGGGTGGTGCTTTATGTGAGGGTATTTGAGGGAGAGATTAGAAAAAATGCGGAAATTTTGATGATGGCGGCGGGAGCGAAGGGTTTGGCGCTTGAAGTTGGAGTATTGACGCCGAAAATGACCCCGCGAGAAAAATTATCGGCGGGAGAGATTGGCTATATTGTGACAAACTTAAAGACAACTAGAGAAGCGAAAGTTGGTGATACAGTTACGTTAGCAGAAAAGCCAGCTTTAGAGTCGCTGCCTGGTTACAAGAATGTGTTGCCGTTTGTTTATGCGGGATTTTTCCCAGTTTCGAATGATCAATATAAAGATTTAAAGGAAGCAGTGGAAAAATTGGCGTTGTCGGATTCGGCGCTTCGGTTTGAGCCGGAGAATTCGCCAGTTTTAGGGTTTGGACTGAGGATTGGCTTTTTAGGACTCTTGCATATGGATATTATTAAAGAACGACTAGAACGAGAGTTTAATTTAGATTTGATTGTAACGAATCCATCGACTAACTACGAAGTTTTAATGAACAATAGTGAGGTGATTGAAATTAAGTCGGCTGCGGATTTGCCGGATATGAGTGAGATAAGTGAAATCAGAGAGCCGTGGGTAAAAGGAGAAATTATTTTACCGAAATCAATGATTGGCAATGTTCTAAATTTAATCAACGAAAAGCGTGGGCATCAGACGAATCTTGGTTATATTGAAGAAAGGGCAGTAATTGATTTTGAGGCGCCGATGGCAAATTTATTGACAGATTTTTATGATCAGCTAAAGTCGGCGACTTCTGGTTATGCGTCGTTTAATTATGAATTGAACGGTTATCGGACGGAAGATTTGGTGAGAATAGATTTTTTGGTTGGAGGGCATAAAATTGATGCGTTGTCGGTAATGGCGCATCGGAGCGAGGCGGAAAGAATTGGGCGTGAGGTGACAAAGAAATTAAAAGCGATTATTCCGAGACAGAATTATGAAGTGGCTTTGCAAGCGGCGATTGGAGCAAGAATTATAGCGCGGGAAACGATTGGGGCTTATCGGAAAGACGTAACAGTAAAGATTCATACAGGAGACAGGGATAGGAAGGCGAAATTACTTGAGAAGCAGAAACGCGGAAAAGCGCGCATGAAAAGGTTTGGCAAAATTGATATACCGTCCGAAGCATTTACGGTGATGTTAAAAAGAGATTAGCTATTATTTTTCGGAAAAAATGTATATAATATATAGTATGAAACGCATTTTAGTCGTAATGGCGGTTTTTATGGTTGGCTTGTTAATTTTGCCGGTATCGGTAAGAGCGGACGAAAAACAGGCGGCGATTTCTGATAATTGTGGGACGATTAAGGAAAATTTGAAGAAAGTGCAGAAACAGGATGCGCGGACGAGAGTCTATCTTGGGGGATATTATGAGAAAATTTTATCTAAATTTATGATACCGCTAAATGTACGTTTAGTTGAAAATAATTTGGCGAATGCGAAATTAACGGAAAATCAGAATAATTTTGCAGATGCGAAAATTTTGTTTATGAATGATTATGTAGATTATCAACAAGGTCTGGAAGAGTTAGTGATGATGGATTGTAAAAATGAGTCGGAAAGTTTTTATAAAAAATTGATGAAAGTAAGAGAAGAGAGGGAAGTTGTGAATCGAGATGTTGCGACAATGCGAAAAATAATTAGTGAACACATGAAATTAGTGAAAGAATTAAAGGGTAAGCTATAATGGAAAAGATGGACGAAGTACAGGAACAGAAGGAAAAAAAATACACGAAAGGTGGTTGGAATTTGTTAGTGTTAGGGATTATTGCAATTGTAATTGCGACAGCTACAACTGGTGTGAGTTTGATGATTTATCATAATTCTGGAGATATATATCTAGATCGTTCGCGTCCTGGGTTTTTGCCGGATGAAGAGGAGATTGAGGAAGAAGAAGTAAAAGAAGAGGAATACAATTTTTCCAAAACGGGGAAGATGTCGGCGGAAGTGGTAAATGAATATTTAAAGAATTTAGAGGAAGAGGTGAAAGCAATAGATGATTATGAAAAGCCATTTGAAAAAGAAGCACTGTCGGATGAACATTTGGGGATACCGATAGAAAGCGAAAGTTCGGCGGAGGAGGAAGAGTAAACTTGCTTTTTTAACTAGAAAAGCTTATACTTTAAATGGAGATTAGTATGAAAAAGAAGAGCAAAACTAAAAAGACTAGGAATAAAGAAGCACAAATATTTGGCGGAATAGCTTTGGTGGCTTTTATGGTGGCGACATTTTTTACGATTTTTGGACTTTCGCGTACGGTAATAGAAATGGAGGAAGTGGCGATTGAAAAGACGCCAGAAGCAATTTTGGCGAAGGCCGGAGTTGCGGAAGGAAAAAATATTGCGTTACCGGTAATATATTATGACCAGAGAGCAGATGAGTGCGTGGATTTGTATGATGTGGGACTTTCGGACGCGCTTTATGCGCGACAGTTTGAATGGACGGAATGTGGTTATCATAACAGACAACTAGAACAAGGGTTGGTAGACTTTTATCTTGATGATAATTATTTACCAGTAGCGAAAGGCGGGAATTTGGTACCAAATCGAGGAGTCAAAGATATGACGAGGTGGTTTTCAACGGTTGAAGGTAAGAGCTTTAGCTATTCTGGTGTTTTAGGGATGAACTATCGTAATGATGGGGCAGAATTCTCATTCTATCATGACAATTTTTATCCTCTAGATGAAGTTGATTTTTCGAAGGGAGATTTTACGAGCAAAGATGGACATAACCATTTGTTTACAATGAGTTTTGCGGTACCGTTTACGGTTTTAAATAGCGGGAATGAGGATTTCGTAGTTACAGCAGATGATGACACGTTTGTTTATGTTGGAAATGAATTAGTAATTGATATGGGCGGAGTACACGAGGCGATGACGGGAAGATTTCGAATCAGCAAAGAAGGAGAAATTTACGCTGGAGTAAATGGCGAAGAATTAGCTTATACGGGAGTTAATGTAGAAAGTGGCGAAGGTTCGATTGTGAGAATTTTCCATGCGGATAGAGATTCGAGCGAGTCAGTTTTCAACATTGTCTTTACGGAAATGAATTTGAGCGTAATGAATACGACTTTGGCAAAACAAGAAGGAATTCAGATTGCCTACGATCCGACTGACCCGACTTATGTGGCGCCGCTAGGCGAAAGTAAAGTCTTTAAACCTGATAATACAAAAAGTTATATTATCTTAGCGACGATTGAAGGATTCTTGGTTGTAATTTTTGCGATTCTGATGTCGTTTGCAATTAAATTTATGGTAGAGAGAAGAACTAAAAAATAATTATTTTTTAGGTTCACTAATGCGGGCGGGGCGACCATAGTCGGGAAGGATGATTTGGTGGGATTTGTGATGATGGTCGTAGAGGGGAATATTTAGTTCGCTGGCTAAGGTATTAACGATAGTAGCGCCAATACGTAACCCGGTAAAGGAACCTGGGCCGGACATAAAAGTGATTTCTGTGATATCGTTAAAAGTCTTATGATTTTCTGCTAGTTTATCTTTGATAAATTCAAGTAATTTTTCAGCTAAATCATTGGCGAAGGTATATTTATATTCTTTATCGTCGAGTTTTAAAATAGTTTCGGGTGTACTAGTGTCTAAATATAGTTTCATGTAGAGATTATATCACGATTACCCTGGTCGTCATAGTTTATGATGATAGTAAGATGTTTAGGCGGGAGTAAGTTGGAAATAGAATTGCCCCATTCGATGATAATGATATTTTTGGGATTTTGAAGGTTTTCGGCTAAATCTTCTTGCATGAGTCCAGGGTCGTTTAAACGATAAAAATCGTAGTGGATTAAATTTCCGTTAGAGGGAAGAGCATAAGATTTAGAAATGGTAAAGCTGGGGCTAGTGACAGGTTCTTTAACACCAAGGCCTTCAGCGAGACCACGAGTAAAAGTGGTTTTACCGACACCGACATCGCCAATAAGTTCGATTACGGTTGCTTTAGCATGATTTGGGGACGATTTTAGCTTTTTGGCAAAGCTTTTGCCAAAATCTAGCATCTCTTTTTCGGAATGAATTTTCATGGTATTATTATAGCATGAATATTTATATATCTGGAATATCAGGGACGGGGATGGGACCGTTGGCTTTGATGGCGAAAGATGCAGGATTTCGAGTTTTTGGTTCAGATTTAAGTGAAGGAGCGATTTATCCGGAGCTTTTGAAAAAAGGAATAGAAGTTAAAATTGGTGAACAGGATGGTGAGTTTTTAGCAGAAAAAATGAAAGAAGGGGTGGATTGGTTTATTTATACGTCGGCATTGCCGGAAGACCATCCAGAATTAAAAATAGCGAAAGAAGCGGGGATTAAATGTACAAAACGAGATGATTTTACGGCGTTTTTGGTGGAAAAATTGAATTTAAAAATGGTAGCAGTCGCGGGAACGCATGGAAAAACGACGACGACAGCGATGATAATCTGGGCGAGTTTAAAATTACAACTTCCGGTAGCTTATATCGTAGGAACAACTTTAGGATTTGCTCCGAGTGGCTCGTACCGAAAGGGAGATAGATTCTTTATT
Organism: Candidatus Saccharimonadota bacterium; assembly: GCA_017545525.1. Classification (GTDB taxonomy): domain Bacteria; phylum Patescibacteriota; class Saccharimonadia; order Saccharimonadales; family Saccharimonadaceae; genus Nanosyncoccus. The sequence goes on from JAFWMT010000003.1 coordinate 108,155, forward strand.
TATGAAGCGGATGAATACGATCGGAATTTTCTGAAATATCATCCGTGGATAGCAGTAATACCAGCAGTTAGCTACGACCATCCGGATATTTATCCGACAAGAGAGGATTATGAAAAGGCTTTTTCACAGTTTAGGGATCAAAGTGAGATGGTGGTTGAAGCGACTGGAGATGGGATTAAATGGGCAGACGGAGAGTACGCATTATATAAGACGGAAGATTTTAAGTTAGCTGGTGAGGCAAGAAGGATAGATGCAGGATTAGCGGCGAACGCAGTGATGCGAATATTTGATGATGAGATGAAAGAAGAAGGATTTGATACATTATTTACTCCGCTAACAATGATAGATATTATGAATAAATTTCCTGGAATAGGTCGAAGATTTGAGAGAATTACGGATGGGGTTTATTCGGATTACGCGCATCACCCGGAAGAAATTATGGCGACGATGGAAATAGCACAAGAAGAAGCGAAAATGAACGGTAAAAAAGGAGTAGTGGTTTTATATCAGCCGCATCAAAATACCAGGCAACATGAAGTAAAAGATGAATATCATAGTGCATTTCTCGGAGCGGAAAAAATATTTTGGTTACCAACTTATCTAACGAGAGAAAACCCGGAATTAAAAGTAATTGAGCCAGAAGAATTTATTGAAGGGTTGGAGAATCGAGAAGTTGCAGAAGAAGTGGAATTAAATGATGAGCTGTCGAGAAAATTAAAAGAGTATGTAAAAGATGATTATTTGGTGATTTTGATGACGGCGGGACCAGCAGATGAATGGTTCCGTAAAGTTTTTTAGATTTTTATTATAATCTTGGTGAAAGTTCGCGCGAATAAGCAGAAACCAGTTTAAGAGACATATTTTTCTCGGATTTCTTGTTCCCCCATAGATAAAGAGTATTGTCGAAATTAATAATTTCGGCAGAAATGATTGAGTTAGCACCAGTTGCTGCACCATAAGTGCGATTAGCGATTAGTTTATTGGCAATAATTGCGCCGTTGATGGCTAATTGAACGGAGTTTTCTGGATTATTAATATTTTTTCCAATTTCCGATTCGCTTAAGCTCATGTCAAAGCTGTTACCACAAGTTACAATCGTATTTGCTACCAGTAATGCATCAATTCTCTCTACATTGCAATTAATATAAATGTTCTCTTTGGCGTAAATGATAATTTTTGGCATATCTTCTAATGTGGAATATGTTCCACTATATGTTAGATTTCCACTAATCATGATGTTTTTAGCTTCTACGACGTGCGTGCCAGTAGTAAGTTCGGCGGTGCCAGAGACTACTAAGTTCATATTGTCATCTTTATAATAAGCATCTTTGGTAGTATCATCGATTTTCGTTAAGGTGAGAGGATTAGTCGGAGTTATTGGATCTTTACTGTTAAGGTTATCAATAATATTTGCTTTATCATCATTAACGTTTCCTTTTATAGCGTTAGAATCAGTGAGATTTCCTACTGAACCGTTGCTACATTTATCGTTAGCGAAACTCAACGGACTTCTTAGACAATAATCTATTTTTTTCTCAGATGCTCCGCCTGGTTCACTGACGAGACCATTGTTGCCATCGCTTCCATTGACATTGCCAAAAGAATGCCGAGGTGTCAATGTACCGTTATTATTTAAGGCATATCCTGTGCTAGCTCCACTTACTAGACCGGTTATTCTGCCTGAAGCAATAATTCCTAATTCTCCCCATGAACCGAATATATGATAGCTATCGTTTGAAGTTGATCCTAACAGGTTTTTCTTTTTGCTTATTCCAGTTGTGATGCTTCCGGCTGAATAGATATTTCCTCCCCAAACTTGAAGACTTGGGCGTTTAGCGACATCGAAGCATTCTGAGTCGGAAATTGCCCAATGATGATTACCTTCACTATCGGAATAATTATCTTTTCCTCCACTGTTGCTTGGATAAATAGCTGAAGCTATACAGATTCTTGAGCCAGCAGTAAGATCTTGAATAAAGAACGTCGCTGAATAATTATTGGATTGACCATCTTTGTTGCTATTACTATTTAAGGTACTATCTATAATTGTTGAATCCGATGCATTGGCATTAGTATTTACTTTGGCATATCCGCATATTTCATTGTTGGCACCATTGCTGAACCCAAAATATTGGCAAAGATTATCGTCTTTGGAATTTCCATATGATCTAGTCCCTTCTTTTATAGTGCCTCCAGCATTGGGGTTGTAAACAATTATTCTTCTCCTGGTAGGTGCTTTTGTGGCATATTTTTCATTTTCTGAATTAGTAGTGAGATCATTTTTTCTTGGTTTGACATTAACATTATATTTAATAGAAATCTCTTCACCGGCATAAATGGCAGTATCACCATCTTCTGAATTTGTCTTGTCTTTGCTAGTAATTTCTGTTGAGGTAATAAAATTATATGGTACTCGTATGTAGGCTGTGTCATCTTTCGAGTCGATATCAACGTCGTAGACGACGACATTTTTAGTTTCAGTTGTGGGAATAGTATTTGACGAGAAGTCGTCTTCAGCTCCAGTTCTTTCGACAGCTACTTGGTAAGATTTGATGGAGGATGATACTGAAAATGGTGCGGTTTTTTTGTCGCCACTATTTGCGTTCGTGAGAGCTTTACCAAAATAGTTTGTTTTTCCTACATCGCTCGAACTAACTGAACGGGTATCGGTTGTTTCTACAACTTTGGATGGGTCGCCGACAGTTGGTCCGTCATTGTACACATCGTAATTGTCGTATGTGCCAGAAATACGGAAGCCATTATTCCAATCTGGTCCATCGTAGCAATCGTTGAAGGCTGTGCCCAAAGTTTTTCGCCAAGTTTTAGGTTCAGTAGAAGAAGGGCACTCAGTATTTTTAATTTTGACTTGTCCGTCTATAGTGACTCCATATGCAGACTGAACGGTTGGTTCGTAGGTTGCGCGAAAATTAACTTGATCGCCAGGTTTTGCATAGACTTCTTTTTGATAACTATTGTATTTATCGACGGAAGTATTGATGACTTCCATTTTTATGAAATCGGTTGGGATAACATTATTTGTTACTACAGCACAGGCAGTTGTAGTTGCGTTTTTAATAGTTCTAGCAGCATTATTACTGGGTTTAAAACTTAGACTTTCACAAATTCTGAAACCCAACATGCCTGGAGATATATTTTTATAGATGCTTTCACTGACTTCGTTTGGATTGTTGGTTGTAAAATTTTCGGTACTAGTTTTAATTGTGCCATTACCTTCGATGGTCGAAGTTTTTGTAACTTCGTAGTCGATTGAACCCTTTGTGCCATCAATTCTTTTTAGATAGTGTTCGAATCCTACGGAACAACTAGGAGAACAATTATTAATGACATGGGTTACTTCTTTATTATATTGTACGAAGTCGGTAGTTTTCTTTTTTGAATTGTTGATGGAGTCATAATTAAGGGTCGTTGTATTACTGGACACCTCGGCTATTCGTGACATGCCCATGAACGTAGTAGCGATAGCTTTGGCACAAGCAGTAACAGTTGCTGTAGCATTTTCCCCTCCACTTCCCCAAGTGTGGAAAGTGAGGCGATAGCACAGGGTTTGGCCAGGGTAGATTTTTTTGGTTTGAAGAAATACGTTGTGATGATCTTCGTCGCCATCAGTTCCATAACTTGGGCTGGATTTAAGATTTTCATCTGCTGGTATGTTTCCCCAACTGCCGTTGTTGAGTTTCTTTTGAGCCGTGAAACTACTGGTTCCGCCGCCACCGGTTTTTTTAATGCTAAGCATAAATCTTACGTCACAGCCGGTATTTTCACATTCAATTTCTAATGGACTGCCATCAGCAGTTTTATTTGTATTAACGAATCCAGTACTAATGCGAGGTTTACCGTTGTTAGCGCTAAAAGAGTTTCCTTCTACGACGGCAGCACGACCTTTAAAAGAGTTCATTTTGTATACGGCATATACGGTTACGTGATTAGCCATACTTTCAATTGTAATTTTATTTTTATCAATGGATTTAATGGTTTGTTCGTTTACTTTATTACCATTTGAAAGGTATGTTCCGGTTGGTTCTGCTCTAAAGCCCAGTAACGAGTATTGTGTGTTTGTGCGTGCTGAGCCGGTAACATCTTTCAATACTTCGTCGGTACCTAGACTACCGTAAATTGGACCAACATCGCTGAAAGTGTCTTCCATAGAATTACCATTTTCATCAACTGCTTTAATAATTAACTTAGGTCTGATGTATGTAAGGACTAGTTTAGTTTGCCTAGTTGAGCAAGAAGCTTGCCATGTACCTGATACCATACCAGGATAACTATCTTTAATACAACCAAACACGTAGACATTGTTGGCGATAAATCTGACGTAATGGGCAGGATCGTGGTTCTCATCTATATCTATATCTACACTTGTGTTACCTGCGGCTTTTTGTTCAGTGACGTAGTTAATAAAGTCTTCCACATCTAACTTAAGAGAAATGGGGTTTCCAACTCCGGCCCACACATAGGGTTCTTTGCCTAAGCCACTCGTCGTCAACCATGTACCAAGGCCGTATGTTGGCAAATTCTTAAAATAATTTACTGATGTTCTATTGACGTTTCCAGTGTCTGCTGGGATGTAACCACTGCCAGAACCATAATCTGGGTTTAAACTGAAGGAAGTTATATTGCCGGAAACTGTTACTGCTGAAGCGACGCTCTTTTTATCTTCGATTTTCCAACCGTCATTATTACAATTTGGCAAGAGGATTTGACGAGTACTTGCATTATGCCAGGTTTGTCCATTTGCTGCTACATAGCTTGTGCCTAGTGGACATGCACTAGTGGAAGAATTGACGCCATCTTGAATATTTATAAAACTTTTGTCCATTCCTGCTGAGTTTTGTGGAGTCATGGCACAAGAATTTCCAGCTGTAAAGAGATAAATATCTATAGTGTTTTTCTTTACGCCTATATATGAAGCACCATCGTTATAGGCTCCGTCGGTACTATTATCGCTGGAAAACCAAGTTGCTGATTGAGTATAACCACCACCTTGCCATTGGTTATCACTACCTTTACAACTTCTACAAGCTGATACAATAGAATCTACGGCACTACTCGAAACTCCACCATTGGCCGTTTCGGTTACGCTGTGTGCTTCTAGACTTGAACCACCAGCTTCGTAAGCGTCTTTGACGCAGTCATAAATTGAAGTCCATTGGTTTGCTGCACTGACGTCATAAATATTCCAATTGATTGAATTTAGCGCAAAGATGAATAATCCAATGGATATGAACGAAAAATGTTTAATTTTGATTTTCATCTGAAATCTCCATTACATTGTTCGAGTGGGTTTTCATCGTTATACATATATTCATAAACGCAAAGTTCTGATGTTGTTGTCTCACTATTGTCTAAATCATGAATTGTATGGACATCGCTCAAAATTTGTTCACTACATTCCCATTCGCAAAAAGCATCTAGTGCTGAAATACGATATTTTAGATATTTGATTTTTTCATCTGTATTACTTGTACCGTTGATGTATTTGTCATATAAAGCAATTACCGGTTCCTTGCCATTTGATTGATAAATTTTATAAGCTTCGTTACGAATTTCATATTCTTTGGAAGTAAGAATTTTATCTAACTCACTTTCAACATTTCCATTATTGTCTTTTGTAATGAAAATTATAGCAATAATGATTAGTAATATGATTGCTATGCTGATGGAACAAAAAAGAATGATTTTTAGCTTATTATTTCCTTGCACCTGCTCTGACATATAGTAATATATTACCATAACCGTTTTAAAAAATCTATATTTTAAATTTAAATAAATTGTGGATTTTTGAAAATGTTTGTGGTAATATGAAAACATATGAAAGGTCATGAAAAGAAAAGAGAGGTTGGGCTGAAAATCATTTTGGGGATTTTGATTGGAGCGGCGTTAGTATTGCTCATTGCAATTATCTGCGTGAAGAATTTAATTTCGGGAAATGATGAAGAATTGGCGCAACTGCGAAGCGTAGAAAGTAAGGCAAACGCAATTTACGAGGATGAAGGCGTAAAACATACAGTCGAATATTATGATGAATTTATAGAAAAAGAAGAAACAGCAGAAGGAAAAATTAGATATTTAAAGTCGCGCATTAAGAATTTTGATTTTTGGTGTGAGTGGGATTGTAGCGAACAGATTTTGACAGATGTGCATACAGTAGCGGAATTGGCCAACAACAATGCGTCAATTACGAGTGAACTTTGCGTATACCAAGAAATATATCTCGATACTAATCCAATAGCAGGATGCAATTATACAATTGAGGGAATATCCAATGAAGAATAAAAAAATGCCAAAGTTTTCAAAAATATTGTTTTTAGTCTTGACGGTTCTTTCGTGTAGTAGCCTGACCTTAAATAATACGTGGGCAGTGCAGAATAATAGCGCAACATGGAATAATGTCTTTGATTGTGTAAAGGCGGCTTATGAAAAAGAAGGGAAAAATGTTTCAGATTATGGTATAACGTCTAGCAATTATGGATCTAAAGCTGTAGCATCTGTCGTATCTGCTTGTAATGTATGCTTAAATAACAATAAACATTTGGGCGCCTCTCAGTCGGCTGCGTGGTTTAATAAAAGTTCAAGCAATTCATATTTGAAAGATGCGATTTTCGATCAAGCAACGGACGATTCGTTGGTCAAAGGGAAAGTTTATGGCGTAGATAGTTCTGACACCGTAGATATTTATTTGAGAGTGGCTGGGCTTTTGTGTGGGATAGAGGATGTTGGAAATCCAATTGCTAGACAATTTATAAATTTACAATATTCAGAAAATAATAGTAATGATAATAATGGAAGGGCGATTGCGGGAAGTTGCCCCGAAGGGACTACGAGAAAAGCTCCAAGTGGATCAACTTTACCTAACTGTAATAATGATGGATATAATAAAGGTAGTTTTACTCCTAATGCCCCAGTCACTAATAATACGTTAAGAGATACTTATTATCCTCCATATACGATACCGAATGATACGGGTAACCAGAATAGGAAAAGTTTAAGTTATTTAAATAGTGCCATTGCTTATAATGATAGTAATGTTCTAAGAAGTGGTTCGATGGTTTCGTATGGTTGGTCATCAACTGGTGGTAATACTCAGAAAGTAGTGGTAAATATTAAAAAATTTAAAAATGATAGTGCAGTAACAAAAACTCGACCAGATGGAAAACACTATGTAAATTATACTCAGATGGTTTATATTTTTGGGTGTGTCCCTAATGCTTACCCAGGGATGTCTTTGAATATAAGTGAAGGTATAAGTTGGTTTTATGGGTGTAGGACTCATAAGAGTAAATTATTTATGAGATTTTATGATCCGATATTAACGTTGAAAGCAGTGGATACTGAGGGTAATTCTTTATCAAGTGTAATAAAAGATAAAGTTGTATATGGAGATGAAGCTGAAATAAAAGAAGTTTCAATAACAAGAAGAACAAAAACAGGATATATTTTCAAGGGGTTTGCGACGTCTTTAGCTAATGCAAAAGATGGAAAATTTGTGACGGCTACGGATTCTAATAATAATACGAGACATTATGTTTCTGGAACGAAAAGCGTAAAGGAGACATTTCACAATATAAAGTTATCAGAAAATAAGACTAGATATGCGGTTTATTTGAACGCCAATGAAATTGAAAATATGTTGGTCGCTGATGCAGCGAAGGAAGATGGAACTATCCTGGAGGCAAATATTGATTCCGATTCCGCTGGCTATAACGAAAATGCGACAGTTGATAGAAGAGAATATAGTACTCCAACTGGATATACTTTTAGAGGTTGGCGAGAAAAAGCAAATACTGGCGATCTTACGACAGGAAATACCTATACTACTAAATTAACGGGTTCTGATAAAAAGATTTTTGCAATATATTCTAGGAATTCTTTTAAAGGTGAGGCTAAGGCCACAAAAAACGGAACAACAACTAGCACTACTACGGGGTTTGTAGACACGAGTAAAACAGCTTCTAATTTAGAAATCACTAGTTGTGATAGTTCAGGATGTAAAGTTGATTTTGAGCTTAATATACAAAGAGTTGGGGCTGGCGGATCGACGGATTATTATGTAGAAAAGAAAATTAATAATGGACAATGGTTAGATATTCCAACTGATGAAGGTGAGTTTAGTGGAAGCAGTAGTGGTGGGAATGTCTTTAAAATAACAAAAACATTGAGCCCTGGTCAGACAATGTGTTATAGGCTTACATTTAACCCACGCGGTGTGCATGAGAATAACTATGAAGCAACCGTAGCGGTCTGCGCGGAAGCAGTGAAATCTTTTGAGGGTTTGGCTAGAGTGGCGGAGGGTACCGCGATGGTAGATGAGGCGACAAAGAATACTACTGGTTGGGTGAATGAAGATGCCACGGCACAACCTAATCCGTTGAGCGTAGGCTGTGGTAATGATGGATGTCAAGTTCGTTTTGTATTAAGTATAAAGAAGAAGGGCGCAGGTGGGACTACTGCTTATACGATACAAAAGAAAGTTGATAATGGCGATTGGGGCGATATACCGGTAGATGAAGGTGGTGCTACTGGTAATAGCCCGGGCGTTGAGGATGGGTCGACTCACCATAATGTTTTCAAAATTACAAAAAAGTTAAATCCTGGGCAGCAAATGTGTTATAGATTGACGTTTAAGCCTTACGGAGATAAAAGTAGTAGCACTACGGCGACTGTAACGACTTGTGCAAAGGCAGATTTATCTAAATTCCAGGGGATGTCTCGGGTTGGAAGTGGGTCTAGTTCCGGTTGGTACGAAAGTGGGTATGCTAGTAAGAGCGCTTCGGCGGCATATTATACAATAGATAATTGTGACGATGGATGTTCGGCAAAATTTGAACATTATTTAAAGAGGACAGAGGGAACAGGTTCGACACAGTATAGAATAAGAAGAATAATTAATAAGAGTGGTTCATATGCAGTAAATGAGAAAATAGAAGAATTTTCGGGCATTAGCAATGGTTCAGGGAAAAAAGTAAATACTTATACGAAGAATAATCTTTATCCGGGCGATAAAGTATGTGAATATTTATATTTCCGGCCGAATAATTCGATGGATACTTCGACTAATCCGTGGGCGTATAGTGCGAGTTATGTATCGACGAAAGCTTGTGTTTTAGCGTTAGGAAAATGGCAACCTGGTGGACCGGATGATCCTGGAAGTAGTGCGGTAGAAAATGCATCGTTCTTAAATATCAAAGTGAAGAATAAGACTTTGGGTGGAGATTATAAAAATGACTATGTTTATGGGAAACCTGGAGATGAAATAGTTTGGAGGGCGAAATACGAGCCTACTTTGCAGAGTCGCATTAATATGGTTCCGGAAAGAATAGGTATAAATATGAGCAGTAGTAGCGATTGGCTTAGTAATAGTTTTGAAAATTCTGACAATAATTTAATATATGTATTGTTTAATCAAAATAAAGGTTCAAATTTAGGATATTGGAATAATGCATTTAGCGTAAAGCGTGGGTTTGCTAGTAATAGTTTAATAAATTATTGTCGCGACACTTCAGAATGTTTTGCTGCGGCAGAAAATATTACGCCAACTAATAAATATGAAGTTGGAAATTCTGAAAACAGGTGGGAATTAAATAGTTACAATGATTACAGAACTGGCGGTATTAGTAATAGTGAAGTTGGAAGAAAATTGAGTGAAACAGCATTAACTAATGCTAGTGATTTGACAACATCAACACCTAGTCAAGTAATCTTTCGAGCCGTGACTGATAGCGATGGGAAGATGTGGAATATCGGCAATGTGATTACAAGGACTATTACGGCTTCAGCGGAAGCAATGGTACCATATAATTTCGGTACTGGTGCAAGGGTGGTAGATGAACAGAAACCGATTTATGCAGGGGAGGAAAATGAGATAAAGATTGAAATTGACATAAAACCGAAGCACAATAATTTAACTATGAAAGATGGAGATGAAAATTATGCAACTAAGGCTAGTGAGAAATGGAAAGTTATCATATACAGTGGAGATGAATCAGGCGGTTGGGTGAGTGGCGAGGATCAAAGTGATTTGTGTTCACATTATTATCCGGCTGATTGTAGTTATTCTAAGGAAGGAAGTGGAACGTTAAATAATTACTCGACCTTAAGCGACATGTTCAAAACAAGTGTTAATTCAAGAACATTAAGCTTTTATGCGCAAGATTTGGCGGCTGGTTCGAAGTTATGTTTTGCTGCGGCGGTATATCCGGCTAGTAGTGGAGCGGACGATAATTTGTCTTCGACTGGTGATAAAAAATGGAGAGTTTCGGAGTCTAAATGCTATCCGATTGCTAAACGTCCAAGTCTTCAGGTTTGGGGTGGGAACATCTATTCGGCAGGCAATATCACGACCGGAGTAAGTAAAAAGAAGAATTTAGCCGGATCGGCTTCGGGTGATGGCTATTATATCTTTGGCTCGTGGGGAGAGCTAGGTGTTATCGCGTCTGGAACAATAAAAGGTATGGCTAGTGGAACCAGCACGGGATATGCCACAAATAATAACGGAACGTTAGCCCCGAGGTATACTTTTAAAAATGGTGGAAGTACGGCTAGTTACAATGGTAATGGTAATAATGGTTTGGGTGTTTCGCCTGGTGGAACTTCTGAGGGGACAATAAATTATTGTTTGAGGGGCATACTTAGCTTTGCTAATAATAGTTGTAATGGTAGCAGTGGGTTCACGGGGAAAATTACTGACGCGAATACCGTTAAAGGAAATGTAAGTGATGATAAAAATAATATAATAAATAGTTTCGGTAGTAAGACGCGTTATGATGTTGTGGATGATACTATTAATTTGCCGAGAAACGTGGAAGAAAGAAACGAGGCGGAGGTTAATGGCGTCCACTACAGAAAAGGTGGCAATTTGATAATTTCTAGTAGTACGGTGGATGCTGGGACAACTTATGTGGCAGAAGCTAATAATATTATGATTAGTGGCAACCTTATTTATGGTGGGCAATATCAAACATTAGAAGGTGTGCCTAAGATAATTATTTATGCGGAAAATAATATTTATATTAATTGCAATGTAGAGAGGATAGATGCGTTATTAGTGGCAAAGACCGTGGTAACTTGTGGGAATGATTTCAATATGAGCCTTAGTGATTCAAATATTGTCAGTGGCATAAATAATCTGGAGAATTCAGTACAATTGATGATGAATGGTGCGATTATTGCTAACAAACTAATTGCTAACCGTACTTACGGTGCAGCGACTGGGGCTAATTCAATGATATCTGCTGAGATTATTAACTTTGACAATACACTTTATCTTTGGGGGAGCAGAAGATCTGAAGCGAATACGTCAGTTAAATTGACGGATGCTTACACTCGCGAAATATCGCCGAGATCATAAGATTTTGATATATAATATTATATATGAAGGGAAAAAGCCAGTTTGTTTGTCAGCAGTGTGGGGCAACGTATGCAAAGTGGGTGGGTCAATGTAGTAATTGTCAGGAATGGAATACGTTAGTTGAACAGGTGATTGAGGTTGCGGATGGAAAAAAGTCGGCGCTTTCAAAAGGACAAGTGTCGGGAAAAAAATTGGATTTTGTAAAGATATCGACAATTACGCCGTCGGATGCGAAAGCGAGACTTTTGACAGAATTTAAGGATTTAAATACAGTGCTTGGGGGTGGAATTTTGATGGGCTCGGTGACGTTGCTCGCGGGTCAGCCTGGGATTGGGAAATCGACACTTTTGATGCAGATTTGCGCAGAGGTAGCGAAGATTCATAATGTATTATATGTTTCGGGCGAGGAGTCGGCGGGACAAGTGAAGTTACGAGCTTTGAGATTAGGAGCGGAGTCGGAACGACTAAGTTTTGCGGGTTCGACGTCGGCGAATGATATTGCGAAAACGATTGAAACAGGCGAATTTGATTTAGTGATTGTTGATTCGATTCAGACTTTAGTAATGAACGAAATTTCGTCGGCACCTGGTACGGTATCTCAGGTGACAAATTCTGGTAATTTGATTATCCGAGCGGCGAAAAAAACTGATACAGCGGTTGTAATTGTTGGACATGTGACGAAGGAAGGGACTTTAGCTGGGCCAAAGGTACTAGAGCATTTAGTTGATGTAGTGTTGAATTTTGAGGGAGATAGATATGGCGGATTTAAAACAGTAAGGGCGGTAAAGAATCGGTTTGGTTCGACGAATGAAGTGGCTATCTTCGAGATGGTCGCGTCGGGATTAAAGGAAGTTGAAAATCCGTCGGCGGCGTTACTGGCGGAGAGGACAAATACGGATGGCTCGATTATTCTTGCGACGCTCGAAGGGAATCGCCCGATTTTAGTTGAGATACAAGCGCTTGCGACTAAAACAAATTTTGGGTATCCAAAAAGAACGGCGTCAGGGTTTGACTTAAACCGACTTAATTTATTAATCGCAGTTTTAGAAAGACGAACGAAATTAAAGTTGTCGGATAAGGATATTTTTATTAATGTAGTTGGGGGATTAAAATTGAGTGATTCAGCGGCGGATTTGGCGGTTTGCATGGCGATTGCGTCGGCGGTAGCTGGGCGAAAATTAGGAGAAGAATATGTCGTATTTGGGGAAGTTGGGCTTGGAGGGGAGATTCGGTCGGCTTTTCGGGCGGACCAAAGAATTGCGGAAGCAAAGAAGTTAGGATTTAAGCATGCAATTGCGCCGGCGACGATACATGATAAATTTGTGACGCCGGTGAAAGATTTAAGAGATACTTTGATAAGGTATGTAAAATGAGAATTTTAGGAATTGATCCTGGAATCGGTATTTGTGGATTTGGTTTAATTGAGACGACTTCTCGAGCGGGAGCGAAAGTATTAGATTATGGAGCGGTGACGACAAAAGTAGATGCGCCGATGGCGGAGAGATTATTGGAACTATACGAGTCGCTTACGGAGGTTTTTAAAGAAACAAAGCCAGAAGTGGTGGCAATTGAGAAATTGTTTTTTTCGAAAAATATTACAACGGGGATTGCAGTAGCAGAGGCGAGAGGAGTAATTTTATTGGTAGCGGAACAGTTTGGAGTAAAAATTCGGGAATATACGCCAAATGAAATTAAGAAATCTTTGACTGGTTATGGGTCAGCGACAAAAACGCAAATGGAAGAAATGGTGAGAGTGCACCTAGGACTAAAAGAAAAACCGAAACCAGATGACGCGGCGGATGCATTAGCGGCGGCGATTACGTGCGGATTATTGTACCGAGAAGATGATATAATAGAGACAGAAAAATTTTCAAATACACGCGGGAGGCGAAAATGATATCACATATTAAAGGCATTGTGGAAGAAAAGTTTGGTGCGAATGGAATAATTGTGGATGTTTCTGGTGTGGGTTATGAAATGATGGTGCCAGAGACGGATTTTGAGAATGTGAATTTGGGTGAGGAAAGAAAATTCTATACTTATCATCAAGTAAGAGAAAACACGGAAGAGTTGTATGGGTTTTCAAGTTTAGTAGCGAAGAAGATGTTTGAGCTGTTAATTTCAGTACAGGGGGTGGGGCCGAAGGCGGGGATTGCGATTATGTCGCTAGCTGAAGCGGAAGAAGTGCGAAATGCGATTGCGAATGGAGATGCGAGTTTTATTGCTAAGGCGTCGGGAGTTGGGAAAAAGTCGGCGGAAAGAGTAATCGTAGATTTACGCGATAAAGTTGGGATTCCTTCGCGATACGGAGCGACGGAAGTGAAAGTTAAGGGTGAGGTCAATGAAGAGCCGGATGAGGCGCTGGATGCTTTAATTGCGCTAGGATTTACATTAAAAGAAGCTACGGCGGCGTTAGAAAAGATAGATAAAAATTTATCGGTAGAAGAACGAATAAAATTAGCTTTAAAGGGTTAGGCTTAGTTATCGAGAGGGAACCAGGTTATTTTTAAGGTTTCGGGTTTTTTTAAATTGCCGGAAATGGAAGCGACGGCGAGAAGAGGTTCGAATTTGTGGTATTTAGTATTTTGATATTTTAGGTAAGATTCGGCGGCGAATTGCATTTGGCGTTTTTTAGTCGGAGTAATAGCTTCAAGACCGGAGCCGTGAAGATTGTTATGACGATATTTAACTTCAGTAAAATAGATTTGATGGTTTTTTGTCGAAATGATATCGATTTCATAGAAATAGGTTTTGTGATTTCTAGCGATAATGATGTGGCTAGTATGTTCTAAATAATTGACAACTGCGGACTCGGCTTTTTGGCCGATGGTGGTGGTATTTTTCTTTAAAGTTGTGTTTGGGATGAACCCGGAAAGGGATTTACAAGGTTCGAAGGATTTGCGATGTTCTGGCGTAAGTCCATATTGATAAATGGCTTCGACATGAGCTTTGGTGCCATAACCGACGTGTTTTTCAAAGCCATAGTTTGGATAGGTACTAGCTAGCTCAACCATGTAATGGTCACGGGCGACTTTAGCAATAATAGAAGCAGCAGAGATTTCGCGAATTTTCGAATCAGCTTTGATGCAAGTAGAAACATATTTTTCTAAGGGAGTTTGACTTAGGAAATTAACTTTTCCGTCGATGATAATCTGAGAAAAAGGGACGTGAAGGCCTTGAGCCGCCTTCACGGCTTTCTTGGTTGCGAGCTTTAGGGCTCTAGAAATACCAATTTTATCTAACTCATCAGCAGAAACCCAACCGAGACCAGTAGCAGATTCTTTGAGAATTAACGTACTAAGTTCTTCGCGTTTTTTGGCGGTAAGTTTTTTTGAGTCATTTAAAGCGGAGAACCAGGGACGTTCATCTTCTGGTAAAATTACGGCACCAACGACAAGCGGACCCGCTAGGGGTCCGCGTCCAACTTCGTCAATGCCGAGAATTGACATTTAAGCAGTCTTTTCCTCGTTTTCGGTTTTTTCAGGTTTTGCAGTTTCTTCGGTAGGTTCTTTAGCTTCTGTCGGTTCTTCGACTACTTCTTCAGGTACAGTGACATCGTTAACCGCTGCGCGGTCGAAATCTTTACCAGCAAGACGAGCGGATTTACCAGAACGTTGCCTTAAGTAGCTTAAATTATTGCGGCGGACCTTAGAGCGTTTGGTAACTTCAATTTTCTCGACAAGCGGAGAATGAATGAGGTAGCTCTTTTCAACGCCAACACCGGAAGTGACTTTGCGTACAACGATGCGTGCGGTATGCGACTCTTTGCGGTCAATACGAATGACAACACCTTCAAAAGTCTGGAGGCGGAACTTCTCGCCTTCTTTAATTTTTTGGGTGACTTTTACGGTATCCCCAGATCTCACGTCTACGACGGCTTTCTTTTTTTGGGCGTCACCAATCTGTTTTAATATTGAAAAACTCATAACTTACCTTTATATTAGACAATTATCTGTTATTTTAGCATACATTATGGAAAAATTCAAGTGTTTAAAAACAGTAAAAGTTATTTTATAATACTACTATAATGAGTGAGGTAATAAATTCTAATAATAAGGAATCAGTTTCAGAAAGTTTGCCGGTTGGAGAAGATGCTTTTTTGAGTTGGGAAGAACATCGAGAGAAGCAAAAAGAAGATGGGACGGATAAGGAATCGTCTTTGGTAGGTGCGGAACAAGCTGATAGTCAGACTGCTAATGCAGAAGAATTAAGGGATGCCGTTTTAGATTTGGCTAAAAGTGTTGATGAGTATGAAAGAGATGGTGATGATGACTTGATTGAGTTTGCTGGGATGAAATTATCGAGAGAAGCGGTTGGCACAGATAAAGTAATGGTGACGGAACTGAAGAAAAGATCTAAATTTGATGTTCTGGGAAAAGCAAAAGATAAAAAAGCTATGGATAAATTGATGGAAATTATCTCGGATGAAGATTGTAGCGATGAAGAAAAAGAAGAGGCGATGAAGAGACTTTTTGATCCTTATGTTGCGAATTTGTTTTTGCAGGAGGCGCATGAGGATTATAATTTTGCTCATCATCTGACTCATTATCATCGTATGTTTGAAGCGTTGCCTTTAAAAATTCAGCTAGAAGAGTTTTTAGGTCAGGAACATTTATTAACCCTATCTACTCCAAGAGATTACCCACGTTCCTTATTGAATAAAATTGCTTGTGGGGTTCTTGATAGTATAGAAAGTGAGACTGGTAAAGAAAAAAGAACTGGGAAAGATAGGCTTGGAAAAATGATAGAGAGACGGATGTTCGAGAGGAACTTTGGCCATGAGACTGCTATTGATATGGTAGATGATAATATTATGCAAAGATTATATGATAAGGCGGTTGATTTTGGGTTTGGCGAAGCTAAAAGATGCTTGGGATTATTAAAAAGTGAGCAAATTATAGCTAAGCTTGGTGATATAGCAAATGACCCTGACTTAAGGGTTGGAGATGTGTCTAATACTTATTTGATGATAGAAAATGAAGATATGGACGATAATAAAAAGGCTGAGTGGCGAGAGAAATATGAAGAAATATTGCCTTACGAAATGAGGAGGATAGTTTCAATTGGTGATGCTTTTATGACAGAATTAGATTTAGAAGGAGCGAAAGAATATCTGGAAAAATTAGACGAAGATAGAGAGTTAAGGGAAGAAATTGGTTTGGATGAGGGAGAATGGGACGACTTGATGCATGGGGCTCAAACCCTTTATGAGCAGGTAAAGAAGGCTAAAAGTATATCTGACGAACAAATAATGGCAATTAAAAAATATATTAAATCTCATTTTTGGAGGTTTATTTCTGACGGAGATATAACATTAGAAAATGTCGTAAATGTTGATGAAATCATTATGATGGTCGCAGAGCAGTTTTTAGAAAAAGGAGAGAGTGAAAAAGCAAGGGAAGCTATTTGCCAACATGTATTTGGAATAGGATTAAGAGACTCTCTTCAGGATTTAGTTTCACTTGGTATAATTGAAGAGGAGAAACTAAAGGGTAAAGGGATATCTGATCGTATTTTTGTTGGAGAAGATAGAGTATCAATTAAAGAATTAGATGATATACCAGCAGAATTAAGATTTATGATACTGGAAATGGTTGATTTATGTAATTGTAGTGACGAGGAGTTGAGAGATAAATTTGAGGGTTATAAGGAAAAAGGAATTAGCACGGATGAATCTGAAAAAATACGGCAATGTATTGAGGGCATGATAAAGATGACAAGAAGAAAAACTACGGAGGCGTATAGTAAGTATATGGAAGGTACGATTCGGGATGGAGCAGTTAGCCTAGGGGAAATACCTTATGATGATAAGATGATACCGGTTTTAGAAATGCGGGGTAAAAAGATGATGCTGTTAATACACAGGCTTGGTGCTTATGTTAGAAAAGATAAAAATAATCCGGCGCAATGGAATGATGATACTTACATTGATGGCGGGCTTGGGTATATTTCTACTACAGCAATTGCAGACGGGTTAATTAAATTAGCAAATATAGATGTTGGAGAGTTAGATGATCCTGATGAAGTTTTCTATGCTTTTACGAAATTAAAGGGTGAGTCCATATTGGCTATGTGTGAACGTGATGCTCATACACATGTAGGACAGTTACGTTATAAGGACGACGTGGAAATGTCGGTAAAAACTGGTGCTCAAGATTATTTTTGTAAGGATCCAATGGAGTTGATTCGGAGAACAAAGAAAAGTATGAAAAAAAGGCCATATTATGCTCATAACGAGGTAGTTTTAGATAGGTATTCTGGCGATCCGAATAAGCATGGTGGGCGTTTACAACCTAGTTATATAGTAGCATTTTCGGATGATGTTTCAAAAATTGGAGATTTGCCGAAGAAGCATGCAAGTTATTTTGAACAAGAAGATGGCAGTCCTATACCGATTTTAATGATTGATCCTAAAAAGTATAGATAAAAAGGAGGATAATGGAAAAATATTTAGATAAGATAAATAACGATGAAAAGACTAACTGGGATAATATAAAGGATGAAGTCCCGATGATAAATAATGAAACCAAGGAAGCTTTGATTGCGTCTCTAAAAGGTTCGTTAAATTATCATAAAGCTCATCCTGAGATTGAGCGGAAAGAGGGCGACATTCGAACGGAGGATTTTTACAATCTAGTTGAAAAGACGATAAGGGAAGTTGAAGAAGAAGATTAAGCATTGAATTTGAATTCGACAACGTCGCCGTCTTGCATGATATAGGTTTTGCCTTCGGTGCGGAGTTTTCCAGCGGCTTTGACGGCTTGTTCGGAACCGAGCTCTTTTAAATCGGCATAATTACAAATTTGAGCAGCGATAAAGCCACGTTCGAAATCGGTATGGATAGTACCGGCGGCTTCGGGGGCAGTGGAACCTTTTTTGATAGTCCAAGCGCGACATTCTTTTTTGCCGGCGGTAAGGAAGGATTGGAGACCGAGAGTTTCGTAGGCGGCTTTAATTAGCTCGCCTAGGGCATCATCTTTGACGCCATAAGATTCGAGAAATTCTTTGCGTTCCTCGCGATTCATGCCGGACATTTCTTCTTCTAGTTTAGCGTTAACGAAAATAGCTTGTGGGTGGTTTGCGAAATTATTCTTTTGCTCGCCGCTTCGCTCGCGCCTGTCGTTACAGGGCTCGCTCGCTAGAAGCTCCCCGTTGGTTGCAATGCTCGTAAAAGAATAATTTTCACAAACCTCGCAAAGTTTAGCTTGCAAGTTTTTATCGGTGAGGCCTTGCTCGTCAACATTGAACATATAAATAACTGGCTTATTTGTGAGATATGGGATGTTTTCGTCTGCAGGATCTTTTTTGCGTTTAGCTTCGACTTTTGCCCTAGTTTCTTCGTCGGCTAATTGTAATTCTAGGTTGATGATGTCGATGTCGTCTTTTGCTTGTTTTACGATATCATCTTCGGGTTTGTTATCGGCGCGGACGATGTCGTCGTTTTTGAAGGCGCGGACTACGTGGCAAATGGCTTGGCATTCGCGGATATGGGCAAGAAACTTATTGCCGAGACCTTCACCTTTGGAGGCGCCTGCAACTAGCCCAGCGATGTCAACAAATTCAACAGTAGCTGGCACGATTTTATTTGTCTTATACATTTTAGCTAATACGTCTAGGCGTTCATCAGGAACAGGAACGATGCCAACATTTGGTTCGATGGTAGCAAAAGGATAGTTGGCAGCAAGGGCGCCAGCGTTAGTTAGGGCATTAAATAATGTAGATTTACCGACATTCGGTAAGCCTACGATTCCGATCTTTAAATTCAAAACCAACCTTTCTATCTGTTATTATAGGTATAATTATAACATATTTCGTGATATAATTTAATGAGGATAAATTATAATGAATGACGATACTAATAGCAAAAGAAAAGGGGCATTTTTAGTAACAATCGTTATTTTTGTTCTTGCATTAATATGTAATTGTAACTTTGTTAATGCTGAAACTGCAAAATTGAATCACGAAAATTTTAGCATAGATTTCAAAAATATTAGTTCGAGTGACAAAATATCAGTTATACTAGAAAACTATGATGAAGTTTTTACGAATGAGAGTAACTATCAAATAATAAAAGTTACTTTTGAGAACAACAAAATTATAGAATCTTTCGAAGAAGACATTGGGCAATATGCAAAAATAGATGAAGATTTTGATACGAAACACATAAACAATATAATAGATAAAACTTCGCTAATTCAGACTGATAAACTAGCAACATTAAAGATTGAAGATCTAAGTCCTAACGAAATTGGTCTAGCGGTAAATATTGATTTTCAAGTAACGGTGTATCGAAACAACCAGAAGATTATTGATCGGGAGAATATGGGTTTTGACGATAATTTGTTTGAAACGGAAGAGTGCTACGACTGCTATTATTACTCTAATTTTGAGGTAGATTTAGCTAAAAATATAATTTCCAAAAAGGGTTCAACCAGCGATTCAATTATTGAGAATGAACCCAACTATAGTTATGTTTATTTTGCATTAACTATTTTTATAATGGTAGTTGTTATCTTGATTTTAGTAGTAATTATTAAAAATAGAAAAAAGAAAGAGGTCAAATTAAACACTATGGTGGACGGAGTAGTTGTTAAAGATAGTTCTAGCATGAGTGATGCAGAAACTAAGGATGATGACTTTAAGCCTACGCAGTCCAACACTACTTAACGTTGTATTATTTATAATTCTTTCGTCAATTTTCCCCATTTTGGTTTTGATAAACGAATTTTGGTAGTAAACGGAATAAAAGAAACAGATTGGTTTAGAAATACAAGATTCCGATCTTTAAATTCATAACCAACCTGTGTAATCTTTTATTGTGGATATTATTATAACATATTTGTGTTATAATAATAACCATATGCAAAATGAAATCGATAATAAAAATACCAAATATTTGCTAAAATTTAAAAAACTAGAAAAAGTATGAATAAAATGGTAAACTGGAAGAGTGAAAAAGAGACGTTCTCGTTTAATTGTTTGGGGGTTATTAGGCGTTTTAATAGTATTATCATTGTTCGTCATTATTAATCGGGCATGGGTACACGATTTGTTTAGAGGGTTAAGTTATAAGCCGTCTAGCGAAATGAGCCGGATTAGGGACGAATTGAAATTAACTGATAGAGGTCAATTTCTATTTAATGCCTCGCAGCCGGTTTTGAGCGGGAAGGGAGAATTTAATGCTAATTGTCGGACGGAAGCGGACGAAGAAATAGCGGTGCTAGGATGTTATACCAGCGACAATATTTATGTATATGATATTGATGCAAAAGAGTTAGACGGAATTCGTGAGCTAACGACGGCGCACGAACTTTTGCATGCGGTTTGGGAGAGGATGAGCGAAGGAGAAAGAAAAGAGCTAGATTTAGTATTGACGAAGACTTTTGATCAGAATAAGTCATTCATGGAAGATGAAATTAAAAACTATGATGCCGATAAAAAACAAGAAGAAATATATGTAAGGGCGGGGACAGAGGTAAAAGATTTACCTAGCGATTTGGAAAAACATTTTAAGGAGATTTTTAAAGATCAAGATTTAATTGTATCGTATTATGAAAAATATATTACAGTGTTTCGAGAAATTGAGGCGGAGATGAGTAGGCTGAAAGGCGAGATGGAGGGAATTTCGGCGGAGATTAGCTCAAAAACAGCAGAATATGAAAATAGGATAGCTAAGTTAAATACAGAAATTGCAGAGTTTAATAATTGTGCGAATACGGAAGGGTGTTTCCAGACGCAATATCTATTTTATTTAAGAAGAAATGAATTAGTGGCGGAACAAGAAGCGTTATCTTCAATGCATGAAGAAATTAGTAGTTTAGTAAATGAGTATAATGCAAGAGTAGAGAAATATAATGAGAATGTATTAAAGACAGAAAAACTGAATGGGCTAATTAATTCTAATAGTAAGCCAGAAGGAATAGAATAAACTCATAGTAGGGGGTTGAAAAAAAATTTTTAAAGTAGTATAAACTTGGTGTGAAATTAAGATTAAGGAGGTTTTTAGTTATCATAGGCTCTTTTATAGTAGTCTTGATTTGGGTGTTGGTGAACCCGGAGAGTTATGACGAGATTTTTACACGAGTAGAGAATGATGGGATAGAGGTTCCAGCGACAAACGTGACAGAAGAATTGAATGACTCTGGATCGCTAGCGACGGAGATTCTGGAAAAATTGGAAGTAAAGGGACGAGCGCCGAAGACTGGGTATGCGCGGACGGAATTTTATGATGGATGGCCTTTAGTAGATGGTTGTTCGCTTAGACAAAGGATTTTAAAACGAGAGCTTGGAGATTCGGCGGTTTTAGAGGGGTGTAATGTTGTAGCGGGGGAGTTTGATGAGGCTTATACGGGGCGGCATATTGTGATGAATAGTCGTGATGATGTAAGCAAAATACAGATTGACCATGTGGTAGCGCTGTCGGATGCATGGCAAAAGGGGGCGCAATATATGGATTATGAAACGCGGAATAGAATTGCGACGGACCCGCTGAATTTATTGGCAGTAGATGGGGAGGCGAATGAACAAAAATCAGATGGAGATGCGGCGACGTGGTTGCCGGCGAACAAGAAATTTAGATGTCAGTATGTAGCGAGGCAGGTGTCAGTGAAGTATAAATATTCGCTATGGGTAACGAAGGCAGAGAAAGAGGCGATTATAAGAGTTTTAAATAATTGTCCAAACGAAACAGTTATAGGTATATAATATATATGCTATAATGAGGTTAATTAAGTGGAGGAAGTTATGAAGAAATATGTTTGGTGGAGTACAATTATCGCGGTAATTTTAATAATCGGGGCGTTTCTGTTAGGTAGATTTGCTTTCCCGAATATTTTGGCAGGTTTGCCGGCGCCGGAATTGTCGGAAGGACAAAGAGGAGAGTTGGGAATTGATAAAAATATAAATGAGAGTACAATTGATCAGTATCTGAATCGGTCGGATGCAGTATATCGGGATTTAAGAATGTTAAAAGATCCTGGAAATTATGAAGCGATTGGTGGGGATTCGTATCTTTCTGGGTTTATAGATGGTTTTTCGGTAGTGCCGTTGCCGTATATTGTAAATGTGTCGGGATTGCCGGAAGAGGTGGGTAATACTTATACTGGTAAAACACTTTTTAGTCAACATTCGGATGGGTCGTATACGGCGAACTATAAGGAATCGATGGACATATTGGAAGCGCTGTTCCCGAAGGATAAGGTGATTTTCTTGATGTGCGGGGGTGGGGGCTATGCAGGTATGATGAAAAAGATGTTGGTAGCGCTAGGATGGGATGAATCGCGCATCTATGATGTAGGCGGATATTGGTATTATGAAGGAGACAATAATGTTCAGGTAAAGCGAACGTTGGCGGATGGGACGGCGGTATATGATTTTTATAAAGTGCCATATCACGAGATTGACTTTTCGAGTTTAACGGAGAAATAGGGTGAGCAAGAAGAAAAAGAGTCAAAAGAGTACGCTAGGGTTAATAATAGCGTTAGCGGTAGTAGTTGTAGGGTCTTTGGTGTTTGTCGGAGCAGTAGGGGGATGGTTTAGTAAAATAGAAGTAACGCTTGATGCGGAGTATTATTGTGATGGGGAATGTGATGGCGAGCTTACGGATTTAACGACCGAAGAATATGAGGAATTAGTATCGGCGGGAAAATCGTTTTTGGTCTTTATAGATCAGGGAGGTTGCAAAACAGCGGATAGATTAAGAGAATATATAAAAGATTATGCGAAAGAGGCGGGGGTGAGAATATATAGAATGATGTTTGAGGACGTGAAAAAATCTTCTTTGCATGAGGTAGTAAAATATTATCCGTCGGTGGCGATGATAAGTAGAGGAAGGCCGATGGTATGGCTTCGGGCGGATGAAGATGAAGATGCTGAAGAATACAATAATTATGAAACATTTAAAAGTTGGATGGAAGAATATTTAAATAAGGGGTGATGGGAATCGGGTTGTGGAAAAGTCGAGAAATTAGGTTGTGGAAAAGTCTGGTTTTTGTAGGGGTGTTATAGGGATATAGTAGAAAAGTTTAAAATAATATTAAAAAGTACTTGACATAAAGCATAAGTTTATTTATAATGGGAGATGTTAAAGGTTATACATAAACACGTTTAACACAAATATAAAAAAATAAAAATCCACAGATGTGTGGGAAAGGAAAAATAAAAATGAAAAAATTAGCAATTGCGGGCGCATCTTTGGCTCTTGCAGCGATGCCAGTAGTTGGCGTGTTTGCAGCTTCGGGTACAACGGTTACGGATACCGTAGAAGTTACGATTGATTCGGCTTGTACAATCACCACTACTAACGCTTCGAACACCTATTCGGCGACGATGACCAACGGTCAGTTAAAGAGCGACTTTGGCTCGACTTCGATGACCATCGCTTGTAACGATGCAGGTGGTTGGCACGTGACGGCGGTTGGTTCTGGTGCTGATGCAAGTAATAAGCACTATATGGATGCTTCTGCAAGTGGTACGGATATCGCGACCGGTACGGCGACTTCGGGTTCAACTTCGAACTGGGCGTTTAAAGTAAATGGTACGGATGCGAGCGGCTATACTAGCTTTTCAGCAGTGCCACAAACTGCTGCTGATGTAGCTACTAACGCAGGTGCTTCTGAAGCTTCTATATTAACGACGACTTACCAAGTGTTTATTAGCCCAACTCAACAAGCTGATACTTACACTGGTCAGGTAACCTATACGTTAGCTCACCCAGCTAATTAATTAGCTGATTGGTAAAAGAATACAGCCCTTCAGGGCTGTATTTTTTTGTTGTGGAAAACTTTTTTAAAAAAAACTTGACAATAAATTTATGCTTATGTAAAATGGAAGTGTTAAAAGGTCATGTTTTAACATAAATATAAATATCCTAATTGGGAGGAGAAAAAATGAAAAAGATAATAGTAGCGGGCGCAGCATCAGTGCTAGCTTTTTTGCCGACAGTGGGGGCGTTCGCGGCAACTGGTACGACCGTGACCGATACTATAGAAGTAACAATTAATGCAGCGTGTAGTATTACGGCAACCAGCCTAACGAATACTTATTCGGAAACGATGACTAACTCGCAACTAAAGAGTGACATTGGGGGAACTTCGATGACGATTGCTTGTAATGATGCGGCTGGTTGGAAAGTAACGGCGGTTGGTAGTGGTACTGCGACTAATGTAACTCAAATGAAGGCGACTGGTTCGGGCACAAATATCGCAACTGGTACGGCGACTTCGGGTGCAACTTCGAACTGGGCGTTTAAAGTAACCGGTACGAACGCAAGCGGGTATACGACGTTTAAGGCGGTACCTTCTACGGCGGCAACGGTAGCGACTAGCGCGGGTGCCGTGACTGGGAATGCTATTACTGCTACTTATCAAGTTTGGATTAGTGCAACTCAACAAGCTGATACCTATACGGGTAAAGTAACTTATACTTTAGTACACCCGGCTTAATAAAAATTTAAAAGTGTTTATAAATAAAAATAAAATCCACGCAATGTGGGAGGAGAAAAAAATGAAAAAAACAATTATAGCAGCTGCGTCAACTGTAATGGCGGCGTTTCCGGTGGCGGGTGTGTTCGCGGCTACGGGTACGACAGTTACCGATACTGTACAGGTAACGATTAATTCGTCATGTTTGATTACGACAACGAATATGGCAAATACCTATTCTGCGACGATGACAAACGGTCAATTAAAGAGCGATTTCGGTTCGACTTCCATGACAATTGCTTGTAACGATGCGGGCGGTTGGCATGTCACGGCGGTTGGTACTGGTGCTGATGCAACAGTAAAAACGGCGATGAATGCAACTGGTTCTGGTACAGATATCGCGACTGGTACGGCTACTTCAGGTGCTACTTCTAACTGGGCAATGAAAGTAACTGGTACGGGTGCGACTGGATTTACGAGTTTTGCGGCAGTGCCATCTAGCGCGACTGATGTGGCTAGACAGACTGCTTCGGTGAGTGGGGCAACATTGTCTACGACCTATCAAGTATTCATCAGTGCAACTCAGCAAGCTGATACTTATACTGGTCAAGTAACTTACACTTTGGCTCATCCGGCTTCTTAATAGAATAAACTAGGAAAATACAGCTTTGAAAAAGAGCTGTATTTTTTTTCTTGATGTGTTAAAATAGAAAGATATAAGAGAGGAAAAGATGAAAAAAAATCAAAGTGGAGAGAAAAAAGATAAAGATAGTAATACGACTATTATTATCATGATATTGTTTTTGGTGGCATTATTTTTTGGGGGATTAGCGTTGATCTTTGGCCAGAACGAAACGAGAACATCAAAAGTAATAGATAACACAACGATGGGAGCTTTACATTGTACATCAACGAACCCAGAGGAGCCATTTTTCGCGCCTGACGGAGTCTTAGAAAATGAACATGAAATTAAAATTACTTTTAATGGTGATTTAGCGGATAAATTTTCATACAATTATTATGGAACTTTTAATAGTGAGAGCATAGCCGAAGGAGCAAGAACGAGATTACATGCGAATTATAATATATATATGGGCAATAATGGCAAAGATCAGGAAAGCCTATACCCTACATTTGATTATGTTGGAGAAAAAGTGAAGATAAACCTATTTGCAGAAAGGGAAAAAACTTTAAATCTAATTACGGCGAAATTATTCTTTTTAAGTTCTGGTGAAGTAACAAATTTAAAAAACAATTCCGCTGATGATTTGAAGAAAATTTATGAAAAAAGAGGTTTTAGCTGTACTTTTAAAGAATAATTAGTATAATATATATATTAATAAGGAGGTTAATGAAAAAAAACGGATTAAAATCAATATTTTTAGCGGTGGGGTTACTAGTTTGTTCCACCTTCGGAGCATTAAGAGTATTTGCGGAAGATGAAAATTCTTCTACTTTAATTGTGTCGCCAACTTCGCAAAAAATGGTTTTAATACCTGGAGAAACAGTTACGGGGACGATTAAAGTGTCAAATCCGAACAATGCAGCATCTGATTTAGATTATTCAGTACACATCGGTTCGTTTAGTCAGAAAAAAGATGGAGATAGCGTAGATGATTATGGGACGGTAGATACGGATATTGTATCAAATTATAATATGATGATGGATTGGATTGTACTCGGTAAAGAGTCAGGAAGCGTGGCTCCGAACGAAACGGATGTTGTTCCGTTTACGATTAGTGTCCCAGAGACTGCGCCAGCTGGAGGTCAATATGCAACGATTATAGTGAAAGATGATACTAAGAGATTAAGTGAAGGGGATGGCAATGTGATGAT
The DNA here is from genome assembly GCA_017545525.1 of Candidatus Saccharimonadota bacterium. Classification (GTDB taxonomy): domain Bacteria; phylum Patescibacteriota; class Saccharimonadia; order Saccharimonadales; family Saccharimonadaceae; genus Nanosyncoccus. Next base: position 134,780 of record JAFWMT010000003.1, read on the forward strand.
CCAGAGCGTGACGCAGATTGCCTCAATTATTTATGCGGAAGTAACAGGTGAGACTAAAAATGTTGGTCAAATTTTAGAAAACAATATTCCTGGATTAGTATTATCAAACCCGTTATCGGCGACTTCAATGGTGAGTAATGATGGGAATATCCATACTAATGCAAAGTATACTTTCCAAGTTTGGCCTTTATTTGGGGATGAGGAAATATGTACAAATGAGGAGAAACCGACAGAGAGTTTGGTGATGCCGGAGACGGAAAAGTATCATGTAGAAGAATGCGATTTGCCGGCGGTTGGAATTTTCAGGGCGAAACAAATTGTGGAAATTTTTGGAGAGACTTCAGAGGTAGAGAAGACAATTATTGCTTGTCCGATTTGGTTACTCTTCTTAATTGCATTTGTGATAGTAGGAATTATAATTTGGTTAATTATGAGAATGCGTTCGCGAGATAATAAGAAAAAAAGAACTGAATAATTGTTAAAAATACTTGACATAGTGTTTATGGTTAGATAAAATTGGGGTATAGATAAGGTCATATAAAAATAAGGTTCTGAAGGGAGAACAAACATGAAGAAAAAAATAGCAATAGGACTCGCAGCAGTAGCGTTGGCTGCTATGCCTATGTTAAATGTAATGGCGATAGGTGAGAGTTTCACTGATACGATTGTAATCACGATTAATGATAGTTGCACGTTTGCTAGACATGGGACGACTCCACATACAAATGGAGATGGAACTTGGGGGTCTGGTGCTACTGCGGATACGTTGAGTGCAACTAGATCTTTGAGCTCTTTATCAAATAATCTCGGTAAATCTACATTCATAGTGGGTTGTAACTTAGCGACTGGCTATAAAGTGACTGTAGCGACGACAGCATTAGTGCATGGGACTACTAATTCAATAACGATTCCGAATAATACAACTTATTCTGCTTCTGCATCTGGTTGGTCACCGAAAAGCACTAATGGTACTGGTGGTACTAGGTATGTGAATAATAATACAGTTAATACTAATAGCACTCCAGTTGCTGCTAATACGAGTTTCGATGTATATTACGGTGTAGGTATTTCTGCGACGCAAGCAGCAGGGACGTATACCGGGACGGCGACTTATACGCAGGCCGCGCTTTAAGTGGGGGACTTGACGTTTTAAAAAACTTAAGTATAATAAGGACATAAATAAGGTCATATAAAAATAAAGTTCTGAAGGGAGAACAAACATGAAGAAAAAAATAGCAGTAGGACTCGCAGCAGTAGCGTTAGCTGCTGTACCGATGCTAAATGTAATGGCGATAGGGGAGAGTTTTACTGATACGATTGTGATTACGATTAATGATACTTGTGTATTTGCTAGGCAATCTACCGCGCATACAAATGGGGACGGAACTTGGGGAACTGGTACTACGGCAGATACTTTGAGTGCAACCAGAACTAATGGTACATTGACTAACAACCTTGGTGCATCCAATTTTACCGTTTCGTGCAATCATCCAACTGGGTATAAGGTGACTGTAGCGACGACATCTTTGGTGCATGGAACTACCAATTCAATAACGATTCCGAATAACAAAACTTATACTAATTCAGTTTCGGGATGGTCACCAGCAAATGCAAAGACGGGTACTATTACTAAATATGTAAACGGAGATACTGTAAAAAGTTCAAGTTCACCAGTGAATAGTTCTACTTTCGTAATATATTATGGTGTAGGTATTTCAACTACGCAGGCAGCAGGGACTTATACTGGTACGGCAACTTATACGTCGGCGTATTTGTAGAATATTGACTTTCTTGAAAACGTAAGTATAATAATAATATAGATAAGGTCATATAAAAATAAAGTTCTGAAGGGAGAACAAACATGAAGAAAAAAATAGCAGTAGGACTCGCGGCGGTAGCATTAGCTGCCGTGCCTATGTTAAATGTAATGGCGATAGGTGAGAGTTTCACTGATACAATCGTAATTACGATTAATGAGAGTTGTGAATTAACAAGAAAAGCTTATGCTAGCGGTGGTGTAACGAATAACACTTCGCATAAAAATGGAACGGACGGAACTTGGTCTACGACTGCTAATACTAATACTTTAAGTGCTACGAGGGCAAATGGCACTACAACTTACTCACTGGGTAGTTCTCAGTTTAATATGGTTTGTAATCATGCTACTGGTTATAAGGTGACGGTGGCGACGACTTCTTTGGTGCATGGAACTGATAGCACATTGACAATTCCATTTTCGACTTCCGCACTTAGCACTTCTTCATCTGGCTGGATTGTTTCGTCTGCCGCTTCAAGTTCTGGTACTAGGTATGCGAATGGTGGTACTGTAAAAACTGCATCTTCGCCAACGGCGGGTACGTCTTTTGAAGTGTTTTATGGCGTAGGTATTTCTACTACACAGACAGCAGGAACATATACAGGAACAGCGACTTATACATCGGCTACGATTTAGTTAAAGAAACAAAAAGTCCTTTAAATAAAGGATTTTTTGTTGCATAAAAAGACGATAATAATAGTATAATAGATAGAATGAGAAATATAGAAAAATTTGAGAAAAGAAACAGAAGATGGGTTCTAATCGGTTCAATAGTTTTTGCATTGATAGCGATAGTTTTATGGATTGCGTTACTAAGTCCAAGGAAAGTTGAGACTGGCGAGAGAAAAACAGAAATATCGAAAGTGGAATCGATGGCTTGTGAGGGTAGTGATACGATTTATCCTTATTTTCAGTTCGATAATTCAACGAGAAGAAATCTAAAAGTAGTGGCTACGATAGAGGACAATAAAATACGCTCCATAACTTTGCAATACATGCTTTATTATAATGATAGCGAATTAATTAAGCGGAGTGAAACTGAAAACCATGCGGCGATGAATTTAGCTTTTGCTAAAAAAGATGTCGATGGGACTAAAATGAATGCGACATACGCAAAACTTAGTGATGCATTCAGATTTGGCATTTATAAGACGACAGAAGAAATGACGACGGCAGAAAGAGATTTTTTCTTGTTGGATGGAGTGGAGGGTGACGATATTGCGATATTAAGTCAGAGGTATAATCAGTTGGGGATGAATTGTACGGTTGCAAGATAAAGTTATGATATAATGGGTGGAGTAGAAGGAGGTAAAATGACAAAACGAAAAAATGTAATGGTGGTAGTTTTAATTGTAACGATGCTATTACAAGTTTTTGGTGTGGGAAGAACGTATGCAGATGATGAGCCGATAATTGAGGCGGGGGACGTAGCGATGTCGGTTTCGCCAGTACGGGAGAGTATAGTGCTTGTCCCTGGCGATGAGTATAGGAGCTCTTTTACGGTGACGAATCCTGGGGCGGTTGACCACGATTTGGATTACCGAATAAAGATACAGGCTTTTTACGTAGATGAGGAATACAATCCGGTTTATGATGATAAGACTAATATTAATCAGATTGTCGATTGGATTACTCTAGTTTCGCCAGAAAGAGGGACTATACATCCGAACGAAACAGATGTAGTAGAATTTACGATAAAAGTGCCAGAGGATGCGCCGTCGGGAGGGCAATATGCTAGTATTACGGTACTGACGGATGCTAGTGACGATGACACAGGGGGAGGGATAAATATTAAGGAATCAATGGGGATTGCGCACCTTGTTTTTGCGGAAGTGACTGGTAATTCGGAGAGTAGCGGAGAAATTTTGGATGCCGGAATAGATACATTCTTGTTAGGGGGGAATATTAGAGCCTATTCGATGGTTAATAATACAGGTAATGTCCATGCGCCGGCTACTTATAATATGAAGGTTTATCCGTTGTTTTCCAATGAAGCGGTGTATGATACGAAGGATGATCCAGAAGTACATTACATTTTACCAGACAGGACATTCTATACGGAGAGATTTTGGTATGATACTCCAATGATAGGGATATTTAATGTAGTTTATACGATAGAATATCAGGGAGTAACTACGGATGTGACAGGGATGGTAATTGTTTGTCCGTGGTGGTTGCTACTTATTTTGGTATTTTTAGTAATTAGTTTAATTATCAGAATTATTACGTTAATTAAATTGCGGCGCAGTACAACACGCGTGGTTTAATGAATTTTAAAAGTAGCCAAAAAAAGTAAAAAAAGTACTTGATTTTATAGAAAAAGTGCGATATAATTAAGGAAGTTGAAGCAAGTCGTTTTTTACGACCTCTGTAAAAAGATAAAGAAAAGCGAGGGAATCTTTTGAGGTCGCTTGAACGACTTAAGAGATATTCTTAAAGACTTTTCGGTTTAACAATTTGGAAACGATAAAGATTTTAAAGACGACATTAGCAATTGAACTTCGATTGCTAGTTAAGTCAATGCATAAAAAGGTAATTAAGGGCACTAATAGTGGATGCCTTGACAATCAATACCGATGAAGGCCGTAGAAGTCTGCGATAAGCCTCGGGGATCTGACAGCGAGAAATGATCCGGGGATTGCCGAATGGGGAAACCTAATACGAGTCATGTCGTATTGCCGATGCCTGAACACATAGGGCATATGAGCGGGTACCAACCGAACTGAATCATCTTAGTAGGTTGAGGAAAAGAGAATAACCAATGATTCCGAAAGTAGTGGCGAGCGA
>JAFWMT010000004.1 GCA_017545525.1 Candidatus Saccharimonadota bacterium
ATGAGAGTCACCAACACCCGAAGTCCGATTCGTCGGCCTAAGGTGGGGGAGATGATTGGGGTTAAGTCGTAACAAGGCATCCGTACGAGAACGTGTGGATGGATTACCTCCTTTCTTGAGAAGGAATTATGCGCCTGAAACGGATTTATCTGTCGCAGGTAGCAAGGTCGGTTACGGTTATGATTATGCAAGCTTGAATCATAACAGCCCTCTTTTAAGAGGCGTAACATTAAGCTTTACACTGAAAGATGAAAATTGCACAACTAAGTTGTTAAACCGAATCCGCCCGAAAGGGCGGATTTTTGTTATAATAATAGGCTGTTTTTTGCTATAATCAAATCATGGACAAGAATGTAATTATAGAACTAGAAAAATACATCTTTGAACATAAGACTAAACCTATTATTGCCTCCCACATGATGGCCGATATTATAGGCGTAATTATAGGAGTAAAGCCAGCTACAATCAGCTCTTTTAATAATGAGGAATTTACAGACGTAAATCCAGATGAATTAATTGAACTCCTAGATCAAGTAGGTCTTAGAATATTATTCTTTAAGCAAATTCATGTCGACAGAGGCGAAATCACTTATATTGAGGATATTTACATTTCGCGTGACACAAAAACCGCATTCAGGCTACATCAAGCCTTCGAAAAGTTGCATAGTTCAATGGACGATATGGGTCAAATCCTTGATCAAAAACTATGGGAAGAATCATCTAGGGAAATTGGGCATTTACTTGGATATCCAGAAACTGCAGTTGAATATTATATCGTTGAACAGGATGTCGATAACGAAGAGAGGCAACAATTAATGAAACGCTATCAATTTTATGTCCATAGCCCCAAAAACCATGAGCAAGAATACCAGATTTATGACCAGAAAATTTATCAAGCTCTCCGCGATTACGCGCCTAAAACAGCTGAGATACTCATTAATAATAGAAATGCAAAGATGATATAATATAACCATGGACGAAATGGATATTCTTAAAAAAGCAGGGCTATCTGAAACGCAAGCCTTAGTTTACAATTGTTTGTTAAAAAACGGCGCTATGACCCCAGCGGAACTTGCCAAAAACACCGATCAGTCTCGTGAAAACTGCTATATGATAGCAAAGAAGCTCATGGAACTGAACTTAATCGAACAAACCGACAATAAAAAAAGCACCTATCGTGTGCTGAACCCAACTAATTTAGAAATCCTCGCCGAAAAACGTCGTAAAATCGTCGCTAAAAACGAAAAATTTGTCAAAGACAACCTATCGTCACTACTAGACATCTTTTACGCCAATAATGAAATGCCTGGAGCTAAGACACTAGAGGGGATAGAAGGAATCAAAGAGGTCTATCTTGATATTCTTAGAACCAAAAAGGATGTTTATTTCTTGCGTACCGAAGCAGATGAAGAATTATGGGGACATAATAAAGAGTTAGTCGAATTCCTAGATGATTATCGCAAACAAAGAGCAATACTAGGCATGCGTGTATACGCACTTACGCCCGCGGCGCCGAACTCAATCAAACACGTTAGAGCTGGCGGTGACAATGCCTGGAATTTTGAACGCGTATGGATGCCACGAGACGCCTATTCTGCACCTACTGAAATACAAGTTTATGGTGATAAAGTTGCGCTTATAGCATACGGCGAAACTCAAATGGCAACCATCATCACTAGCCCTGCTATCGCTGAAGCTATGCGCCAAATCCTAAAAATTATGATGGAGCATTACAGTAAAAGTTTTAAACAGGAGTACTAAATGGAAATTCTTAAATCTACGCCAGAGGTAAGCAGTAATAACGCATCGGTTGAAGACGATAATAATAACGAAACCATAAAAGAAACCCATGAGCGCAAAAGAGTATTCTTCGGTAGGACCAAAGATGGGGCCGAAGTATACGATAGACCAGACAGCCATTTTCACAGCGAAGGTGGGCTGACACCAGAGCTATTAAAAGAGGCTTTGAGCACTATTGAAACAAATAGCAGACCATTTATTAGAGAATTAGTTCGTTTTGATTATATCATCGGTAGCAAGACCTGCGTCGAAGTGGGGCCAGAAGATGAAGTTGTAATGGTATATCGAAAGGGAAGGAGTGGGCCAACTCCATTAGTCAAAAATCGTGAAGCTTCTCCATGCGATTCAGTAACAGTCATATTGAGGAAAGATCGTTCTGTTCGCGACAGAGACGTTTACGAAACTTTAACTAGTTATGTCGGCGAGGGCTCCCCAAGAGAACCATGGGACCCGAATCTAACTTCAGAAGAAGATCGCAAAGAATGTGAAGATTATTGGAAAACCCACGCTCTGTTATATGACGATGGTTTAATTGACTGGGAAAGGACTAAAGCTTTTGAATTCATGTCCGAGCCTGCCAAAGAGGCAGAACTTATCCGACAGAGAACGGTTTTTGCCGGCTTGTTTCTTGATCCGGAAGATTTATATACAAAAAAACCAGCGACTCTAGAGAAAGTCGTTAAACATCCACATGTAACCACAGCATTTAAACCTAATTCTGGCCAATTGCATTTAGATCAAATCGGCAGCAACGCGAAAATATACGCTATAGGCTACGGTAATAATGGCGAGAATGAAGGTTTACTGGTTAAAATCGAGGCAGATAACCCAGAAATTCAAGAAGTTTGCGACGCACTAGAGACCCCCCACATCACCTTATCTACTAGTAGGAAAGGTCAAGCCAAGAATACAGCTTTTCTTGATTTTACGCCACTTGAAGAACCAATCGAGTTGACCGGGCAATTTGGACTATTCTCTCAAGGCTCCGTCATACAGAATCAAGAAAAATTACAACAATTAAAAGACAGAATTACAACAAATCTTCAGTCAAAGTAACCATTTTGTAAAAATAGATTTTACAATTTTTAATGTTTTCTATCTCTGTTATTTTCAATATTATTTATAATTTATTTACTTTTTGTCAAGTTTGTTATATAATGATGACAAGTTCGCAGGAAGTGTGAATTAGCAAATTAAAAAGTTTGCGTGAATACTCACGCGGGAAGTGATATTTGAAAAGGGCCCTCGGGGTTCCGCCCACCTCCTTAAGATGGGGAGAATGGGTGCCGTAAACATGGACTATAAGCCCTTCGGGGTGAAGGTCGCGGCGGGAAGGTCATCAATATGACTAACATTCCTTTTCTTTCCCCTAACACAATAGCCTGCATTGCTCGTGGTTCTGTTTCTCTTGAACAGAACTACTACTACCACTCTCACGGGTGGGGCAATCGCTATTGCGTCAGAGTTGCCTATCCTAACGGATATGGTGCTTCCATCGTCTTCTCGCCCGAATGGGACGACGAAGAATGTTGGGAGGTCGGCCTTTTAAAGGACGGCAAACTCTGGAGTGATGATGAAAGATACGACTGTGTATGGTCGGGTCTTGACGAAGTAGGCGTTATTGCAATCTGCGATAAAATCTACTTCATGTAATCATCACTAGGGGAGGCGAGTCTTCGGACTCGCCCCGGACGTTGTTTTGGCCGGCTCCGCCATGAGCCGTTAAGTGCGCAAATGAGCGCACATTGGCCGGCTCCACTCTGAGCCGTTGAGTGTGTCGAAGCCTGTCAGAAAAGGACGAGGGGCGGGGGGCCGGAGCCTATCCAGAACAAGGGATAGGGACACACATGGTCTACTTTCCGCGGTAGTATCTCATGCGGAAACCTGTATTAAACCAGCGCATGGTGCGTTGGTACTCGCGGAGCGAAAGAGCCAAGAAGAGATTATCTTGGCGGACGCGTCGAGATAGTTTCTTACTTCTCGGCGGACGCGCTGGGAAGATGGCTTATAAGCAGCGAGTGCAGGTTGAGGAAGAGTTTTGCAGATGTTTTCCTGCCTAGGGAGGGGAGTGGAAAAATCTGAGCGAGCGCGACCCTTAGCGGGGATATGGGGAAGGGAGAAATCCCTCGCGTGAGTCTGGATGGTGTCAATGCCGGCCCATCCTAGTGCCAAATTGATCATCCCTGGCATTATTGCCAGGGGTTTTTCATGGTTTTAATAGGCACTTTCAGATAATTTTGTTATAATAAATCCATAAGAGGAGTAAAAATTATGTCAAACAACGGTGAAAAACGATTTATGCCAAGTAGTAATCCAGACTGGGATCTTGAACTCCCTGACGGAGACGACAATTCTTTAGTCACAAAGGATGGTAAAAGTTGGGACAACGGTTATAATTTTGATGAAAAAGACGATGACGAAAAAGATACACCAGAAGAATTCGATCCAGCAGCAGCTCAAAAAGCCAGGGAAGAAGCCATTAAAGAAAAATCGCAAGATTAAATTAGCGGTTATCTCCCTCGCCATGCAATTTATTGCGCTTTCTGCGACTTTCTAATTTTTCAATATTACCTTTCGCTATCTCGGATAAATCCGTTTCTAAATATCGTGCCACATTTGCTATATACCAGAGCACGTCCCCTAATTCTTTAACTATTTCTTCGCGGTCTTCTTCTGAAGCGTAGCCACCTTTATCTCGAATAATTTTTTTGACTTTATCCGCTGTTTCACCGGCTTCACCAGCTAATCCCAGTATTTTTTCTAAAAAACCCGGAGACTTTAAATCCACCGTCGTCTCAAACAAGTCATATTTCGCCGCCCTTTTCTGATATTTATCTAAATCCATCTTACCTCCTGATTAAAATAATTATATCACATGGTATAATACAGGTATGGAAGATACGCGAAATCTAATCGACGAGTACAAAGGCCTTCCTAATGAACAAGTTTTTGATGAGTTGGAAAAATCCCGCACTCCTCTTGAAATCGCTATCGAAAATCTCGAACACGATTTTAATATCGGTTCTATCGTCCGTACTGCGAACTCTTTTAACGTTCAAAAAGTTCATATTATTGGCAAGAAAAAATATAATCGTCGTGGTGCCATGTGCACCGATAAATATCTTGAAATTGTTCACCATGAAACTATCGAGGATTTTCTGAAGACTCAAGAAAACAGGGAACTAGTCGCAATTGAAAACAATATAAAAAGAGCTAAGCCCTTGAACGAAAAGCAATTTGTTCAAAATACTACTCTAATTTTTGGCTCTGAGAATAACGGCATCACCCCCGAATTACTAGAAAAAGCACAGGATGTTAGATTTATTGAGAGCTTCGGCTCAACTCGTTCAGTTAATGTCGGCGTGGCCGCCGGGATAGCGATGTATGGATATATTAGACAAATTATTCTCTAGAGAGTTGAACCGACGGACCGGCGAACGTGCCATTAAGATTGACGCCGATAAAAAGGCATCCCAAAAAAACAGAGCAAAATCTCTTGGCGAGAATGCCTTAAAAGCCTCTAACGGAAACGTTCAAAAAGAGAAGCCTAAAACTTCGCTTTTGCATCGCCTTGATGTTCGCCTACCCTGGTTAAAAATTGTTGCAGTCTTTTTTATAGGGCTAGTTGCTATTTTGGACCTTCTAGATTTAACCATCTCTCGTGTCTATGACCCCTATAATAAGATTAGTATCGCCCCAATGTCTAAACACGTCCGCATCACCGAACGCAATCTCGAGGGCAAAAAATTGGTCGCCCTCACTTTTGACGATGGTCCTTCCTCAGAAACAACCCCGACTTTACTCAAGATTCTTCAGGGTAGAGATGTCCCCGCAACCTTTTTTATGCTAGGGTACATGGCCAGAAACAACCCTGATTTAGTCAAACAGGTTAAAAAAGCGGGACACGAAATCGCCAGCCATACCATGTATCACCAAAATCTTATTCGTATTTCTGCTGGTGCCGTAGAATCCGATATTAACGAGGCAAGAACAATTCTGACGGATATTCTCGGCCAAGCCCCCAGCCTCACTCGTCCACCTTATGGCAATATCAATGATGCCGTCCGCAAAAACGTCGGCACCCCAATTATTCTTTGGTCGGTCGATACCCTTGATTGGAAGTACAAAAATACCGACTCCATTGTCTCTATCACCATGAGCGAAGTTAGCGACGGTGCAATCATCCTCATGCACGACATCCACCCTACCTCTGTCGAAGCCGTCCCCGTTCTCATTGACACCTTGAGAGACGCCGGTTATGAGTTCACCACTATCTCTGAGCTTGCCAAAATCCGCCAAATTAATCTAACAAACGGCACTACGTACTACAACTTAAAGCCATAGCTTTACTTTTTTTAGTTTTTTTGGTATTATATACGCACGGGGTAATAGCTCAGCTGTTTAGAGCGCCGCCTTTGCAAGGCGGAGGTCCAGGGTTAGAGTCCCTGTTACTCCACCATTACCGGAAATTGGACAGTTCTTACTGTCTTTTTTGGTGTCTCGACCTCTGTAAATCGGGCGAGATGAAAAAACACCCGTGGACTAAATCTACGGTGCTTTTCTAATTTTTTCGAGTTTTACTAAGAATTTTTATATACGTTTCCGTCAATATCAATTAAATAAACAGCCGAATCAGCACCACTAATAATTGAAACAATTCTTTCATATCCATCTAAATCCTCAATTGTCCTTGCACTATCTTCAGACATATTTATGCGAGCCACGTTGCCATCTTTCTTTATTATGTATACATATGGTATGACACCGTTTCCTACAGATGCGAAAGATGCGTTAATTACATTATCCATCTCGGCATAAGTAACTCCATAATTCACACTATCAGCTCCAGTTATAGTCAAATGCGCATTATCAATTCTGACTGCAAAACCATACCGTTCGCAGCCCGAATCGGTCATATGACAATAATTACCAAGTATAGGTATAGGATTTTCTTTAGATAAATTGTTTGCAAAAGTATCGTAAACATCTGTTGTAATTGTAGGTTCAGGTGAATCGACCATAGATTCTCCAAGATCTTTTATTTGTGTTTCCAAATCAGAAATCTGACTATCTTTTTGTGAGCTTTGAACCATACCGTAGATACCAAACCCAATACCGCAAACTGCCACAAAAGACGCAATCACCGTAGCGATTTTTAGTCCATTCCCACTTTTTTGATTACCGCCATCCATTACGGGCATTGCGGCAGTTGCATTTTGTTCCATTAAGTCTCCTTTATTAAAATACTTATTTTTATTATACTACATTTTTTTGCCAAAGCTTTCAAAAAAACAGGTTCAACTTTTTTGAACCCCACAACTCCCCAGCTTCATATATCACTTAAAATTCTAATCTCTCTTACGCTCCCATATCTCTAACCTTGATTTCAACTAAAACCACCTGTTCCAATCATTTTTCTCCACTAATCCCCCTACTCTAAAAGTTAGAACCCGACCAGTTAGTTGAGTAAACATCAGGCTCTCCGACTTTTTGCCATTTCTTATAATCTACTTCAATAACAGAGAGCCAACGCTCTAATTCTTTTTTAATTATTTTTATTTTCTCCAAATTTAGCGTATCAACTGTATTTACTGTATCTTTGTTTTGTGATATAATTGAGTTAGTGACTGATTTATTGAGGTCGTCCTCTGAGAGAAGTGTTAAACTTTTCTGAATTAGTCCACCACAGCACTTTATTTTTTAGAAGGGGATATAGCTCAGCTGGTTAGAGCGCGTCACTGATAATGACGAGGTCTGTGGTTCAAGTCCACATATCCCCACCATCCTGGGTCGGTAGCTCAGCTGGTTAGAGCACGGGCCTTTTAAGCCCGGTGTCGAGGGTTCGAGCCCCTCCCGACTCACCAAGGATACGAATAAAAATCCAAAGCTTGCTTTGGATTTTTTGAGTATCCGCAGGTGAGGCAGATTTTTCGCGTAGCGAAAAATCGTACTCACCATCAAATATAAAAATAGACCTTTAGGTCTTTTTTTATATTTGATGACGTGTGGGTTCGCCCTATAAGGGTTCGAATGGAGCGAGCGTAGCGAGCGACATCCCCGCCCCTCCCGACTCCTACGCCGCCAACCCCCTATATTTTTCCTCCCCCCGCGTCGCTATTGCTAAATAAAGCATCAAGAATATCGCAATAAATACTCCATTCATAATCGCTAGCCCTACTGTCTGACCCGCCATCCATACCGCCATAAACAGCAGGGAAATAGACACTACCGTCATCCCAAGCCCAAGAAACGAGGAAATCATCACCCCAGGGCTCTGTTTAACTACCTCAGTTTCGCTATCAGCATGAAAACGAGCATATTTTAAATCTATTAAAATTCCAATCGACTCCGTCACTAAAGGAATCGCGACTACCCCTATTAATATCAGCAAAATATCTAAAAACCCGAACCCAAATCTTACCGACATTACTAAACTCCCCAACGCAGTTATTGGAGTAATTAATAACATCGCTGCTAGAATTTTCGTCATGATAACCTTTAGTCCGCTAATTGGCATCGATTTTAGTGCATTAAACGCCCTCCCTTCTAATGAAATCATCGTTGTCGTAATGAAAGTCATCAGGCTCGTAAAACTTACCAACGCGAAAGTAATACTCGGTAAATATGACCGCATTTCATCTATCGTTAGCGGAAACTCCTCGCTTGCCATCGACGCCGCGATATCATCAAACTTAAAACATAACGCCCCGACTCCAATTATGAATATCACTAGTCCAAACGCAGTGTTAGCTAATAAAACCGGCGTATTAAAGTATTTCACCAATTCTTTTCTTACCATAGCGTGTACTTGGCTCCGTCTCTTGAAATTATAGTTCGTATAAGCCTTTTCTTTCCGCTTCACTACATTGATTCTCGTTATGATTTGGAAATAGAATCGCCCAATTACCGCAACTGTTATTAAAAGCACCGCTAAATTAATCAAAATGAATTGAATTAACTCTAACCAGTTAAACTCCGTTGCTAACCTTACATACGCCCCTGCCGGATAGTATAATTCCGTCGTTTTTTCTCCTACTGCAATCATAGTATTCCCATCAAAATCAGATGTCATACTCACTGCTAGCACTACTCCTACCAGTAAGGCTAACGACAGAAACGATAAAAATACCTGCAACGCCGATTTTTGCTTAAATCTCGCCGAAATCGCCGAGGAAATCATCCCTACAATACAAGAAATCGCTATTGGTATTGCCGGAAGTAACAATATCATCAGTATCGACACTAAAACATAAGATGCCCCAACTTCGGCGTTTAACGCATAAGCTAGTATCGCCGGCACCAGAAAAATCGCATTATAAAGCATCTCGAACACATAAAACTTCAAAATTCGTACCAAAACAATCGTAGACTTCTTAATCGGCATCGAAAGCAGTAAATCGTTATCTTTGCAATTGAACAATAAATCCCCTGACTTATAAACTCCTTCCATAATCGTCAAAATCATTGTCGCCAATACATAAAGTGCTAAAATCATCTTTTCCATCCCGTCTTCCGCCAACATCAGAGTCGTCCCGTAAGCACTCATAAAAATCATTATGCTGACCAAAATCGCCAGTTCCGTTGGCACTAGTCGTGATTTTTCTCCCTTGAAACGATAGGGAAGTATCTGCATCCCCTCCGACATCCCTGCTTTAATTAGAGAAAATAACTTACTCATTTCGCCTCAAGCTCTAGGAACACCTTCTCAAGCGACTTATCTCCACGAATCTCTTTCATGTCGCCCACTTTTACGATTTTACCCTGTTTTACAATCGCTACTCTGTCGCACAACTTCTCCGCCATATCTAGAATATGGGTAGAGAAGAATATCGTTCCACCCTTTTTAATCACATCTCGCATCACCTCTTTCATATCGAAAATCGCCTTCGGATCTAGACCCACAAACGGTTCATCCATCACCAGAATCTTCGGTTCATGCGACAGCGCCGCAATCAACGCAATCTTCTGCTTCATTCCGTGCGAAAAAGACTTTATTACGTTCCCAAGTTCATTTTCCATCCCGAACATCTTCGCAAACCGCTCAATATTCCGCTCTCTTACCTCTATCGGCACATCATACATATCACAAACAAAATTAATAAAGGAAATCGCCTTCATATCCTCGTAAAGCTCCGGATCATCAGGGATGTATGCCATCTTCTTTTTACATTCAATCGGCTCAGTTTTAATCGATTTGCCATCAATTAATATATCACCAGAGTCAAAGTCCAAAATCCCGCACATCGACTTAATTAAAGTAGTTTTTCCAGCCCCGTTATGCCCGATAAAAGCGAAAATCTCGCCGCTTTTTACCTCGAAAGACACCTCATCGAGCGCCTTTTTCTCCCCATATTTTTTACTTACACCTTTTATCTTGATCATATTTTTATTATATCACGTTCGCCAAATAAAAAAGGGGAACCGCTCCGGGTAGAGCGATTCCAAGGTCATACATGTATTTTAAGTAGCCTCGCAGTTTAATCTACTTAAAACTACCTCTATTTTATATCACAAAATGCATAATGTCAACACCCTTTTTCCACAATTTGTGCAAAAAATCATAAAAAAGTGTTCGGGAAAATTAAAAATATTAAAACATATTATTTAGAATTAGCATATTGACAAAACTAAAGCACTATGCTATAATTGAATTATTCACTCTATTGAAACAAATAGAGAGGGTGGTGGCGTTTATTAATTTAAGAATTCGGTGGGCAGAATAGGAGTTCTAGGATGGCTGGAACTAAAGCTGGTGGCATGAAAGCTGCTGCTACTAACAAAGCGAAATACGGTAAAGAATTCTATGCCCGTATTGGTAAAAAAGGTGGCCAAAATGGTCACACTGGTGGTTTTGCTGCTAACCCTGCGTTAGCTCGCATCGCTGGTGCTAAAGGCGGTCGTATCTCTCGTCGTGGCCCTGCGAAAAAAGCTGCTTAATTAGCTAAATTCATCGCACCTAGGACAATGGTAGCGGGAATCTGGTGTTTGAAATCGCGTTAGCCCACATTTCGGGCAACGCGATTTTTGATGTAGCCAATCCCTGTAAGTATCTAATTCGTCCTGGATTAATTCTTCATTTACCTCTATCCCATATTTAGAAGCTAGCTCTTTTGCCTTCTCCCAGGCTGCATTTTCCATTTTTAGCCTTGTTACGTCCATTCTAAAACCCTTATGCTTTAAAATGGCATGTGACACCTCATGTAAGGTTAATAGCCTTGAAAACGCCTCTGGAGGCCCAATTACAATAGTTTTTGGGGGCCGGAACTTAAACTTATCACCCAACAAAAATCTAAACTCCGGAAAATCTGTCTCTAACCTCTGGAAAAATGCCAAATCTTCTAGATCATAACCATTTTTCAATATTTTTTTCTCTATAAAACCCCTGTTAGAGCGGGGAATCACTCTTTCTCCTTCTGTTTTGCATACAGATAACATCCGTAGGCCACCGACTCATTTGGCCTTTTTGGTCGCCGGTATTTTATCCCTAAATCTGGCAAATAATCGACATACAGGCGAAAAATCCTCCCCATTGGACCACCTAAAATAATCGTGTCAGGTTTATATTTCTTCACTATATCTGGTAAACCCAGGGCGATTCGCTTGGCAATATCTTCCATAATTTCTTTTTTTCTCAAATCTGTCGCCTTATCTACATGATAAAAATTCTCAATCGCACTTGCCGCCGCAATATCTTCCCATTCATTTATCTTATCTCTGTACTGGTATTTCTTATGCCCAGGTTCAAACTTATTAGATTCCGGCAGTATCCGATTATTTTCTGCGATACCCCCGCCGATTCCGGTCGAAAAGGTTAAGAAGACCGACCGTCCAGGAATTCGATAAGACTCGTACAAAACCGCCAAATTGGCATCATTTTCAAACCAAATTGGACAGTCGAACAACTTTTTTAGCGGATTTAACAGGTCAAAATTCTCCCAATTTCGATTACCAAACTTAATTGAATAATTTTTTTGTACAACGCCAGGAATCGCCACCACTACCGCTCGGACCTTCCGTTTTCGGAATATTTCTAGATTCGTTTCGAGTTCTCTCAAGAAAGTCTTCGACCCCTGTGGAGTTCGAAATTTGCGTCGTCGCACTATCCGACCTCGTCTTGAGAACAGAGTGATTAAAGTTTTGGTGCCTCCGATGTCAATCCCTAAATACATATCTTGATTATATCATATAAATTTGCTATAATAGTAAAAGTTTTTGAAACCCTTAAGGGATTCAAAAGGGAAGGAAATAATATTAATCATGGCAAAAGCCACAAAATTAACCATGGATGAACTCCTAGAGAAGAACGAGGAGTCATTCAAGAAAGTTAACACAGGAGATACCGTCAAGGGTACGGTTCTATCTGTTAAAAAACACGAAATTTTAATCGATTTAGGAGCCCAGGGCGTTGGCCTAGTCCCACGTCGTGAAGCGTCCTTTGCCCGCAATCTTGAGGTCGGCGAAGAGGTTACTACCTCTGTTATCGATTCTGAAATGAAAGACGGCTACGTACTTCTTTCACTTCGCAAGGCCGTTAAAGATAAGGGGTGGGATGAAATCCAGGCCAAACTTGATAATGGCGAAATTGTCGAGGTTACTCCATCTGACGCTAATAGAGGTGGTTTACTCGTAGAATACGAAGGAATTCGCGGTTTTATGCCGGTTTCTCAACTTTCTGCCGAGCATTATCCTCGCGTCGGTTCATCTGACAAAGACGAAATTTTACAGAGACTCAACTCTCTAGTCGGCAAACCAATCAAAGCTCGCATTATCGACGCAAATAAGAAAGAAAATAAGCTTATCTTCTCAGAGAAAGAAGCGATTAAAGACGGCCTTGCTGAGCGTTTTTCGGAATTAAAGATTGGCGATACAGTTAAAGGCGTTGTCACTGGCGTTGTTGACTTCGGTGTCTTCGTTAACGTTGACGGAATTGAAGGTTTGGTTCATATTTCCGAAATTTCTTGGGAACGCGTCAATAATCCGTCTGACTACGTTAAAGTTGGCGATACTATCGAGGCAAAGATCATCGCAATCGACAAAGAGCGTCTCTCGCTCTCGATGAAACAGCTTGTCGAAGATCCATGGATTTCCGAAGTTGAGAATTTGAAAAAAGGGTCGAAAGTTGAAGGAACTATTACCAGGATTACTCCTTTCGGCGCCTTTGTCCAAATTTCTCCAGCGGTCGAAGCTCTTGTTCATGTTTCTGAACTTGGCGAAGGTTCCGACGTTGATCCAGAGAAGATCTTTACCCTAAACGAGCGCAAAGATTTCAAGGTCCTAGACATCGACAAGGAAGGTCGTAAAATCTCTCTTTCTATTGCTAAAAAGTAAATTTCTTAGTTATAGATAAAAATAGCCGATAATCTCGGCTATTTTTGTACTTGATTTATTTCCCAAAAAAGCTTATCATTATATAAAAGCGCTTAAACTTAAAAGAAAGGTCATTAAGACATGGAAAAACGTGAAAATTTCGGAAGTCATGGTCCCGAAAATAACGAAGACTGGGGGAGCTTATCCTATTCAGGCGAAACCAATATTGATAGTGAAACTGGTGAAGAACGCACTTTTACCATAGAAGACAATTATCGCCAAAATCCAGGCGAATCTGATGAAGAATATGGGAAAAGAATAGCCGACATAAAAGGGAAAATCGACGAATTTCAATATTCTGAATCCGATTTTGGAGCAAAAGAAGCGCTAGAACAATCAAAATTAGCTCGTCTCCGTGCCCTACAAAATAGCAGGCAACATAAATATGGGACTACTGATAATCCGATAGACAAAGATTTGGCAGATAAAATTGCGCAATCTGAAGCTAGAATCGAGGGTTATCGTCTCGATTACAAAGATAGCCAATCCGTAGGCACGCCCGAAGAGCAAGAAAGGTATTTTGCATGGCAGAAAAGCGTTGATAAAGCTAATGAGGATAATCTAGTCGGGCGCGAAAATATTGTTCACAGGGAAATTGTAGATGACATCGTTGAAGATGAACCCATGATTTCTGGGCGTACCGCCGAAGACGACCGCAAAGCCATGATTATCGAAAACGAAGATAATGAGCTAAAGAGATTCCGCACAAAAGAATATGCCGAATCTAAATATGGGAAAATCGAACAAGAGCTCGAAGCGAAATTTGATAAATTATCAGACAACATAGATGAATTATTCGAAAACGGTTTACTAACTAGAGAAGAACGTAACCAAAAGCTAGACCAGGCCATGTCTGATTTTCTTGAAAAAGTAGATCTCAATCGTAAGGAGTATGAAAAAAAGAAAAAAGATGAATTGATAGGCAAACTTTCTGGCATTCTCAATGCTAAAGGCAAAACTCCGGCGAAAGATACAGGCGAAGGAGCTCCTGAAGAAACCCCAGAAGACAAGCTAAAACGCTTAAAAGCCGAGAGAGAAGATATAGTCAAAGAAATTGAGAAAAGAGGTGGCATTGCGAAAATCAAAGAGAAAATTGGGCTTCTCCGCCAGAAAATCAGCATTATCAATAAGATTTTAACTTCGCGCAAAGCCGATGTTGCAAAAGAAGGTCCATTTCTCCACTATGCCAAACACGAGCTCAAACTAGATGAAGAAGACGTTAGTAGCCTCTTGTACGAAGGTGAGCATAGGGGTGGTGAAGACGATGAATACTTCAAAAAGTGGTGGGATGGTTTAGACGAAACTAAGCAGAAATTATATGACGAGAAACAAGAAAAACAAGAGGCTCGTTTTGAATCCCATTTAGAAAGCCTTACTGGCGACGAAAAAGCAAAATTCCAAGATATTATTGACCATTATCCTAGGTATAAAGAAGATCGTTATTTTAACGAACGTTGGGAAGCTCTTTCTAGCCAACAAAAAAGAGAACTTCAAACCATGATGAGTGGCTGGCCCGCATCTGACAAAAGGGGCCAAGCTCTCCGCAATTGGATGAGAAGCAATCATGTACTCTAGCTATATTTCTGAATAGAGTTTTCTAAATGTTTCGCTTATGATATAATAATCATAAATTAAGGAGTTATTTTCGTGAAAAATCATCAAAAAGCGTCCAAAAAGCGTCCTTGGGCGAAATATTACGAGGGAGAAGGTATCCCCGAACATATTGATTACCCTGACTGTTCAATGGTGGATATGGTTATGCAGTCTGCCGAAAAATGGCCTGACAATATCGCATACATTTATTATGGCCATAAAGTGACCTATAAAAACTTTGTCAAGAAAATCGAAAAAACTGCCCGTGCCTTAAAAAACTATGGCGTCAAGGAAGGTGATCGTGTTACTATCTGCATGCCGAACACCCCAGAGGGAATCGCCATGGTTTACGCGGTAAATATGGTTGGCGCTATCTGTAACATGGTCCACCCACTCTCATCTGAGAAAGAACTAGAGTATTACATTAAAGTCGCTGAATCTAAATATGTTTTAGTTATCGACGCGGTTTTTGATAAAATTTATCGTCTTCGTGATACTGCGCAACTTGAGCGTATCATCGTCGTTCGCCCGTCCGACGGTCTTGGTTTTCTCAAGAAAAAACTCTATAATACTCTTCATGTTAAAAAAGTTCGCCTTCCTGCAAATGATAATCGCGTCGTTTTATGGGAAGATTTTATTGCTAACTCCTATTTTTATCAGGGGAACTATCACGAAGAACGTGGTGGCGATGATCTTGCCGTAATCATGTACTCCGGCGGCACCACTGGTGCTCCTAAAGCTGTCATGCTCTCTAATCTTAATATCAATGCTGAGTCTATCTGTGACGGAGCCATGATTCGCCAAGTCGTCCCAGGTGCTACCGTACTTTCTATTTTGCCCCTGTTCCATTGCTTTGGGCTGGGGGTTTGCATCCATACCCCTCTCTGTAGAGGCATGGGCTGCATCTTAATCCCAGCTTTCTCTCATAAACAATTTGCCGACATTATCAGGAAAAATGAACCCAATTTTATTGTCGGCGTACCTACTCTATTTGAAGCACTTACTAATACGAAATTAAGAGCTAACGATTTAAAGTCGGTTACCGCTGTAATATGTGGTGGCGACGCCTTAAACCAAACCCTACGAGATAAAGTAAATAATTGCTTGAAAAATCATGGTTCTTCCGCTAAGATTCGAGTCGGCTATGGTCTTACCGAAGGTTCTGGCGCCGTTTGTCTCTCCCCGGAACATACTTTTGCGGATGGCATTATCGGCGTTCCGCTTCCAGATATGGACTTTAAAATTATCAGAAGCGACACTTTCAACGAAGTACCTGTTGGTGATGAAGGCGAAATCTGTATCTCTGGACCTCTGGTCATGATGGGCTATCTCGGTGATGATGCCGAAACCGCCCAGGCTATCCGTTTGCATGACGATGGCAAACTCTGGCTACACACTGGCGACATTGGCTACATGGGCGAAGACGGATTAATTTATTTCGCTCAAAGGTTGAAACGTATTATTATTTCTTCTGGTTACAATATTTATCCGACTCATCTTGAATCAGTTATCAACTCCCACGAAGCCGTCTTAACTTCTACTGTCATCGGCATCGATCACCATTACAAGGGCCAAGTACCAAAAGCCTTCGTCGTCTTAAAACCAGGTTATAAACCAGGTAAACGCTTAGAACGTGAAATCAGGGAATTGTTAGAACGCAACGTTCCAATTTATGCCCTCCCAGTCTCATACGAATTTCGCGAAAAACTTCCTACCACTAAAATCGGTAAAGTCGCCTTCCGCGAACTCGAAAAAGAAGAAAAAAATAAGAAATAAGGTATTCTGATGGCATAATGAGATTTAGACCAGATTTCTAAATTGTAAGTTTTGCAACCCAGCAATGAAAAAATGTCCCCAGCCCGAAGGGCGAATAAGGACATTTTTTCTTGCCCTGTGTTGCAAGTTTTACAATTTAGAAGTCCAAGCCATCAGAATACCTTATTTCTTATAATTTATTCTTACTCTTATCTGCAATTTCAACGGTTTTTCACGTAAAAACCGATTTTTTCGCCAATTAGGGAAATATTTTCGAAGCATCTCTCGTGAGCGTCTAAATCCCGGCTTCCCCTCTGGAAATTTTTGAAAATCTTTCGCCGAATCGATTAATAGATTCCAAATAAAGAACCATTCCAGCTCATCGTGGTACTTTTTTTCTGTATTCTTATCTTTAAATCTCTGATATAAACCATCAAGAGCGGGGAAGATATCAAAAATATGCGGATTAAACTTTTTTTGATGAAGTACCGACTCTGGATTCGCATTGTAAAAATATAGGGGTTCATCAACGCTTGCAAATTTATCCGTATAGAGAATTAGAGCTGACATCATTTCCATATCTTCGTGGATTATTCCTTCTTTAAACCGGAAACCGCACTTCCTGTACCATTCCCGGCGGATTAAAACCTGCCATGGCCCCATTCCGTAACGTATGAATCTACTTTTATAGTCTTTCTCGTTAGTTTCTATCGCTGAAAGATAAGACATTTCTCCCTGTTCGTTCGTCCTTTTCGCCCCCATCATCACCATGTCCGCCCCCGTTTCGTCCGCTTTCTTAAGTAGTTTTTTTATTGCGGTTTTATCAATATAATCATCCGCATCAATAAACCAGAGATAACGCCCTCTAGCCTTATCTGTTCCAAAATTTCGTACTGCCGCCGCCCCAGGCGTTTGGCATTCTAACACAGTAACGATTTTAGGATTATTTTTCGCGTATTTTTTTAAAATAGACAGGGAATTATCTGTTGAATTGTTATCTATTGCTAGTATTTCTCCTTTGATACTTTCTAATGATGCCAAAATCGAATCTAAACACCTCTCTAGGTATTTACTAGCATTATAAACAGGGATAATAACCGATATCTCAGGCATTATTTAAAGATATCCTTTAAGATTTTATCTGTGATTTTACGCCCGATTGCACTCCCTGCGGAACCAATTACATTCCCAAGGAATCTATCTGCCTTACTCTTTGTGTTCTTTTTCGCCTTATTAGCCTCTCTTTCAGCCTGTGCGCGTCTTTTTTCCTCTTCTCGCTGTCTTTGCGCTTCTGCTCTTTCAGCGGCCTTCTCGGCGGCAATACGCTCCTTCTCGGCCAATTTTGCTTGTTCATCAGCCGCTTTTTCCGCTGCTTTATCCGCCAAAATTCGTTGTTTTTCCGCCGCTTCCGCCTCTATTTTCGCCTGTTTTTCTGCCGCTTCCGTGTCTGCTTTTTGCTGAATTACCTCTGCTGCTGACTCCGGGTCAATCGCTTCATCATATTTACCGCAGAGAGGACTCATATTTATCACTTTATTCCTAGTTACACCATCAATTGCTCCCATTTTACTCTGTGGCGGCAAAATAGTTGCTCTTTCCACTATCTCTGGCGCACCTTTTTCATCCTGGAAGGAAATTAGCGCTTCGCCCGTTCCGAGCTCCAAGATAGCCTTCTCTGTATCAAATTTTGAATTTGTCCTAAATGCCTGTGCTGCCGCATGCACTGATTTTTGTTCTGATGGCGTATAGGCGCGTAAACTATGTTGTACTCTGTTACCCAGTTGAGCCAAAATTTCATCTGGAATATCTGTTGGACTTTGAGAAATAAAATAAAGCCCAATTCCGCGTGAACGGATTAATTTTACAATCTGTACAATGCGTTTTAACCGGTAGGTCGGCATCCCGTTAAAGAGAAGATGCGCCTCGTCAAAGAAGAACACCAATTTCGGCTTATCAAGATCTCCTACCTCTGGCGAAGTAGAAAAGAGCGTAGTCAGCAGCCAGAGTAGAAACGCCGCATACATATCTGGACTTTCAAAAAGCGTAACTGCATGTAAAATATTGATTACCCCTCGTCCGCCCTCTGTTGCAAAGAAATCGCTCACTTCTAATGCCGGTTGGCCAAAGAAATGGTCCGCTCCCTGGTTTTCTAGCGTTAAGAGTGACCGCTGAATCACCCCTATACTTTGAGTAGTAATATTGCCATATTTGGTGGAGTATTTGTCCTTATTTTCCGCCACATACTGCAAAACTGCACGTAAATCTTTCAAATCAATTAAAGCTAGATTTTCATCTTTTGCAATCGCAAAAGCAATCGCGAGATTGCCTTCCTGCGCCTCGGATAAGCCTAGCATAATTGAAAGCACTTCCGGACCGACCGCTTCTACTGTCGCGCGTACCGGATGCCCTTCTGTTCCATATAAGTCCCAAAATCTAACAGGAAATGATTTGGCCTCAAATTCCTTAATTGCCAACTTATCTAAACGTTTTTGGATATTTTCATTTACTTCACCTTCTACTGCTGTTCCGGCGAGATCTCCTTTAACATCCGCCAGAAATACCGGCACTCCCGCATCTGAAAAACTCTCCGCCATTACCTTCAAGGTAATAGTTTTGCCAGAACCTGACGCCCCTGTAATCAGCCCATGCCGATTCGCCATCTGTGGCAGAATCGCCAGCTCCTTACCTTCTTCACTTTTACCTATTAAAAGTCGATTATTTGCTAGCATAGAAACTCCTCTTTTCTCCATTTTATCACGTTTACAGCCATTATATAATTAGAATTTCAAGGTGGGGGGTTGAAATTTCAAATAATCTGTGCCTATAATGCGTTCGGGTTGATTTTGGAGTTTAATGGGCCAAGAATTACAAGCGCAAGAAAGTAGTTTGTGTTGTGTGAGGTGACCGTTAAACAATATTCTAGGTATCAGGTTGCCAGGAAGGATGATAAAATGACCATAGAATTTAACCTTCTTCGTATCATTCTGCGGAAGCGTAATTCCAAACCAAAAAAAGATTAGGCCGTTAAAGCCTAATCAAACCAACCCATACAGAAGAGCGTTTCCTAGAAGCGCTTTTCTAGTACCTTAATTATACCACACTTTAGAAAAACAAGCTTAATCTAAATTGATTTTTCTGAATAATCGTTCTGAAATTAGATAATTTACTCCAATCATTATGACATAAAGCAAAATAGATAAGATGAAAACTGGCTTTAGGACGCTGATATCGGGTATCGCTAGTTCGCTAGAAAGTAAAGGCTCGCCGATCTCTGGGTTTACCCCTGCCAAAATCAGTATTCCAACTACAATTATCACTTGGGTCATCACATAGCAAATCAAACCAAATAGAACCGACCATCTTACCCGATTTGCCAGCTTTTTGAAACCCAGAATAATCCCAGTATAACCCGAAAATAACATCGCCATGATTTCTAGTAACACTATAACGACCATTGCTAACACTAATTTTACTGCCGTGCTATCTAGCATACTTGCCATCGGCGAAAGTAGATTTTTCAGCCCTTCAAAACTTTCTGGTGTTAACCACGCAATTGCCATTACCACTATCACTATCACTGTGCTCGTGATAAGAGTAATTAGCCCCATCAAAAACTTCGATAAGTACAGATTTCGTCGCGGAACCGGTAGAGTATGCATTAAATATCCTTCATCGCCATACAAATTGCTCTTAAAATATACCCATAGACGCATCAAATTATTAATTAAAATATTCGCAATCATTGCAATTGTTGCTCCATTGAAAACGTAAGCCAAGATTATTAAAAAGAGGGAATCACCAACCGCAAAAAGTATCCTCGTGATTGCTGCAAATATTAACGCCAGTATATAGAAAATCGCTAAAAATTTAAAATTAGCCTTTAAATCATATTTCAACAATTTACCTAGCATTTTTTAGCTCCTTTCTAAAAATCTCATCAATTGAGGCTTTGTATTTCTTTCGTAAAACATCCGCCTCCTCTTGCATTACTACTTGTCCTTTATCAATCAGAATTACCTCATCCAAAATTCGTTCAATATCCGCTACTAAATGCGTCGAAATAATCAAACTCGCTTTCTCGTTGATATTCGCCAAAATCGTATCAAGAATATAATCACGTGTTGCCGGGTCAACCCCGCCTAACGGCTCATCCAGAATGTAAAGTTTTGCTCGCCGAGACATTACCAGTACAAGCTGTACCTTTTCTTGCATTCCTTTACTTAACGCCGAAATACGTTGTCCCTCGTCTAAGTCTAAATCCTTTAATAATTTTCGCGCTCGCTTGATATCGAAATCAGGATAAAAATCCTGGAAAAACTCCAATGTCTTTTTTACGCTCATATTTCGGCTAAAATATGTCCTTTCTGGTAAATAGGAGATTATGCTTTTACTGCTTACCCCAGGCTTCTTGCCGTTAATCAAAACTTCGCCCGTTGTTGGCGTCAGTAAATCATTTATTAATTTAATTAAAGTTGTTTTGCCAGAACCATTTTTTCCCAACAACCCAATAATCTTGCCAGTAGGTATTTTTAAATTTACATCCGTTAATGCCTGTTTCTTACCGAATTTTTTGCTCAATCCTCGGCATTCCAATAAAACCATTTTCACTCCTTTTGTTTAATTCTACCCCTAAGCATTAGCAAAGTCAACATAGCTAAAGCACGACGAAGCTCGTCCTAAGCATGTGCTATAATGATTGTATGTTCTGGAAAATTCTGGTTGTT
The DNA here is from genome assembly GCA_017545525.1 of Candidatus Saccharimonadota bacterium. Taxonomy (GTDB): domain Bacteria; phylum Patescibacteriota; class Saccharimonadia; order Saccharimonadales; family Saccharimonadaceae; genus Nanosyncoccus. Next base: position 21,240 of record JAFWMT010000004.1, read on the forward strand.
TTAGTCATTTCCATGATTCCATTAATTGAGCTTCGTGGTGCTATTCCCATCGCTGTTGGTATGGATCTTGGTCTTCCTGAATGGCTGGTCCTAATTGTTGCCATCATCGGCAACATTATTCCGGTCCCTATTATTTACTTTTTTGCTCGCAAAATCCTGACATGGGGGAATGAAAAATGCAAATGGAAATCATTTAAAAAATTTTGTAATTTCTGCCTTAAAAAAGGCGAAAAAGGTGGCGAAAAACTTTTGCAGAAAGCAGGGAAACACGGCACTTATTTCGCACTCTTTCTTTTTGTCGCCATCCCGCTTCCTGGCACAGGCGCTTGGACTGGCACTCTTGCTGCCAGTATTTTAAACCTGGATTTTAAGAAAACTCTTATTGCCATTATCGCCGGGGTTTTAGTCGCCGGGCTAATCATGCTCGCCGCTTCTCTCGGACTTTTTAAAGTTCTTTTTGGTGTATAATTAACTAAAAGGAGTATATTATGAAAACACTAGTAGTTTATTATTCGGCCACTGGTCACACTAAAAGAGTTGCCGAAGAAATCGCCCAAAATCTTAATGCCGACCTTTTCGAAATCGTCCCAGCAGCTCCATATTCCGATAAGGATCTTGATTGGACCGATACAGATTCGCGTTGTTCGCGCGAAAACGATAACCCGGAGCTTCGTGATATAGAATTAGAAACTACTACCGTCCCAAATTGGGATAGTTATGATCAGGTCATTATCGGCTATCCAATCTGGTGGGGAATTTCCGCCTGGCCAGTTAATTCTTTTGTTAAAACCCAAGATTTTGCCGACAAAACTGTCATCCCATTCTGTACTTCTCATTCTTCTGGGTTAGATGATAGTGATTTAAAACTAAAAAATGATGCCAAGGGCGGCAACTGGCAAGAAGGTCATCGCTTTTTCCAAGACGCCCCCGCTTCTGCTATTAAAACTTGGGCCGAAAGCCTATCGTAAAAAAAGACCCGCTAGGGTCATATGGCTCCCGGGACTGGACTCGCACCGGAGCGAAGCGGAGGTCCGAGTCCAGTACAAAAAAAGACCCGCTAGGGTCATATGGCTCCCGGGACTGGACTCGAACCAGCAACCTCGAAGTTAACAGCTTCTTGCTCCACCATTGAGCTACCCGGGAACGTGCCTCTATTATAGCATATTTTTTTAAAATATGGTAAAATTAAATGAGTTATTTATTTTTTAAGTATTTCGAAAATGCAGAAAGGAAGATCATGGAAGAAAAGACAATCCAAATTGCTGGTTCTATCACCGTTGACGAGCTATCCAAAGCCCTTGGTCTTTCTGTATCTGAATTAATCGGAACTTTATTTAAAAACGGCATTGTCGCGACTATTAATCAGCGCCTCGATTTCGAAACCGCTTCTATTATTATTGACGAACTTGGTCTTAAAAATGTGAAGTTGGAAAAAAAGAATACCTCTACTAAAACTTCCGATTTTCATCGTGAGCTTTCCGATAAGGCGGTTACTAGACCTCCGGTTGTCGCAGTTATGGGCCATGTCGATCACGGTAAAACTACTCTTCTCGATACGCTTTTAAATAAGAAAACCGTCGAAGCCGAAGCTGGCGGCATTACTCAACATATTTCCGCTTATCAGTTAGAGCATGATGGCCGTCTCATTACTTTTCTTGATACTCCAGGCCACGAAGCCTTCGCTGCTATTCGTCAGCACGGCGCTATGCTAACCGATATTGTAATTATCGTCGTTGCCGCCGATGATGGTGTTAAGCCTCAGACAATCGAAGCAATTAATTTTGCTAAATCTGCTAACGCTAAAATTATCGTTGCAATTAATAAAATTGACCGCGAAGGTGCCGACATTCCTCGTACCATGGCAGATTTGTCCCAAAATGGTCTCCAACCTGAAGAATGGGGCGGCGATATTACAATGGTGCCAATTTCTGCCAAAATGAATCAGAATCTCGATCAACTGCTCGATATGATACTTTTGACCGCCGATATCGAAGAGCTGAAAGCTGATGTTGACATCCCAGCCGAAGGCCTCGTAATTGAGTCCCACATGGAAACTGGCAAGGGCTCGGTCGTTAATCTTTTGGTTACTGGCGGGGAATTAAAGACTGGCGAATTTATCGTTGCTGGGAGTACCTACGGGAAAGTTCGCACTATGTTAGATTGGCGTGGTAAACCCAAAGGTAAAGCCACTCCTTCTACTCCAGTTACGATTACCGGCTTCAAAGAACTTCCGAATTTCGGCGACCGTTTTATTGAGGCAAAAGACGAAAAAACTGCGCGCAAAATGGCACTGCTTAACGCTCAAGCCGCCTCGGATGCATCCGCTGATGCAAATGTTACTTCTACCGATCTTCTCCGTATGATGAATGTTGCCGATAACACAAAGGTATTTAATGTTATTGTTAAAGGCGACGTGCTCGGTTCGGTTACCTCAGTCGTTGATAGTCTCAAACTCATCGATACCAAAGGCGAAATTACCTTAAATATTGTTTCTACCGGTGTTGGCGATATCAATGAAAACGATGTCTATATGGCTGCTGGCGAAAACACTGTTATTTATGGTTTTAACGTTTCCGTCCCAATTAACATTTCAAAGATGGCGGCGCGTGACAATGTCCCGATTCGTACCTACAAAGTTATTTATGAACTCTTAGACGACGCCAAACACGAAATGGAAAATCTCCTCGATGCTGAAATTATTGAAGAAGATAAGGGAGAATTAAAAGTTCTTGGTGTCTTCCGTACTGAAAAAACCAGTATTATTGCTGGTGGGGAAGTACTAAATGGCGACGTGAAGCCTAATTATCTCGCTCGTATTATTCGTGATAAAAAATATCTTGGCGAAGCCGAAGTAACCTCTGTCCAAAAGGAAAAAATGGACGTTAAAGAGCTTGTTGCCGGCGAAACTGGTGGTCTTGCTCTTAAAACTAACTCTAGAATCGACCTCCAAATCGGCGATCGTCTTAAATTCTTCACCCGCGAGACGAAAAAACGAACTTTGTAAAACTTTATGCTATAATTAAACATAAGGAGAATTATCATGCAATTCGATGAAAAATTTTTACAAGAAATGGGACTCTCCGCCATGCCGGAAGACCAGAAACAAAAATTTCTTGACTACGTCCAAGAAGAGCTAGAAGTTTGTATTGGCGAGAGAATTAGTAGAGGTCTTACCGAAGAACAATTGAATGAATTTGATATGATTACCGACCCTGCCGAAGCCGCGAAATGGCTCGAGAAAAATCGCCCTGATTACCGTGAAATCGTCAATCGTACTATCGAAGAAATGAAAGCCGAAATTCGTGCCAATCGCAATAAACTCGTCGGGGTTTAAATATGCAATTTAAAGACGTTGAGCTTGCGCGAAAGAAGTATTACGATAAAGATCAAGAAATCCTAAAAAAATGTAAAAAAATTACTGCTATTGTTTGTGCTATTTTGCTTCTTATTGAAATCCCCATATTCATAGCTATTTTTCAGCAATCCAAGAATATTCTAACTTTAGCCTATCTACCAATAATGATTATAATTGTCATTATTGTTGCTATGACCGAAACATTTTTTGTCTATTCAATCGTACATTTATTTATGCGCAGAGACAATAAAAACCTCTTTGAACTATACCTAGCCTATAAACGTACCTATAAGGCTTTCTTTGTTCATCATCAACTATCACAATTTTTTACTGACCTTGATTATAATCATGACAACAGCCTAGATAAAAAACTGTTAGAAGAAACCGGCCTTATTTACACTGGCGATATCTATAAATCTAACGACCTAGTTAAAGGTAAATATAAAAATAACGCTTTTATTCAAGCCGATGTCGAAATTACTGACGTTAGGGAAGAACGCGACAAAGATGGCCACGTTAATACGAGATATATTACAGTTTTCAAAGGCCGCTATTTAATCTTTGAATTTCCTAAAAAGTTTGATTTCAAGATGATTGTTTCACATCAGAATGATCTTATTAACTCTATTAAGGCAAAACGTGGGTGGTCAAAAATCGAAACCGAATCCCCAGATTTCAACGCACGTTTCTCGGTTTATGCCGAAGACGGGTTTGAAGCTTTCTATATCTTAGACCCAGCCTTCATAGACAATTTAGATAAACTAGGGCAAAAGTATAATAATAAATTATCTCTTTACTTCTTTGGCAACAAATTATATGTTGGGCTAAATGACAATAACGACGCTTTCGAGCCGCCCGATCCGTCTTCGCCTATTAACGAGCGAAAAGAAGAAGACAAAGTCGCCAATGATATGAAATTGATTACTAATTTAGTAGATGAATTAAAGTTAAGTAAATAAAAACTACTCTAGCTTATTAGCTTAGATATTAATGCTAAAACTATGTAGCATAATACTAGAAAAATAGCGTATCCAAAAATAATTCCAGATAATATTTTGTGATTTTTCTTTATTTTATTTATACTTTCTAATTTTACTTTATTTCTTCGCAAAACAATTAATGTAACTATATACGGAATTATTAAAAAACCGACTGCATTTATTACTACAAACCAGCCCCATCCGCATGATCCCTCCCCAGTACCACATCTACCGACTATAGATACATAGACTAATTCTGCGATTAAAATTTGCACCCATATCCATACCAACGACAAGATAATAGCAAAAACCGCAAAAGTATAAAACTTTACATTACAACGTCTCTCAATCTCGACTTTCTCAAAATAACTAGCAACTTTGTATTTATTTTTGAATTTAGCTAGCCATTTCCTTTGTTTCTTTTTTGCCATACACCCACATTACATCATTCTTATGAAATCAAAATGCTTATTTTTATATCCATTAACAAAACTTTTCGCGTCCATCGCTTTTCGCCCCTCTGGTTGTAGCCTGTCAATCGCGAGTATTGCCCCATCAGAGCACGGTAATTCCAAAACCGCTTTCTCACCCGATTTAAGCATATGCGCTGCTAAAATGATGCAAGAAACGCCGTAGAACGCATATTTTGGTTTAGGATAGCCCTGGAAGGCTACGATCTTTCTTAAAGTTTGTTCCGCCGTATCTGTTTCAGGAGTTAAAATTGACATCGTTTTGTCCATTTTCCCGCAAAAAGTAGCTTTCTTTTCGTCTTGTTCAACAGGTGTAGGCAAGCTAGTCAAATTCTTACAAATCCATTCCGACCCAGCCTCCGCTAACGCCTGGTAAATTGCCTTTTTTTCCAGAGGCAATCCTTCTAGCGTCGTCTGGTAATAAATCGGTCCCGCATCCATCGCTTTGGCTAATTTCATTACGGAAACAGAAAAATCCTTATCTCCCGCTATAATTGCCGATTCTATCGGTGACGCTCCTCTATATAAAGGTAACAGGGAAGGATGAACATTTAAAATCCCCTCCGGTTCAAATATCTCTAACACCGACTCTGGGATTAAAACTCCAAATGATGCCAAAATCCCATGCGCCTCTGGTATTTCCGCTTTTAACCGGCAAACTTCCTCTAAGTCTGCTTTCGTCCGTGCATGAAAAATCACCTCGCATTCTTTCTCAATTACTTTTAAAGCATATTCTGCTAAAGGCCCATTTCCGAAAAAAATCACTTTTTCCATTTTATCTATTCCTCACCCCAGAGTTTCTTATTCCCAGCGATTTTACTATCGTAGTCTACCGGTATTAAATCTCCCTTATCGTCCATCTCGTAAAATGCATCTTTTACGTCTTTTATATGATCAATAAACAAAATTCCATTTAGATGGTCAATTTCATGTAAAAGTGTCCGCGCTAACTCATCTGTTGCTTTGATTCGTACCTCTGTTCCATCTTCTAATTTTGCCTTAACCCTTACTTTGGTAGCTCTAGGCACCATTCCGTAGATAGATGGGACTGACAAACATCCTTCGTAATCTGTTTTAATCTTGCCTTCCGCTCGAATTACTTCCGGGTTAATCAACGCCGTAAACGAGGCATTTTTCTTATCTTCCATATCATCTCGAATAATAATGATTCGCTTCAGAACACCCATCTGAGGCGCCGCCATCGCCGCTGATAGCTCATAAGGGTGTTCAGCCTCCCAATCTAGCGACAATTTCCGCATTTTAGCAATCACATCCAAAATCTCGTCGTCAATGACGCGTACTTTCTCGCTTTTCTCCCTTAGCCGCTTATCCGGCGTCGTAATAATTTTCATAAGCTTATTATACCATAATTCAGAGGTAAAGTGAATACATTAATCTGTTTTCAAACAAATATTGACGGCCCCTGCTACTATTGATACAATAGTAGCAGGAAGTAGATCCTAGAAATCTACTTGGTTTGGAGAGATTACCACTCTATACGAATGGTAATCTTTTTAGTTTTGGAACCGAATCTGAATACAAAGTTAAACTCTATAAACATACTCGTTCTCCTCTCATTTTTGTTTTTATTAAAACTAAACTTGGGGAGATAAATCCAGATTATCTAGAATCATCGTGTATAAACCCCCCCTTTCCGGGGCGAATTCACCGCACCATGCACAGTAATTCGCCCCTTCCGCAGGAGATTTATATTTCTCACAAACTAAATTTTACTCCAACCCGCCGCCATTATATGCATACTCTGTCTACAAAATCAACCCTCCACCACCAGAAAACTATACGCAAGTTTATCCACCTCTGTAAAATTTTAATTATCGCTTCTGCTTTAATTAACCACAAGAATTGATTATGTTGACTATTACACCGTAATTAACTCAGAAGAATCAAGATTATAATCTTTCATCGCAACACTCTTAATTGCCGGATCTTCATAAGTACTGTAGTAGTAAGTCTGGGTCAGGGAAGAATATCCGCCAGTATAAATCGTTTTCTCAAATGCGCCATCCGCCATTGCAGCCCCGCCATCAATCATCGCCACCCCAGTAAGCGTATGAAATAATCTCGATACGTTCGATGCCTCATCAGATTGTACTGGGTAGTGAGTATTAAGATAGGCTACGCGTACAAAACGATCGGTCGAATAAAATCCGCCAGGCAGCCCTCGCATCAGGGAACCACTTCCGAATGCTTTCATTGTCACCTTCCCCCATTTTATCTCTTTTGGCATTTGTGGGAACAGATTCATGTAATTACGCAAATTTTCCTTATGCCACCCGTATCCAGGTTGATTCGTCAAAATATCTACATCATTCTTGAAGATTTCCATACCATTTTCAGTATATTCCACTACTATTGATCTCTTTGCGTCCCCAATAATCCAATGCAGTTGCGATACTGGGTACTGGTCATTGATCGGTTTTGCCACAATTACAGCCTCGCGCAAGGCTTTTTCCGCCTCATCTACAGTGGTAAAATTCAAAGCCACCCAAAGAGGAAATTCATATGCCGCAACGTTGGTTTTTCCATCTATCGGCGCTTCAGCATATGCCGCATAACCAGGGAAGTTTAACCCCGCAATCGCTAACCCATGTTCGTTTGCACAATCAAAATACAGAGGCGTGTTCTCAGCAATAATCCCCATTCCAATCAACGCCGGGGAACTAGCATTTTCACCTAAAAATGCTGTTTTATACTTGTATCCTCTTGGCGTTATCACGACCTTCTGGCCATAAGGGGTGGACCAGTCTAAATTTCGTCCAAAATACATGTTACCTTTATCATCGCTAAATCTAGCGCCTGTGCACATAAAAATCCTCCTTTTAATTTTTATTCTTATGCTTATTTTATCATAGCAATCCCGGCGGGTCGAGCGTAATTTTAAAGTTTGGGTCCAACTTATTGCACATTTCAGTTAAAACTTTTCGTGACCGACTCCTTACGATAATTTGCCAAGTATACCCCTTATTTGTGCGTTCATGAAAGGCCGGCATAGGCGTAGAAACGATTAATCGTTTGTCCTTGGCTAATAATTTCGCCGCCTCTCGTATTTTTTTCAACACTAAACCCTCTGTTTTTAGTGTAATTTCGAGCTTCGCAATAAAACTAAACGGCGGGAATCCGGCTAATCGCCGTTTCTTTAATAGATAATCTGCCACTCCGCTATAATCGCTAGAGATGGCATACTTTAGAATCTCATGTTCAGGCTGGAAAGTCTGGATAATTACTTCCGCTTTCTCGAGATGACCTCGCCCCACTCTCCCAATTACTTGAGTGAGCAGCTGGTATGTTCTCTCTTCTGCCGCAAAATCTGGCAGCGACAACCCTGCGTCAGCTTGTACTATCCCTACCGTCGCCAACTTCGGCAAATCTAACCCCTTTGCTAGAGTCTGCGTCCCGACCAAAATATCCACCTTCCCATCTTTTACTTCATCATAAACCGCCTCTAACCCCTCATCTTTTTTGTTATCAGCATCAAATCTCCGTATTTTTGCTTTCGGAAACAACTTGCACAGCTCATTCTCTAATAATTTCGTCCCAAAACCCTTATGAAGTATACCCGTCGCCCCACATTTCGGACAATTTGTTGGGACTTTTTCATGATATCCGCAGGTATGGCACACCAATTCGTATTTATCTGCATGCAAAGTCAGAGGTAGATAACAGTTTGGACAGATTATTTCCTCGCCACAATGCTCGCAAATAGTTAGTGGTGCCGACCCACGTCGGTTATGAAAAATCAGCGTCTGATACCCGGCTTCGAGATTCTCTGATATCGACTGAATTAACTGGTTAGAAAAATAGCGATTTTTCGAAAAATCTGACCTCTGCGTTAAATCTAAAACTCCGACCTCCGCTCCTTTAGAGGCCAAAGCCTTTTTATCTAGTTTCACCATTGATTGTCTCTGTAACGCTAAGTAATAGTCGCTAATCGTAGGCGTAGCTGAGCCTAAGATTAGCGAAATCCCCAGTTTTTTCGCTATAAAACTCGCTACCCTAATTGCCGAATACCTTGGCGGATTCTCTTGATAGTAGGTACTTTCATGCTCCTCATCTATTATAATTAACCCGATATTATCAAGAGGAGCAAATAATGCCGATCTTGGCCCAATTACAATTTTTGGCACTTCTGTTTCTAAAAGGGAATTAAAGACAAGATGTCGCTCCGCTTCAGTCTGTTTTGAATGTATCAATACGATATTATCTCCAAAAACTTCTTGAAAAACCCGCACGAGTTGGCTCGTCAAAGCAATTTCAGGCACTAAAAGGATTGTGGATTTTTGCCGTTTAAACGCATTTAAAGCCATTTTGAGATAGATATTAGTTTTGCCACTACCAGTAACGCCATAAAGCAGTTTCGTGGCTCCTGGCGCGTTCTGGAGGCCTTTCAGCGCATTTTTTTGGGCCTCATTCAGTGGGATGGGCGGGTCTAAGGATTTGCGCACCGTGTTTCCTACGGACCTTGAGGACTTGGCCTGAGCGGCCTGGAGCGTGTCCGAAGGACACGCTGTGCGCAAATCCTTAGACTCATCCATTTTTCCGAACATTTGTTCGGTTTTTCGTCGTTTTTTCTGCACTCCTCGGGGTAAGATTAGAGATACCGCTGTACCAGTCGGCGCGAGGTAATAATCATGGATAAATTTCATTGTAGCTAAAAGATGCGTTGGCAATGGCTTTGAATACAAAACTTTCAAAATTTCGCGAGTCTTAAAATCCGGTTGCACAACTTTTTTAATCACTACGCCCGGCACCACTCGTCGTCCAATCGGTACTAATACAATCTGTCCAGGAGTCAGGGAATCACCAAAATTATAGGTCAATTCCTCCACCTTCCCCTCTGGCACTACCTCATAAAACATACATCTATTATATCATGCTGAAAATCGTTGTAATTTTTACAAATTTTGTGCTATAATAAGACGAGCTAAAGCGAGGCAATATGTTAGAAATATTTGTTACATCTCGGGTGCGTAGAAAAATTCTGGTGGTATTCGCAAAATACCCTGATTTTAAAACCAATGTAAGAGGTCTAGCTAAACTGATTAAAGAAGACCCGGGCAACATCCAAAGGGAACTAGAGCGTATGGCGGCCGGTAATTTTCTCATTGTCACGAAAAAAGGTAAGACTAAAATCTATCAAACCAACAAACAATTCCCAATTTTAAAAGAACTCCAAAGTATTGTCATTAAAACCCAAAGAGGTAATAAACCTAGTAAAACCATAGGCTAAAATGAACAAATTATTTATTCGTCTTCTTGAAGCCAGGCATCTCAACCCCTCTTTTTTGGATCCCAAATACGAGGATTTAACTGACCCATTTCTTCTTGCAGATATGGAAAAAGCGATTGCTCGTCTCGAACGAGCCATTAAAAACCAAGAAAAAGTTCTTATTTATGGAGATTATGATGTTGATGGCGTCACCGCTAGCACGCTTATGGAAGAGGCCCTTGTCCTATCTGGAATCAAACCGGAAAATATTGAAATTATGCTCCCGGATCGTTTCGCTGACGGTTATGGTATGAGTCCGAAACTGATTAAACGCGCCAAAGAACAGGGAATTACGCTTGTTATTACGGTCGACTGCGGTTCTCGTAATCATGAAATTGTCGATGAACTAAATACTCTCAAAATTGATACGATTATCACCGATCATCATGAAACCGATGACGAAATGCCTGATGCTATCGCTGTTATTAACCCCCATCGCAAGGATAAACCAACCGAAAACCTCCAGAATCTCGCCGGCGTCGGCGTTGCCTTTAAGTTCGCAGAAGCTTTAGTAAAACAGGGTTTTATTAAAAACAGTCAGGAAAAATGGTTGCTTGACCTCGTTTTGCTTGGTACTATTTGTGACAGCATGTCCTTAACTGGCGAAAATCGCATTTTAGGTTACTTTGGCCTAAAAGTACTCGAAAAAACTCGCCGCCCCGGCCTAAAAGAACTCATGCAAAGAGCCGGTGTCAAAAAACTCACCTCTGATTCAATCGGTTTTCAGATTGGCCCACGTCTTAACGCCGCCGGTCGTCTTGATTCGGCCAATCTTTCTTTAAATCTTCTCCGGGCAAAAGACGCTGTCTCGGCTGCTCCACTTGCTGAAAAGCTAGAGCAATTAAATAAACAGCGCAAAATCGAACAATCTAGCGCGACCAAAGAAATTGAAACACGGGGAATCAACTCCGATCCAGTCATTATCGAGACTGGCAATTGGCATGAAGGTGTGCTCGGAATCGTAGCTGGTCATCTCGTTGAAAAATATCATCGACCCGCTTTCGTTCTCACGAAACTAGAAAATGACATTTTAAAAGGTTCTGGCCGTAGTTTTGGTGATTTTAATCTTTCCGAGGCGCTTCAATTTACTAAAAATAGCATCATTAGCGGCGGTGGCCACGCTGGTGCGGCCGGCGTAAGGCTTGAACAAAAAAATCTCTATGCTTTCCGCGAGCAAATCAATGAGTATTATCGCTCATTAAAACTAACAAACCAGGAAGATTTTTTAAAACAACACGCTGATCTCGAAATAACTGATTTTTCCGATCTCACTCTTGACTTTTTGGATGATTTAAAAAAGCTTGAACCTTTCGGTTTCGGTAATGAAGAGCCGATTTTTCGCCTGAAAAATGTTCAAATTATGAATTTAACTCTCATGGGTGCCGACCGTAATCATCTCCGCATTGACTTGAAAGACCAAAAAGGGAAGTTTTTAAAACTGGTTGCTTTTTACGCCCCTGAAAAATGGCTTCATCTCGACCCCGATTACGACCAAATTGAGCCTCTAGTGAAACTTACTGAAAATGATTTCAATGGTGTTAAGTCTCTCGAAGCCAGGATTGTTGATTTATGATATAATTACCTTATGAAAAAAGTCATTTTGAAGTGTAAACTTAAGAATCGCAGCGAATTTGAAGAAAAACTTTCTGACATCGATTTAGATTTTTCGCCAATTTACTGGCAACATGACCGCATTTATGTCCCGAAAAATTACCAAAAAAGGTCTAACTACCCCCGTCTTGTCATGCGTACTGAAATGAAATCTGTCGATAAACCTGCGAAATATTATTTCATTTTAAAACGCCACATCGAAGACTCCGGCATCGATATTGTTGAAGAAACTCCCGTAGAAGATTACGAAAAATTAGTTAACATTATTCTCCAACTCGGTTTTAAACCTTCGGCTGAAGTTTCTCGCCGTCGTCAGGAATTAAAAATGGGGGAAGGCACTTTTATCTATCTCGATAAAATCGAAAACACATCTGGCTATTATGCTAAAATCGAATCCGAACTTTCGGAAAAAGATTCAGCTACCGAAGCTCGCCTCGACCTCCAAAAAACCTTCAAAACTCTCGGCGAATCTGACTTCGTCGATAGCCCCTATTCTGAACTTTAACTTAGGATAAAAAATGAAAACCTCGCGAAAAACAAAAAATAAAGAAACCAAACTAACTACTACGAATATTGCCGTCATCTTAGCCTGTATTATTGTCCCAGCTATTATCGGTTTTTACAGTGGCGACTTGCTAATCGGCGGCTCTTTATTAGCTGCTAATTTGCTTGGTAGCTATACCGCCATTATTCAGAAGAGAATAAATTACGTTTTTGACTTTATTAGCGCGTTATTAGTTGCTTTTGTTGGTTATGAAAACGATTTTTTTGGTTCATTCTTTATGAGCCTTTTCATCTTTGCCCCTATTGAGATTGCCGGATTTTTAGCTTGGGGTCGTCACCTCGACAAAAAGAAAAAAATCGTTGAAATTCGCAAACTTACACCTAAGAACGCATTCATCGTAACCAGTCTCTGCGTGCTCGGCAGTATTACTTTTGGTTATCTTCTTACTAAAATTCCCACTCAACAAATGGCTTTCTTAGATTCTACAATTTGTTGTCTTGATATTTGTGCTCTTATCCTGTTTAGCCTTAGGTACAGAGAATCTTGGTGGCTTTGGGTCATTAGTGGCGCACTGTCTGTTATTATGTGGTCTATTGCTCTATTCGAAGGCGGAGATAATTCTTTCATGAGACTCCTAACGGCTATCGGATTCCTAATCTTCGATACTTATGGAGCCATTAATTGGCATCAAAAACTAAAGAAGCCTTAACCTCTCGGCGGTTCGCCATCCGGTTCGCCTAATAATTTTTTGGACTTAATTTCATATCGCCTACCATTTACTGGCGAAACATAATAATCCTCATTCAAAAGATTCACAAACATCGTTAAGTCTTTATCATCCATAATAATAATCGAACCATCATCATCCGTCATTAGCTCCAGTTGCATCTCATCCGCATAATCTAACAATTTATCTTGCGGCATTTCCTCTGCAATATCCATCGCCTGCACCTTTTTCAAAATTGGTTTTTTGTCCGCCAAAAGGGAATCAAGCGTCAAACCTTCCGCAAACGATAACTTATACTTCTCGGTTAATTCTTTTGCTTTCGCCTCCGCAATCACCTGTGACTTATAATCATACTGGAATAAATTCTCGAACTTCGCCTGGTTAAATACGATAATATTGCCATCCACAATCGCCACTTGATTATCATCTGGCATCTTCAACGCAATTTCCGCCGAAAACGGTTCAAAACTCTCGCCATTGATTTCCCACGAAGTCGCGCCCTTTAACGCCGCCGACGCCGGCAAAATTTTCGCAATATAAAACGTCTTCATTCCATCTTCGCCAGGATAAGTAAACTTCGCCAAAATCCCCTTAACTTTCTTAAAGTCATACTCATTTTCCGAAAAATAATCAATATCTTTGTATTCATTTTCAATCAAATGAATCAAAGTTTCCGCCCGTCCCACCTTAGAAAGAGAAGTCTTATATATTACTTTTTCCTCACCATCCGCTCGCTCATACTCGCGACATTCCAGACCTTTATCCGCCTCCTCAATGATGTAATGTACCGCCTCTTGCATGAACATCGATTTTACCGCCCCCGTTAATTTATCCGAATACTTAATTTTATACGGCGTATAATTTTTATTAAATAAAAACAGTTCCGCCGAAACGTTATTCTTTACTTCGTCAATCTCATTCGCCCAGAGAAATACGTCAAACTCATTATTTTCCATAAATTATCTCCACTTATTTTTCTCAATTATATCACAAAATAAAAAAAGGCCCGCAATCGCAGGCCTTGTAGTTTATCACCTCACCCTCTTTTTCTCCAGTATTCACTCCAGTTCTTCGTCATACTCAAATCCGAGTACTCCGATTTTTCCTGGAACTCGTACTGTTCTACCGGAATCGGTAAACGCGCGTTAGCACGCGAGAAAGGACGTATCTTGTCCAAATTCTCACCGGCCATAAATCGCATCGCAGTCTGGATATCTAGTTTGAGCATATCCAGATCCGTCAGCTCGCGTTTTGTCGGGTTTCGGAGCCCCAGCTCCTGCCCCTGATAGAGGCAAATGCCGGTTGGGTTACTACCAAACAGCATCCGTACCTCTTCGTAATGAGTCAAAGACTCATCTCGAGACAGGAACCTCGGAGCATCATGCGACTCAAAGTCGAGCATGAACTTCGGGTGCTCCGATTGTTGCCGAATGAGCTCAATAAAAAGTCCTTTGCCCTTCTTGTTAAACTCATCCTTCAGCAGCATATTGACGACGAAGCCTATCGGAGTACTATCCGTATAGTATTCCGTCAGCTCTCCGAATGTCGGGTCGACGCACTCCATCATGAGGAAAAGGTTTTCTCGGCCATTAGTGAAAATCTCATTGATGACTTTTTTCGCCTTTTCTCCGACCAACAAGTCTTCGAGCGCTAAATTCTCGCTCGAAAAATCCTTATTAATCGCCTGAGGAACATCCAACCTGAACCCGTCGACTCCGTACTTTACAGTCCAGAAATCGACAATTCTCCGAAACTCATACACTAGAGCATGGTTAATCAGAGAAATATCGTTCCACGGGAACCAATCTAAGTCCGCCTGTTCCTCATGGAACAGATGGAGATAGAAATCTCCGTTTGGCTCGTGATATTGCCATGCCGGCCCTCCGTCAAACAGGTTTTTCCATCCAGGCTTATCACCTTCGCTCCAACAATAATATGAGGGGCGCTCGGTGAACCAAGGATGTTTGGTTGATGTATGATTCAGCACCATATCCATCAACACGCCAATCCCAAGTTCATGGGCCGTCTTGACGAACTCGTCGAAGTCCTCCAGCGTTCCGAATCTTGGATCAATCGCCTCGTAATCGGCGATATCATATCCGTGATCAAAACGCGGGGAAGGGTAGAGCGGGCTCACCCACACATAATCCACCCCAAGTTCCTTGACGATTGACAGGTGCTCTGTCATCGTCTTTATACCACCCATCGCCTCCCAGGCAATAGGCCACATCTGATAAACTAATGTTTTTGCCATTGATATACCTCCCCATCTGACAAAAATCTAAGACATTAAAATACTAGGTATACCCTAATTATACCACAACCATCTTAAAAAGTCAAGAACAGGGAAACTAACAGAGTAGAAAAAGAGAACTAAAACTACATAAAAACCATAAAACAGCGAAAAATCAACTACCGTATGTTCGGTTTTTCTGGCCTCTGAAAATTCGGTTTGTTCGGTTTTTCGGACGATCAAGTTCGGAAAAATAACAGAGGAGTTTTCCACACCTGCGAAAAACTATAAAATTAAAAAAACCTGAAAAAAGCTCTTGCTTTTTTTGGAAAATTATCATACAATAAAAACAGCGAACCAAATAAATAAAAACGCTAAACAAACCGCACCTTAAAAACAGTTTGAGACCGACCATCTAGGAGCTTCGCGCGCATTAAAATTCAAGCGAGATGCGAAAAAACAATCGTGCGTTCCTTCTTTAACACACCTCCCAATAAAACTCTATATGGTCTAAAACCAATACACAATAAGTCTCTCAACGGCTGCGATATATGATTAGCTTCGCGCTGGTAAAATCGTGGTGGATTGTATTGTGACAAAATAAAAATCAAACAGAAACAAACCCGCTGAAGTTTCTAGTTGAACGGTCTCAAGCGACAAAAAACAGGAAACCATGTATAATATATACATGGAGAAACTACATATCCCTGTATTATTATCGGAAGTCCTAGCGACTATGGAACCGCATCCCGGAGAAAGTTATTTAGACCTAACTGCCGGCTACGGAGGACACGCTAGCAAGATTTTGGATGTAACACAGAATTATAAAGACGCAGTTTTAGTCGATCGTGATGAATTTGCTGTTGAGTACTTAAAACAGCATTTTCCGCCTGAAACGACGATTAAATCGACAGATTTTTATAATGCTATGCTACAGCTTTTCGAGTGTGGAAAGACTTTCGACCTAATACTAGCGGATTTTGGAGTTTCATCTCCGCAACTGGACATGGAAGATCGAGGTTTCTCGTTTAAATACGATGCACCTCTAGATATGCGGATGGATAGGAGACAGCAAAAAACGGCGGATGAGGTTGTCAACAGAGCTAGCGAAAGGGAACTAACGGATATTTTTGTAAAGTATGGTGAAGAATCGAGTGGACGCGCAAAAATGCTAGCTAAAGAAATTGTACACAACCGACCAATCAAGAGTACAAAGGAGTTAGCTGAAATCATCAAACACCGATCAAAGTATAGTAAAATCCATCCTGCGACGAGAGTTTTCCAGGCGATTCGTATCGTAGTAAATGACGAATTAGAACAGATTGAAAAAACTTTACCCCTCCTCCCGAAATTATTAAATCAAAACGGTCGTCTCGGCATCATCACCTTCCATAGCCTAGAAGATCGGTTAGTCAAGGACTTTTTCAAAGAGGCCAGCAGCCTTGGCGAAGAATCTCCTCTCGAAATCGTTACTAAAAAACCTATCATTGCGGAGGATGACGAACTAGTTATCAACCCGCGTGCTCGCAGTGCTAAATTACGCGTCGCGAAGAAGCGGAATTGATAAAAATAAAAACATAAAAAAAGGAGGCAAAATGCCAAAGCAAATTTTAGTTGCGAACAAATCTCGCAAACAAACCATCAAAGTAAATTTTCGTTGAAACAAAAGCTAAATGTTGGCTTCGCGACCATATGCGACCAACGGGGAACTTATAGTTAACGGAGCAACATTTAGCGAACCTATACATGGACCTTCGCTGGTCCACCAAAATAGAGTTCACAAGAGAGTGTGAGTGTATGACCTTCCCGGGTAAAGCTTTTACGAACCACTTATAGCTCTGGTCGTAAAAGCCCCCGGTCTAAGATAAAAAGGTTGTAAACTGCGAAAACTTTCAAACTCTAAAACAAACATAAATATCAAACATAAACATTGAAGCGAGGAAAAACAAAAAAAATGCAAGATCAATTCATTACTCGGCGCGCGACTACGACTACCTTCGTCCGTAACCGTAATACCGTCCGTCATACTAAAAGGAGCTTAGGCTCGATTTCTCAAATCGTGATTGTCAGCATGCTTACTCTAGTATTTGGATTAATCTATGTTGCCGAAGGTTCGAAAGCCACCAGCTTTGATTATGAAATTTCATCCGTTGAGTCTGAAATTTCCGAAATGAATGCGAAAAAAGATGACCTCGCCGTTGAAAAAGCCCGTCTGAATTCTGTTGCTGCGGCCAAAAATTCTACCGTCGCCACTACTATGGAAGACGCTACGGTAACCGGTTATGTCACGGAATAAAAAACCATCCCAGAATTCTTCTTCATCGACTTCTCGCCGAATTAATATTTTAAAAAATCTCGTTTTTTGCTCGCTCGCCATCATTGCGGTGCGACTTTTTTTCATTCAGATTATTGAACACGACGCTTGGGTTGCTCGTGCAGATAAAGAACACACCCTTCTTGAAACGATTACCGCTAAAAGAGGTGAAATTTATATGATGGACTCAAACGAGCCTGTTGCTGTAGTTTTAAATCAGACTACTTACCAAATTATTATCGATCCAGCCATGACCGAAAAAGAGAAAATTAAAGCCGCTTTGGAAGCTTATGCAAAAGATTATATTAGTATAGATTTAGATGAAATTTATAATCATGAAGGTTTAAGATATGCCATTGTTGCAAAAAATGTTCCGCGTAGTGCTGCCGAAAAAATTGCGAACGAAGAAATTTCTGCCGTCTGGTTCTCAAAAAATAATCAACGCGTCTATCCAGAAGGGGAATTAGCTTCAGGTTTACTCGGTTTCGTCAACGCTGATGGTCTTGGTCAATATGGTGTCGAAGGCTCCCTAAACGCCTTACTTGCCGGCGAAGACGGACTTTTAAAAACTACCGCTGATGTTAATAAAGTTGCCCTAAGTATTGGCAAAGATAACATTAAAATCCCTGCTAAAGACGGGGAAAATGTTGTTTTATCGATTGACCGCGGCCTTGAACGTGGTGTCGAAGAAATAACATCTAAGCATATTAATAATACTGCCGCCACTCACGCTGCTGCCCTAGTAATGAATCCCAACACTGGCGAAGTTATTGCCATGGCTAGTTTGCCAAATTACGACCCAGGGAATTATGGTCATGTCGAAGACGCCTCTGCTTATATTAACCAAGTTACCGAAGTTCCTTATGAGCCGGCCTCGACTTGCAAGAGTTTTGCTTTTTCTGCTGCTATTAATGAGGGTGTGATGAACGCAGATACGACCTATTTTAACCAAGGTTATGAAATTATTGATGATAATAAAATTATGAATGCTGAGCAACGTAGCTCTCTCTATGGCACTATCAATATGAAGACCGCGCTTTATTGGTCTCTTAACACTGGTTCAATTTACGCTCTAAAATTGCTTGGTGGAAATCCGAGCGAAATCAATGCGACTGGTCGCGAAAAACTCTACGATTATTATTATAATAAGTTCCGATTAGGCCAAGCTACTGGTATTGAGCTAATCGAAGCTGAAGGTTTCATTTGGGATCCCCATGCCGATATTTACGGTCTTAACGCTGCCTATGCAAACATGACCTTTGGCCAGAACCTTAGTTTAACTATGATTCAGACTGCTACCGCTTATTCTGCGGTTGTCAATGGCGGTTATTGGCGCACGCCAACGGTCGTGAAAGGTCTTTTGGCGGACGGGGAAATAGCGCCTATGAAATCTACCGAAAACAAAATAGAAGATAAAATCCTTTCCGACGAAACTTCTGCTACCATGCGCGACATGTTTATTAATAACCGTAATTATAAAGCTCGCGCCGGTATTGATCGTGCCGGTTATGATGTCGGCGGGAAATCCGGTACCGCCCAGGTAATTAAAAATGGTGCTTATGATGATACTATGAGCGAAACCGTTGGTACCTATATTGGTTTCGTCGCCCCAAGTGGAGGCATGCCAGAATATGTTATTATGGTTAAAATGTTGGGCGATGGCCAGTATCTTGATGGCGGCATCGCCAGTAACCTCTTTGACGACATTTCAAATTATTTAATAGACTACCTAAAAATTAAACCAGGAGTATAATATAAGTATGAGTATCAATGATGAAATATTTTACGGATTATTACTAGCACTCGGCGGCTTCCTCTTTTCAATGGTTTTAACGCCGTTTTATACGCATTTTGCTTATAAATATAAGTTTTGGAAGAAACAGAAAAAAACCACCGTTGATGGCAAGGCTCTCCCTGTTATGACGAAATTACATGCTCATAAATTTAAACATGTTTTTCCGACCATGGCTGGACTCATCGGCGTAGTTGCTGTTACTGCCGTGACCTGGATTTTTAACCTCGATCGTGGTCAAACCTGGCTTCCGTTGGTTGGTTTTCTCGGCGGGGCATTAGTCGGTGTTATCGATGACGTGATTAATATTTTCGGTACTGGACGCGGTGCGGCCGGGCTACGTGGACCAGTTAAATTTATTCTTATTACTATGGTTGGGCTTGCTCTCGGCTGGTTCTTCGCCGTCAAACTCGGTTGGACAACCATCCTCGTTCCATTTGTCGGCGATATCGAAGTTGGTATTTTTGGCATGATTCTGATTTTCGCTTTTGCTATTGTAGCGACTTCAAACGCCGTTAATATCTCCGACGGTCTTGACGGTCTTTCCGGCGGCCTTTCGATGCTAGCTTATGCCGCTTTTGGCATTATTGCTCTTTTCCAGGGCAACATTTTACTTTTCGGTTTTTGCATGACCGTTGTAGGCTGGCTACTTTCTTATATTTGGTTTAACGTCCCGCCGGCTCGTTTTATGATGGGCGATACTGGCTCTTTCGCGCTTGGCGCCGGCCTTGGCGTTGTTGCGATGATGACCAATTCATTTTTACTCTTACCGATCATCGGCCTACCTTTCGTGATTGAAGCTGGCTCGAGTCTTCTTCAGCTCGCTTCGAAAAAATTCTTCCATCGCAAAATCTTCATCTCCGCCCCCTTACACCATCATCTTGAAGCCATCGGTTGGGGTGAAGCAAAAATCGTCATGCGCTTTTGGATTATCGCTGGAGTTTGTGCATTTGTTGGCATTTTTATCGCCGCAACTGGGGGAGCGATATGAAATCTATACTGACGGGTGGCACGTATGAAGAATCGTAAACATAAATCAGATTTAGCAATTTTATTTTCAACATTAGGCTTAATGGCACTAGGCCTCATTATTATTTATGCGATCGGCCCAATGCGCGCGAACGTTTTAAATAATACCTATGGAACAGATTACGATTCGAATTTCTTTTTTCTTGGCCAACTCCGCTCAGTCGGCCTCTCTTTGGTTGCTTTTTTTCTCGCCTTTAAAGTCATTCCGTACCAATACATTAAAAAATATGCGAAACCCTTAATGATCATCTCTCTTATCCTCTCCGCTCTCCTCTGGGTTTTGGCTTTGTCTGGTTCAAGTCTCGCTAAATGTGAACTTGGTGAATGTCGTTGGTATAATCTTGGCCCGGTTAGTTTTCAGCCCGCCGAGCTTTTAAAACTTTCTCTCGTCATTTATCTCGCTGATTTTCTTGCACGAAAAAGGGAAGAGGGTAATATCGGCAAGTGGCAAGAATTTTGGTTACCGCTTTTAATCGTCTGCGGAGCTTCGCTTTTTCTCGTCGTTATCGCCCAAGGCGATCTCGGCACCGGTGTTGCCTTAATCGCAATTATTTTCGGCATGTTATTAGTTTCCGGCGTTCCGACGCGCCAGTATCTTATCATGGTCGCACTCGTACTCGCCATTGCCGTTGGTGCTGTTGTTACTTCGAGCCATCGCATGGAGCGCGTTAACGCCTGGCTTGATACTTTAACCGGCCAAGAAAGTTCTGATTCAACCTATCATGTCGAAAACGCTATGCTTGCTATTGGTACTGGCGGATTAACTGGTGTCGGAATTGGTAACTCCGTTCAAGCCACCGGCTATCTCCCTGAATCTATTAACGATTCCGTTTTTGCTATCATGGGCGAAACCTTCGGTTTCATCGGCCTATTTCTCGTTTTAGCTGTTTTTGGCGCCATGTTAATACGCATGCTGAAAGTAGCTGAACATACTGCCAATAATAACGACCGTTTATTTATCACCGGCGTTTTTGCCTGGACTCTCGCTCAGGTCGTCGTCAACATCGCCGCTATGACGAGTTTAGTCCCAGTCACCGGTATTACTTTGCCGCTCCTCTCCTATGGCGGCACCAGCATGGTCTTTATTGCTTTTGCTTTAGGCCTCGTTTTGCAACTTTCGTGTTATACTAGTAGGGAAGGGATTAAACATGAAGATATTAGTAGTCGGGGGCGGCTCAGGGGGGCACATCACGCCAGCCGTCGCCGTAGTTCGTGAGATTTTAACTAAAAAACCTCGTGCCGAAGTTGAATTTTGGACTGATTTTAAATATTACAAAAACGTTACTAAATTAACTACCGAAATTGGTGTTGCTTGGGGCGAGGAAGTGCGTCATAAAAAAACTCCATACATAAGGGTGCGCAAAATCCCGGCAGGAAAATTCCATCGTTATTCAAATTGGCATTTTAAGGACTATTTTGTTCATTTTGACATTACCCTAAAAGATTTAATTATCGGTAATATACTCGGTTTTTTCGGTTTCTTAGCTGGTCTAGTTACCGCTTTTTGCCGGCTCGTGAAGAAATCCTCTCGCCCAAATGTGATTTTTCTAAAAGGAGGCTACGTCTGTCTCCCCGTTGGCTTAGTCGCTAGATTATTCAAAATACCTTATATCATTCACGAATCTGATGTTGTCGCCGGTCTTGCGAATCGCTTACTCATGAAAAAAGCCTACAAAGTTGCTTTCGGCATGCCTATCCCTGACGAAATCCAAGAGAAACATCCTAACTACGTTTGGACTGGCATCCCGGTCGGACCAGAATTTAAACCGGTCAGCCCTACCAAACAACTTGCCTTGAAAAAAGCCTTTTCTTTTAATCCAGACAAACCGCTCGTCGTCATTACCGGCGGCTCTCAAGGTTCAGAAAATTTAAACGAAGCCACTCGCGCGATTTTGCCTGAACTTTTAAAATTCACTTCCGTTGGACTTATTGCTGGACGCAAACATTATGAAGATATGGTTGATCTAAAAAAATACGAAAACTGGGACAGAGCGAGTCTAGAATCTAATTTCCGCATGTGGGAGTTTAACACTACTATGGACGAATTAATGGGCGCCGCTGACGTGATAGTTTCGCGTGCCGGTGCGACCACTATTGCTGAAATGGCTGGACTGAGAAAAGCAACTATTTTGGTTCCGTTCGAACGTCTTCCCGGTAGTCACCAAACTAAGAATGCTGAAAGATTAAAAGATGCCGATGCGGCACTTGTCGTTAGTGATGCCAAAATGGTCGAGAATCCTATGCTTCTTCTCGATGAAATTCGTCATCTCGTTAAATCTCCTCGCCTGCGCGCCGACATGGCAGACCGTCTCGCCGAAGAGGCCCGTGCCGATTCTGCGAAACGTCTAGCCGAAATTATCCTAGAGGAGGTTTAAAAGCCATGTCGAAAAAAACTGAACAAACAAAAACAGAAGAAAAACCCGCGCCCGTTCTCGCCCGTCGTCGTGAGCATCGCAACTCAACAATTAAATCTGGCCGCACCATTGGCGAGGCCAGGGAACGACTCGAAACCGCGAATGAACGTGCTTTAGCTCGCAAAAAGGATAAGAAGAAAAAAGCCCTTCGCATCACTTTTACTACTATAGGTTTTATCGTTTTAGCTGCAGTTTTAATTACTCTTTGTTTTAACTTTTTAAACAGGGAAGAAACCGAGCCAATTCATGAAACTACCGAAATCACGATTTATAATCCTACTATTGAAATTATCGATGAAGATGCTTCCGCGACCGGCGGAAAGATTACTAGTCGTATGCGTGAATATATCGGCATGGTAGAAGCTGATTTTAAAGATTTAAATTATACTTTAACTAAAGCCGTCCTCCCGACCGGCTCGATTCGCGAAGTTGATTTCTACCTCGACGGCTACTCTGGTTTTATTAAAATGACCATTGATCGTGACTCTGGTGTCTCTGTTGAAGATGCCGACCGCATGCTCCGCTACCTCGCTGGACAGGGAATCAGTGACTTTTCCTATATTGATGTTCGTATCGATAATAAGGCTTACTGGAAATAGTAGGACAGAAGTACGATTTCGGCACTGTTCGGTTTTTGTTCTATTCCGTTATGCCCTATTTTTGTTCGGTTTTTGTTCAAAAATTTTCGGTAAATATTTTATCACCAGCAGGAAAATATAAAAAATAACAGGGAAAAACGCAAAAAAGGGAAATAAAACGGGGAAATGTCAAATTTAAAAAAATCCCCCATAAACCAGGAATTTATACCAAAGAATCTAAATTTTAAGAGGAAATTCAGTAGGATGATAAAGACTGACTTTTCTGGATACTAATAATTAGATTTAAATTTTAAAAATGTATATTCCTGACGTCCCCAAGAGGTTCGTCCCGTAGGGACGGTTCTCTCGGTGGACCAGCGTATGACATTTTTAAAATTTAAGTCGTATTCAGAAAAGTTAGTCTTATCATCCACCTACTAAATATAAGCTTTACCATAATTCCCGCCTACCATGAGGATTTTATCTAGTGAAGACGGGTGTTTAACCGTCTTAGACCCAAAACCTTAATGTCGTAAAATATGCATTGTGCGACATTAAAACTATCACGAAAAGTCGATTCATGTTTTAGCCAAAAAATCCGGCGTTTTTTATAGCCGCCGGATTTTTCATTAATTCCCGTTTGTTTTTAATGTTTAATCGCTAAAAATCCGTCTACTGAATTATCCTTCTCAGCGTGTCGATCAGTTCTTTCAATCGGATTTTGCAAATCTATCTGATTATGTACAGGGGTAATTGTTACGGTCGACTTTTCTTGATATTCCACCTCTGGACGAACAGGGGTAGAATTTGTCGTTTTCGGTTCAGGATTAGGTCGATTATCCGCATTAGATTTAACAGAGGGAACTACAGGGGTAGAAGAAACCTCTTTCTTCTTTATGTTGGTGTTCTTTTTTAACATCTTATTTCCCTGTTTCTTGTCTCTACGCTTATTATTTTTCTCTTTTACTTTATTTATGAAAGTAACTTTTCCCTCTCCATTTTCTTCCACTAATTTCGCTAAATCTTTTAATCCTAATCTTTCTTTACCCTCGGCGGCATTCGGGCTTACTCCGGATTTTCGGAGTTCAACTACTGGCGAGGTATATTTTAAGTTCGGTTTTTGTTCGGTACGAGTATTAACTACTAATTTCGGTTCGTTTCCCTCTTGTCTACCCGAATCAGACAACACTTTTTTATACTTTTCTGATTGCTCAATCGTCTCACGAATCTCTCGTTCGACTTCTAAGCGCGGGCGGGCAAAATACTCACGCGAATGCGCGACAATCGCGTCAAAATTATTTGACGGACTATCTGGGATTGATAAAGTTGTCGCCGAGAACGCCGGCACTTTCTCGCCGCCAATAATCATCGAAATGACGAAGTGACGATTATTGAGCTGAATTAAATCAGACTCTTCAAAAGTTGGCTCGAATTGCTTAACTAGTACCGGCGCATCATCCGCTGAAACACGGAATGAAATCGTCGTCCCGACGTTACCAAACACCGCATCGCGCACCGAATCGGTCATTTGCGCAACATATTGGTTTGCTACAGTTAAATTCAACCCATACTTTCGCGCTTCCGAAAGAATCACGGCAAAGGAATCGGTTGCAAAGTTCTGAAATTCGTCTACATATAAATAGAACGGCCGGCGGTCTTCAACTCGTGGGATATCCGAACGCGACATTGCTGCAAGTTGTACTTTAGTGACTAGGAACGCCCCTAAAATCGAAGCATTATCCTCGCCAATTAAACCTTTAGAAAGATTTACCACTAAGATTTTCCCTTCATCCATAATTTTCCGAATATCAAAGGAAGATTTCTCCTGGCCAATAATATTTCGGATGATTGGGTTCGCAGTGAACGCTCCGACCTTGTTTAAGACCGGTGCGATCGACTCATTTACCTGCTTTTCGTTCCATTGTCCAAACTCATGTTTCCAGAATTGTAAGACCGTTACGTCTTTACAATAATCAAGCGTCTCTTTTCGGAATTCTTTATCTGTTAATAATCTAGAGATATCTAGTAGTGTCGTCGATGGCCGATCAAGTAAAGCCAAGAGGGTATAACGTAAAATATGCTCCAATCTTGGGCCCCACGAATCACCGAACATTCGTTTTAACACTCCAATTACTTCCGAGCAGATATTCGGCTTGCGCGCTGGATCGGTAATTTCAAGCGGATTAAATGCGATCGGGAATGCTGTATCAGCCGGGTTAAAGTAAACTACGTCTCGAATTCGCGATTCCGGAATGAACTTGAGGTTGTCAATCGCAAAATCTCCATGTGGGTCAATAATACAGTAACCCTGGTTATAAAAAATATCAGACAACGCCAATAATTCCAACATTCCGCTTTTCCCTGCCCCAGTCTGACCAATAATGTAAACGTGGCGCGAACGGTCACGTCGGAGCAAACCAAATTGATGGTTGATACCTCTAAAATTAGTCAGACCGAATGCCGAAACGTTTTCATCATTCGAAATTTCCCCTGTTAACACCGGTAATTTAGCCGGCGGTTCCGCCGTCTTCGACGAAGCCCAAACGATATTTGGCGTTTCAACCGAAGTATGCGGTAAGTGATAAACCGAAGCTAATTCTGAAATGTTTAGAATAAACCCATGGTTCGAGAATTGGCGCATTTTATAAGCATCAAGATCTCCCGCGTTAAAGCTACCGCCAAGTTGCTTAAAACCATTCAAATTCGTCGAATTATACTGTTTAAACGTTCCTACTAATGCTTGCATATTTAATTTCGCATCGGTTTCATTTTGCCCAAGATATGCTAAACGGATTTTTACTTCATATCCGAGCTTAGTCGCTTTCTCTTCGGCCTTTGAAATTTGGGTTTTTGCTCGTTCGGACAACTCAACTTTTACTTCAGAATTAGTCCCTCCTGCTGGCGGTCGGAAAAGGGCCGCAAATGCCTCCATTATCCAAACCCAATCAATCCCCGTTCCTCCGAACAGCGACTTTTGGCCAGATTTTATCCGTTGGACCCATTTATCTGTAGTACTTTTATGCCAGTCATCCGGTATCGGTCTCGCTAAAATCTGAATCCACATCTCCTCCGAACGATCCGGGTCCAATTTTGCTAATGTACCCGTAATTCCCGCCAACGGATCAACCTCGAAATTATCAAAAGTTTTAATTGGTAGAGCTTCATTCTCGATTAAACCAAGCTCTGTCGAATAGGCTACCGGATATTTCGTGCGATCGTCAACATAGTCTTCATTCATCTTATAAATTTGGACGGTTGGATATTGAGAATAAATTTGTCCTTCGACAAAACTCTGTAAAACTTTCGGTGTCCAAACATAAAAACGAATCTGTCCCGCTGTCGAGACGATTTCAAACGATAAATGTTCCTGCACTCCGCCAGAATTTTTTAACTCCTGTCTATCTCTTAAAATTCCATGTAGAGAGGCAAATAATTGCTCTGCTGCCAATTCCTTTTTATCATTCGTGCGCGGAATTTCAAGCATCAAAAGTACTGAATCGATATTCAAAACTTTTAGTTTATTCAGTTTCCGATAATTTCTATAGGTTAAAAATGCCAAAATTCCCACCACCGGAATCCAGAATAATGGCATTAAAATAAAATGTATGACTGCTTCCATAAGAATATTTTACCACAAAACTTAAGCTAAAGTGTATAGGTTTTTATCAACTTTTTTAAATAAATTCTTATTCTGTAGATTTAATAGAATGGTGGTTTCTTTTACCTTCCTTACTCGAAGAACTTGTTTAACAATTTCTTCACGCGTCAACGGCTCATTTGACTTCTCTAGAATCGACTTAATTATATCTGAAATAGTTCCCTTCTTATATCCCCACGAAGACAAGGCGTAAATTCCTCGTCCAATCAAGACAAAGCGATCATCTTTAATTAATTCATTATGAATCGCCTGCACGGTCACATTCTTTCGCTTGAAATTCGATTCACTTATCTCTTTAGCAATATCTGAAAAATGCATTGGTTCCTTACGAGTCTCCAAAATCACGAAAATCTTATCACGGATGTTCTTTGGGTTGACTGACGGCCACTTTGTTAATCCCCAGACTCCATTTAGTGTCGCTAGCAATTTCGAAATTGACGCCACAGCTTTTATATGGTCAGGGTGCTCATAATTTAATTTTTCGTCAAGTTCATCCAAAGTCATCGGCTTTTTATTATTTTTAATTACGCTAACTATCTCATCTACCCGTTCGCGGATTGTTCTGCTATCTCCATATTCGGCAATTCCTACAGCGGCATTATAACGCTCATTTTCCTCAACTACCGCTAAGCTTTTCGAGAAAGTTGCAATAAAATAAATACCGGTCTTTTCCGGCGCGGTCGCAGTGTGTTCATAAACTTTATCAGCTAAATCGGAAATTCTTGCTACTCGCCCCATTTCGGTCAAATTGCGGATTAAAATCTTCTCTGCTGCCGCAAGCTCTGGAATTTGCCCTTCTTCTGCTGCGATTTGAAGACGAATCAAAATCGCTTTCTCAAGCTGTCTTACTCTTTCGCGTGTAATCGACAACATTTCACCGATTTGTTCAAGAGTTTCTTTATTCCCTTTTAGCCCGAAGCGTCGGGAAATAATCTCTTTTTCGCGGTCTTGTTCAATAATTTTTAGGCTTCCAGAAATTGCATTTTTCAGGATTTCCGCATTTTGATTCATCGATATATTTCCTTATTCCACCCCTAATAATGTTATTAATTTGTACTATAATATCATGAAATTTATCAGTTGTCAACTATAAAATTCAATCATTCTCACTATTATTGTACCACACTTTTTACATTTTTTAAAAAAAATTATAAAAACATAAACATTTCCAGGTTTTTGTGATTTGATTTTAGTAAATTTAGAATATAAAAATAAATAAGGCAAGCCTAAAAGTTAAAAAAATCTTTCTATTTTTTCTTCGTAGTTTTTCGCTTTCCGCGTTTCCCTCGGCGGGTTTTCGAACCAGTGGTCCTAACTTTTCTGCTGGTTTTCGGTTTATTTTCCAGCATCTCACGCGCCTCAGCTTCGGTAAGCTTCTTCGGGTCTTGCTCTTTTGGGATTTTGACGTTATTGCGCCTTCCAGGGCCTTTTACGTAGGGTCCATACGCCCCATTAATAATCATAATTTCACCCCAATCCGCAATAATCGAATCAACTTTCCTTTGGTAAAGCGGCAAAGCTTCTTTTAACGAAACTGTATACGGATCTAAATCTTTCATCGGGATATTATATTTCCCGCCTTTTAGATATGGTCCAAACGGTCCATTTGCCGCAACTAGCTCTACTCCATCTGGCGCTTTCCCGAGCGTACGCGGTAAATTAGGTAGCGCCAACTGCTTTAAGGCCTGTTCCAAGGTTACCGTTTTGACTGATTTTCGTTTCGGTAAAGGCGCAAATTGGGGTTTTTCGCCCGCTTCTTTTTCATTGTCGCCCAACTGAATAAAACTGCCAGTTTTTCCCACCTTCGCATAAATCGGCAGTCCATTTTCCGGGTGATGCCCAAGCAAACGCGCATTATTATATCTTTCTACTCCATTTGCTACTAATACCGTATCTCGAAATGGCTTATAAAAATCTCGGAGCATCTTTACGCGCTCTAATTTTTTATCCGCGATTAAATCTAGATCTTTTTCAATATTCGCTGTGAATTTATAATCCACAATGTTTTTGAAATTATCTGTTAAGAATCCTGCTACTAATTCACCAATTGGTGTTGGCATTAGTCGACCCTTGTTGGCGCCATATTTTTCTTCGCTAATCGTGCGCGAAACCTTGCCATACTTCGCCTTTAATTCAATTATTTCCCTCTTTTCACCCTCGCTTTCGCCTTTTTCGACATAATTTCTCGCTTGAATCGCGGTCATAATTGTCGCGTATGTCGAAGGTCGCCCAATTCCTAGTTCTTCCAGTTTTTTGACCAATGAACCTTCAGTATAGCGTGCCGGCGGTTTTGCAAAAGTTTGTTTCGCTGTCAGCTCTTTGCATTCTACAGCATCGCCTTTTTTCAATTTAGGTAGTTCCGTATCTTTGCTTTTACCATAAACCTTTAAAAAGCCGTCGAAAATCACTACTTCGCCTTTAGCAGTAAAATCGTGGCTTAATTTAATTGTGGTTTTTGCAACTTTTGCGGCTGCCATCTGCGTCGCTACTGTTCGCGCCCAAATTAACTGGTAAAGCCGTTTCTCATACTCATTCTTCCCTGCGCTTTTAGCCGCTACGTTCGTCGGGCGAATTGCCTCATGTGCTTCTTGCGCCGAAGCATCTTTTGTCTTAAATGAACGTATTTTCAGATAGTTTTTGCCAAATTCCGATTCAATATATTTTGCAATCGCCCCGACCGCTTGTTTACTTAAATTTAGAGAGTCAGTTCTATGATAAGTGATTAAGCCTGCTTGATATAGCCCTTGCGCCGCACTCATCGTCGTGCGCGCCGAAAAACCGAGTTTCGAGTTCGCCTCAATCTGTAATGCTGCCGTAGTAAACGGCGTTGGCGTCGCTTTCGTTCCTTCAGCCTCTTCAACATCCGTCACCTTATAATCAGCTTGGGAAAGTTCAGCTAATAAATCTTTAATTTTAGCTTCATCTTCTGGTACTTTTCCGTCATAAGTTGCATTAAAATGGTCAAATTCGCCAGTAATCTTAAAAGTAAACTTAGATTCAAATTTCTCAATCTCTTTTTCGCGCTCTACGATTAATCTTAAGGCCGGCGACTGTACTCGTCCCGCCGAAATCGCCCCCGGCACTTTACGCCTTACCATATCAGAAAGATCGTAGCCTACTAGCATATCTAGGGTTTGCCTTGCTTGTTGGGACGAGACCATATTCATATCAACTGTTCGCGGGTGCTTAATCGCCTCATCTAATGCTGGCTTCGTAATCTCATGAAAAGTAATTCGCGCTGTATTTTTCGGTAAATCCAACACTTCGCAAAGATGCCACGAAATCGATTCTCCTTCGCGGTCTTCATCGGTTGCGAGCCAAATTTTATCGGCTTTCGCAACTTCTTTTTTTAACTCCGCAATGATTTTTTTATGTCCTTCTTCTATCTCATAAGTCACATCGAAAGTGTTTTTGTCAACTTTCGTATCCTTTCGTACATGCCCAACCGACGCCAAAACTTTAAAATCCGACCCGAGATATTTCTCGATCGTATGTGCTTTCGCCGGGCTCTCTACTATCACTAAATTCTTCGCCATATAATATATAATATCACATCACGCAAGCATAAGAGCATTAATTATCTTATAGATTCATTTGCTTTTTATTTTTTTGGTTTTCTTTAAAAAAATTATTAAAACTATGAAGGAAATGACCAAAGGATATAATAGAAAAGCAGCTATTATGCCTCCAGCACAATCTGAACCTTTGCAACCATAAAGTGCGAATACGCAACCAATAAACACAACTAATGAGAAGATAAAAACAGATAGAGAAATACGAACAATGACACGATAAGTAGACAGTTTCTTTTTCACCTCTTTACTATTATTTTTCGGATTCTCATTGATGTCATTATTGAATAGTTTTTTCGCTTCCGTCATCTTTTCCTGATTACTTTTCAAAATATCATTATCCATAAGCTCATTATAGCACAAAAAAGCCTCAGGTAAGGGTGGGCATCACCTGAGGCTATTTTGGCCCTCTAACGCTTCTCTTATTTATACCGGGGAGACCCCGGAGCGTAACCCACCTCACACAATATTGGGGCCCGCCGGTTAGAGGGATTGCTAAGCCTTCGAAATAGTCCTTTCAAAAGTGGAGGTAATACTTATAACTTTCAAACCATGAAGAAATTTAAAAGCCGAAAGGGTTTCAAAAGCTCGCAATTTCTGCTATACTGGAAGCAGTATAGCTGAAATTATAACTTATTTAGGTGCGGTGTGGCACTTTTTTCAAGTACCAACTGTCTTAATTATATCACAGGAGTATAAATATGTCAACACTTTTTTCACACTTTCTTACAAAAATCAACCAAATTACGCCCCTAGAACATAATTTTACAGAGGTGTTAGACACTATTGCGGTTAAGCCTAAAACATTGTATTTTTATGGAAAATTACCAGAAAATGTGTCAAAAACGGAAGGAGCACAGAATAAAGGAGAACATAAAAATTGTAATAAATCAAGCGAAAAAACCCGAACAGAGCGTCCGAAAACTGTTGCAATTGTCGGTTCTCGCCATAATACCAGATACGGCGAAGAAATTGCTTATCAACTTGCCTTTACGCTTGCGAAAAAAGGAGTAGTTATCATTTCCGGCCTCGCCTACGGTATAGATAGCATTGCTCATGAAGGCTGCCTTGACGCCGATGGGCTTACTGTCGCTGTGCTCGGTACCCCTATTGACGAAATCTATCCTAGGACTCATAAGCCTCTCGCCTGTCAGATTATTAAACATAACGGAGCAATCCTCTCCGAATACGCCCCTGGCGCTAAAATTACTCCTAAATGGACCTTTTTAGAACGCAACCGCCTTATTTCTGGTCTTTCAGATATTGTTGTCGTAGTTGAGGCGGCCGAAAGATCCGGTTCTCTTAACACCGCTGCCCATGCCCTCGCACAGGGTAAAGAAGTTTTTGCTGTTCCAGGTAACATTACTAATCCCTATTCTCAAGGCTGCAATAAACTCATCAAACAGGGCGCAAATCCCTATACCGAGCCAGATGACATTTTAAGATTACTCTTCCCTGATGATTATCTAAAAAATCGCCAAAAACCAGATCAGATGTTACTCTTTGGTGATAGCGAAGAAGAAACGAAAATTTTAAGAGCTATCGCTGATGGCCTACGAAACGGAGAAGATATCGTCGAAAAACTAGGGATATCAATCGGAACCTTTAACGAAACTATTACTATTCTCGAGATAAAATCCAGAGTTCGCTCGCTCGGGGCGAATAACTGGGCTCTGGCGTAAAATTAGATGGTCTCTTCAATTTTTTCGGTAATTTCCGCCAATATCTCGGGTAATTTCGCCTTTTCTTCAGGAGTGAATTTCGATAGTACAAAATCTATATCGCCCATCTTCAGCCTCAATTCATCATTCCCTGTCCCTACTCTTATCCGCGGATACTCTGATGTTCCTAACATACTATCAATCGATTTTAACCCGTTATTTCCTCCTGCCGCCCCAGAAGCACGAAACCTAATTTTTCCAAATTCCAAATCAAAATTATCACAAATTACTAAAATATCAGAGGCAGGAATCTTGTAATACCTCATAAATTCAGCCACTACTCGCCCTGTATCATTGTAGTATTCTTGCGGCTTAATGTAAAAAACGTCATCTTTTCTGCCCCAAATTGCTCCAAATTTCAGTTTTTCGTTCCATTCCAGTTTTTTTACCTTAAAAAAGTAATCCAACGCTAAAAACCCGACGTTGTGCCTCGTAAAGTTATATTGATTCCCAGGATTCCCTAATCCTACTATTAATTTCATATCTGTAATTATACCATAAAAATGCCCCGCATAAAAGCGGGGCAAAAGGTGGGAGTTTACGGCCTACGCCGGTTTTCTTGCTGACGCTTAGCAATCATTTTTACTAACGGATGTCTTACGACCTCTTCATCAGTAAAACAAACCTGTGCGACCATTGGATCATCATATAGCAATCTCGATGCATACACCAGCCCATTATTCGTTTCGTCTAAATAAGGGGCATGAATCTGATGAATATCGCCGGTCAGCACGATTTTTCCGTCTAGACCAATACGTTTAATCAGTGTGTCTGCCTGGGAGATGTTTTGATCCTGGAATTCGTCATAAATGGCGAGTTCATAGGCAAAATCACGTCCACGAGCTTTGTCAATCGGGATACTTGAGAACCAATTGCTCCAGATTAAATTAACTACATCTTTCAGTTTTTCCTTAATTGACCGTTTACCATTACACGAATCAGTAATCGGATTGCCCTTAGAATCGTAGGTACATTTGCCGTTGGTTCCATATCTGTGCAAATTCTCTAACTCTTTCCTGAACGTACAGTCTTCTTGGAGTAGATAATTACGCAGAGCGTTTTTAAGCGGCTGCACATCTGGATCCATTTTTTCGTCCAAATCTCCAGGCAGAGCCCCGATATCATTACGGGTTTCGCACGGCACCGCCGTCACGCCAATAAATTTGCCTTCCTTACAAGCATTGTAGCCATAGATTGTTGCCATATAGGTTTTACCAGAACCAGCCGGACCAGTGCAGATTACCGCCGAAATATCCGGATCCATCAAAGCCTCGGCATAAATTGCTTGCCCAGCAGTCTTAATGCATCCAGGAAAATTCGGAGCATATCGTAGTGCTACAATCGCATCTTCATCTCGGTCATAGCGCCCAATATGACAAAATTCCGGATTTTCTAACGGGTTGAATAAGATTGGGTAGTCCTCTTCTCTCGCCAGGTTCATCACAATGAATTCGTTGGCAGCTAACTCCGGTTCCATCGGCATAAACTCTTTAAAAGTTACGTAATCTAACCGGTGTTCGTAATAGAACTCGTCAAACAACTTTTTCGGAACAGTAAGGTCTCGTCTGCCGGTGTAAGGCTTGGGATATTTATAGCCGTAACGGCTAGTTTTAATCCCCCGTTCTCTTGCCCGGACCGCTAGACCATTATCGTTCGTCAGCAATGTAACATTTCGTGCCTCTTTACTAATAAAGACACCGCCACTTTTGCTCAGAAATTCATCAATGGTATAACCGCTTTCATGCATCATCACTGTTAGAGTAGCTAAGATAATTTGTCCGTCCATATCATTTTCCGAAGGGCTAAAAGCTAATTTACTCTTAAAATCTTTATGAACTGGCAAAATCGAAATTAGCTGATCGGTAGATGGAACTTCGACCGACGCTTCTAAATTATAGGTTTGCGTAATTGAATAAACCTCTCCTTCAACTAACTCCCTTAACCGTCTCAGGATGACTCGTGCCGCTTTACCACGGTCAGATTTCTCCTTTTTGAAGCTTGACAACTCCCTTACGACTGCTGTCGGAATCACAAGATGTGCTCCACATAAATCGATGGTTGGTTCTTCTGGTTGCATTACTCCAGTGCCAGGTATGATATCGACATAATCGACCAATACATTAGTATCCACTACGAAAATAGGTCGCTTTTCTGGCATCTTCATCCCTCCTTTTTAATGTGCGTAATGTTCTAGCAAAAAGAGCCAGTTAAAAACTCGCTCCCACCTTCTTTCCATTTTAGCACAAATTATTGGTTTTTGTCATTTCTAAACGAGAACATAATTGGTGTCCCGACAAACGGGTATTTCTCTCTGATTTTTCGTTCCAAAAACCGTTTCCACGACCAATGCAAAAGTTCCATTTCGCGCCCATGTACAACAAGCCAGGGCGGACAAACATCGGTCTGAACAATATATTTCGGCTTCGGCCGGGTATTTTTTAATCCCGCCGGCGGATGCGAAACAATTGCCTCATTTAAAATCTTATTTAGTTCTGAAGTTTTAATTTCCAAATGTCGGTTTTCATTAATTTCCGTTGCTAGCTCAAATAATTTTGTCACATTTTTCCCAGTTTCCGAACTAGTAACTAATACTGGTGCATATGGAATAAAATCAAAATCTTGTTCAAGGTTATCAAGGATAGCGTCAACATCATCAACTAAATCGATTTTTGTCACTACTACGACAATTCCCTTCCCCGCTTCGACAATTTGCCCCGCCAGTGATTGGTCTAATTTACTATGCGGTTCGGTCGAATCAACCAAAAGCGCACAAACATCCGCTTCTTCGATCGCTGCCAAACTCCGAATCGCCGAGAATTTTTCAATCCCCACTTCCCTTTTCCCAGGCTTTCTCAACCCAGCTGTGTCTAAAATTTCAACTTCGTTCCCTTTATATTTTATTCTAACTCGATTTACATCCCTAGTCGTCCCCTGTTTCGAACTCACAATCGCCTGTTGCTTTTTTGCCAACGTATTAAACAACGACGATTTCCCAACATTCGGCCGCCCAATCAACGCAACTTTAAGAGGAGTTTGGGAATCCTCCTCTCGAGGGCTTACGGAGGTTACGACCGAGTATGAGGGCGCTTCGCCCGTGACGACGGGCCGAAGCGACCCGTCCCGAGAGAGGACGGATTCCAACCTCCTTACTAAATTCGCGATGCCTTGTCCGGTAGTCGCCGAAACCCGAAATGTCTCGTTTTCTTTGATACCTAATCTTAAAAATTCGTTATTATCTAGAGATTCTCCTAAATCTGTCTTATTTAAGACTAAAAAGACCGGTTTTCGCGACTTTAAGGCTTTTTTCGCAATCTCTTTATCCCGAAAATCCGGATATTTCGCCGAATCTAATACCACTAAAATCATGTCTGCCGAAGAAATCGCATCCTCAATCTGATTTTGAATCGAAGCCTCGAAATCATCTGTCGGGTCCTTTAACCCTGCTGTATCAACTAAGATGAACTGATTATCGATCGTCGCTACTACATTATCTCTAGTTGTTCCCTCTTCACGCGCTACAATCGCAATATTTTTACGCGCCATCCGATTTAAAATGCTTGATTTTCCAGCATTTGTCTGTCCAATTAGAGCTACAATCGGTAAACGTTTCATAAAATAATCATAACAGAATTGACTTTTTTCGTCAAGTATGGTATAATGATAAGATACGAGTATCTTACTGGCACATTAAAATATAAGGGGGTAAAAGAATGATTGACGCATTTGCCGACTGGCTAAAGTCGATATTTGGCCGTCTCAGAGATGAGCAGTCTAAAGAGTTATCTCTCTTGATTCAG
Organism: Candidatus Saccharimonadota bacterium; assembly: GCA_017545525.1. GTDB lineage: Bacteria > Patescibacteriota > Saccharimonadia > Saccharimonadales > Saccharimonadaceae > Nanosyncoccus. Next base: position 57,283 of record JAFWMT010000004.1, read on the forward strand.
TCCTACCGGGCTGAATTAAGTAGATTCTATGATCTAGAAGATGAGATAGAAGCCTTGCCGAAAGACGAAGCAACTGATAATGCTGTTGCGAGCATCAAATCGATGCTTGCATATACAGAGAAAACCTTTTTCGAGACTCGGAAAAGGACTGACCTCATTGATGAGAGGCAAGTATTGTATCGCAAAAGTGCGTTTGTGCTTGCCGAAGCCAATAAATTTCTTGAAAAGGTGATCTTTTTTAAGAATAACGAGATTGGCGTAAGAAAGAAAGAAATTGAAGAAGCTAGCCTGATTGCTAGCAATGCATTATGCACTTCAGAATTTTCTTTTCAAATCTTATTAGGGAAATATATAAAGTGATTAGGGAGGGACGTTATGCCGGTATTCAACATTTTCACAAAAGAAAAAAAGAGGCAGCAAGAAATGTTGTCAATCGCAAAGCTCTCGTATAAAAACGAGCGTCGAAAGTTTTTGGAACTTGAGAAAAAATATCATATTTCAGATTCTGAAAACGACATCGTAGGTTGCCTAGTTAGCACCATCAACTTAATGGTTGACGATCTTCGCCTAGCACTTCGAGCTAAATTATCACTCGAAGAAGAGGCGACGTTGTATAGGAGTAGTGCTTCAACCATATCGAAAGCAAACTCCTTCATGAATAAATTTCTTGTTTTTAAGAAAATCGGAAAACGAGAGTTTGAAGAAGCTAAGGCAATCGAAGACGCCGCTTTCTATAAAGCGAGCGAGTTTAGCAAGCTCTTTGCCAACGCATCCAGCGTAAAAACTCTATAACTGGGCCAAAAGCCCAGTTTTTTCATATTTCACCTTGATATTAATAAAATGAAACAAAAACAAGCCATAAATGGCTTCTTTTTATTTCTATGGTTATCTCGGCGGGATAAGACTTTTGCTAAAGCAAAAGTCTCTCCTTCTGCGTCATTCGGTATTAGAATAATAAATTATTCTAATACCTCATTTCCTTGAAGTAGCGAACCCTCCGGGTTCGTCCCCCGCCAAAATATCAGAATTAAAAATGAATCCTAAAAGGATTCTTTTTTAATTCTGGTGATCTCGGCGGGATTCGAACCCGCGATTGCCTGGATGAGAACCAGGAGTCCTGGACCGCTAGACGACGAGACCAGCTACATAAAACTCTATACTAAAGTGCGGACCCAAGGGGGGTTAGGTCCGCATCTTCATTATATCAAATCGGACCTAAAAGTCAACACTACCGTAATTCGGTATCGCTGAAATAAACGTTTGTCCAGGTATTAGTTCAATTTCCGCACCCGAGTCATCCAAAAACTTAATTTGGTCATCTTTGGTGGCTTTATTCCAAGTTCCCTGCGCAACAGTTCCGTTCTGGAATACGTATGCCTTTCCCGAACCAGTTACCGTAATATCCTCATGATAATTATCTGACGCTCTGCGTTCCGAAACCACCATCGCTATGACGACTGACGGTGCCATCTGCACTAAATTACAAGTATCTTCCGGATTTTTTTCACCCAAATCATCCGTCGGACAACTGTAAACTTCATGCGCCGCTCCAGATGCATAACTGCGCAGATAAGTATTAGAACCAGTATCGTAATTATAAGATACATTAAAGTTCGCTGATCCACCAAATCTGAAATTAATTGCTGAAACGCTAGGATTTATTTCTGAAGTATTACCATTTGCCGGTTTAGTAATTGCTAATTTTTCAGCCGCAGTCTTGTCCACGCGCTCTTTCTTGGCTTCTTCTGGCGTCATGCGTTTAAAACCATTAATGTTGGAGGCATCATAACCTCTATCAATACTGAATTGTTTTAAGTATGCTGAAGTCGTAAATAGATTATTCCATAATCGCCCACTATAAGTCCCACGGTACATGTAGGCGTAACTCTCTGTCAAATCTTTGTATCCGCCTCTCGACACCGCCGCCAATGCATCAGCCGAACCACCTGCATGTACAATCGTGCAATCAAATGGCGTATCCCATTCTAAGTAATAAATTCTCAGCGAACGGATTGGCCCAATCACTGCCGACGTAGGGTTTTGATAAATTGCTGCAAATCGCGTGATTCCCGCCTCCGCAATCGCTTCAAACACTACTCCTGCTTGGTTTAATCCTGCCTGCGGACGCGCTCCATCCGTTCCGTTCGGAGTCTGGATGCAAAACGCCGGCGCCGTTTTTAGTGAAGCATCTGCTAAAACTTCACCTGTCAATGAACTGTAAATTTCTTCTTTAGTTTCTTTAGATGGTATTTTCGGAAAAGTTAGAGCTTCTCTTTCTTCAGTCGGACTGAAAAAACTAAATAACAAACATCCTAACCCGCCAAGGAAACATATTATTCCAAGAATTAAAAACATTAAATAACTTTTTTTATTCTTCACCTTTTTTGTATTCTTTATGCTAAAATTATCTTCTTTCGACGCTTCCGTAAACGCTTTCGCTAAATCTTCGTTAGTAATATCTAATTTATTATTTTCGTTCATCTTTTAGCTCCACTTTTATTACATTATAACGAAAAACATAACTTTTTTCCACTTTTTTTGAAAAAAAGTGTTTACATATATTTTTTCCCATGCTAAAATCATAAGCATAAAGGTCATACAAACATGAAAGTTTTTCGGGGCAATACAAAAAGTGATATAAATTCAAAATATCAAAAACACAACCGAAGCTCACAAAAGAGAGCGCCACGGGTTTTTTGTATTATTGCTAGCCTATTAGCTGTGACGAGCCTATTCGCTCCTGATTTTCATAATGCTGCTGCCGATACAGCTAATACTACCTTTACAGTTAACGTAGTTGAGTCTCTTTCGGTTTCTGTTACTACTCCTACTACTTGGGCAAGTGGGAACATCGGAGATTTCTTACGTAACCTCATCAATGTTAGCGTAACTACGAACAACCCAAATGGCTTTACCGCTTCTATGTATTCTCAAAGTTCTACTAGTCTTACTAATACTACGGATAATACGAAGACTTTGCCTACACTTGCCTCTTCGCGCACCTGTACTAACGCTGATTGTACTGCTTTCGATGCCAACCGCTGGGGCTATTCCTTAAACGATAGTTCTAACACTGGCACATACTATGCCATGAAGACATCTTCTAGCCCAATTACCTTAATCACTGGTGCTGCCGGTACTACTTCTGGTTCTCAAGATGTTTATTTCGGGGCTAGAGCCAACATCAACCAAGCTTCAGGTACCTATGTTGGCACAGTTATTATTAGCGTTGTTACTGGGACAATCAACTCCTCTTCGAATCCTGCTGTCCCGACCAACCCAGATAGTCCAAGCGACGACAACCCGAACGATGGTACCGCTACTTATACCGGTAGTACTGGTACCGGTGCCACTAAAGGCGTAGGTAACTCTGGCTATACTGGTACAACAGTTTACACTACTACATCTACTAGCAGTGGTACAACTACCACCACTACGGAAATCGGTGGCGGCGACGTCCGTTCTTCCTATGCTAGTCCAGCTGGCGTGACCGAAAAGACAGTCGCTAATATCAACAATAGTTCTTCCCTCGCAACTGGGCTTGCTACGACTGCCACAGTTGCTGCCGCTAGCGGTATCTTCTTCTTCATCGTTGCAAAACGTCGCGAAGACGATGAGGAAGACGAAGAAGAGGAAGAATAACCCGAAAATATGATATAATATATCTATGGTAATAACTAGATTTGCCCCTAGTCCAACTGGGTATATTCATATCGGTAACGTTCGTTCCGCAATTTATCCGTACTTATTGGCGCAAAAAAATCACGGAAAAATGATTTTGCGCATCGAGGATACTGATCGTGCTCGTTATGTTGATGGTGCAACTGAATTAATTGAAGATACATTAGAATGGCTTGGCTTAAATTGGGACGAAGGCCCAATTGTTGGCGGTCCGCATGAGCCTTATTTCCAGAGCGAACGCAAGGCAATTTATCATGAATATGCAAGAAAACTAATCGCTTCTGGTCGTGCTTATGCCGATCCGACTCCTCCAGAAAAAATTGATGAATATCGCAAAAAATGCCAAGACGAGAAAAAACCCTTTTTATATCGTAATTTTCGTCCCAAAAAACCGCCGGAATGGGAACCAGGTATTCCTTTAAGATTTAAAGCTGAGCCGAAATCTTATGATTGGACTGATGAAGTAATGGGCGAAATGCATGCTGGCCCCGAGACGGAAGACGACATTATTTTAATTAAAAAAGATGGTTTCCCGACTTATAATTTCGCGCATATCGTTGATGACGCTGAAATGGGCGTGACTCATGTTATGCGTGGAGTTGAATACTTATCCAGCACACCGAATTATTTATCTCTTTACGAAGCTTTAAATCTCCCCCGTCCCAAATTAGTTTCCCTCCCACACATTCTAGCTCCTACCGGGAATAAAAAACTCGGTAAACGCGACGGCGCCAAATCCGTGACCGAATATCGTGAAGATGGCGTACTCGCCGAAGCCATGCTGAATTATCTCGCTTGTCTTGGTTGGAACGATGGTACTGAACAAGAAATCTACTCTAAAGAAGAATTAATTGAAAGATTTTCCCTCGACCGCGTTCAGAATTCCGGTGCTCGTTATGATGAAACTAAATTGCTTTGGCTGAATGGACAATGGATTCGCAAAATTTTTGACGAACAAGGCGTGGAAGCTTTGTATGCTCGTACGGAAAATTTCTGGCCTGAATCGGCGAAAAATTATGATGATAAATATAAGATGAAAGTCTTATCGATTATCTATGACCGCTTAAAAACTTTATCTGATTTACGTGAAATGACTGATTATTTCTTTAAAGACCCGGAAATTGATCTTGATATGCTCTTAAAAAATAAGTTTTTGAAAAAGTTTTCCGAATCTGAATTAGAAAATCTATTAAAACAATCGATTAAAAAATTGAGCGATTTGGAAAACTGGGACGTAGATAGTTTACAAGCCGCATTAAATGAGCTCTTGGTCGAAACTGATAAGAAACCCGCTGAATTATTCAGCCTCATTAGAATTGCGCTCAGTTTCGCTCCATTTAGCCCAGCGCTTAATTTGACCATGAACGTAATCGGACGAGATATTTCACTCGCCCGCCTAAACTCAGTTGCTAGATCAATCTAAATTATAACGAAACCGCAATCGATTTGAGTTGTTTTTTGGTTAAGTTATTGGAACTAGATTTAATCTTAAATACAATTCCTCCGTTTACCCATGCCGCATTACTATCGCTAATATATAAACTCAATCCCTGTTCCTTTATTACTGTGTAGTTATCGCCATATTCCATTTCTACATAGTTGGTCAAGAGCGCATTGGAATCCCATGAAGAATGTTCTTCAATTAACGAGAAAGAGTCTTCCGCCCCGCCATTTTCAAATCGAAGCGTGATTCGCCCATTTTCGGACGCGATATCGGCTAAATTATACCCTCTTGGTACATAATTCGGATAAGACGCCTCAATCCCGGTTTGCATCGCCGCTACTCTTAACGAAATATCCGGCATATTTAAGTTCACAAAATACACAATTGCTAGTACAACCACTACTGCACAAGACATCGCTAGCATTACTCTCCCAAAACTAAAGTGTAGCTTTTCGATTCCTCTACCCTTTTTAGTATTTTCGGTTTCCATACCATCGGCTTTCATGGTCGAAGCGAGCGCTTTTTGAATTGCTTGATCTTTTATCTCTTTTGCCGTCATCTTTTTCATCGAGTCAGTAGAGGCTCCACTCATCTTACGTTGTCTAAGTCTAGCATTAGCAGTACTTTGAATCGGATGGGTTTCTACTTTCATCGTTTCATCCATCTGTTTTTCCGTTTTATTCATTGCGACACTTGAAGTAAAGCGCTTTATTTTCGGGCTTCGCCTAACCGGGACCATCACATCAGTGCTCTTCATAGGCTTTTTCACATATCTACGATCGAGCGTCGTCGAAGATTGCACCCTACGATGAGTTGCTTTTACCACCTCTGTTTGTTCTGTTTTCTGCATCTTTACCTCGCTTATTCTTATATTTATCATACTACCTTTCATTTCAAAGCGCAAGAGCTAAATTAATATTTTTATGATAAAATATTAATATGAGTCCAGAAGAACTCAAAAAACGCCAAAGTATCAAGGTGATTGTCTCGGAAGCAATTATGGTTTTGACAGTGATTATTACGGTCATTATTTTGGCTTTCATTGTTTCCGGATACTGGATTAATTCTGATTTTGAAGTTGAACGCCAAGGCATGCTTCAAATTTCATCTATTCCGACCGGGGCTGATGTGAGCATTGATGGCGAAACTGCTTGGCTGCAGCGTACTAACACCTCAAAAGTTTTACCAGTAGGCGAGCATACGGTTAAACTAACTAAAGAAAATTATGATTCTTGGTCCAAAACCGTGAATATTACCGAAGGTTTACTGTATAGGATTCATTATCCTCGCCTCTTTCTAAAGGAACGTGAAAAAGAGAAAGCCTACGATGCTGTTGGCACAACAAAAATTTTTGTATCCGATAATCACGAGGAAATGCTACTTTACTCTGGCAATGTTGAGACTTTAGATACGGGCATTTTTGCTAAATCATCAGAATTATTAACTACCGAAGAATTAGACGAAATTATGCCAGAATGGATACTGCTTAATATAAATTCCGAAACTATTGCAGGAAAACCCGTCGAACGTCGTAAACTTTATGACTTTTTCAAAAAATCTGAACCTCGAAAAAAAGATTCCTTAAAAGATTTTGGTCTTGAGCTAGATTTAACTGGCTCCGAAGAATTAATATTTAGTAAGTTTTATGACGATTACTATTTAACAGTTTTCGATCAGCCTTATATCACGGTCTATAAAAAAGGTGACGAAGAAGCGATTTTAAAAGCTGAAATTAGTTTTACTTCTGAAAAAAGTACTTTGGGACATGACGGCGAATTTATTATTTTCTCTGCTGGTCCTAAGATTGCTACATTAGACATGGAAACTATGAAAGTAATCGAATGGTCTGTTGATGGAGAAACTTTCGCTTGGTTTGATGATGATATGATTTATTCAATTAAAGACGGCGAATTATTTGTTTATGATTATGATGGTTTAAACCGTCGCCTGCTTTCCAAAAACGTCTCCACGCGTTTTCCAGTTATTATCGTTAAAGACAAATGGTTATATTATTTTAGCGACGATACTTTGATGCGTGAATGGTTAATTCCCCGTTAACCAATTCCAGATTCCTTCGAAGAATGAAGGTTCGTTCGATGGTAGCACTTCCGTTTCTGTTTCCGTTACTGGCGTGACTTTTTCCGCTTCACTCGCATTATCGTAACTCGGAGAGATTTGTTCGCCAGTTACGAGTAGACGATATCTCGAAGTCCCAAGCGGCGTACAGGTCACTAATGTAATTAACGGTTTATCCGTTTCTACTACAAGCGAGGCTACGTTCGACGGCTCCACTACTTCTTTCTTTATCACACGATAAGTATAACGAACCGAATTATAGTTTACGTATATTAAATCGCCATCATTCAGCCTTTCTAGACCTGAAAAAATGTATTTATATTGGTTCGAACTATAAACATCTCCGGCTGAATGTCCAGTAATTACTAAATTCCCAATTTCCCCAGGATAAGCGCTCGCCCCCGCAATCCGATAATGCGCCACCCCGTGGTTCATTGCCGACATCACTTCCGACAGCTGAATGCCAAAACTAATCGGCACATCGATATTTAATTTCGGGATAATTAATCTCGGCTCTGGTGAGACTGTCTGGGTAATAGTTGGATCAATTGCTTCGATGCTACTCGCCGGAGCATTTCCAGGCGACACATAAGCCATAATCGGTGCAAAGATTAAACGATTATATTGCAAGAACAAAATCAGTAACACGACCGCTACTCCCGCAATAATTGGGATTAAATGCCGTTTTCGGTGAGTTTTTTTTGCGCTTTCGGTCGCTTTTTTCCGAATTTTTCTTCTCAAAGCAGTTTTTATATCATCTTTTTCGGGTAAATCGTAGGCGCTTTCTTCCATGCTCGCCCCTGTTCCTAACGATAATCCGGATTTTTTATCTAGTTTCGCACTGTTTTTAGTAATCGACTGTAAAATTTCCTCTTCTTCGGCTTTTTCGCGCGCCTGTTTTAATTTTTCTTTCTCAATATAATTTCGGGCTGCTTTCGAATAATATTCACTATAATATTTCTGGTAATAATCTTGCCAAGCTGAATGATATTTTTTCCAAGATTCTGAATCGATTTTCGACGTAATCGGTGCATCTTTGAAGTGGGCATCATTTTTAGCCTTTTCTTTCTCAGCTTTTTTGGCCGACTCAGCATAAGCCGCCAGTACTTTTTTCCTAGCGATTGCGACCGCGGTCTGTCTCTGCAGATCGGAAGAAGTTTGCCCACCGTCTTTCGAATCCATAGGACAATTATAGCATATTTTCTCAAGTCATGGTATAATAAAACCACTTGGGCGAATGGCGGAACTGGTAGACGCGTTGGACTCAAAATCCAATGGTAGCGATACTGTGAGGGTTCGATTCCCTCTTCGCCCACCAGAAGGCTTAAGGCCTTTTTTTGAAAAGTCAATATTTAATCACCTGATGGAAAAACAAGCGAGAGGATGATGTATACCGGAAAAGTGCCAAAAGCAAAAATACCTACTATGTATCCTAATGGCACCATAGTAAACCAATAAATCCGTTTTCTTTTTTTTGCTTCTTCTTTCTCTTCTTTCCCCATTATTCCTTTTTCTTCTGGGATACTGCCATAATAACCGTGATGCATAACGAGATATTTACCAAAATAACCATCTCTATCGAACAAATCATCAAACTCATCAATCTCCTGCTTTAAGCCATTTTCATTAAATGGCAGTCTTCCCATAATATGAAAGATTATCAAAGCAAAAACCGAGATTAATACTTTTCTGTCCTTAATTTGAGCTACCCATTCAGGCATAGCCATAGCAACTTCTGTTTTGCTTATACTCATATCTTAATTATATAAAATTGCAGTTTTGTGTGTTCGTTGACAAATTTTCACCAATTTTCTCCACAAATCAAATGATTATAAATTCTTTTTTATATATTCTTCAACTGCACTTTTGTATTCATCCAACGAATTGATTAGCACTTTGCGTGGTGCTTTATTGCCACTTACCGGTTCAATAACCTCAAATTCTTCGAACCAGACTGCGAATGCCTGCACGACACTATGACCTATTCCTAAATATGTTTGTAGAAAAGCTGTAGAAAATAGTCCCTTTTCGATGGAAGCACCGATTGCTTTTAATACTATTGGGTCGAACGGGTCAAAATTACCAAACAATTCCTCTATTTTTTTCTCATTATCTATCTCTTTTGCCTTTTGTTTTTGATATTTAAGTTTCTGGGCATCTGTCATAGACGCTAATTTTAATTGTTCTTTTTGTAACTCTAACATCTCCTGGTTGTGTCGTTTATTCTCTTCTAGTTCTTGCATTTTTAGTTCATTGAGTTTCTTTGTTTCATCGGCAGCTCTTCCGGCTTCAACGGAAGCACTGCCGGCGCCCAATGTTGTTAAAACTTGCCAAAAATTTCCCATTTTACCTCCTTATTAAATATTTACATACATTATTTCAGCATAACCAGTTTTCCAGTTATACTGGCAAGTTACCATATTATATGAACTTCCTCTGAAAACAAACATCCAAGCATAATCTTCGTTTCCTGTATAGCCATTCACAAATTCGGTTGTTTTAATCTTCAATCCGTAATTATTCTTTGCAACACGCTGACAAGCGGCAATACCAGTATAAACTTCATTTTCTGGAATTTGGTCTGGGTTATTGCCAGATTCGGTAGCCTCTTTTTCTGCTTCCTCCCGAGCTTTTCTTTCGGCTTCTTCCGTAGCTGCCCGTTCCTCTTCTTCTTTGCGGGCTTTTTCTTCTGCTTCTTTTTTCTCTTTTTCTTCCTTCTCTTGTTGAGCTTTGGCTGCTTTTTCGGCTTCCTCGGCAACCCATTTATCGTGCATTTGACTAATAATATCTAAATCTGCATCGGTGAAATTATAATGAACCATTATGTTTTTGTTTGCCACGATTTCGTCTAATACTGTATTTTTCAAATCAACCGAATGTAATCTATCCATTCCATTTCTTAAATCATCAATATTAAAATCAGCCTTTCTATAACTAGTTCCATCGACGCGGTCGTTGATTACTTGGGTAAAACTATCTCCATTAGTAGTTAAATCTAGTTTCCAATTGAACTCCACCGTGTCGTAATTTGAAAACTCTCCAGTAAGAGAACGACTTTCACAAATAATCCAAGAATCATTAATATACGCATTACAGTCAAAAGTAAATTGCTCGTCAATTTTGATATAATAATTCCGGTTTCTCTCATTAGCGATTTCACTGTTTTTTGAAACTGCAGATATTATAGAAATCGAAATTATAATCACAAAAAATACGGCTAAACCAATAAATGCATACTTATAGTGGTCAAAAAATATTTTTGCGTCATCAATCTTCTCTTTTCTAGCTTTCTTATCTTCGGCTTTATATTTATTGTAATTCTTCCTATAGGTGTTTTTTAAAGAATTGAGCTCGTTTTCGAGTTTACCGATTTTCTCATCTCGTTCTTTTTCTAATTCTTTTAATTCATTTCGTATGTCTTCCAATTTCTGTTCTTGTTTGGCTACCAATTTTTGCGTCAATAGCCCAACAGCCAAAGGTCTATTTCTTAATTGTATCTCCCTTTGACGAAGGGGATTTATTTTATTAAAATAATATGATTTGGTTTGCGAAAGCTCTGATTTTAGCATCCGAATCTTTACGCGAACCTCTTTTGAGCTCATTTCCATAGAGTAGCCTTTCTTATTTTTAAGATAGTCACTACAAAAATCCAGTGACCACGCTAGAACTATCAACATTCCCAAGGTAAGCGATTAAACCTACAGCGTAAATCACTGGATTAATTGGTTTAATCAACCGGATATAATCCGATTATCTTACCTTATTTAATGAATGTTGACAATTTAATTATAGTCCAAAAAAGCTAAAAGTAAAATTGGCCACTAAACTATTAGTATTTACACTTCTTTTACACTTCTCTTTATGCGTCAATATGTGTGTTATAATGTCATTAGGGTTAAACAATAACCCCAATTAACATTAGAAAACAGGGCGAGGTTCGGGACTTAAACGCTTGCGTTTACTAAACTCAAAATCTGCTAGTGGTAACACTGTGAGGGTTCAAGTCCCTCTTTGCCCACCAGAAACAAAAAGAAGCCCCGGAGGGGCTTGTTTTTATTTCTGATAGAACGGGGGATTTTTATCCTTCTTTCAGAAAAGCTCCACTTTGTCTTGACCAAAGTTTTGCATATTCCTTTCCAGCCTTCAATAATTCTTGGTGTGTGCCACGTTCTACAATTTTTCCGTTACTCAGTACTACGATTTCATCTAATCCTGCAATTGTCGACAAACGATGTGCCACAACTATTGAAGTTCTGTCTTTCATAAGATTTGTTAAGGCTCCCTGTATTAATCCTTCTGATTCAGAATCTAGTGCCGAAGTTGCTTCATCCAATATTAATATCGGTGCATTTTTTAGAATTGCTCGCGCAATTGCCACTCGTTGTCTTTGACCGCCTGACAATTTCACTCCTCGTTCGCCGACTAGCGTATCATAACCGTCTGGTAATTCTCGGATAAACTCATCTGCATTTGCCAACTTAGCGGCACGAATTACTTCTTCACGAGTCGCATTATTTTTCCCGTAAGCAATATTTTCATAAACTGACCGATGGAATAATGAAGATTCTTGCGGTACGTATGCAATTGCTTCACGCAAACTTTTTTGTGTAACATCTCGTATGTCCTGCCCATCAATATAAATCGCTCCTCCCGACACGTCGTCAAATCTAAGAAGCAATTTTGTTAACGTGGTCTTTCCTGAACCTGATACTCCGACCAACCCGATACTTTTCCCGGCTGGTATCTCTAAATTAAAATCGTCAAATAATGGGCTTTTTTGCCCATGATGCTGAAAAGTCATGTGCGATATATCAATTTGAGCCTGAGTAATTTCTAACGGTTTGTCGGTTTTATCGTCAATAATTAGCGGTGCGTCTAATATCCCTACCATTTCTTTTGCATTACCGAACGATCGGTTTACGGTCCTTAAAATATGGTTTATCGTCCATACGTTTTTTAGTAATGAACTCGATAATGAATATATGAAAACAATATTTGCAATCGTTAATCCAAACAAATTATGGCTCATAATAATTAGAATTAAAAGCCCCACAAAAGTTATCATATTTACTAAATTCATGGACAAATTTCGCCATAACGAAACTTTTGCAACGCTAAATGTTGCCAATTTAGTTTGCCTTGTAGCAGCACCAAATCTGGATTCCTCTAGTCTTTCTCGTGCGTAAGATTTTACTGATATCTCATTTGTTACGGCATCTGCTAATTGACCAGTTTGTTTATTTTCAGCATCCGCTAATGTCTCATCTACTTTGCGCGTCTTATAATAAGTCACTACCGCAACTGTTGTATAAAGTATTGTGTAAATTGTTAGGATTATTGCGAAAGGCACGCAAATCATTGCAGTCACTATGATTGAATAAGTTGCAGTTAAAATTAATGGATAAAGATCCCATACGAAATTAGATTTTAATCCAATGAATGCCCCAGGTAATTTATTTGCTGCACTTGTCAACGAACCGGAGAATCTATCATTGTGGAATGTCATCGATTGATTTATCACCGCTGTAAAAGCGAGTTTTGATAAATATTCCCCACTCAGTGCATCAATTGACCAATCCAACCAATCAATTATCCGGACTATGGCCAAATTATTCACTGACGCAGATAATATTGTTAGCATCAATATGTCAATATAATTACCAATTTCAAAATCCCCGCTTGATAGTTTGCCAATGATTTCCGAAGTACCATATGGCACCACTACATTTAGCAGAAAAACCCAGACTGGTATCATCAATAGCAGCAATATTACTCTGATTTTATATTGCATTAATGCTTGCCAAAAATAATGCAAAGTCCGTTTTATATTATTTGTTTTCGTCTTCATCATATTTATATTATGACACAATCATTTATCCCAATCAAACCCTTCGCCGTAATGTCCGTAACGAGCAGTCTTTTCGTAAATCGGCCGTTTCAAATCTAAGAATTTGATTATTCCATTTGGCGTTAAATCGTAGCCAGTAATTTCTTCTGCTTTTCCATCAACTATTACGGTTTTTTCCAAAGGTTCTGCGTAGCCAATTGCATAAGCTAACCTTACCAAAACCTCATGAGCCTGACGTTTCTTTAAATAATCTACGGCAATTTTTCGCGCCATATACGCTGCCGAACGATCTACTTTCGACGGATCTTTTCCGGAGTAACAACCTCCCCCAATCGCCACTCGCGGACCATAATTATCAACAATTAATTTCCTGCCCGTAAGACCAGTATCCGCATCAAATCCGCCCTGGTGCCAATCCCCTGCTGGATTAAGATGTAATTCCAATTTTCCGGACAAATTATGTTCTTTAATAAATTCTTGTACTAATTTCTCTAGTTCATCGTGCGAAGCATTTTGGAAACTTGCTACAATGGAATCAATTGTTCCATCCGGCGCAATCGTGATTTGCGTTTTTCCGTCAAAAGGATATTTCTCAAAAATAAATTGATTTAATCGCCTCGCCAGTACGACTTCTAGCGGTAACATTTCCGGAGTTTCATCGCAAGCATAACCAATCATAATTCCCTGGTCGCCTGCTCCGCCAGTATCTACGCCAGCCGCAATTTCTGGCGATTGCTTTACAATTTTTGTATGCACTTCGATTTCATCTCCAGCAATTCGTTTTACAATCGCCGGTATATCCACTTCGTCTGCCGTTGATGTAATTTCGCCGGTTACAAATACGACGCCATGTCCTCCGCAAGCCTCCGCCGCTACCCGCGCATTTGGATCTAACTTTAGATACGCATCCAAAATCGCATCAGAAATTTGGTCACAAAGCTTATCTGGATGTTTTGGTGAAACACTTTCTGCTGTCCGATAAAACATAAAAACCTCCACTTAATTTATTTATATTATAGCATCTTTATCCAAGATTAAATAATGATATAATAAAACTATGAGATACTTAGCAGATTTACTTACTTTATCACGTTTTATTTTAGCGCTTGCTTTAATTTATGGTTGTGTTATCCACAGCGGAGGTCCGGAAGCTGCTTTTATTATTTTTCTCACTGCCGAATTCACTGACACTTTTGATGGCACTTGCGCCCGTAAATGGCCTTTCCCAAAAAATAAAGTTCCGAAATACCGAAAATACGCTGCGCAGTTCGATATGGTTTCTGATGCCTTGCTCGCTGCCGCCCAAGTTCTTTTCTGTACATTTCGAGTCAATTGGATTGTTGGTTTAATTGTAATTATTTATTACACCGTTATTTGCGGAGCGTTAGAATTAATTCTTTATGGTAAATTCTTCGGTCACCCTGATAATTGTACAAAAAATTCACTTACTAATCGTAATTTTCCGCTTGCGAAAAAAATTGTATTGGCTCGACGTTATTTATACACGATTTGCCTTGGCGTCGTTAATGCTTTTATTCTCTTCGCGACTAGTTGGCCAGAACCAGTTAAATATGGCCTATTTATTTTCGGTTGTTCAATTTTCGTATTTGTTTGGTTTTTCTTGCGTCAACGCCGCAAAAACGTTTCACGCGATGCCGTAGAAGTTGAAGAGGCTTTATCTAACAAGAAGAAATAATTACCAGCCCCCGCCGCCCCCACCGCCTCCGCCCCCACCGGAGAATCCGCCGCCCCCGCCGCCGGATGAACCGCTACTCCATCCCCCAGAAACCCCACCGCTCGACGGCGGGGTGTAAGCTGTTGAGGTACGCACGACGTTATTGATATTGTTTAACATATTCGAAGTGATAATCCCATTCAATACATCGGGGCCCAAATCGTCAGAAACATCTTCTAATTCGTAGTACTTTGCTAACTCTTTTACCCAACTCTCTTCGGCTCCGAATAAACTCGCCCACGGCAATAATTTTTCATATAATTTAACAATTCCTGCGTTCGAAGTGTCTGCGCCTTCTACTGACTGCAAGAATTTCAGCCTATCTGTCTCCGCCATATTAATATATAGTTCCATGCCCTCTAAATATTTTGCCAGTTTTATACCTTCGTTGGTATACTTTTCATATTTGCGTGTCTTTTTTCCGATTATCCATAAAACTATAATCGTGATTACTGCCAGCACAATCATAATTTGCGGTATAAATTCTTTTCCAATCAGTAAATTGCCCATAGTTGAAAATAATCGCCCAAACAATGACCCTGCCATTTTTATCAGAGCGCGCCCATTTATGATTGCTACAATAAACATGACGAATATTACTATAGACATCTTCCCGCTGCCCGATTTTTCCCCGGCATTTTCCAAAAAATATCCTTTTTCTTCCAAAGTTTCTACAGCTTTCTTCGTATAATTAGTCGCACAATTTGCTAAATATTGTGTAGCCGTATGTTTTTTAATTGGGATTTCGTCTCCTTTTGCTAATCCGCCGTTACCAGATAATATATTCATCATTTGCTTTTGTGACCCAGTCAATTCATCTGGTTCAACGTTAAGAATTACGCTCCAATCATATTTTGGCTTTTTCTTACCTTCTTCTTGCTCGGCTTTTTTGATAGTTACTTTTTTACTTACAGCTAGTTCAAGCAGCGTTGCCACATACGAAGATTTAGTTTTTTTCAAATAAATTTGTTCACCTTCCGCTACGCAAACGCTCTCGTCATTTGGTGATTGGTATTGTGGTGCGATAAATAAAGATTTCGCTAAATCGTATTGTGCTTTTGCTTTTTTTCGCCAGTTCGAATATTTTAAAGATACGAAAACAATAATCAAAATAATTTCTATTATTAAGGCGATTACTAAACTATAATTTTTTTCCAAAATAACTTTAAAGGTGTCCGGCTTAAATTCCGTCACAAAGGTTAAATTTTCGCCTACGGCTAAATCTTTAGTTCTAAAACTAAATCCATCTTCGATTTCTTTCGTTTCACATTTTCCTTCTATGTTTTCACCATATGCCCCAACATAACACCAAGTTTTCTCATCCATTTTTTCCAAAATATCATTCGTAACATGTAAATTTGCAGTCAACTTTTCGAATCTTTGGTTCCATCCTGTTCCGTTCGTATCCCAATACAGTTCCTGGAAAGCTGCCGCCATATTCTTCCCGCTTATATTTTCTCCATTCTGGTCAAATTCCGTAATTACATTATAAAAATCATATTCTAGCGTATAAACTTGTTTTCCGTGCACATATTCGCTAGCTCGTCCAATATAAACTACATAAGCATTGTTTTCTTCGTTGATTCTGTTTATTGGCTCTGTCTCGCCATTTCTAAGAACGGTCAAATTTAAATCGTCCGTACTTTTGATTGTCCGGTTCTCTCCGCCCTGATTTAAAAATGGAATTGTCCGTGTAATGCCGTGATTCTGGTCCGTCTCCGGGAATACTGCCGTTAAAACTTCTTTTACATGCAATTTCCCCACTCCCTCTTCATCTTTTGTTAAATAATAATCTGCCGTAAAATCTTCAAAATAAAAATCTTGTGTTGAAGCAAAAACCGAATTAAGTGGAAATAACGTAAAAATTATTATTAAAATTGTCAAAAACAAATATTTAATTCTCATACTTTTATCATACCATTAAATATTTTTTCTAGTTCACGAATTCGATTCGAAATTAAAACTTCCTCACGATGTTTCAACATAATTTCAGACATTTGTTTAATTTTTTCAGGGTGGTTAATTAATTCATTTAACGCTTCCGCCATCGCTTCCGGAGTTTCATTTTTACTCATGATAAAACTCCCTTTCGGTACAACTTCTTTCATATCCGGATCACAAAAGAAAACCGGCACGCCATTTGCTTCAGCTTCAATCAACGTCATCCCGAAAGTATCAAAATTATAAGAAACCAGTACATCTAAATGAGCTTTAGCTAATTTATTGGCGAGAGTTTTATAGTCCGTGTTGCCATGGAATAGTACATTTAAATGATTCTTAAGCGCGAAACGTTTTGCCCGTATAAAGTCTCCGCCTCCGCCATAAACATCAAGTTGGTAGTTTCCATGTACATTTTTTAACGCGTGAAGGAATGGCATCATCCTTTTTTCAGCAGAAACGCGCGAATGCCAAATTATTCTTAAAGTTTCGTTTTCTTCCAAAGCCTTTAGTGACGGATTTTTAGGAAAATGCGCTTCAGCAATGCCGTTAGGAAAAACTTTAATTTCTTTTTTTACGCCGTAATGCATCAACTTTTCCCGAAAATGCGCCGAAGGAGTTAAAACCATGTCGGCATAATTAGCATGATTAACCATTAAAGTCCACATTTTCGCTTTCGCTTGGTTATCTGCAAGATAATTATCACGTTTTACGGTCATTTTATGCGGTAGATACCATGAATGGAACCAGTTTAATAAAATCGCTACTATCGTCCGGAAACCAAAAGGAATAATATTCCCTTCTCCCATGTCTTCACGCCCATGCATCACCTGAACAGTCGGAATTCTAAATTGTTTTCCTAAACGTAGTCCCGCAATCGAACAGCCGGCCTCGTAGTGAATATAAAAAATATCGAAATCTTTTATTTCTGGATGTTCTCGCATCAACCATCTTTCAATTATTTTTGGCCGTCTTGAAACTGGAGTCAATCCTCGAAAGCATAGAAAACAAGAAGGCACTGGAAATATTTGCACGCGATTTAATTTTTCCAATTCTTGTTTAGACTTCGGATAACTGGTAGTAAAAATATAAACAGTATGTCCAAGTTTTTCGAGAGCAGCTTTTTGCGCGTCAATTGAACTCCTAATCCCTCCAGTTAAATCTAAATAACAATCCGAAAAAATCGCAATCTTCATATTATAAGTATAGCACCCATCTCAATTTTTAAATACCGCCCCTATCGTCGCATCTAGAAAATTATTTGGGTTGTAAAGATTTAGGGCTGTAATTTTTCCTGCCAATTCCCCATTCCAAATCGTCAGTGGTGAAAAACCAGATTTTTCTAGACTTACTGCTTTTACATCCCCATTTTTCGCAATTAAAACTTGTTCATTATGCAAAGTTACAATCGCAACTGGGTAGCTGAGTGTAAATTTATGTAAAACATCTGCTACCTGAATTAAAGACTGCGACATCAGCAGCATTTTTGGGTAATAAACTGCCCGCAATATTTTTATTAATTGCGCAACCGAAGCAAAGAAAATCAGATTTTCATTCATCAACAGCTTTTCCGACATTTCTTCCGCCACTAAATCTACTGCATCTCGCGTAATCAGAGTCATTTTCTCAGTATTTTTTATCGCACTTGTGAGCCCCTTCGCCGTGGCTTTGTTCTTTGATAAATCTCCAACCAAAAGATTAAAGTCCGCCTCATTAAAAATATCAATCAGGGCTTGGCTTTCCTTAAACGAGCCAGTCTCGGTTGCTGGCAAAAAACTAAAATTCTCCAAATTCGGTAATTTCGTTTTCAACGTATCCGGTAAAACAGTTTTTACTCTTTCAATCGGATATTTTTCGGTCAAAAATTCCGAAACCTTAATTTCATTCTTAAAATTTTGGGCATTCCCCCCAATCACGTTAACTGAGCCTTGTTTTCTCTCTGGAATATTCCAACTTAAATCTTCTTTTGGTTTTTGTTCGATTTTTTCGAAATAATCCATTTTCGCTCCTTTTATATTTCTAAATCAATCGAGATTGGGCAATGATCCGACCCCATATAATTTTCATATATTTCTGCTGCTTTGAGATGTTTTTTCAAATTTTTCGAAATGAAGAAATAATCAATCCGCCAACCTACGTTATTTTCCCGCGCCTTTCCCCAATGGCTCCACCATGTATAACGAACTGTCTTAGGATGCAAATCTCGGAATGTATCAACTAGCCCCGCCTCAATATAGTTCGTAATTCCTCGCCTTTCTTCATCCGTAAAACCGGCTGAATGATGATTCGTCTTCGGTCTCGCAATATCAATTTCTTCATGCGCCGCATTAAAATCTCCACATACCACCACCGGCTTTGTCTTTTCCAGTTCCTTCAAAAACTTCAAAAATTCTGGATCCCATTCCTTTTCCCGAAGCTTCAACCGAGAAAGATCCGGTTTCGAATTCGGTACATAGACATTTACAAGGTAAAACTTTCCTAAATCTATAGCGATAGCTCTGCCTTCTTGAACTGCTATATTACTTTCTTCAGATGACTTGTTTGCCAAAAATGTCATACACTGGGCGTCCGGGAAAGATTGCCCCTCCGGGACAACTTTCTCGGCGCCGTCAGGAATATACATTTTTGGACAAACAAATCTAGATTTATAATCTTCAGAAAGTAATATAGCAGTCCCAGAATATCCAGCTCTTTTCGCTGGATTCCAAAACACCTGATACCCAGGAAACTCATATTCTACCTGTTCCGGCTTCGCTTTGATTTCTTGCAAACACAAAATATCTGGCTTTTGTTCTTCTAGAAATTTTTGCAAGGCACCTTTACGTAGAATTGCTCTTAAACCATTTACATTCCACGAATAAATTTTAAGCATATCTGCCCCTTTCAATGTCGCGTTTTTTAATCGTTTCACGCTTATCGTATTTCTTTTTCCCTTTTCCAACCGCAATTACGAGCTTGATGTGTCTAGAACCTCCCAATAATTTTACTGGTACGATAGTCGAACCGGCAACTTTTTCTCGTTCTAACGCTGAAATCTGTTTTTTAGTTGCAAGTAACTTAATGTTCCGTACTGTTTCCGCCCCAAGCGTTAAATTATTTAGCCATAATTCCCTGTTTTTAATCGTTACAAACGACCCCTTTAGCTGAACATGATGATCTCGGATTAAACGTACTTCTAGGCCATTTAAGGCCATCCCAACCGTTAATTCGTCACCCAAAATATAATCGTATCTTGCTCTGCGATTTATCGTGATTGAATCCGAGATTTTCTTCTTTTTCATACCTAAATTATACCATATCCCGTCATCTCTGTAATTAAAATCCCCCTCCCCCTAAAAATATGTTGTAAATATTGACAAAAAACCATAAGTGTGATATAATGTAATTATGCTTAAGTTTTATCTTAAGCTAGCATCTTAACATTTATTCTTCTCTATGAGTTGTGTTTTTCATTTCTTCCCAGCGATTTTATGGATCATTCTATTTATTAGTTAATCTGATGGTTAGAATGATCCATAAAAACGTAGCGCTAAAAGGAGAGAAATATGAAACAATCAAAACTGGCGTTGGCGCCGAAAAAGGACGCTGCATACTACAGGCAGCTATTGTTACATATCGTAATAGCAATCGTGTTGGCGATAGCCATCGGCGGTGTGCTAATCGCGATCGGCAGCGTCCTCGAAGACGCTATCGTCAAACGCATAGAAGTAGGGAGAGATTCTACGTCGTATGTAGAAATAACCCCTACCGCCGATGCGGCGAACTTACCGACGCCGAAAGCGATTGTGCTTTCCCCCATTGAAGGGGGGACGAACTCACATTATTATGTGAGCATTGCCGGCAGCGATGAGGTTGCCAAATTTCTCAGGCTCGGTGTCAATACCAACTTCGCTTACGGCGAAGATGGCTGGCATCGATATCAAACGGTGCCGATCCATAACATCGGTGACGGCTTTGCCATCTCCGACGCTATGGACATCGGGTATTTACCCGAAGGCAGCGAGGTGGAGTTTTCGTTATCCTATTGGATAGACGAAGAGGCTCTTGCTGCCAACGAAGATTACGACGGAGAGGCTTTCTCTATCGGAGTAATCTTCGAAAACGGAGAAGTATAAAAGTAGTGATATCCGGTCTACACAACCGAATATCGCAAAGATTCACGGCGCAGCCTTTAAAGCTGCGCTTTTTTAGCAGCTAAAGTTGACATAAATTAATTTTTATGATATACTTATAAAGCTATCTTCTTAAGATGGGAAGAAGATAGAGGTACATTAAAAGGGGGTGGTCTTATTATGGCGGAAATTATTCAATTCCCAGTTAATAAGAGACAAGAGAACGAATCTACCATGGAATGGGACGGTATTACACTCAATGAGGTACTGAATGAGGCAAAATACCTTATCTGGGAAGATCCAGAAGCGTTTTTCTCACTCGAGGCAAATTGCTATTCACCCCATCCCGTGAAGATGGACCCCAGAGTTGAAGAGAAGTTAAAGAAATTAAAACTGATTGATGACTCTGGAATTTCTCCGTTGGTCGTTCGCGATGCGTTCGATAAAATCATGGAGAGCACAATTGAGGCTCTATCGAGGTCTAATTTTAGACAACTAGCCCATCAGGCCCGCTGAAAGCGGGCCTTTTTCATTTCAAAATTTAATTCTAAAAAAGAAGAAGTCGCGAACAAATGAGTTCGCGACTTCTCCGTTGAGCGGTGGTATTTCTTCAAAATCGGTTTAGCCTGCGCACAACGAGAGACCATTCTCGTTTAATGCTTTTTCAAGCACTGCAAGCCCATCATTCCCGACAAACTTTCTCAATACCCTTTTCTGTGTCTTACAAATACTAGAAACGTCAGTAAGCCCAGCGCGACTCAGCGCCAATGATACATTGTCGGGGAGATTGAGTCTATCCAGCAGATTCACCTCTATGGCGTTGAGGCTGCCAATAAAGTCTGAATCTGCCTTTGCGAAAAAGTTTTCAAGATCACTCTTGAGCCGCTTCGTCATCTCCATTAATGCTTTCGTCGCCGCGTTCGACCGGGCTTTCTCACAGTCTAATTGATACATCAAATCTACTATCTGCGCATTGGCGGAGTTGACCTCCGCATATGCTTTAGACATCTTTTTGATTGAATGCTCAATCTCGTAGGTGAGCCTGGCATTTTCAGCTTCTAGCCGCTCCACCTTTTTCTCGGCGGTTGCGAGGGACTGCTCGAGCCCCTGGACTTTACGAGTTTCTTTCTTGTCCTGCTTCGCTGCCTTGGTTTTCGCTTCAAGTTTTTCGATCGTGTCGAAAAGCTCTTCAGCAGTCGGAGCCAACTTCCTAAGCTGTACCCTATAGGGTGACTTCTGGAGCTTTGAAATAACATCCTTGCTACTGTCTCGAACATCCTTAGATGTCATCCCCAACTCTTTTGCCATCTCATATTGCTTTTGCCTCGGGCGGTAGATACCAAACCCACGGCAGATGAGATCCAGCTCTTTAGGTTTCAGGGCCTTTTTCATGATGCTATACATCTCGTCGTAATTATACGGCGGAATGCTCATCTGTTGTTCGCATCCCTCTATTGCATCCATGACGTTCTGCCCAATCGATTTGTCTACTGATCCATAAATGTATCGTTCCTTCATTTCATTTCCTCCTCTAGCGTTGAATACAGATTTTTCCACAAACCAATCCCTATTAAGCAGGCTCCTTGACCCTTGCTTTTTCAGATTTAGATGATTGATCGCAGAACAGGACCTTTTTCTAAAAAAACCTGTTCTGCGATCTACCAACTCAACGGAGTTAATGTACATAATCCCAATAAAAAATTGAAAAGACTATGCTTTAATTATAGCACAATATGCCAAAAAAGTCAATGCATAAGTAATATTATAATTCTAAAGTAAAGAAAAAACAGAGGCCAACTACTCTATAATCTGTAAATCTCATTTTTACATTTACTTTTTATCCGCTCCATGTCTTTTTATGATAAAATAGGCTCAAAGGAGGAAAATGGAAAAACTTAAATCTGGAAAAACTGAACAAGCTCTTCCCCACGAAAATGTTAGAAAAACGGGCAAAAAATCCCTTGAAGCCTCTCAAGTTAAACATGAAGCTCAATCTGAAAACACGGAAAAACCCTTACATCCAAGCATAGAATATGCTAAAACCCTCACCGACGAAGACATATTAAAAGGAAAGTTCGATAAGACAAAATTGACGCGTACTGCCGATGATTTTCATCTTGATTGTGAAGATTATCCGGCACTTCGCCAACACACTGAACATACTCTTAATAAAAAGGGCGAAACAGTAGATGTACATAAAAATATGGATTATAAAGGCTACACCTATGTTCGGTATACTAGTGATATCATTAAAAGAATCTGCGGAGAATACGCAGTAGAAAAAGATCACGACGAAACAAAGCGAGAGAAAATCAAAATGGACGCCGACCATGTTATCTATTTAGATAAATCCGGTCGTCCAGTTCAATATCTAGTGGATTTATTCTGGGACGAATTTGCACCTAGGGATAAAAATGGGAAGCCTCATCCTAAACCAACCCATTCTTTTGCCAATTTAGATAGAATTAGTATTTTAACTAACTTACTTAAATGTAAAAACGTTGATGACAATAATGCCTGGAAAAAATGGGAGGAGAGTAAGGATAAACTTACCACTAGTCACTTTGCTATGCTCCGGAGTCTTTTCTTAAAAGAGCCTCTCAATCCAGATAAAGAAGAATATTATCAGGCTCATCCAGAAGCAATTATGGAACTCCCTACCATCTTGGATGATAAAAAAGTTATGATCGTGGATGAGGTCGAATACGGTGGTTTATCTATGGAGATGGCGACCTATTTACTTAGGCGAGCAGTTCCGGAAATGGCCGAGCTTTCTGGCACGACTTTTTGGCAAGATTCTACTGAATCTCCAGGTGATGATGGGACAAATGATGAAAATGCAATATGTGAGGATGGCATCAAAACGAAGAAGAAATTCGGTAAACTGGTCTTGAAGGCTTTACCAGCATGGTATTTAAGTAAAGACTTTCGTGGTAGAGGTATTGGCGATGTCGATATGCCGTTTTATGATAAGGCCTATGAACATGCTGAACGCGATGCCAGAAAAATTATTGAAAATTCCAGCCGACCTTTGTCCGAAGAAGAAAAGAAAACTATTATAAAGAAATTAAAAGCTAAACGTTTTACTGAAAAATACGGCTCACCTTTCAGGGGCAAGAAGATTGATCTTGGCCCAGAAGGCGAAGATAGTGAGATGACTAGGAAATTAACTAAAGACATGAAGCAGCTATTAAAGGATTATCGTGCTGGGAAAATTTTCCCATGGTCTAACCGGAAATTAGTAAATACAGACAAAGAGATCGCCAACGAGTATGCTATTCAAATAGTTCGCGCCGGCATCAACCCTGAAAATTATGAAAAAATCAAAAACGCCATAGACGCTAGGCCCCCAGAAATGGTTTATTAAAAATAGCGCCCAGATTGGGCGCTATACCATTTGCCGTCTTTGGTAATCTAAAACGATGCTTTTATGCGGTTCAAATCCAGGTCGAATTGAGATGGAGGCTATTTTATCCTCCGGATCCTTTGACACGACCATGTTGACGTGGAACCACATATTATCTGTTTGGTAATAGCCGATTACTGTAACAGCGTCTTCCGCCAGATTGCGGTAAATGCCAGCCACGTAGAATTCGACTCCAATATCTTTATAGTCAAATTCTCCCGTCTGACCGCGCATCCATCTACTGACGATTTTTTTCGCCTTTATTTTGAGAGTGAGAAATTCTCCCTCTTTCACATTATTCAAATCGTCAATAGAAAATTCTGCTGATCCGACTATGCTCGACATAGGCATCGCCTCCCCTCTTTTTGTCGAAAGCACATAATGGGTATATCTTTAAAGGTGCAAAAAACCAAGATATGGCTCTATTATATCACATAACTTGATTTTTGTCAATAATAAGCTTGACAATTTTAGACTTTTGTGATACAATACATATATTATCTGTTATTATGACAGATTTTTGTTCTTTAAAGTCTCAAAAAGGAGGTGATAAGTAAATTATGGCAGAACTCATTCAGTTTAGGGGGCGTGATGGCAATCACCATCGCAATGAGGGTTGTCATCGATCGGACGTCAATCTATTCACTGATGGCTGCAAAAGCCCAATTATTATCAGGCGTGAACATGAAGTGGCCGTTTCCATATCTTTTCACAAAGGCTACTTCACTACTCCATTTGTTGAAAAAGTGCTACAAGAATTGGCATATTCTGGTGAATGGGAATTATTTATCCCAGACGAAAGAGACACGCTAATCCAATGTTATGCGTCTTTCTTCGTCATCCTGAATAAAAAGTATGGGAAAGATACGGCTAAAGTGCTGAATACCATAGTAGATCAGATTGTTAGTAACGTCTATCTTGAAGAAATACGGGTACTTAGCCACAAAGTTTCTATAGACGAATTAACAAAACCATATAGATATTATGGTTTTATCAATGCTAAAACAAAAGTGGCATTGTCTTTGGTCGGTGTACATACCGCTCAAGATATTGCCGAAATGACGAGAGAAGAGCTCTGTCGAATACCAGGTGTTACCACCGAGGAGATTGTCAGGCTCGAAAGAGGATTAGCAGCTCGGGGGATATATTTAACCAACAACATCCCTGAATTAATTTGAGACAAAAAGACCGCTACGGCGGTCTTTTTCATTAATATTTAAGCCTCGTTGCTCTCTTCTATGAGTTCGTCATTCCCTTTTGTCTTGGCTTCTTCCGATTTTGCTTTAGGAAAATGCGCTAATTCTGCATTTCTTTTCATTATTGAATCAATCACTGCATTTTTGTCAACCTGATTTAAATCAATGTCCCCAATTAAGCTAATCTCTTTATCTGAAATTTTTCTCTCGACTCTTTCCAAAGTTTTCTCGTGGTGGTAAAATTCGTCATGATGTGCATGATTTACCATAATCATCTCGCTCCGTGTCTTTCCTGCAATAGCCCCTGCAATGAGAAACTTCTTTCTCCACGATTCGCCAACGCTGTCATCAACTAATACATAAATACGCGCATCTTTCCTTGGCGAAAAGGCAAAGACATGATTTATGCCTTTTGTCACCCATCTCATCACTACGAGATTCTTGTAGTCTACATTCAAATTTTTCCCTATTTGTCCATTTGAACTGACGATTGGTTCGGTAATTCCAATCGAAAATGTATCCGCGTCACCACCAATTAACCGTTCGGATAGATACATATTGATTCCTGCCATCATATCTGCAGAATAATCGTCTAATTCTTCGTCGCCAGTTGCTACCTTGGCAGCTCGTTCGATTTCTTCACTTATTACTTTCTTCTTCTCATCCGCCTCTTTTGGTAGATCAATTTTTTCTAGTTCTACCGCTGCAACACTCATTAATCTATATCTGGCCTGACCAGGGTCTTTAAAGCGTTGTCGTAATTCCATCGCTTCGCGATATATCGCTTCTAGCGCTTCACTTTGTCCAATTAGTTCATTCCTAGGTGCATTTTTTTCGATTTCAGGAATTTTTGTTAGTAATTCATCATTTTCAATAGCCGGAACAGGTTCAAAACCAATTGGCTCTGAATCATCAAATTTTTCCGCCTTCGTTACCCTTCTTCTATCTTCTTCTTCCAAAAATTTTCGTAAAACGTCAGGGTCATCAGAATAACCTTGAATTGGGTCGTCATCAATTGTGTGGCCCCAATTATTGTCCCATCCTGGCTCTTCATCTTCAACCTCTTCATATCTTATCGTTTCTTCAGGGTCCACTATGTCATCATACGTATCCTGTTTTTCCTCTATTGTTCTAGGCGCTTTTCTTTTTGGTTCTACTTTTCTTTCGCCAGACATCCTTCTCCTAACCTCATCCCACTCATCTTCTCCCATTTGCTCTAATGGCGCATTGGCGTCGGTCTCAGCAAGAGCAACTCTTCTTTTGTCTACTATTTCGCTCTTATATCTAGCTCTTTCTTTTTCGTCTCTCTTCCTTCTGATTTCATCCTGACTTCTTCTTAGATGTTCGGCTCTTTCGCGAGCTAATCTCTGTTGTTCTGAGAGTCTTCTTTCTGGGTGCTCAATTTTTTTACTTGGAACAATTTCCTCATCATCTAAATAATCTTCAACATCTTTTTGTCCATTAAACCAGCTCACCTCCTCGGCTTTTACTTGTTCTGCCTCTCTTCTCTTTCTTTCCAGGCGATCTTGGATTGATTCACGTAAAGGGCCAGTTGGAAATGGTTTCTTGCCGTTAGATTCTTTCCATGCTAAGTATTCCTTTGTAGGATATAATACCTCGCCATCCGGACCAATGCCATAACCATTACTTAATAAATCTTTTTTAGCATCATGTGGCCCATCGTTAGGGTCAAATTCTCCAACTGATTGACGTCGTTTTATTTCAGCTCTTGCATTGGCTCTATCTTCTTCCTTTGCTTTTTCGGTATTTGCTATATCATTTAATGTCCAATTTCCAATTTTTCTAAAATCGCTTCTTTCGGCTCCCTCTGGCCTAATTGACGGTTTTTCTGTTTCCATAGTGTTATATCCTTATTTATTATCCTTAAGCTTATAATACACTATTCTCCTTGAAATAGCAAACATTTCCAAACCAGTTTTAGCAAACTTTGACCTTTTCTTCCCCTAACAAACCCCTCAAATTTCCTAGTAATTCCTCCGACACTTCTACTTTAAACGGCATTCTTAAAGGCCGTTTTTCTTCCCCCTCTTTTAAGACCAAAACTACTTCTTGCATTCCGAGATTCAAGTCCGCTATTTTCCGAATCGCCGTTAAAAGCTCTGTATCCTCCGGGTTTTCTACCAAAAGATACAACCTCTCTTTACGATGATCCTTTGGCGGTTCTTTTAGAACTGTCGGCGTATCTGTTTTCGGAGCATTGTTACGCGCTCCGTTCGCCCCATTTTCCCTGTTATTTCCATAAACTTTTTCGGCTGAAATTTTGCCTCGTTCCCGCTTAGGAGTTGACGAAATTAAGGCTGGTGACGCCAATTTCATCCCTGTTGACTGGTAAGAATTAAGCATCTCATCCGAAATTACCTCGATAGTTTCAGCTAGTAGCTTCACATCAGAGGTAGCATTACCGTCTTTATCTGTTGTATTAACTCGTCCATTTACCTTTACGACGTTATCTATCTCTAATTTCCCCCCATATTCCGCAAATACCGATGGAAAAACGATAAATTCCGCTTCATCTGTTTTATTCTCAATCTTCACAAAAGCCATTTTGTCGCCTTTTTTCGTCAGGATTGTTCTGACTGCCGTAATAATCCCCCCAATCGTCATCGCTTTATTGTGGTTTTCCGCTGTAATTAAGTTCATCGGATGGGTTTGTTCTTCGAAATAAACATCATATTTATCAAGCGGATGAGCTGACAAATATAATCCCATTAAATCTCGTTCCCAGAGTAGCAATTCTTTATCAGGATATTGAGTCGGTGCGGGTTTAATCTCCACCTCTGGTACTTCGCCCGCTTCGCCCATCATGCCAAATAAATCGGTCTGTCCTGAACCGACATCTTTCTGGATTTTTGAGCCGTAGGCCTGAATTGCCTCGAGATTAAACAATAAATCAGATCTAGATGCGCCAAACCGGTCAAACGCCCCAGTTTTAATCGCTGCTTCCCAAGATTTTTTGTTGAATTTAGTCGAATCAACTCTTTTTGCAAAGTCACAAACTGACTTAAACGGGCCATTTTTGTCTCTTTCCGGTATCACAATCTCTTCTACTAACGCCTTCCCCATGTGTTTAATGCCGGAAAGTCCGAAACGAATCGTATTTTCACCTTTTACAATCCCGAAATCGCCATAACTTTGGTTTATATCGGGTCCAAGCACCTTTAATCCCATCTTTTTACATTCCGCCATTTCAATTGCCAACCGATCCGTCCATCTCATATCCGCTGTCATCAAAGCCGCCATAAACGCATCTGGATAATGCGCTTTAAGGTAGGCGGTCCAATACGCGATTAGGGCATAACAAGCTGCGTGCGACTTATTAAAGCAGTAATTTGCGAAATCTAGTAGTTGCGACCAAAATGTTTCCGCAATTTCCTCAGTCGCGCCCCCTATTTCCACCGCTCCCTTGATAAACTCCGGTTTCACTTTCTTCATCAAATCAATTTTCTTTTTTCCTACCGCCTTTCTTAGGGTATCCGCCTGCCCGCCAGTAAAACCGCACCATTCCTTCGAAATCTGCATGAACTGTTCCTGGTAAATCATAATTCCATAGGTACTTTTTAAGGCATTCTCAAGCCCAGGATGTAAATAAGTAATTGGTTCCTGACCATGTTTTCGTCGGATGAACGAGTCAATAAACTGCATCGGACCCGGACGATATAGCGCTACCATCGCGATAATATCCTCAAATGACGAGGCTTTCAAATCGCGTAAATACCGTTTCATCCCCGCCGATTCTAACTGGAACACGCCAGTCGTTTCTGCTCTCTGTAATAATTCATAGGTTTTCGGATCATCTAACGGTACCGAATACATATCGATATCATCGTGATAAACTTTCCTGACCATTCTTAATGCATTATTAATCACCGATAAGTTAGACAATCCGAGAAAGTCCATTTTTAGTAGCCCCAGTTCTTCAATTTGCCCCATCGGGAATTGCGCTGCGATTGGTCCTTTCGCCGAAACTTCAAGCGGTAAAAACTTTACTAAATCATCCGGCGCGATAATCACACCACAAGCATGTACGCCGTGATTGCGAATCGTTCCCTCCAATCTCGAGGCGAAGTCAATTACTTCCTTCGAGGTCGGGTTCGTTTCGTATTCCTGTTTTAGCTCAGGCACTTCTTTAATTGCATTAGCAAGTTTAACATGATGTCCTTGAACCGGGTCCGGTACCATTTTTGCCAATCTATCCGCCTCCGCATACGGGACTTCCATCACTCTCGCTACATCCCTCACCGCGTTTTTCGCCATCATTTTACCAAAGGTCACAATATTTGAAACTCGCTCGAACCCATATTTCTCCGAACAATACTGAATTACTTCATCTCGCCTTGTATCTTGAATATCCGTATCAATATCTGGCATACTAATTCTATCAGGATTTAAAAACCGCTCGAAGAGCAAATCATATTTCAACGGATCTAACTCTGTAATTCTTAAAGCGTAGGCTAAAATCGAACCCGCCGCACTTCCGCGCCCAGGTCCATACACGATTCTTTGCGACTTTCCCCAGTTAATAAAGTCTTGCACAATCAAGAAATAGCCATTATAACCCATTTTATCTACCACCGAAAGCTCATAATCAATGCGCGGTAGAATCTTGTGCGTCTCATCGCGGTCTTTATCTACCTTTTCGATAATTTTACGACATTCTTCGACCGACATGTCTACTGTTTCGTCTAGTTTTTTCCCGCCATAACGATAAACTAAACCTTGAAACACTAATTTATCCAGAAAAGTTTTTTCATCTTCGCCATCTGGAACCGGGAATTTTGGGATTAAAATCCGCCCGAGTTGTAAATCGACATTACATCTATCCGCGATTTTGCGTGTATTTAAGACTGCCTCCGGGCAAGTCTTTTCCCAGTGCTTGATAATTTCCTCGGCCGGAATGACATGTAAATCATAATCCTTCAATGTCATTCTTTTCGTATCAGACAAATTCGATGCTGTACCAACGCAAAGCAATACTTCGTGCGCATCTTGATCTTCCTTTTTTAGATAGTGAGCATCACAAGTCACGACTAGCGGCAATCCTAATTCTTTGGCATGACCCATCAACCAATCGTTAACTTTTTTCTGCTCCGCGGAATGCGTCGAAGAATCCGGGTGACCGTGGTCCTGCATCTCGAGATAAAAACGGTCTTTAAATACATTACGATACCATTCAATTAGCTCCCGCGTTCTTTCTTCATCATCTGCCCGAATCGCTTCACTAATTTCTGAGCCCATACAGCCCGAGAGGCAAATTATTCCCTCGTTGTATTTTTTTAATTCATCATGGTCCGTGCGTGGTTTATAATATTTCCCCTCAATTTCCGCATTCGACATGATCCGGCAAAGATTCTCGAACCCCTTGTTATTCATTGCGAGCAAAGTAATATGGAAACGTTGTTTATCGTGAGCCGGGTCGCGATCGGTCATTTTGCGTGCTGCAACATAAGCTTCTAGGCCCAAAATCGGTTTAATTCCCACATCATTACACTCTTTATACAACTCAACTAATCCCGACATTGTGCCATGATCAGTCACCGCTACCGCTTCCATCCCATCCTCTTTGACAAATTTAACCAACTCCGGAATTTTCGTCAGTCCGTCCAAAAGCGAATAGTGTGTATGATTGTGCAGGTGCACAAAATCCCTCGGCTTCAACTCCGTCATACTAAAATTATATCATAAAGGGAGAAAATTATTTTTTCTCGCTTTTCTTTTCCTCAGTTTTCTTTTCAGTTTTTTCCGCTTTCGCGATTTTTTCTACTTTTTCTGCCTTTTCCTTGCAACATCCGCATTCGCCACAATCACATTCTTCCGCTTCTTCTTTTTCTTCTGCTTTCGCCGATACGAATCTACCTGCAATTGCGCCCGCCGCTGCTCCGAGCAAAGCTCCTAAAAAGAACTTCCCTGCTCCGCTTTTATTTTTTTCCGCCATCTTTTTCCTCCTTTTTCTCCTCTTTAATTTTTTCCTTTAATTTTGGATTAATGTATTTATCCACGAACATCTCCACCGTACCACCAATCGAAGTCATTCCCTTTACATTCGAAACGATTCCGTTGGTATTTTTTGCAATATCTTTCCCCTCAACCACAACTTCTTTTACTTCCTTACTTAGACCAATTAGTTTTACTACCAAGATAATTCCAACTAATAGGAAAATAAACAGTGTGATACTAAGTATCGCTACTAAAATCCATTCTGCTACATTCATATTTTTACTCCTTTGCTTTTATTTTATCATATATTAATGTTCGCTCACGAATTTTCTCACGTCGTCCGCATAATCTGTTTCCGACAACACATATTCAAGATGTGCGAGGAAATAATTTTTCGGATCACCCGTCGTGATCCATTTTCCCTTACTCTTCGCGACAATCACATCACCAATTTCTGCCAATTTCGTAATTGCATCTACTGTCCATAATTCTCCGTCTAAACCAGTATTAGATGGGATTAAGAAGTCAAAAACTTCCGGCGTTAACAAATATCGACCGTAGCTAGTTAAATTACTCGGCGATAAATCTGGCGTTTTCGGTTTTTCAACAATGTGCGACAATGTGCCATTTTCTTTTAGGGCAATCATCCCATATTTATTCCAAACTTCTTCCGGCATCTCTCGGGAAGCAATAATTGCTTTCGCTTCCGGATTTTCAGCATAATACTTAATCAAAGTCTTCACATCGCCTTCGCCCAAAATTAAATCGTCACTATACAAAACGACAAATGCTTTCTCATCTTTTACAAACTCTTTCGCTGAAACAATCGGCGAGCCATTTCCATAAGGTAAGGAAGGATCCTGCTCAATTACTGTAATTTTCGGGAAATTTAGTACTTTTTCTACCGGCTCAAATCTCTCTGACTTTCCCTGTTTATCTAATAATTTTTTTACATTTTCTGCTGGATTATGGAAATAATCCTCGTATATTTCTTTCGACTTCGA
Organism: Candidatus Saccharimonadota bacterium; assembly: GCA_017545525.1. Classification (GTDB taxonomy): domain Bacteria; phylum Patescibacteriota; class Saccharimonadia; order Saccharimonadales; family Saccharimonadaceae; genus Nanosyncoccus. The sequence goes on from JAFWMT010000004.1 coordinate 89,678, forward strand.
ATTTGGCGTCGCTACAATAATAATTTCATCAATTCCTGCTTCGACACACTCCTCAACGCAAAGTTGCATCACTGGTTTTGCCCCGATTGGAATCATTGCTTTAGGTATAGTTTTAGTAATAGGTAGATAGCGGCTCGCAAACCCCGCATCCGTAATTATCGCTTTCATAAGCCTCCTTAAAACCTAATTATACCATAACAAGAGAAAAAACACTCTTATTTTTTCTTGGTTTTGTTCTTTTTATAAGACTGTTTTCTCGCGATTTTATCTTCAATATTTTGTGAACGATTATGTACGCCATAGATTAGGCTTGTTGTTCCGACGATAAGCATATAAGCTCCGAAGAACCGAATGAAGGTCATAATTTCAAATTCACCTGCATTCATAATCACGACGCCAATTACACACCCAGCTACCCCAGCTAGAACGCGGATAAAGCGGTCGGTTGGGTCGACTGTCGATAGGAACCCATGGAAGATATCGATAATCCCGGAAATGATGGTATAAATCGAAAGAATTACTACACTTGTTGTTAGGTCGTTCTTCGTAAAGAATAGTAGCAGTAATGCCGCTATGACATCGATTACGGCATCAATTACTGCATTAATCCAGCCATGCTTTTTAGTCGAGCTATAGAGCGCGCCAACAGCGTCAACAATCCCCATAAATAGCAGCAATACGCTAACAATTGCGATCACATTCCCAATTTCTGATGCTCTCAAGAATAATGCAAAGCATCCGAACGCAATTCCGAGCGCCCCACGGATAATAAACACTAACCAGTGTTTATCTATATATCTTCGATTTATTTTTGCCATAAAAATTCCTTTATTACTTATGTTTATCATAGCACTTATTGACAAAAAACGCAAAAAAGTATATCCGGAATAGCGCTTTATTGCAACCAATTAATCATTATTTGGTTCAATTATACGATGGCTTCGAAGTTCTGCAAATTTTGCTGTTCTTCGAATTGCTTGAGCGTGCCCAGATAACGCGGCGTATGGAGCAAATTGTGCCGCTCGCATCTCCCTAGACATTCGCGGATGATTCTTTGGCTCATAATGCGGATGCTTAATAATGCTTTCATATTTATTTAGTTCGTCATTCTTCATCTTCTATGTCCTCCGATTTGTGCATTTCGCTCTCTGCCAGTCGCTCCTTCCTCAAAGTTTATCCCCTTTAAAATTGCATTTTTCCCGTATCTTCTTTTTATCGCTAGAATTGCCTCCTCGGCTCGTCTCTCTTTTCCCCGCTCATTTTCAGTTTCGTCATCATTAAATAGTTCTAGCTGTCTCAATTTTTTTCCTAAATCTTTTTCCAGTATTACGTGATTTACATCTATTGTGATTCTTCTAATTTTCAATGAATTGTCTACTTTTTCATCAAATATTTTTCCTACTGCTTCCGATATTGAACGCGAAGACGAAGTAAAACGTTTAAGATTATAAGTCCCATGTGCATGTTTTGGCACTTTTCTTCCATAAAAATCCGTCATAGCTTCACCTTTAAACCCAGCCATACTCACTTTATCGTATCCAACAGTCAAAACTACTTGGTCTGTTACCATTCTTTTAGATAAAAGCCCAAGACTTACTTCTTCCGCCATCTCCATCGCTACTATTCGAGCTCTATCGAAACTATACGGCTCTTTTAAGACTTGCCCAGAAGAAAAAGAATTTGTACTCGGTCGATAAGCCCGGATTTCAGCAATTTCGCAAGGCTCCCATCCCCAAGCATGGTCTATTAGTAGTTCTGCATTTATGCCGAACATTTTATATAAGTAATCCTCATCATATTCCGAGCAGAGTGCTATATCCCCCATTGTATAAAGCCCTGCCGATTCTAATTTTCGTGCATACCCTTTACCTACGCGCCAAAAATCTGTCAGTGGTCGATGGTTCCATAGTAATTCCCGATAACTTCTTTCATTCAGCTCTGCAATTCTAGCGCCGTTTGAATCTGGCTCTGCTTTTTTTGCTAGAATATCCATCGCTACCTTTGCAAGATAAAGGTTCGAGCCAATCCCGGCCGTTGCCGTAATACCAGTTTCCTTATAGACTTCATTTATAATCTTTTGTGCCAGTTCTCGCGCTGATAATTCGTAGGTTTTTAAATACGGCGTTGCATTGATAAAGACCTCATCAATTGAATAAACATGCATATCTTCTTCTGCAATGAATTTAAGATATATATTATATATTCGTGTACTATAGCTAATATAAAAAACCATCCTTGGTGGCGCAATAATAAAATCTCGCGCCTGACGTTTCACTTCATACAATCTTGCCCGCCCGGGGATTCCTAGAGCTTTTAAAGCTGGTGAAACAGCTAGACAAATTGTTTTATCTGTTCTCGACTCGTCTGCTACTACTAATTTCGCCTTTAGCGGGTCTAGCCCTCGTTCCACGCATTCTACCGAAGCGTAAAAAGACTTAAGATCAATCGCAATATAACTCTTCCCCATTTTTCAATTATACCGCAATAATCTACGCTATCTACACATGCCGCACTTTTTTGCGAGCGGTTTCCACCATCTTCGTCAGTTGATACTTAGCTGGTTTTAAAATCAAATCATGCGCTGGCGTGTATTTAAGTTCAGTACAGCCAAACGACCGTTTAAATTCCGAAACTCCGTAAAACCGATGCGATTTCTCATCCGGCTCCACAATCCCCCATAGATTATACCGAATGCATCCGCGCTTTCTTGCTTCTTTCATGGCTTCAATATGTAAAAGCGGCGCAGCTGAATATTTTGTTCCTAATTCCGAAGAAACTCCATAATGATAACTCGCTTCCGGACCATAGAAAATCATGAAATTTTGCGCCAAAACTTTCCCGTCTTTTTTTGCAGTATAAATCAACACCTCGTTCCCTTCACGAAAGGCCTCAAACTGTTTGCTTAGGAAATCATTAGAAAAAGCCACATATTTCTGTCTTTCTGCGTGCAGTTTCTCCAATTTACAGAATTCCTCAATCGCTTCATCACTCGTTTCGGCCGTAATTTCAATCTCATTTTTTAGAGCTTTTCGCATTTTCCGGCGGAATCCCTGCGACGCTCCTGCCAAAATTTCTTCCTCCGATTTGGAAAGATCTAAAATCCCCGCATATTCTACCGACAGATACATCGGCGCCTTTTTTAGCCCTAATTTCGTCATTAATGTCAAAGATTTATCCGATAATTCCAACTGCGGTCTTACTCTTACAAATACACAACCTGCTGCAATCCCCTGCTTTTTGATATCTTCAAATACCTCTTTTACTAATTTCTTATCTTCCCAGTCCAAAATCGGTCCACCTGCAATCGCCATGTAAGTCCCTCGTTTTGCTGTTTCTACTACCCCCGCATACGCTCCTACGATTTTCTCACCTTCATAAACTAAACGTCTTACGATTTTTTTCCCTCGAGAAAGGTGAAATTCGTAAAAATCCCATGACTGCAAAAAATTCGCTTCCACATGAGACGTGATAAATTCATCCCAAACACTTCTTTCGCTAGCATCCGAAATGATCAAGCTCATAAATGCCTCCTCTTTTTTCGCACCTTTTCTACGATTAAGTCTTTCAAATATCCTGCTCGCGAAATCACTAAATCATGCGCTGGTACATATTCCACGATTTCGCCTCCAAAGCCGGTCTTGAAGGTTGTCACGCCAGCATATCTATGTTCTGGTTGTCCTGCCGGAGCGATTCCCCAAAGATTAAATCTTTCGCATCCTTCTGCCTTCAAGTCTTTCATTGCCTGCCAAAGGAGCGCATACGCTCCAGGCAATTTACGATTTAGTATGGTCGAGGCCGCCTCATAATAATCCCCCTCTCTTTTATCTTTAATAATTAACCCATAGGCAATCTTCTCGCCTTCAGCAGTTTCCGCTACATATATTTCCGAATCTAGGGCCTCCCTTTCTGCGAGTAAAGTCTTTAAATCAGGTGGTACAAAATTCTGTCTTTTTGCCGTCTCTGTCTGGACTTTATGAAATTCACGGAAAATTTCTTCCGAATTATCTTTTCGGACTTTAACTCCAAGTTTTTCTGCCCTTCTTACTTCGTATCGCGTTTGCCTACGCATATTTGCTAGCAATTTTTCCTCAGTTTCCTTCAAATTAATTATCACTGTATGCTCCGCCGCAAGATGCATTGGCGATTTTTTTAACCCAATTCCCTCTAATAACCTCAAATTCTCTGCTGTTGCTGGTAGCTGCGGTCGCATTCTTACAAACACACATTTTTCCGCGCTTGCAATCTCTCTAATCTGGTCAATCGCTTCTCGGACCACTTTTTTATCATTCCAATTAATTAAAGGCCCACACGGAATCTCAAGATATCTTCCTCTCTTTGCATCGCGCACCACCATCAAAGCATGCCCAGTCTCCCCGAATTTTTGAACAATTACTTTCGCCCCTAATATTTCATTCATTTTAGCATAGGCTGGAGACTGCAAAAAAATTGCTTCCGGGAATTTTTTCACAATTCCGTCCCACTCTTTGGATGTAAAATTTACACCTTTTTTGTCTTCTTCTCCGCTCATTATTCTCCCTCCTTTATTAAATAATCTTGAACGATTTTACGAGCTGGTTCTAAAATTCGTCTTGTATAATAATTCGGAAAATTAATTATATGTTCCGAGATAAATACCGCATTTGGACATTCTTTCTCTGGAAAATGTACTTTTTTGTAATATCGTTCTGGCGAAACCGGCTTTTCATACCAAAAACCTCCGAAATAATACCCTTTTTCGGCTAATTTTTTCAAGACTAAATCTCGTTCTTTTACTAAATAAAATTCCCTTAGCGGTACCTCTCCTGATCGTTTCAAGCTTTTAATTTGACGTAAAGCCAACCTTGCTTCAAATTTGCTAATTTTCCTTTCACAATCTAATTTATTATCAGCCGATCTTTCAACCCAGTGGATTTTTATTAAGATTTTCATCAAAACTCCGCCAAGGTGAATGTGAGATAACGCTCGACATGCCGCTCCGAACGTCGGATAAAATCTTGCCCGTAAATGATCAGATAATTTCGGAGCTTTACTAGGCGCTTCGATCTCGTTTAAACAGGGGTGACGCAAAATTACTGCTCCGCCTGAGATGGTGTCGATAGACTTCTCTTTTCCGAAAGAAAGCGCCGTCGCTACACCTACCGTGCCGACTTCTCTTCCATCTGGGTATCTAACTCCTGTCGCATGGGCTAAATCTTCAATTATTACCAAATCATTTTCTTTAGCGAATTTCTCTATTGCCTCAATATCTACCGGATTGCCAAATGTATTCTGAATGATAATCCCACGCGGCTTTTCCTCACTCATTTTTAGAACTTTTTCAAGCGTCTCAATTGAGAAGTTCAAATCTTTCCTCGTAATGTCCGCGAACACCGGTACAAGCCCAACCTCTTTGACCGCCTCATATACCGCAAAACAAGTAAACCCATTCACAATAATTCTATCGCCCTCTTTAAAATATGCCTTTAAGGCTAACGCTAGCGCCGATCGTCCATTTTTGGTTAAAATCGCCTTCCCGTCATACTTCCGCTCCAAAAACTTCGCCAAATCTGTTCGGTCCTCATCCCTACCAAGCGAAAAAAGTTGTGCCCTTCTGTCTTCCGCATCGTAATTTGCCGCTAAACCAAGAAAATATCTTTTCACCTTAAAGCCTCACTCATTTTTTCATTTTCCCCACTAGCGTCGTTAACGCTCTCGCCAAACCTTCCGGATCGGAAATATACGGCGCATGCGTCCAATTCGCATAGAATTTTAATTCTGCATTTGGTAATTTCTCATACATTAAAGTAGCTTGTCTCGGCGGGGTCGTAGTATCTTTCTTTCCCCAAAGAATAAACGTTTTCGTCGTTACTTTAGAGAAATCCAATTCCTTGTCTGAATTAAGCATATTTGCCAGTGTCACTTTCATATTTTCTGGTGCTCTTGAATAATCGGTCGAGCCAGTGATTTTATGGAATGCCTTATCAAGAATTGGCACCTTTTTTAGCGGTTTGCCAATTTTTGCCATCTTCTCAATAAATTTTTTCTTCGCCGACGGTTCATAAATTCCCGCCGCATCAAGTAAAATCAAATATTTCAATTTTTCCGGCTTTTTTGCGCATAAATTCAGCAGAATTCTTCCCCCGTTCGAATGTCCCAATGCAATCGCTCCATCCGGAATTTCCTTATCTGCCCATTTCACATAATCTTCAATGGTAAATTCTTTTTCCGACTGCTCCGTTAAGCCCGGCACATGTAACATTTTTACGCTTAATCCGTTTTCTCTTAACATTGCCAAAGTGTTTTTCCAAGGTTCTACCGTATATGTCCATCCATGTATAATGTATAAATCCGCCACCTTTAAAAACCTCCTTTCATTATGAATCTAACCCCCAACTTTTCCGCCGGTTCACCGCGGCTTTTTCACGTCGACACAATTTTTTTGCATCCTTTGGATTGGCCAGCAGTTTTTCAATCACCCACTCTAAATACTGGCTACCTTTAAAGATCAAAGTCTCATCCCCCTTAATATGCTTTTCAATAAATTCCAACGCTTTGCGCGGATCGGTTGTTGCGACCGCTGAAACTCCTAATTTCTTCAACTCCGGCGCCGTGTATTTCTTGGTCCTCTTGCCTACTAAAATCACCATTTCTGGCCTTACGTCCGCAATTAATTTTGCTAGCTTCTTATGTTCATCTTCCTCAAGCGAACCTTGATCAACAATATCTCCAATCACTAGCCATTTCTTCTCTGCGTGCATCCGCTTCGCCATATCCAGCACCGACACCATCGAAATCATATGTGCATTATAACTACTGTCAACAATATTTATCCCCTTTACGCCTTTAAAATATGAACATCGCCCAGGCGCGACCTTCACATTCGTAAAATCAGGATTAAATTTTAGCTTCAAATATTTCATTAAATCTTGCACTACGAAAAGATTGAAAGCAATATCTTTCGGCTCAGGGTGGTTAAAGTGGAAAGTCGTATCGCCATAGGTAAAATCCGTCGAATCCGGATAAACTACGTATTTTTTCAACTCTTTTTTCTTAATTGGGATTACTTTTGCTTTTACTCCCTCAGTCGCCTCTACCATCAGCTTAGATTCTGCATCAATATAAACTAACTTCGATGTATTCATCGGTAGATTAGCAAATTCTGCCACAATCGCCTCTTTTACATCCGAGAATTTCCCGTTCTCTACTTCTTTTTCGAATTGCACCGCATGCGAAAGCCCAATCGAAACCCAAATCGTTACTTCCGGCTTTAGCCATTCCGCCAAAAACTCCGTCTCATGTGGCCGCTCACCATCAATCTCTACGACATAAATCCGCTCTTTGTGTTTATAAAGTAAACCCCTAAAAGGCGCGGCAATCATTAAGTAAATCCATTTTAGCTTTGATCCTCTTACTCCAGAAAGTCCTAACATGTCAAACGGAATACCAAATGCTGAATTTGCATTATGCGAATAGTGCGCTTTCTTCCCGATTTCGTGCTCCAACATTGTCATCATCGTGGTTTTTCCCGCTGAACCTGTTACAGCAATTACGCGCGGGTTCCACCTCTTGAACGCTCGATTCGCAAAATACCGAAAATAACCAGCCACCTTAAAATAAAAACGTTTCTTTAACTTCGCAACGCTCATGCAACCATTATATCACATCTTGCTTTTTTAATAAAAATGTGGTATAATGTAGGTATAAATACTTAAAACACAAAAAATTCCCCCTATTTCTAGGGGGAATTTTATTATTTTACATCTTAATTTCGGCGTCAACCCCGGCCGGCAATGAAAGATTTTGTAGACTTTCAATTGTTTTCGGCGTCGCATTCGAAATATCGATTAAGCGCTTGTGCACTTTCATCTCAAATGCCTCACCGCCAGTCTTATAGACGTGTGGCGATTTGACGACTGTGTAAGTCGAGCGCTTAGTCGGTAGAGGAATTGGACCTGATACGCTCGCACCCGTGCGAATCGCAGTATCTACGATTTGGCGTGCACTCTGATCAATCACACGATGATCATAAGCTTTCAAACGGATGCGAATCTTAAGCCCCTCGTCCTTTTTCGCTTCTGCCATGTTTTTCCTTTCTGATCCGATAACCTCGAAAGAATGGAGTTTTTCGGATTTGATAATTAATTTTAATTAATTAATTTTAATGTACTTTTATTATATCATAAAATGTACTATAATACTAGTATGAAAAAATACGGAGGTGCCCATAGGGTTAAAAATGTAACCGGTATGGCTCAAATCAGCATTGATTTAAAGCCAGCCCGTAGTGTTAGCGATGTCTATATTAACCAAGAAATGGACTTAACTAACCTAGCCAAATATATAGATAAGAAGAAAAAAGCCGGCGAAAACGTGACTTATTTCCATGCTTTCCTGACCGCTATCGGTAAGACGGTTTATAATCGTCCAAAGTTAAATTATTTTGTGGCCAATCGCCATCTCTGGGAACATGGTAAAATTGTGCTCTCTTTTGTCGCAAAAGTTAGTTTTGACGATCATGCAGAAGAAATGATGGTCATGATTCCAATCGAGAAAAACGACACTATCTATACAATTGGCGAAAAAGTGATGAAGAAAGTCGATAGTTTCAGAAAGAAACGCTCAGATAACATTGATAAAAAAGGTGCTAATTCCGCCATTGACGTACTCGCTAAAATGCCGAACTGTATTCGCGTACCATTAATCGGTTTCTTGAAGTGGACCGACAAAAAAGGTTTGCTCCCCGCTTCGCTTGCCGAAGATAATCTTTATTATAGCACCATGATTGTCTCAAACCTCGGTTCAATTGGCTGTGGCGCTATTCATCATAACATTACCGACTTCGGTAATTCCTCTTCCCTCCTCACCATGGGCGAAATTGAGGATAAAGAAGTGATTATAGACGGCAAAAAAGAGGTTCGAAAAATCTGCGAATGGGGCATGAATTTCGACGAGCGTATTGCTGACGGTTATTATTTCGCTAAATCCGCCGATCTTTTACAATATTTCCTCTCTAATCCGGAAGAACTAGAGAAGCCTATCGGCGAAAAAATCAATCTCAAAGAAATCCGCTAAAAAATCTCCCCAAAGGGGAGATTTTTTATCCTGACAGACTTTCGCCCGCCGAGAAACAAGGGGTTTATTCCTACTTGATGACCTTGGTAATAACACCAGAACCAACCGTCTTACCACCTTCACGGATAGCGAAACGATCTTGTTCGTTCATCGCGACTGGCGCAAGTAACTTTACGTTAAAGGTAACTTGGTCACCAGGCATCACGATTTCTTTATCGGCAGGCAATTCAACTTCGCCCGTTACGTCAGTAGTACGGAAGTAGAATTGTGGTTTGTAACCTTTAGAGAATGGAGTGTGGCGTCCACCTTCCTCTTTCTTTAAGATGTAAACCTGTGCTTCAAATTCGGTGTGTGGAGTAATCGAACCAGGAGCCGCGATAACTTGGCCACGTTCGATTTGATCACGCTCAATACCACGGAGTAACAACCCAGCGTTATCGCCAGCTTGACCCTGATCGAGAGTCTTGTGGAACGCCTCGATACCAGTTACGACCGACTTTTGAGTGTCTTTAAGACCAACGATTTCAACTTCGTCGTTTAGTTTCACGACACCCTGTTCGATACGACCAGTTGCAACGGTACCACGACCTTTGATCGAGAAGACATCCTCAATTGGCATTAAGAATGGCTTATCGAGATCGTGCTCAGGAATATCAAAGTATTCATCCATCGCAGTCACGAGTTCCATGATTGCATCTTCGTTTTCCTTATCACCTTCGAGTGCCTTAGTAGCCGAACCCTTGATGATAGGAGCGTTGTCACCATCGAAGCCGTACTTGTTAAGAAGTTCACGGACATCCATTTCCACGAGCTCAACGAGTTCAGGATCAGCAAGATCCATTTTGTTCAAGAAGACGATAATCTTCGGTACATTTACCTGGTGAGCAAGAAGTACGTGCTCACGGGTCTGCGGAAGCGGACCATCGTTCGCCGCAACGACAAGGATTGCCCCGTCGACTTGCGCCGCACCGGTAATCATGTTCTTAATATAATCTGCGTGACCAGGCATATCAACGTGTGCATAGTGACGCTTTTCAGATTCATACTCCTGGTGTGAAGTTGCGATAGTAATACCGCGAGCCTTTTCCTCAGGCGCATTATCAATCTGATCATAAGCCACCGGCTTGTTTACATCCGACGGCAAACGCTTCGCGAGAACGCTAGTAATCGCAGCGGTTAGAGTAGTTTTACCATGGTCGACGTGACCCATGGTACCCACATTAATATGTGGCTTGGAACGGTCAAAATTTGCCATTCAATCTCCTTTTTTATTATTACGTTTGGAGCGCTAATAAAAAACCAGCTCCAAATCTCTACAGTACTATTTTAGACTATTTTGTTCAACTTGTAAAGAGGTTATTTTTTTAAACCCCGAAGTTTCTTCCACCCCTGTTTTAAGGGCATTGACAAACTACTTATGGTGTGATATAATGGAAGTATAAAGGTCAAACATAAAAATTAAACATCAAAAGGTAGAAAAAATGTTCAATCTATCTACACATCAAAAAATTCGTAGAATCTCTTTCGTTTCTTCTTTTTGTCTTATTCTTATTGCAGTTTTTGCACTAGTGATTAAAAATATTATCACTGACGCCAATGCCGCCAATACCGCCGATAACGCTACCGTTACGGTCTCTTTCCAAGATGAAATCACTTATGGCTCCGGTAATAGTCCCAATGGCTCAAATACCGGTTGGCAAACTCATAATTTTACCGTCCAATCCGGCAATAAACAATATACTGCCTTTTGTGCTAACCCGTCTAAGGGAGCAGTTGCCAACAATTTTCCCGCCAATGTCATTACTTCAAATAGTGATAAGAATAAACAAATCAAACTCATGATTTATCTATACATGGCAAAATACACTTCAACTGTTGATGATACTACTGCCGCCGCTGTTTTTGACAATATGTTTTCTACTATTTCCAACCAGTCACAGCGTTACGCTTGGACTCACGCAACTATTGGCTATATCAATAGCGACGGCAGTGATACTGCCGGACTTTCGACTAGCGAAAAAAACTTCGTTAAAGATGCTAGAGATACGCTTAAAAGCAAGATTGATAATCAAGATATCGTCTGGCTAAGAGCTAAATACTTCCAGCTTTACGGTCTTGACCCGAATTCTATCACTAATGATCAACAAAACATCGTCTGGATTGAAAATTCGTATTTTACCGGCAATGTTAAAGTAGAAAAACGCGACTCTAAAACTAATGGCACCGCTCAGGGTAATGCCAGCTTAAGCGGCATCAAGTTTTCTATTTATAATGATTCTGGTGAAAAAATCGTCTATGGCGATACGGTATACGACACTTACAGCTCATCCGTAGCAAATTCACTTATTGCCACTAAAACTACCAACGCTTCGGGCGAGCTTACCTTTAGCGGCCTGCCTGGCAAAACGAAATATCGCGTAGTTGAAACTGCCACAAACACCAGCTATACCCTTACCAGCTCTAGTCAAACTGTCACGATTTCAACTAGCGGCGAGACTAAAACCCTGACTTTTAACGACGATGTGATACGCGGCAATGTTAAATTTAAAAAAGTTGATAAAAATAATAATAATGCCCCGATGGCGAACATTCCATTCAGAATTACTTCTGACACCACAGGCGAAAGTCACATTGTCGTTACAAATAGTAATGGCGTAGTAGATACTTCTGCAAACAGTCATTCTAACCACACCAATGGTTACGATAGTATCTCTGATCCAAATACAATTACCTATCAAGGTTACGGCACTTGGTTTGGTAAAAATGGTAATTCTACAGTTACAGTTGATGATAGCCTCGGTGCCCTTCCCTATGATACTTACACCATTAAAGAAATTGCTTGCGACCAAAATAAGTATTGCTACGATATCGATGCGGAATCGACGAGCTTTACTGTTTCTTCGAATAATGTAACTGTCGATCTTGGCACTTGGGACAATGAATGTGCGAATTTCAGCCTCTCTACCACCGCTTCCGACAATGAAGATGAAGACAAATATGTCAACGCCACCGCAACCGCAACTATTAAAGATAAAGTTGATTATTGTCTTAAAACTGGCCACGATTTTATCTTAAAGGGTATTCTAATGGACAAGAGTACCAGCCAACCTGTTGTTATTAATAACAGCACGGTTGAAGCTAGTCTAAATATCAATTCTGCAACCGCCTGCGGTGAAACCATGATGACCTTTACTTTCGACGCCTCCGAACTAGCTGGTAAAGAAATCGTTGTCTTTGAACGACTCTATGATGGCAACGAGTTGATAATTGAACATGCTGATATTAATGATGAGAACCAATTTGTCCGAATCGTTAGCCTCGATACGACCGCAAAAGACAAAGCGGACGAGGACCAGTTTATCGAAGATGACCCAGAAGTGACTATTGTTGATACGATTGACTACTGCTTAAAGGCTGGCCAAGAATTTACCATCCTCGGTACTTTGATGGATAAAACTACCGGAGAGCCAGTCTTGATCAATGATGAAGCAATCCAAAACACTCTCACCTTCACTCCAGAAGAAGATTGTGGCAGTATTGATATGGAATTTACTTTCGATGCTACTGGGCTTGGGGGTGTAGATTTGGTCGTCTTTGAAAAAGCTTATTCAGATGATACTTTCGAAACCTTAATTGTCGCGCACGAGGATATTAATGATGATTCTCAATTAGTAGAAGTTCTTAGTCTTAATACTGTTGCTTCGAGCAAGGCTAATGGGACTAAAACTATCTTGGCCGAGAAAAATGCCGTAGCTCACGATCTTGTTACATATTGTCTCCGCGCTAATCGTGAATACATTATTAAAAGTACTCTTGTCAATAAAAATACAGGCAAACCCATTGCGACCGATAAAAATGGCGACCCAATTATCAAAGAAGTTACCATTACTCCTGAAGAAAATTGTGGCGAAACAACCATTGATTATGAATTTGATGCTACTGGGCTTGGCGGGACTAACCTCGTCTTTCTTGAAGCAGTTTTCTATAATGATGAGCCGATTATTATTCACGATGATTTGAACAATGAAAGCCAAACCGTCAGCATCGTTGCGCCAGAAATCCCAGACACTGGCTTCACTACTTCTGAAACAACTAATGGTCAACAAAATAACCCTGTAGTTCTCATCGTTATTTCAGCTTCTCTTCTCCTCATTGTTACTGCTACTACTCGCGCTCTCGCCCGTCGTAAAATCTTTCGCTAATCTTTTCAAACCAAAAACCCCGAGTATTTAGCTCGGGGTTTTTTCTAGTAAGATTATTTCGCGTTTCTCTTTTCGATAATCTCTTGCGCTACATTCGGTGGTACTTCCTCATAAGCGTAAAGCTCCATCGAAGATGCTGCTCGTCCTTGGGTCATCCCACGCAAATCTCCAGTATATCCGAAGAGGTTAGCTAGAGGACAGAACGCCTTAATTAACTTTGCTCCGCCGTTTAAGTCTTCCATTTCGTCAATGCGACCACGACGAGAGTTAATGTCTCCAATCACGTCACCCATGAAGTCTTCTGGAGTAGTAATTTCCATCTTCATCACAGGTTCAAGCAATACTGGGTTAGCTTTCTTAATACCTTCCCGAGTCGCTAATGCACCTGCGAGGGTGAAAGCGAGTTCGGAAGAGTCTACATCGTGGTACGAACCATCATATAGAGTTGCCTTCACGTCCACTACTGGATAGCCCGCAATTACGCCACCAGCAAGTGTATCTTCGACACCTTTTTGTACTGGTTTGCGGTATTCCTGCGGAACCACGCCGCCCTTAATCTGATCGATAAACTCGAAACCTTTACCAGCTTCATTCGGCTCAAACTTAATCCAAACGTCACCGTACTGACCACGACCACCAGACTGCTTGATATGTTTACCTTGAGCTTCAGCCGTGCCACGAATTGTTTCGCGATACGCTACTTGTGGAGCGCCAGTATTTGCTTCGACTCCGTGTTCACGTTTCAAACGGTCAATAATAATTTCTAGGTGGAGCTCGCCCATACCGGAGATAATGGTTTGCCCAGTTTCTTCATCAGTATGAACACGGAAAGTTGGGTCTTCTTCTGCCATTTTCGAAAGCCCAATCCCCATTTTTTCTTGGTCAGCTTTGGTTTTCGGTTCTACTGCAATTGAGACCGGTGGGTCTGGGAATTCAATCGATTCAAGTAGAATCGGGTGAGACGGATTACAAAGTGTCGTACCAGTCGTACAGTTCTTTAATCCTACTACCGCCGCGATGTCGCCCGCCCCAATTTCCGAAATATCCTTTCGGTCATTAGCGTGCATTCGCACTAAACGACCAATTCTTTCCTTATCGCCAGTCGAAGCATTTAGTACGGTATCGCCAGATTTAAGTTTTCCTGCATAAACACGAATAAAGATTAATTTACCGACGAACGGGTCAGTCGCAATCTTAAAGGCGAGTGCCGTTAGCGGTTCATTGTCATCAGCTTTTCGAATTACCTGATCACCAGTCTTCGGGTCGGTCCCAACTGTCTGTCCTTGGTCACGATCAAGCGGAGAAGGTAGATAGTCGGTCATCAAATCAAGTACTTTCTCGACAATCACCCCACGTCCATCGCCACCGGTCACCAAGAAGAAATCGCCATCAAGTACTCGCTTACGGAGCGCAGCTTTCAATTCATCAATCGTAATTGCTTCTTCACCTTCGTTGAAGTACTTATCCATCAAAGCTTCATCAGCTTGAACTGCTTCCTCAACTAGCATCGAGCGTGCATTTTTTGCTTTCTCAACCATGTCGGCTGGTATTTCGCCGACAGTTAATTCGTGGTCAGCGTAATCTTTGTAGGTATAGGCCTTCATGTCGACTAGGTCAACTACCCCGCAAATATCTTTCTCAAAGCCAATTGGCAAATGAATCGCTACCGCGTTCTTTGACAAACGCTTGTGAATCGAATCAAGCGACTTGTAAAAATCGCCACCAATCTGGTTGATTTTATTCACAAAACAAATACGTGGAATACCATATTTAGTTGCTTGGCGCCAAACTGTTTCAGATTGTGCTTCCACGCCCATTTTTCCGTCAAACACTACCACCGCGCCGTCAAGTACACGCAATGAACGTTCTACTTCTGCCGTAAAATCAATGTGCCCCGGGGTATCAATGATGTTAATTTGGTGATTTTTCCAATAAACTGTTACGGCCGCCGAGGTAATTGTAATACCACGTTCCTTTTCTTGTTCCATCCAGTCGGTGTCAGCACCACCAGTTCCGCCTTTTACTAAATCAATTTTATGTTTTAACCCCGTTCGATAAAGAATCGCTTCCGAGGTCGTCGTTTTCCCAGCATCAATATGCGCAATAATCCCAATATTTCGCAACTTTGCCAGATCTTTCACTTCAGCCATATGCTCCTTTATAATTTATTATTTTTTAGTCCATTAAAAGCTCTACGCTCAAAAAGACGTAATTACGTACAATTATACCATACTTTTTCCTAAAACAAGAAAAAACCCTAGGCTTTTACAACCTAGGGTTGAGGGGGATTACGACTAGACACTTATTTAAAGCTAATAATGAATCTGACATTAGTCGTTAATCCATATTCATCTTCCTTATCGTGCTCTTTCTGAAGCCGATTCCGGAAGATATTCAGTAACTGGTTGTAGGCAGTCCTTTGGAGGTGTATCGGTATTCCGGACCACTCTTCAATCGCTTCTGCGACATCATCGGAACGTTCTGTATTCCGAAGGATGAACCACTTCAGGTATTCCCAAACAGGCATACCTTTACGATAGTTCTCCGGGGCCATGAAAAGATTCCTGCCAAGAGTAATTGACTGCTTCGGCAGTCGCTCTTCCGGATGACTAATCAGGTCGCAAACGACATTGTTGCGACCATAACGATCTTCCAGAAAATCGACAATTTCATTTTCAATTTCCGAAGAATTTTCTCGCGCAATCTTACGCAACCCTTTCGGAAGCGTCCGAAGATAGAGATCTTCCGCCAGTCTTTTAATTGCGACGTTCTCCATATTCCTTCTTTTCGCGCTAGTCGTCGCATAGTCTTTAAAGATGCTTTTCGACAGCTCGCTCTGCGCATTATAGTTGCTGTACCAATTACCAGATGTGCTTTTGTGCTTTCCCATATGTTTTTCCTCCCCTAACAGATTTCAGGCACACAAACTAAACCTATCTTCTCATTATACCACACTTTGTTAAAAAAGTCAAGCTTAAACTCTATTTTAGCCAATAAATAATAAAAAAACCTGAAAAATCTTGATTTTTCTAGGAAAATAGTGTATAACCATAAATAGAATAGGTTATACACAAAAATAAACAAGAAAGGAATAATATGAAACATTTTAAAACAGTGACCTCATCGGCGGTCGTTGGGCTCTCGATGTTGGCACTTGGAGGCGCATTATTCGGACTTTCATCTGCTCGTACACCAAGCACGGGCGAAAAAATCTATGAACAGGATGCTTTTAGCCAAGAATATTCTAGAGGAGTAGTCTTCTGGAGTGAGGGCAGAAGCAACATGACAAAAGAGTTTAGTAGTAAATTATTATCAGAATCCATTTGCGAACATATTGATAAAGACAGTGACCCGGCCAATAGGAAAGATGCGGTTTGTTATGATAACCACCAAAAAGAATCAGATGTTTATTATACAGTGAAAAATGGCGCCGTTATGAACAACCAGCTACTTGACGTTCGGGTTTACCCATGGGTTGAGCTTAATGAGGGGGACGATACCACTGACCATAAAGGATACTGGGGTACTTATGCCAACACTGGCGAAGGTGAGACAAATGTAGCTGGGATTAATTTTCCGTCATCTGGTCAAACCGGGATAAATAATATTTCCACTGGCAAAACTACTACTAGGATAATCCATCTAGAATATCATTTTTATAGACCTGGGACAACTGAAGAAGTTAGTTTTAAAGGTGTCATAGGAACTACCGACTTAGATTCTCTTGAGGGCCTTGATATAATCCAGGGCTATCATCAAGGTTTTGTTGCTAGCGACACTGATCTAAGCTTTACAGAATTTGAAGACGAACAATCTGTTACCCACCATACATGGGCTGGTACTGATAGAACAGAAGGCAAAACAGTATTTAGGGCAGAAGTGGAAGGGACAAGTTCAAAACCTCTTAAAATTGATTATATTGTCCGTACTGGTCTAGGCACGAATTTCTGGGCTAACGCTAATACGGTCGCCTATAACATCACCAATCTACCACAAGGTACTAGCGCTCCAGAGACTGACATAGTTGCTCATTATGGCACATATGCTCCATCCGCAGCGCCTACAGTAACTGGCTACACCTTTGATGGTTGGTATAAAAATGCGAATTTCACAGAAAAAGTTACTGGAACTATCATGGTTACAGAAGACACCATCCTTTACGGCAAATTCACTCAAAACATGAACACTGTTAAATACGAAGTAGCTGATGCTCCAGATGATTATAAGAAACCAGATGATGTAACTATTGCCGAGAATAGCACTTATACACCAGCAGAAACACCAAAAATTGACGGTTACAACTTTGATGGTTGGTATCTAGATAAAGAAATGACCAAAAAAGCAGATGAAACAATTACAGTAGACGACGATATTATCCTCTATGGTAAATTCTCTAAAAAAGCAGTCCCAGTTATTCCAGATACTGGTGTTAACAGCCAAAATGAAAATTCTTCATCTTCTAACCAAGCTGACTTAATAAT
>JAFWMT010000005.1 GCA_017545525.1 Candidatus Saccharimonadota bacterium
AGCTCATAAAACTGGCACTACTGGCTCTACTGCTTCCTCCTTTACTACTACCTATGCTGCCTTTATTAGCGGTACTCAAGCTGCTGATACTTATATAGGTAGAGTTAAATATACTATGGTTCATCCTTATAGTTCTACGGACTCTAATATACCAGTACAACCATTAGCCGATAATCTCTGTGGCTCACAGAAGATTTGTTATGCACCAAATACTTATGATACGATTGGTTCTATGGATGCTATTAGTACTACCAAGATTAGTTCTTCTCCTACTGCTGGAGTACAGACTGGCGTTAGCAATAATGGTACCCCTACTTTAATCGCTCCTAATTATTCTAGAAAAGGCTATGGCTTTGCTGGCTGGTCTACTGACTTTGATGCTGAAGCTACTTATAAAGCTGGCGACAGTCCTATTATCTTTGGCCCTAATGAAACTATCACTACTAAAACCGATGGAACAGGCGATGCTAATGTTTCTTCTAAGGGTCTTATTCTTTATCCCGTTTGGATAAAATCTACTGGCGCTATTCAGGGTTGGAACACTGGCGGCACTAATTGTAATGCCCTAACTACCGCCCCTACCGCTACTAGACCTACTTTAGCTAGCGTAACTGCTTTAACTGATGCCAGAGATGGTAATGTCTATACTGTAGCTAGACTGGCTGATGGTAAATGCTGGATGACTGAGAATTTAAGACTGAACTCAGAAAATTCATCTAATGCCAGCTTAGCCCAGGGTTATGGTACTTATTCTGGTTCTGGGACTAACTATGGGAGTTTTATTGGGCTAGCGGAATCTGAAAACGTCAATTTTAGCACAACAGCCCCAACAGCAGCCAATAATGCTGCCAATACTCTTTATAGTTCAGATGGTAGCACAACTATATATATTTATACATCCGGTTCTCCAGCTTATCGCATGCCTCGTTATAATAATAATAATACTAATAGGAGTTTAACTCCTAACTATAATGCCAATAATAATACAGACTATTATCAGTGGTATGGCTATGGCAATTATTATACCTGGCCAGCCGCTATAGCTAATACGAACAATTATGAGACAAACAATACACCAGTAACTAATACTTCTCTTTGCCCTACTGGTTGGAGACTACCTCAAGGTGGAGATAAAACTAGAATAGAGTCTAATAATGATAATGATTTCTGGACTTTAATTGTCACTAATCTAAATGGCGGGACTAATCCTGCCAACTATAGTAGTCAAACGATGCCAAATTATACTGGGACTACTGAAGGTACCCCAGTTTCTAAACTCGTAAGGAAGTTCCCTAATAATTTTAATTATTCCGGCTACTGGGATGGCGCTCAGCCCAAATATCGTAACTCTTATGGACGCTATTGGTCGTCTACAGCGTGCAACAGCTACGGCGGTTACCATTTATATATCTACAGTTCTTATACCTCCCCAGGAACGAATTACCACAATAGGTACTACGGGGCCTCTATCCGTTGCATAGCTGGAACATAAATATAGCAGTCATAGATTCACCTACCCTTCCAACACAAAAAACCGCCCTTCAAGGCGCTAATCTTCCTGGTATGCCCGACACGATTTGAACGTGCGACCTTTTGCTCCGCAAGCAAACGCTCTATCCAGCTGAGCTACGGGCACCCATCATAACAAAAAATGATTCCACCCTCGAACCTTTAGGGTTCTCGGGTAGAAATGTGGATGTTAGAATATATTCAAACATCCACCTAGAAATTAATGAGCATCACCTAGTAGGTGACATTTTTATTATAACATATTTTTTCAAAAATGTTGTAAAAATTACTCTTTAGATTTCTTGCCTTGCGTTTTATTTTTTCGCAATTTAAAAATATCGCTATGCCCTCGAAACCCATATTTTCCCGTTAGCGGATCTTTAAAAATCAGATTCTTTAACGGCTCAAGCGTTAACGTCATATAACACCCAAAGAAAACAAAAGTTAAAATACAAGAGAGATACTGGAAAATCGGCCACATCGGCGCAAGATTAATAATCACATAAAAAGTCAGCTGGCTTAAAATAATCGCAATGAAAAAAGTCGCAATATCTATCATAAAAATCGGCTTATGCGAAATTTTCTGATAAGAATAAAAAACCAACGGAATAAAAAATACTAATACTATTAAACTCATCAATTTCGCACAAAAATAATTCGGGTTAAACCCATAAATAAATCCGTCATAAAGACTCCAAAGTATCGTCGGCGTCAAAGCAATTTTAATATGTTCCCAGGTAGATTCATTTACAGCCGTAAACAGCCCAATAATCTTATTCTTCCCGCTCCAATCGTAGATAAAATGCGCCAGCGTCCCCACTACCGCAATTACTACTACCCCAAGCCAATAATTATAAACATCATCCATAACCCCATTATACCACTTACGGTTTATTTTAGGGTAGAAATATGCTATAATTAAACACGGAAGCGTGGCCGAGTGGTTGAAGGCGCACGACTCGAAATCGTGTGGGCTCGCAAGAGTCTCGAAGGTTCGAATCCTTTCGCTTCCGCCATTTTTTTGCCCCAATTTTTCTTTATGCTATAATACGGTTATGCTAAGGCAAAAAATCTTCAAGGTCATACTTCTGCCAATCATAATTTTCTCAATTTCATTCTTAAGTCCTTTTGCCTCCGTCGTGTTGGCAACCGACGAACCCTCCGCCGATTCTACCATGGCGGACTTTTTTGACGATTACGCCGAAATGGAGTCAAATTCAAGCCCAGAAAACATCCTTATTATTAAAAACGAAACCATACCCGAAGACTATGGCGCCGAGCGTATCGTAAAAGCCTCGGACCAAACTTATTTTTTCCAATATGAATCGGCAGATGCTTTAGATGAAGCTCTCATAAAGCTAAAACAAGACAATCTTGCGGCCATCATCCCAAACATTATGCTTGAAATTGACGATGGCGAGCAGAACGAATACCCTGAAGCAACGCAAAAATCGTATATGTCTTGGGGCATCGAAGCAATGGGTCTAGACCACATCATCGATGCTATCGAAAACAACCCTAACGCCGAGTCTGTTTTAGTCGCCGTCATTGATACTGGCGTAAAGACATCGGTATTTAACGTATATTTCCCTGACCGTAACTTACGGGGCTATTGCATTATTACTTGCGAAGACGGTATGGACGACACTCAAGGCCACGGTACGCACGTCATCGGTACTATTGCAGAAGGTACTACCAATAACGTTGAACTTCTAATGATTCGTGCTGGAGCTAGTGCCAGCTTTTCTATTACAAATCTTTTAACTTCAATCGAGTACGCAGTAGCGCAGGGTGCAGATGTTTTAAATATCAGCGCTAGTACTTCCTTCAATTTTGATGACGAAACCTACAACGCCCAATTTGATATGACTATGGGTGAAATTTATCGCCAAGTTTGGGAAATCGAAAAAGAAGCTATTGACACCGCCGAGTCTGCAGGAGTTACTATTGTTGCCTCGGCCGGGAACAGTGGCAACAATAGCGTAGTTTATCCCGCCAGCTATGATACGGCAATTAGCGTAGGCGCAGTAGACGAAAATTTGGATTGGATGGGCTACTCTCCGTACAATGAGTATCTTGATTTCGTCGCTCCAGGCTCAATGATTTATAGCCTAAATTATTTATACACTGGCGCCGAAGGCCAAAGCATCACTAGATGGAACCAAGGTACTTCAATGGCCACCCCTCATATCACCGCTGCTGTAGCGGATTTAAAAAGTTTCAATAAAAACTTAACCACGGATAATGTTATTGAATTGTTAAGTTCCAAGGTCATAGACTTAGGCGATACGGGGAGAGACGATTACTATGGGCATGGTTTTGTCGATTTCTCCGAAGCAGAATTTTGTTTACCAACAAGTGGTTGCGATGGCTATAGGGTTTTCACCGGCGACGAACCTTACGCCCCCTTGGAGGAAGACGACGAAGAAGATCCGTTTACGCCTAGTACTCCCGAAACAGATAGTAAAACTTTTGATTCGGAGCTTGACCTCTTCGTCCCAAACACTGGCATTTTCTCGAATTTCTTAAACTCATGCTATAATGGAAACATGTGGGACTTAGTTACAAATATCATACTTATTCTATCAATTGTAATTTTAGCGGGTTTTGCCGGCCTCGCCTCTTACCAATGGTTTACGCGCAAATCCCTCAAAAAAATCGATAAACGTTTACTTTGGATTCCTTTACCGCTAGTTTTATTAGTGATCACTTATTTCTTATTTGATAAAGTCTGGATTTTAAATACTCGTCCGGACGGTTCCGGCGAGCCATCCTTCCCTTCTACTCATGTCATGGTTGTCTCGACCGTTCTTTTTCTCGTTACCATGAATCTCCCAAAATACGTTAAAGATGCGACCACTCGTATTGTCATCGAAGTTATTATCATGGCTCTTATCTCGCTAACTTGTATCGGTCGCGTATTAGCTGAAAAGCATTGGCCAATTGACGTCCTCGGTGGCCTCGGCTTCGCCTTCATCTTTACCGAAATCTACTATTACTGTATCCATCACGGTAAAAAGAAGAAAGCGAAAAAAGAAAAGAAAGCCGAAAAAGATGAGTAGTGTTTTTACAAAAATAATCAACGGCGAAATCCCCTGTTATAAAATCTACGAGGACGAAAAAACTTTTGCCTTTCTCGATATTAATCCTGAATCCGAAGGCCATACTCTTGTAATTCCAAAATTAGAAGTTGATAAAATTTATGAACTCCCAGACGAAGATTACGTCGCTTTAATGAAAACTGTTAAAAAGCTTTCTAGGCACATGGAAAAAGTTTTAGGCCAGCGCACTCTTTGGAAAGTCGTCGGCACCGACGTTCCTCATGCCCACGTCCATCTTCTCCCTTATGATGAAACTTGGCAATACGGCCGCAACTTAAAACTCACCCCTGCCGAGTTCGAACAAATCCGCGAAAAACTAGCTTTAGAAGTAGAATAAGCGTTTAATTTCCCCTCTTTTTTGTGGTATAATAATACCAATAATTGAGGATAAACATGACATTTGCAAAAAGTTACGAACCGGGGGATTATGAATCAGATATTTACGCCGCTTGGGAAGCTGCCGGAATTTTCGAACCAACTGTCCCGACCGTCCCGACCGATGACGACGGCAACGGCATTGACGATCGAGAAAAAATAACCAATTCATCTACTTTCAGTATCGTCATGCCTCCTCCGAACGCCAACGGTAATCTTCACATCGGTCATGGTCTCACTATTGCTCTTGAAGATTCTTTAACTCGCTACTATCGTTTAAGGGGTGAATCTACCTGGTACATTCCTGGCGCCGATCATGCAGGTTTTGAGACCTGGGTCGTTTACGAAAAAGAGCTTGAAAAACAGGGCCACACGCGTTTCGAATATTCTCGCGACGATCTTTATGCGCGTGTTTGGGACTTTGTTGCGAAACAGCGTGGAAATATGGAACTTCAGCTCCGTGCTCTCGGTGCTTCTTGCGCATGGGACGACCTTACTTTCACTTTAGATGAAAATGTTATTGATCGCGTTTATACAACTTTTGAAAAAATGTGGAACGACGGGTTGATTTATCGAGATGAAAAACTTGTAAATTATTGCCCAAAACATCGCACCGCCTTCGCCGACATCGAAGTCGAACACAAAGACGAAAAAGGTACCCTCTGGGACATCGAGTACAAACTAGCCGAAGATTCAGATGGCCCAGTCCATTCGCTCATAGTCTCTACTACGCGTCCCGAGACCCTCTTCGGCGACACTGCTGTAGCTGTTAATCCTGAGGATAAACGCTATAAAAGCCTGATCGGCAAACACGTCAAATTACCGCTAACCGATAGAACCATTCCAATTATCGCCGACGAACACGCCGATCCTGAATACGGTACCGGCGCAGTTAAAATTACTCCTGCTCACGATTTTGACGATTTCGAAGTTGGCGAGCGCCATCAGCTCGAGAGAATCAAAGTCATTTCCGAAAACGGCACCATGATTAATGTCCCTAACGAATACGAAGGTTTGACTACGACCGAATGTCGTAAAAAAGTCTTAAAAGACCTAAAGGAAGCAGGTTTATTGCGTGGTGAAAAGAAAATTGAACACTCGGTTGGACATTGCTATAAGTGCGGGACCGTTCTTGAACCGATGCTGAAGGAACAATGGTTTGTCGATGTCGCGAAGCTCGCAAAAACCGCAATTGTGCATCTCGAAAACGACGAAATTCGTTTCTTCCCTGCTAATAAGAAATCCATTTTAATCAATTATTACAAAGGCTTGAAAGACTGGAACATCTCTCGCCAAATTCCTTGGGGTATTGCTATTCCGATGTTTAGAAAAGCCGACGATTCTGCAACCGACGAACCAGATTGGATTTTCGATCGTCGTACGAACTTAAGGGAAATCGAAAAAGCCGGCGTGACGTATGTTCGTGACGAAGATACGTTCGATACTTGGTTCTCAAGCTCTCATTGGCCAATCGTTTGTACCGACTGGACCGAAGAAAATTATAATCCTTATTATCCGTTAAATGTCATGGAGACTGGCGCCGACATTCTCTTCGCCTGGGTCGCCCGCATGATTATGATGGGGCTCTATGTAACTGGCGAAGTTCCCTTTAAAGAAGTTTATCTCCATGGTCTCGTTCTCGACGAGCACGGCAAAAAGATGTCGAAATCCAAAGGCAACGTCATTAACCCGATGGATCTCGTTACGAAGTATGGCTCCGACGCCTTTCGCCTTGGCATTCTCCGTGGTCGCTCCGCTGGCATGAACCAAGCTTTCTCTGAAAATTCCGTCATCGCCGGCCGCAATCTCTGCAACAAGCTTTGGAACATTTCTCGCCTCGTCCAATCCATTGTCGATAAATCGGAAGATAGCATTTCTGATTCTTATACTACTGAGAACATGGGCGAAGACTGGATTTGTCGCGAAATTAACGACTGTTTAGAGCAGGTTGCAGCCGACATGGAAAACTATCGTTTCGCCGAAGCCGTCGAGACCATTTATAGCACGATTTGGGACAAATATGCCGACTGGTTCCTAGAGAGTCAGAAACTCTTTAGAAATACTTCTCTACTAAAGCACACTCTCGAAGCCCTCTTAATCGCCCTTCATCCTTTCGCTCCTTTCGTGACCGAAGTAATTTGGCAGAATTTAAGCTGGGCAGATGGCTTTATCGCTACTAAAAAATGGCCAAAATCCTTTGAATTTGACCCTATCAGCGCCGAGAACTTTGAAAACATAAGAATTATCGTATCTGAAGCTAGAAGCACGTTAGCGGCCCTAGGAAGCGCTAATAACGCAAAAAAATACGACCTGTTATACGATAATGATAGCCTCGTAGAGGATAATCTCCTTTTGATCAAGGCATTATTGAAGGTTCCCGCAATCAACCCTCTGAACGGCGCTCCTCGAGGCCTAAGATTGGCGCTCGCAAATCACGAAGTCTACCTCGACGTCCCTGAAAAAGCCGTAAACGACTATAGGGATGCCTTGACTGAAAAAATCCTCTCTGTTGGCCGCGAACTAGATGCTCTTAATCTTCGCATGTCTAATCCAAATTACGTCGAAAAAGCTCCTGAACACCTCGTCAAAGAAACAAAGGACGCAATTACAGAGAAAACCGCTCTTATTGCCCGCCTTAAACAGCAACTCGAATTGATCTAGAAAAAGCCCCCGGTTAAAACCGGGGGCCCCGCACTTTGATATTTCTAATAGGAGGACTTTAATTGCCACCCATTGAATTATAAAATTCCTCTTTTGTCATCGCCCAAAAATCTTTGGAAGACCAAATATCTTTATATCTTTTTTCGGATAATCCGATAGGTTCTCCATAAAGCCACTCGGTGTAATAATAACGGTAGCCTATTTCGAATTTTAATTTACCATCAGAGTATTCAAACGCCTCGCAAAGAGGCTTCTTAAGACTTAAGTCTTTCCAGAGCTCAACCTCAATTCCGCCTCCATCTCCGTCGAGCACACCATATCTTCGCTCAACTTCGATCTCGTCTTCTTCCCAGAACTCATCACAGAGATAAGCCCATATTTCATGAAGCTGTTCCCCGTTTAAATCTCCAACTTCTATCTCGGTCGTCATCGGCTCATCCACCGAATTATATCCCGCGATAATCTCAAATCTTCTCTCGAGAGCTTCTTTTACAAACTCTCTCACTTGTTCCTTAATTTTCTCTATAGTCACTATTCAAAATCACCTCCATAATTTTAATTTACTCACCTTCCCGGTGCCGCTAAAGCAAATGCTTCATATCTATTATTATATAACATCGTCCCATTTTTGTCAATGATAAACAGGGGCCACGCAGCCATCTCGCCGTCACCTCCTCAGTTTTCTTCCTTAATCGCCCCTATCTATGATATAATAAACCAATGGGTAATATTTCCTTACTCACGTAACTTAATGTTTAAGTGTTCATATTCTACAAGGAGGAAATAAATTTGGGGATAGAACTAACGAGTAAAGCAAAAAAAGTTAAAACTCCTTCTGATAGAATCGCAATCGTTTATCAGATTAGGGCAACTGAAGACTTTGATGTTACAATCTTTGATGGTACAGAATACAAAGTCGAACATATCCGTAAAGGTGACCTCGGGGGCTATGTAGAAAAAAATGTCATGCTCGGTCGTGATGCCTGGCTATTTAAAAATGCCATCATATTTGGCAATTCCCGTTTCAACGGGGTAGCCTGTGGTTTCACTAGAATTGATAGCTCGACAATTAATCGAGGAGCTATTATTGCTGGGCGCGCGATTATTATAAGCTCGTTCATCGGCAATTCTACTACCATAGCTGGTACTACCTCTATTAAAAATTCGCGTATTTTAAGTGGTTCTTTAATTGTCGGAACAGTTATTCGTTTCTCTAAAATTCATAGTGGGACAACCATCAAATGCGCCGGCGTTATCGCCAAAGAAGAAGTCTCTGGAGTTCGTACATTAATACCGAGACACTCCAAAAACACTTAAATCCAACAGGGGTCGCAAACGCGGCCTCTTTTTTCTTTCCCTATTAGGCGCCATTTGTATATCTATTATACCTCAGTTATTTTTCGATTATATTTATCTAAATTAAATAAAGGCTTTTTATCTCCATCTATAATTCCCTGTGCCTCACGCATCAACTTCTCTAGCCCGATCTCCGAATTTGCAGACCCTACATGCACGGTTTTCACCACCTTATTCCCTTCCTTGTAGCATACCTGTATCCCAGTCGCTCCTGATGTCGTCTTGAATTTTCGTATATAAGCCATACCTTCATTTTAGCATACTTTAAACAGCCCTAAACTCCATGTTATCCACAGAACGTTCCGAACCTTAAAAGACTAATTCCCTTATATCTAGCAACCGCTAACCCTGGCAACCGCACTTGACAAATCAAACCACAAGCGCTAGAATCGAACCAACAACTATGATGAAGGAGCATAGTTGGGAGAAAATTAGCAACTTTAAATCCGAAAAAAAACAGGGAAAAGTGCTAATTTTTGCAATTTTAGCAACCGCTTTAAAAAGAAAGTTGGTGTATTTTGCATAAGCATAAAATGTAATGCTTATGCTGTCAATAAAACTCACAGGAAATTATGATATAATAGAGGGAAATGAAGGTTCCGATTACCCAGTCTAAATTATGGCAAAAACTCCAAGACGATTTAGGGGAGAAATCTTTTTTAGAAACAGGGGATGACTACCAATACTTAGCGATTTTAAAGTCTCTTCCGGCAGGGAATTATCTCTATTGTCCTTATGGGCCAGTCGCCGAGAACAAAACTGGTTTTAAGGATGCTCTTCGCTCCCTAGAAGCTCTCGCAAAAGAGAAAAATGCCATTTTTATTAGAATTGAACCGCCCGAAGCGGAATTATCTCATTATTTACCAAAATCTACCAAAAAGTCTCAAGATTTGAACCCAAAAGAGACCTGGCTATTAGATTTAACAGGGAACGAAGAGGAATTTAAAGCAAGACTCCCTTCTAGACTGCTCCGTTATTATAAAACTGCCGAGAAAAAGGGCATTACGATAGAAGAATCGCATAACAAAGAAGATATCCAGTACCTTCTTTCTCTTCAAAAAGCTCTTGCGAAGGAAAAGGGAATCAGCACTTTCTCTCTAAATTATCTCGAAACTGAATTAAAACAACCTTTTGCTACTCTCTATCTAGTAAGATACGAGGATCCTGAAACGAAAAAGAACGAAATTGTTGCTGCCGGCCTAGTTTTTGATGACGAGGACACTCGTTATAATCTCCAAGGCGCCCAATCCGAACAGGGAAGAAAACTCCATGCTACCGGTATTTTAACTATTAAATTGATTCTCGACGCTAAAGCGAAAAATCTCAAAACTTTCGATTTCTGGGGTATCGCTCCTGAAGACGCCCCTGCCAATCATCCCTGGAAAGGCTTCACCGACTTCAAGAAGACTTTCGCTGGCTACGAAAAAGCCCGTACCGGAACTTATGACATTGTCTTAAAACCCGTTAAATATCGTCTTTATTGTTTACTTCGTCGTCTTCGCCGTCTAATTTAGTTTATGCTACAATATTTTTATGAGCCAAACCGGTCTTACTGCTAGTCAAGTTAGAGAAAAAATCAAACAGGGAAAGATTAATCAGGCCCCCTGTAAAAACCAGTCTACCATCTGGGGAATTATTCTGAAAAACTCCCTGACGGTTTTTAATCTCGTCAACCTCATTCTCGCTCTTATGATTATCTCTGTCGGCTCCTATAAAAACCTGCTATTTGTTCTCATTGCTCTTGCGAATACTCTGATCAGCATCATTAATGAAATTAGAGCGAAAAAAATTGTCGACAAAATGCGTCTTATCTCTGAACAAAAGCCCACCGTCATTAGAAATGGCAAAACTCTTCAAATCGACCAAGACCAAATTGTCGAAGGCGACCTTCTCATTTTTAGCCTCGGTGACCAAATTCTCGTCGATAGTAAAATAAGAGAAGGTTCAATCGAGGTCAATGAAGCTTTTATCACCGGTGAACAAGACAATGTTGAAAAAGCCCAGGGCGACAAGCTCATCTCTGGCTCTTTTGTCGTCTCCGGTACCTGTAAAGCTGAAGCTATTGCAGTCGGTGTGGAGAGTGAACTAAACAAAATTGAATCGAGTGCCCATACGATTAAAACCGCCAATTCGAAACTATTCACTCTTATGAACCAGATTGTTAAATATATTTCCATCGCCCTTATCCCTATCGGCGCCCTCATGCTTTGGAGCCGTTTTCGCGTTGGCGATGGCGATACCACCACCGCTGTTACGAGTACTGTTGCGTCTCTTATCAACATGATTCCCGAAGGTCTTATTCTCTTAACTAGCTCTGTGCTCGCTCTCGCGACCATTAGATTGAGCAAAAAACAGGTTCTCGTCCAAGATCTCTATTCTGTCGAAACTCTCGCTCGTGTTGATACTATTGCTCTAGATAAAACCGGCACCCTCACTATCGGCAAAATGACGGTTTATGACTATACTTCCTTGAATAAATCGTTTGAGACCGCTCTAATATCGATTCTAAGCCATCAAACTACCGAAAACGCTACCATAAGCGCTTTGAAGCAAAAGTTTGCGAGAGGTGCCAAAATTAAAGAAATAGAGGGTATTACCGAAACCATTGATTTTTCCTCCGAGCGCAAACACTCCGGCATCAGGACCAAGAACGCCACTTATCTCCTCGGTGCCGTTGATTTCATCACTGACGATCAAGACATCATCAAAAAAGTCCAATCCGCCTCCGCCGGCTACCGCACCTTAGCTATAATAAAGCGCGCTTCGTTCCCGGATGAGCTGCTCGGCTATATCCGTCTCGAAGACGAAATCCGCCCCGATGCGAAGCAGATCATCGGTTATTTTTACGATAACGACATCGAAGTTAAGATTATCTCCGGCGATGATCTTGAGGCCGTTACTTCTATTGCCGCTCGCGTCGGCGTCAAAAATCTCGAAGGCATCAACCTTTCTTCTCTTAAATCCCCCAATTACGAAAAATTAGTCCGACAATACTCGATTTTTACGCGCGTCAAACCTGCTGAAAAGAAAAACTTGATTAAAGCCTTGAAAAAACAGGGAAGAACCGTCGCCATGACCGGGGATGGCGTGAACGATATTTTGGCCATGAAAGAGGCCGACGTCTCTATCGCGATTGGCGAAGGTTCCGATGCCGCTCGTCGCAGCTCGAAGCTTGTTCTCCTCAATTCCGGCTTTGAATCCGTCCCCTCTATTATCGACGAAGGCCGCCAATCTATTAACAATCTCGAACGCTCTACCGCCCTCTTTCTCGCCAAAACCGTCTATGCGAGCATCCTCGCGGTTATTTTCATCATTCTCCCTGTTAAATATCCCTTTTCTTCGCCCGTTGAGATGTCGCTTCTAAACTTCGCTTGTATCGGCTTCCCGGGCCTCATCCTCGCACTTGAACATAACACTGAACGCATCAAAAATCGCTTCACCCGTAATATCCTGGAATATTCCGTCCCTGTCGGCCTCACCATCTCTATCTCTATGCTTACCTTATCTCTCCTTGCCCATTTCGGCGTTTTCCCGCATTACGACCTCGCTACGACCGCCATTTTCGTCACCTTTACCGTCGATCTCATCTTAATTTATTGGATTTCGAAACCTTTAAACGCCTTGCGCGCCGGACTTCTCATTACAATTATCGGAATTATGGTAGGCGCCTTCCTTATCCCATTTTTCCACGATTTCTTCGACTTCGTCTTCTTAACTCCAACCGGCGTTATCACCGCACTCATCGCCATCGCCTCCTCAATTCTTCTCTTCGAAATCCTAAAATTCGTCATGAAAAAAATCTCCTCCCGCCTTTTCGACCATGCCGATATTTAATTAATCGAAATTCTCGGATAAATATTCAGAGCGTAAGGGTCAGTCGGCTTTACTCCCGACTGAATCTCATAATACGCTGCTGCCGCCACCATCGCCCCATTGTCCCCAGACAGTTTTACATCAGGAAAATATGCCTCAGGCAAAGAATCGCGCAAGGCCTTGTTCGCAGAAACACCGCCCGCAACAACCAAAGATTTTATATCAGGATATTGCTCCTTCGCCATTTCGAGCTTTTCAACTAAAATGTCTACCGCTGTTTTTTGGAAAGAAGCCGCAAAGTCCGCCACCTGTTTTGGCGTTAATAGCTCTTTCAATTTATGCGACGGACAAGAAATCGGCACCCCAACCTCTTTCTGCACTGCCCTTAGCACCGCAGTTTTCAATCCCGAAAACGAAAAGTCTAATGCATTGACTTTTGGATGCGGTAACTTATATTTTTTCGCATCACCAGATAGCGCCGCCTTCGCTACTGCCGGCCCACCAGGGTAGGGAAGGCCTAGGATCTTCGCTACCTTATCAAAACACTCACCTACCGCATCATCATGCGTCGTCCCAATAATCTCAAACTGATTATGCCCCGGCATATACAAAATCTGCGTATGCCCCCCTGAAATCACCAGCGCCAGCAAAGGAAATGCTGGGCGATGTTCAGAAAGAGTGTTTCGAGGGAGCTCTCGGAGGCTGCTGCCGAGAGCGCAGGACGCCGAGCCCCGTGAAGACGGGCGCGAGGACGTCCGGTCCCGAGAAACACTATTCTGAACGTCGGCAAGTAGCCAATTCGCATACACATGTGACTTAAGATGATGGACAGCATATAACGGTTTATCATGCAAAATCGCCAGCGTCCTCGCTGTTAAAGTCCCAATCAGAAGCGACCCCAAAAGCCCCGGCGCATGCGTTACCGCAATCGCGTCAATCTCATCCCAACTACACCCCGCATCAGTTAGCGCCTTATGTACTACCGGCATCATCACCTCTAGATGACTTCTCGCCGCCACCTCTGGAATTACGCCCCCATATTCCTTAAAAATATCAATCTGCGAAACTACTACATTCGACAAAATCTTCACGCCGTCTTCTACTACCGCCGCCGCCGTCTCATCACAACTCGTCTCAATCCCTAAAATTTTCATATTAAAATTATACCATAAAACCCCTGAAATAACCATGAAAATATTGACAAATTTAACTATTTATGCTATAATGGAAATATTCTGTGTTTTGCAAGGGAGGTGAAAAAAATGTCAGCAAAACTCAATGAAAGAACCTTTAAAATGATGGAGAGTTTCATTTCACTCCACAACAAAGGGTACGATATCATTGATATCGCCAAAATGTTTGATTTGTCTTACTCGACAGTATACAAACGTTTGGGCGAAATCGCTAAGAAGGCCGGAGTAGCTCGCGAAGAGTTACTTAAAAAGCCTATTGAGGCAGACCATTCGGGGCGAAACTTTACCCCAGTGAAACCCGTCGACCGGGCAAAGTTCAATGAAAGCTTTGCCACACTCATGGCAGGTGTAGATGCCCTGCAGTCAGAGATTGCGAAAACAATCGAAGACATCGAAATCACAAACCAGGTTCTAGAGGAGGAAATGAAATGAAAGATATAACAGCAAAAGATGTCAGGCTAGCAATCAAAAATGGTTTAACTCCAGACGAATTAGCCGAAGAGTACGGGCTATCTCTAGATCAGCTAAAGTCTCGCATACGAGCCATCTACAAAGAAGGTAAAGGGACAAAAGCGCAACAAATCTGGGGAGAGCTAGAAGCTAACCGCAAAAAGGCCCATTGCCGTACTAAACGGAAAGCTCCTACGGTCGTTGAAGGAACTCCGAAGACGATCGAACCTGAAGAAATACAGGAACAGCCCGAAGCTGAATCCTTGCAGGATTTAAAAGGGAAAGAAGCGACTTTGAGTGCAGAAGTGATGAAACTTGAAAGCGACCACAAAGAGCTTTCAGGCCAGCATCGCGATTGCATCCACGCTCTTCGTGAGCTGCAAACCCGCATAGACAATGTCCGCAAAGAGTTAATCGCTTGCAATCAGAGCTACAACGAGATTGCATCCAAAGCAGACTCAATAGCGACTGAGATGAATACCATATCAACTCTTCGAAGAGAAAAAGTGGTGGTGCTTGAAAGAGTGCGCCAGGAAATCTTAGAAAAGAGTATGATAGCCGTCTACGTCTATAAGGACGGTATCATTGAAGCCCCGGAAAATCCGGATGTCGCCTTGAACGACGATGGCTACCAGGAACTCAAAGAGACGATCGCAGAAAGGGAAGAATGCCTGGACCTCAGGGTCCGAGATGTCATTACCCTTGCCCGTCTGCTCAAGATCTGTGAGAGTTTCGATGCTCTTACACTTGTGTGCGACGTCCCTGAGCTCGAAATAGCCTTCTGGGCCATCCGGAATAATTAATTTTCGGCCACTCCATCAAGTGCCACCCAAACATTTGGGTGGCCTTTTTGTTTTAAGCAATTAAATTATATCACCACATGAATATTACTCGTGGTGGTATTTTCCGCCATGGGCAATTTCTTGCGCCCGATACGTCTGTTCAGCTACTATAATTCGGGCTAATTTATGGGGAAACACTAACTTTGAAAAACTCCATACGAAATCCGCCTTTTCTCTTACCAAGTCCGAAAACCCATACGCCCCACCAATTAAAATCACCACCTCTTTATTCTCAGAAAATGCCCGTTCTAGCTTTTTAGAATATTCATCTGATGATATATTTTCTCCTCGCTCATCACAACAAATTACCAACTCACGCGCTTTTTCAAATGGCCATTCTGCCAGTTTCTTCTCCAATTTTTCTTCTTCGTAAAACTCCCAAACTATCTCGTACGGTTTTCTCAATCGCTTCGCATACTCTGAAATTATCTCTAATTCCGCCCCTGCATTTTTCTTTCCCCCTGCAATAATCCTTATCATATTACTTAAACCGAAATTAATCATCCTATATTTTCAATTTATCTATGGCGAATAACATACAGACGCCACCCCCAGTGCTGGCCATTGTTCGGTAATGGTTATCATCGATATATCCTTCAGCTTTTTTCTTCGCATTTTCTACATAAGAAAAAATACGGATAGCTCTAAACTCGACAATATTATCTGGATAATAGTCATATTTGAAGTCGCAGGGAAGCTTAATGTTGTTATCTAAATAGTCGGAAGTTATCAAGCAATATTTTGTATTGTCCCTATCATGAAAAAAATATAATGCGGTATCTGGCTCCACCTGCTTGAAAGTATCAAAAATTAACTCATCGAGCCCATATGAGTCAATTATTTCTTTAAGTTCAGTTTCATCAATTCTATCCATATCTATTATTATACCATTTTTGTAGTAAAAAGACCAGTCGAGGATGACTGGTCTTGAGTAAAGTGCATTAAAATAGGTTAGATTTTAGTGTGATCGTCTTTATGTTCGTCAATGAGCCACTCTTTTCCGTGCTTTTGATTTTCATCACGCCACATGATAACTCCATCAGCCTCGTTAATAAGAATATGTCCATGACTTTCTCCTGGGGTAAAATTACCTTTGTTGGAATAAAGAATATTCTGCCAACCTTCGTGTCCTTGACGCTTATCAGGATAAATTTTGGCGGGTTCTCCGTTGAAAGTTCCGTACTTTGCATCAGTATAGTTTTGGCTTCCGTGCTCAGAAAACGCATCACGATCATAGGTCTTATTGCCAAACTGATCGAGCGTGGTGTGCCCATGACCAAAACCATCGCCTTTTCCAACTCCACCATGATAAATCTGCGTCGTGCCATCTGCTTTTTTGACTATTTTCGCATCGTTGCGCTCCGACCAGCGTACGCCAGCCTTATCGAGTGTTCTCTCGCGTTCGCGTTTGTTTGTAGATTTCACTTCTTCGAGTCTTTTCTGGAACTCCTCCTTCAGACGAGTATGCTCCTCCTGAAGAGAATCGAAGGCGTCTTTCAGCCGATCGCGTTCAGCTTTGAGACGCTTGAATTCTGCTTGAGCAGATTCGTGACGTGATTTAGCTTGTTCGAAAACGTCTTTCGCCCTATGAAAAGCAGAAGAATCAGTTCTCGGAGCGCGCCATTCGGCATCTTGTTTTGCCATTTTGATTTCCTGGCAAAGCCTGTGAACTTCTTCATTGATACTGTCACGACGATCTTTGTGGTCATGTCCTTGCGAAGACCAGTAGGGAGCTTCCGCCTTGTCGCCATACTCGTAGCAATCGCTTGCTCTATTAAAGCAATCGACCATTTCCTGATGCTCGGAGTCGGCTTCGGCACGAAGACGTTCAATTTCGTAATTGTTTTCATTACGAATTCGCCCATACTCATTCCAAACTTCACGATAATTCTTGCTAGCTCTTTGCAACTCCTCATATTCACGATTCATTTCTTCTCTTGCGGAGCATCTTTCTTCCCAAGCAGCTTGCATTACGTCATGGGCCTCATTACAACGATTCCTGGCCTCCGCATAGCGTTCAAATGCTGCTTGCTTGCGAGAAAAAGCGTCTTGCTCCTTAGATTTCAAAGAATCTAGTTCGTAATCTCTGGGCATTCATAATCACCAACCTTTCTAAAAGATATAAAAGTACAAGCCTTAGATTAGGCTCGCCTGAATATATTATAACATCTTTATACGTTTTTAACAACAAAAATGGCTAGGCTGGCAGGATTCGCACCGAGCGTTAGCGAGGTCCGAATCCTCATTTTTTGAATTTTTGTACAACAAAAAATGGCTAGGCTGGCAGGATTCGAACCTGCGAATGACGGGACCAAAACCCGGTGCCTTACCACTTGGCGACAGCCTAACGCTACCCGTATTTTACCATACTTTCTTGAAAAATTAAAGTGTGCTACAATAAGGATATGGCTAATCGAAAACGTAAATCTACTAGATCACGTAAATCTACCAAACGGACAAAAAAGGAAGCTCCCGTTGAACACGAATTGCCTGGTGGCTTTTGGCGTCAGATTACCGCTGTTTTAATGATTGCTCTCGCTTTCTTTTTCGTTATTACCTGGTTTGGCCAAGGTGGCTCGGTCCTAAACGCTATCCATAAGTTTATTTATCAAGGTCTCGGTTTCGCTACTTACTTTATTCCTCTTCTTCTCGTCTATCTTTCCGTGAAAATTTTCCGTGCCGAAGATAACCGTGTCGCTATTCCCGTTTACATTGCGAGTATCTTAATGATTCTTTGGATTTCCGGTATTGCCGCAATTTGGAAAAGTGGCGGCATCGTCGGGAGTTGGCTTAATTCTCTCGCAACTAACGTCCTAAACCAAGGTGTCGTCGTCTTTATCTACATCGTTCTCATCTTCATTACCGCTCTTTTCATCCTCCAACTTTCCCCAATTACTTTCTTTAAAGGGACTAAAAATCTTGCCAAACATAACAAAACTGAAGAGCCTGAACTGAAAAAAGGTAAAAAACTCGGGCAACTTGAAATTAAAGTTAATTCCGGTCTTACTCCTTCTGAGACCCAGCCCGCTTCATCAAAACTACTTCATAAATCTGGTAAAACTCCGGCCCCGGCTCCTGAACCGGCTAAAGAACCGACTGCCTTAGTCGCCATCTCCGATCCTGATTGGAAAATGCCTACAACTGATCTTCTAGAAAAGAAACAATCTCCTGCCGACGCTGGTAATATCCAACAAAACGCCTATATCATTAAGTCAACCCTTGCCGAGTTCGGTATTGACGTTGAGATGGAAGGTGCGAATGTTGGTCCGCGCGTTACCCAGTACACCATGAAACCGCCTGCTGGCGTCAACTTGAGTAAAATTCTTGCTCGCGACAAAGAGCTTGCCTTGAATCTTGCCGTCGATAAAATCCGCATTGAAGCTCCAATTCCGGGAACGCGTTCTGTTGGCGTTGAAATTCCGAACGCTCGTTCTGCTGACGTTCGTTTGCGCGGCGTGCTTGACTCG
The DNA here is from genome assembly GCA_017545525.1 of Candidatus Saccharimonadota bacterium. Classification (GTDB taxonomy): domain Bacteria; phylum Patescibacteriota; class Saccharimonadia; order Saccharimonadales; family Saccharimonadaceae; genus Nanosyncoccus. The sequence continues at coordinate 18,768 of JAFWMT010000005.1, forward strand.
AACGATTGGAAAAAGGCTTCCGACCCGCTTACGTTCGCCGTCGGTAAAGACATCTCCGGTCATTCCGTCGTCGCCAACCTCGCCAAAATGCCCCACCTCCTTATCGCCGGTACTACTGGTTCAGGTAAATCCGTTATGACTAATACCCTAATTACTTCGCTTCTTTATAGAAACGCCCCGTCGGACATGAAATTAATCATCGTCGACCCGAAACAGGTTGAAATGGCCCAATACAACGACATCCCGCATCTTCTTACCCCGATTATCACCAGCACTGAAAAAGCTCTTTCCGCGATGAAATGGTCAGTCGGTGAAATGGAGCGACGTTATTCTCTTATGGCGGAAGAAAAAGTAAAAAATATTGCCGATTATAATGCGAAAATGGCGAAAAAAGAGGATCCTGAAAAAGAAGAGAAGATGCCGTACATCGTTATCGTTATCGACGAGATGGCCGATCTCATGATGATGGCTGGAAAAGACCTTGAGATGCTCATCGTCCGCATTGCCCAAAAAGGTCGCGCCGCCGGTATCCACCTCGTTCTCGCAACCCAGCGTCCAGAAGTAAAGGTCATTACTGGTCTTATCAAAGCGAACATCCCAGGTCGCATTGCCTTCGCTGTCGGTTCCCGCATTGATTCTCAAATCATGCTTGATCAAGGTGGCGCCGAAAAATTGCTTGGTAAAGGCGATATGTTGCTCCTTACGACTGAAATGATGGGTAAACCTCGTCGTATTCAGGGTGCTTGGGCCTCGGACGAAGATATTAATAAAGTTACCGACTTTCTCCGCAGTCAGCGCGCTCCTCAATATAACGACGAAGTCGTTGCCCAACCGGTCGCGATTAAAGGCATGACTACTGGCGTTAGCGACCTCGGTCGTCGCTACGATCCGAACGATCCAACCGTTCGTAAGGCTATTGAAATTACCTTAAAACAGGGCAAGTTTTCTACCGCCTCGCTCCAAACCTGGCTCGGCAAAGGCCATGGTTTTGTCGCCGGCCTTGCTATCTGGCTCGAAGAAATTGGCGTCATCGGTCCTCAAAACGGCAACAAACCCCGCGATGTCCTCATCTCTTCTATGGAAGAGTTTGACCAGTTGGCAAACGTATGATATAATGTAATCTAATATTAGCTCAGCAGGTGTGTCAACCCGAAGGAATCGGAGAACAGCCCCTGCTTTAACCAAAGGAGTACTCATGAAAGACTATGAACTCACAGTCTTGTTTCATCCCGATCTCGAGATGAACCTAGATCCTGCTCTTGATAAGGTGAAAAAACTTATCAATGGCAACAAAGGCGAAATTGTAAAAGAGGAAAACGATGGCAAAAAACGCCTCGCTTACTCGATTAACGGTCAAGATTTTGCCATTTACTACTACATTGACGCCAAGCTTCCTGTTGAAGCTCCTGCGAAAATTAGTAGCGCCCTTAATATTTCCGACGAAGTTTTAAGGCACTTAATCGTACGTACCGATGAGCGCAAAGCAAAAATGCTCTCTGCTCAAAAAGACGAAAAAGAAGAAAAAGAAGACGCCGAAGTAACTGAAGAAAAAGGAGAATAAATCATGCGTGGATTTTCAAAAGCAATTATTACTGGTAATTTAACTAGGGACCCTGAACTTAGAACTACCGCTAATGGTGCGAATGTCTGTGGCTTTTCGGTCGCTGTTAATCGAGTTTATAAAGACGCTAACGGCGAACAACGCGAAGACGTTTCGTTTATCGATTGTTCCGCTTGGGGTCGTCTTGGCGAAATGATTAACCAGTATGCAAAAAAAGGCTCTGGCGTTCTTGTTTCCGGCCGTCTTGACCAACGCAGTTGGGAAGACAAAAATGGTGGCGGAAAGCGTTCTCGAGTCGAAATCGTCGTCGAAGATTTCAATTTCATTGGTAGCCCTCGCGATAATAATGGTGGTTCATATTCTGGCAATTTTGGTGCCTCGAATGCAGCTGATTCTTCTGCAGAAGACGTACCTAACGACATCCCAGATGATATTCCAGAGGAAATTGACCTAAGTGAAGTTCCGTTTTAATACTAGTTTTAACGAAGGAGAAGAATTATATGAAAAAGATTAAAAGCGATCCGAATTTATATTTCGATTATCGCGACGTAAAAACCTTACAACGTTATGTTGATAGCTATGGCCGAATTGAACCAGTCGCAAAGACCGGTCTTTCCGCAAAACAACAGCGCCAACTTGCTACCGCAGTTAAGCGTGCTCGTCATCTAGCACTTTTACCATTTGTCTCAAAATAATTAAAGGAGGAATATGTACGGACCAACAGATCTAAAGAAAAACACTCTTATCACTTTAGACGGCCAACCGTATAAGGTGGTAGAATACTCCCAAAAAGTCATGGGGCGCGGTGGCTCAATTGTCAACGTCAAAGTCAAGAATTTAATTACCGGTGCCTTGCTTCCGAAAACTTTTAAGGGCCAAGAAAAAATTGAACCTGCAGAAGTTACGACAAAAAAAGTCCAATATCTCTATAAGGATGACGAAAAATTTTACTTCATGGATCCTGAAACTTTCGAGCAATACGAGCTCGCTTCCGACACGGTCGGCGATGCCGTTGATTTTATGAAAGATGGTGACGAAATGGAAATCCAGTTTTATAATGGTACTCCAATTAATCTCCAGCTTCCCAAAAATCTCTGGCTCACAGTCACCTATACTGAAACTGCAGTTAAAGGCGATACCTCGACCTCGGTCATGAAAGATGCAACTCTAGAAACTGGCCTCGTAATTAAAGTTCCTGCGTTTATTAAAGAAGGCGACGTTGTTTCAGTCGATACGGAAACCCATGCCTATCGCGAACGTAAAAAGTAGGGGATATCATAAAATTGAAGGTGCTAGCCGCGCCTTCAATTTTGATTTTCGTGGTAAAACCGTTCTCGATATTGGTTCTTCTACCGGCGGTTTCACCGAATTCGCGTTAAATCACGGCGCGAAAAAAGTCATCGCTATCGAAAAGGGAACGAACCAAATGCAAAAACCCCTCCGTTTCGACCCCCATATCGATCTTCACGAAAAAACTGACATTTTTGAGGTTAAAATAATAGGATTACCTTCCGAGGGGATTCCGCAGTTGCTGCGAGGACATAGCGAGGAGCCCCGTGAAGACGGGCGCGACGAGCGACCCGAGGAAGGTAATCCTATCATTTTAGATACAACTATCGATGTAGTTTTAGCCGACGTATCTTTTATTAGTCTGACTAAAATATTGGCATACGCTAAACAGAACCTATCGAACCAAAATACCGATTTTTTGGTCATGTTAAAGCCTCAATTCGAAGCCAAACCCGAAGACCTGCATAAAGGCGTTGTTAAAAACGAAAAAATCCGCCGCGAAATAATTAAAAATTTCGAATTTTGGCTTAAACAAAACGACTTTTTCATCATCAAAAAACACGACAACACTCTCACTGGCAAAACCGGTAATCGCGAACGTTTCTACTGGTTGAGAAAAGCAAAATAAATTAGTTGATTTTATTTGACATTTTATTTTAAACCGCTTATAATTATACGTATGAACTTATTGCATGGCGTGGGCGATTTCTTCTCGCTTGATATCGGGACAAATTCGATGCGAATTGTACAACTTTCTGGCAGTGGCCAGCATGGTTGGACTCTTCAGAAATATGCTTACGTACCAATCGACCAAAAACTCACCCAGGATTCTTCTGATTTAGGTAAAAAACGCCTTGGCGAAGCTATTTTGGGTGCCGTAAATCAAGCCGGCATTAAAACTAAAAATATGGCTCTCGGTCTTCCTGCGAGTAAGACTTTTACTTCGATTGTTGAAACCGAAACCTTGCCAGAAAAAGAATTGAAAAAATCCTTTAAGTACGAAATCGATAAATATGTACCGATGGCTATGAGCGATGCTAAAGCTGACTATGTTATTTTGGGCCCTAGTCCAAACGATCCCGCCAAAACCGAAGTTTTGGTTTCTTCTGTTGCAAAGGACTATGCCGAAGCTTCTATGGAAATGATTGAAAAAACTGGATTGAATATTGTTGCTATGGAACCCGAACCATTAGCTATGGCCCGCGCTCTTGCTGTTCCAGGCGCAATCGACGCTACCATGATTGTCGATTTTGGCGAAAAATCTACTGACCTTGTCATCGTCTTTAAAAACCAGCCTCGTCTCGTTCGCTCTATTCCAGGCGGTTTCGGCGTCTTAATCAAGGCAGTCGCAAACGGCCTCAATGTTCGCGAAGATCAATCTCGCCAATTCATCTTGAAGTTCGGTCTCGATGAGCACCAAGTCGAAGGCCAAGTCTTCAAAGTCTTAAACAGTCATCTTGATTCCTATGCCGCTGAACTTGCTAAATCCGTTCGTTTCTTCCAGACGAAATACCTAAATGGCAAAGTCGGTGGAATTGTTTTGACTGGTTATGCTGGCATGATTCCGCTTTTCGCTGAATTTATCGAAGCAAAAACTCGTGTTCCAACCATGAAAGGTAACCCATGGCAACTCGTCCGCACGACGGCCGAGCAACAACGTGCGTTGCTTAGTGTCGCTAGCGAATTTGCTGTCGCAATTGGTTTATCAGAAAGGAGTAACGACTAATGGCTCGCGAAATTAACCTCGTCCCAGATATTAAAGGCGAGATGATTAAAACCCTGAAACTGCGCAATTTCATTTTCTTCCTTTGTATTGTCGTCGCTTGTGCCAGTGTCGGCGTAACTCTGTTTTTCGGCTTAATCGTAGGCGGTCAACAAATGGCGCTCGATGGTAAAAAAGCTACACTTAATACGCTTTCTGACAAGTTAAATTCATATAGTGATTTAAATGATTTTCTCACCATTAAAGACCAACTCGGCGACATCTCTACATTATCAAACAATAAGAAAGTTCTTTCACGCACATTCGATATTCTCTCCGCCCTTATTCCAACCGGCGCTGACACCATTACTATTTCTGAATTAAATGTCAACCTTGCCAGCGAACAGCCTACTTTCACTTTCGATGCTCAAGCTAACGCTGGCAAAGAACCTTTCATTGATTACAATGTTCTTGATGCTTTCAAAAAGAGTATGCAATATATGCGCTACGATTATGGCAATTATGTTGATAAAGAAGGGAACATTATCCCAGCTTATTGCATGATTGAATCTGGAAGCGATGGCTCTCTCTTCAACGATGGCGCCAATAATATCTATGCTTTCTGGACCATTGACGCTGACGGTTGCAACCCCGCAAAATCAAACACAGATTCTAACGAAAGTAATAAGGAATCCACAGATAATTCCGACAAAAAAGCCGAAAGCAATACCGAAGAAAAATCTTCTACCTCAGATGGCTACACTCGCGAAGATTATGAAGGTCAACAAGTCGTTCGCATTTGGCGTACACCACAATTCAAAGAATGGTATAAAGAAACTCAAACCAAAGGTAAACCTTACATGAGCCTAGATGGAGCAATTTCTGGTGTTCCACACTTCGAAAGTGCTTGTATCAAATACACCGGCGAAAAATCTTCAGATAAAGCTGATATCAAATGGGGTTATTTGAACGAAAACTGTCTACTTGTTCCTGCTGGCGTTGACGGCATCAGTATTTCCGATTCATCTAACGGCCGTGGTGCTTCCGATGAGTTAGTTCTCCGTTTCTCTGCAACTATCGCTCTGAACCCCGCTGTTTATTCCTTCGCTAACCACCATGTCATTGCTATTCCGCCTTCCGGCCGTCATAATGTAACCGATTCTTATGTCCAAATTCAGGCCATGTTCGGTGAACGCGCCGCCGATTGCGATCCTAATGATTCTGCTTGCAATTCTTCTACTAATTCCGGCGAAGATGGTTCTAATTCCGATTCTGGTTCAAATAATTCTAACACCAACGATGGTACAAATGGAGGAAAACAAAATGGCTAAAGAAGTTGCAATTGGCAAACGCGCAAAAATTTCCGAAGCCCAACAATACATGTTGTTGTCCGTTCTTGGTGCCGCAATTTTTCTAGGTGCTGCCATTTCTCTCGTGCTCCATTTTATCAAGCAAATTTCCTTTAACGCTGAAGTAATTATGGCCGAAGATGAATCCATCGTTGCTTATTCAAATATCATTAAATCTACTGGTATTTGTAAAAGCCCAAGTGGCTCGGTTTACAACGAAAATGAGCTTAAAAGCTGCGATCCAGACAGCATTGAAGTTTCTGAAATCCCAGGCACACTCCGTGCAAATATCTTAACTACGCTCGCTGCCAACAAAGCCTTAAACTCCGTTCAGAAAGAAGATGATTCTAGTTGTCTCAACCCGAACACCGGTAAAAATTTTACCTACAAAGAGCTTAACGAAATTTACCAAAAAGCAAGAGGCAGTGCAGAACTTCAAAACGCCAGTAATTTAATTAAGAGCTGTTCTGCTTTGCGTGTTATTCCAGATGCTTTACCAGCTTACAAAAACGAAGAGGCTTTGCTCGCGAGCTTGAATAAATTATTCATTGTTTCTAACTGGGAGCCTGAATCGCTCAGCCCGAGTGGCTCGACTTCATCTTCTTCTCTCGCTACTAATCTTAATACCATTTCCGTTTCTCTATCAATCGAGGCTGACTCCGGTACGACTATGAACGTATTAAACAACATCGAACGTTCTATTCGCGAATTCGATATTGAACGTGCTACTATCGAATGGAGCGGCGATAGCGAACTCACTCTTCGTGCCCAAGCTACCGCCTATTATATGAACGAATCTTCTATTACCGAAACTACACAAACTATTAAAGCAGAGGAGAATAAATAAAATATGAAAACAGATTTAGCTAGTGCAATCGGAGCCGCCATTGCGGGTATTCTTCTCGCCTATTTCATCACTAACCTCTTTATTCCGAAAATCGAAGATGTTACCTATAAGACCGTCGAGGGAACCATCACAACCGAACTTACCGATCCTAATGTCGAAGTTTTCAATTATAAGGCTCTCAATCCTACCGTTGAAGTTTACGTTGGTGATTGTGAAAACTACGACAATGATGCCGGGGTCTGTCTTGACGATGTTTCCGGAGGTGACTCTGGCCAGGAGAACAACTAATGGCTCTTCTAACTAAAGATGCCGAGGAAAGAATCATTAATCTCCTCTTAAGTGAGGGTTTAGCTGACCAGAACCTAGTTTATACCATCAAGCAAGAAGCCGAAATGAACGATAAACCAGTTCTTACCGAGCTAATTAATCGTAAAATTATCAGCGACGACATGGTTGCTCACGCTACTGCAATTATCATTGGTGTCCCGTATGTCGAGCTAAAAAATATCACTATCGACCAAGACACCCTTGCAAGAATCCCAGGCGATGCTTCCGCCCGCGTGCTTGCCATTCCTCTCGGTGAAAAAGACGGTATGTTAAATGTCGCTATGGTTGACGTAACCAACGTTCAAGCTACTGACTACCTTTCGAATCTTATTAACCAACCTATTCGTGTCTGGATGTCATCCGAACGTGGTATTCGCGAAATGCTCGAACAGTATCATGGTGATTTTTCAGGTGTCAAAGAAGCTGTTCGCGAGACCGACGAAGAAGCCGCCGAAGCTCAAAGCAATGTCAAAACCATTGTCCAAGATTCGCCTATCTCGAAGGCCCTTACTACGATTTTAAGTTATGCTGCAAAAACGAAAGCTTCCGATATCCATATCGAACCGCTCGAAGACTCGCTTATCATTCGTTGTCGTGTCGATGGTGTCTTAAGAAAGATCATGGAATTACCAAAAACCGTCGCTCCTGCGCTTGTTTCTCGTATTAAAATCTTAAGTAATCTAAAAATCGACGAACATCGTATCCCCCAAGATGGCCAGTTTACCGTACTTGTTGATGACCAAGAAATCGACCTCCGTATTGCTATTTCTCCAGTTACCTGGGGCGAGCAGGTTGTCATTCGTCTTCTCGATAAAACTGGCGTTTCCATGGAAATTGAAAAAATGGGCATGAGCGGTCGTGCTCTTCGCGATGTTTTGGAAGGTATTAAGAAGCCTAATGGTATGATTCTAACTTCGGGTCCTACCGGTTCTGGTAAATCTACTACTTTATATGCTTTAATCCAGCAAATTAAATCTGAAGAAATTAACATCGTTACCTTGGAAGATCCGGTCGAATATAAAATGGATGGCATTAACCAAATTCAGGTTAACGTCGACGCCGGTCTTACTTTCGCCTCTGGCCTTCGTAGTATTTTGCGTCAAGATCCTGACGTAGTCATGGTTGGGGAGATTCGTGACTCCGAAACTGCCGGACTTGCTGTCCAGGCTGCTCTTACTGGCCACCTCGTCTTCAGCACCCTCCACACCAACTCTGCCGCCGGTATTCTTCCACGTCTTCTTGATATGGGTATCGAACCATTCCTACTTGCTTCGACTTTAAACGTCGTCATCGGTCAGCGTCTTGTGCGTCGCATTACCGAAAAAAGGGAAATGTATAAATCTACCGAAATCGAAACCGAAGGCATCAACGAAATCGTTGGTAATCTCTTACCGAAAGATAAGGATTCCGTTGCCGAAGTGAGTGAAGACCTCGGTTATTCAGGTCTCCCAGTTAAAAACGATGATTATTATATGCTAGCTCGTGGGATGAATTCAAAAGAGACTCCAGGCGGTTATTCTGGACGCGCTGGTCTTTACGAGACTATTGTGGTTGATGAGGATATCCAGAAAAAGATTATTGAACATGCTACAGCTAATGACATTATGCGTCTTGCGAAGACCAAAGGCACCGTCACCATGCGTCAGGACGGCATCCTTAAGGTTCTATCAGGTATAACATCAATGGAGGAGGTCAACAGGGTTGCGAGCGATCTATCGTAATTCCCGTGATATAATATAACTATGGAAAACAGTGGGCAATCTAATACAACAAACAACATCCCGAAAATCGAAAATCTTCTCGAAGAATGTATTCGTCGCAATGCTTCTGACCTTCATCTTCAGTATGGTCTTCCGCCAATTTTGCGTGTCGACGGTGTCCTTACCCCAGTTGCTGGTACAGTCACTTTAAACGAAGAACTTGTCCGCAGTTTGATTTTTGCTACTCTCGACGAAGAACAACAAAAAATTCTCATGAAAGACAAGGAATTCGACTATTCTTTCGCCTTCGGTGACATCGCTCGTTTTCGCGTTAACGCTTTTCATGAACGTGGCAAACTTGCTGCCGCTTTCCGTCTAATTCCGAATCAAATTAAAAACATCAATGATCTCGGTATGCCTGCCATTGTCGAAACCTTTGCTGAATTCCCGCGTGGTCTCGTTCTCGTTACTGGTCCGACCGGTTCCGGTAAATCTACTACCCTTGCCGCTCTTGTCGATAAGATTAACCGTGAGAAATCTACGCATATTATTACTATTGAAGATCCAATCGAGTTTACTCATAAATCTGAACGCTCCGTTATTGCTCAACGCGAGGTTCATTACGATACCTTTAGCTTCGCTGCTGCTCTTCGCTCCGTTCTACGTGAAGACCCGGACGTCGTTTTAATTGGCGAGATGCGTGATCTTGAAACCATTCAGGCTGCGATTACTATCGCTGAAACTGGCCACCTCGTTTTCGCTACTCTGCATACGAACTCCGCTGCTCAATCAATTGACCGTATGATTGACGTTTTCCCGTCTCACCAACAGCCTCAAGTTCGTACTCAGCTTTCGAATATGCTCATGGCCGTTTGCGCCCAGCGTCTCGTTCCAGCTATTGGCGGTGGTCGTGTCGTTGCCGCTGAAATTATGATTGCCAACTCTGCTATCCGCTCTCTTATCCGTGATGGGAAAACTCACCAAATTGATACCGCTATTCAGACTGGTGCTGACCAAGGCATGCAGACCATGGACCGCACCCTCGCTAAACTTGTCCAAACTGGTGTGATTACTTACGATTCCGCTCGCGAATATGCTGTCGATTTAATTGAATTTAACCGGTTAGTAAAGGGCTAAAATGAAGCGGTTCAACTATAAAGCGAAAGAGAAGGACACCGGAAAGCTCGTCAAAGGCTCTATCCAAGCCGAAAACGAGCAAATCGCTGGCCGTCTTCTTATCGACCAGGGCTACATTCCCCAAACCGTCGTCGAAGAGGGAACTGGTCTTTTCGGCGGCAAAGGTCATGTTACCGGAAAAGATCGCATTATGTTCACTCGCCAGCTCGCGACCCTAATTGGTGCCGGACTTCCGCTTGCTACTTCGCTTCGTACCGTTGCCGAACAGACCCAAGCCAAAGCCATGAAAACTATCGTCGAAGAAATCCTCACTAACGTTGAATCCGGTCGTACGCTTTTCGACTCTTTCTCCCAGTATCCCGATGTCTTTAATGGTGTCTATCTCGCTTTGATTAAAGCTGGTGAGACCTCCGGTACTCTCGATATGGCCTTAAAACGTCTCGCTGACCAGGAAGAAAAAGACGCCGCCATGCTTAGCAAAATTAGGGGCGCACTTGTCTATCCGGCTATTATTCTTGTCGTTATTATCGCTGTTTTGGCCTTCATGATGATCATGGTTGTTCCGCAGGTCAAGAATCTCTACGAAGATATGGGCGAGGAATTACCAGGCTTAACGCAATTTCTCGTCGGTATTTCCGATTTCTTTGCCGAATTTTGGTGGCTCGTCCTTATGATTATCGGCGCTATCGTCGGCGCTCTCTGGTATGCTGTTAAGAAAACTCCTGTTGGTCGCAAAACCGCTGACACCTTTAAAATTCATGTGCCTATCTTTGGCGGCCTCTTTCGGAAGCTTTACGTTTCGCGTTTCGCTCGCACTGCCGAAATGATGCTTGCCACTGGCGTTCCGATGCTTGATTCCATCAAAATCGCTATCGACTCGACCTCAAACGTCGTGGTTGAGGAAGAATATTCAAAATCTCTCGAAATTATTAAAGGTGGCAAACCGCTTTCAGAATCTTTAAAGGATAGAAACTATATGCTTCCGCTCGTCCCCCAAATGGCTTCTATCGGCGAGGAATCCGGCAAAATCGATGAAATGCTTGGTAAAGCCGCCCAAGTTTACGAAAACGAACTTGACGAACAGATTAATAGCATTTCTACCATGATTGAACCTATCCTCATGGTTATCATGGCCGGCCTCATCGGCGTCGTGGTTGGCGGTACTCTTCTCCCGATTTACTCCCTTGTCAATGCCGTCGCCGTCTAAAAAGGGAATTAAAGATTCTATTAAACTGTTAATAAAAATACTCCCGCGAGGGAGTATTTTTATTGGCTTAGCTAATTCTACTGATCATCGATACAGTAAGCACCTGCACCTTCGAGACGATAAAGAACCGCGAAATGGTTCTTAGTAGATTCGACGACATGATCACCTGAACAACGGCCACCTGGAATTATGTAAATCATATGCGCATCAAAAGAATTACCACCATTGTCTGCGATTGTGAAACCATTAGTCGTATCTCCTTCCAATTGGCTAGTGGTACCAGTTGTCACATTCGTTGGAGCAACCACACCCCAGTTTGGCGTGATAGTTAAACTATACGATACACCTTCTGGGTCTTCAAAATTGTTTGGTTTACCATCGTTATTAGACGAACCAGTATTCATATAATCTCTAACAAATTCACATGCTACGTTGCCACCACAACCAGCACTATTCCCAACCATAAAGGACCCAGCATTATTACCAGTAGGAGGAATCCATGTAACCGCATCCGTTACATTTGGAAGGTTAGGATTTTGATTGCTATGGTTCGTTTGATATTGCACTAACGAAGTATCTACACGAGATAAATCATTACGTCGCTGCGTATCTCTTTGTGACCTTTGAAGCGCCGGGAGCGCGACGAAGACCATAAGGAAAATCAAACCCGCAATCGCAAGCACGAGCACGACCTCGATAATGGTAAAGCCTTTTTTAGAGTTGATATTGTCTTTTGCCATAAATAAATCCTTTCTTAGATTTAACTTACGCTACATAAACCATCACATAACGTAATCTTTAACTTCATCATACCAAATAATCACAAAAAAGCAAGAGCTTTTTAAACATTTTTTAAGCTTAAAAGCCTTTTCATAAGATAGTTTCAATAAAAAAATACTCCCTCGCGGGAGCACTTTAGAAATTAAATCTTAAGTATTATTGCAATAAACTCCAGCGCCTTCTAATTTATATAATACCGCTACTTTTCTCGGGTTTGATGTCCCTACTGCTTTTTCTCCAGAACATGTCGCCTTCGTTACCACATATATTTTATAATCATTTGGGAAAAGGCTATTAGATAAATTCACATTTTCACAATCCCGATTTGCTGCCATTGCCGAACATTTTTTAACCACCAGCGTATAATTTACTCCATTTGGATCCATAAAGTTTTCCCCTAAATAGTCCCTATAGAAATATTCCCAAGTTACTCCAGTTCCTGCCAAACTACTGTTGTATGAATATTCTTCTCTTCCACCATTATCTTTTGTCGGTAACGCACCTCGATTGTTCGTCTGATATTTCTTCAAATTAGATAAAAAATTCATCACATCTTCTCTGCGCTCCGTATCCCTTTGCGATGTTCTTAATCCCGGCAATGCGACGAAGACCATAAGGAAAATCAAACCCGCAATCGCCAGCACTAGCGCTACTTCTATAACTGTAAACCCCCTTCTAGACTTTAGTTCACCCTTTTTCATACCTTTATTATAAATTATTTATGTTAAAATAACAATATGGAAGTTTTGTTTTATGTGTTGTTATTTATCCTAGGCGCTTGCTTCGGTTCATTTCTTTGTTGCCAAGCTCGCCGACTCCATTTAAAACAACAGAAATCCACTTCTTCTAAAAAACTTCCCAGTCGTTCTGTCTGTCTACACTGTCATTATCAACTCAAATGGTACGATAATATCCCGCTCCTCTCTTGGCTATTTCTTAGGGGAAAATGTCGTAAATGTCATCAAAAAATCGGTCTCGCCGAATTTCTCGCCGAACTCGGCACTGCTCTCGCTTTTCTTGGAATCGGCACTACTTTTAATTTCATGTCCGCCGATGTCTTGAGCTGGACCGTCTTTCTTTTACTGCTTCTTTTCGTTCTAATTATCGATTTTCTTGCTATTTACGACGGCCTCTATGGTGAACTTCCGAGCAAACATTTAGCTTACGCCATCATCTGTGCCGCCATTATATTATGTTTAAAAGAATATCAAGCTCTTTCTGTCTCTCCTTTTACTCCCGCGTTAATTTACCAACCTGTTTTATCGGTCCTTCTGCTTGGCGGGTTATATTTAATCTTATACAAAGTCTCGAAAGGGAAGTGGGTCGGCGATGGCGACTGGCTACTCGGAACCGCTATCGCTCTCGCCCTTTTTGACCCTCGCCTCTCGCTCATCACGCTTTTTCTCGCTAACTTCATCGCCTGCCTCGTCATGGCCCCATTCGTCTATAAGAAGAAACACGCCCGGATTTATTTCGGTCCTTTTCTCGTTATTGCCTTTATTATTACTATTGTTTTTTCCGATTTCTTTTATGGTATAATAAACATATGAAGTATAGAAAAGGCGATACTTTGATCGAAGTTATGCTCGCAGTTGGCATCTTCTCTATGGTCGCCGTTGTGATTGTTTCTGTTATGAGTAGTGGCACTTCTGGTGCTCAAACTGCCCTAGAAACGACCCTCGCGCGTGAAGAAATCGACGCCCAGGCCGAAGCCCTTCGTTTTATCCATTCCGCCTATATCTCAAACAAAAGCACAGAAGATACGCGCTATTCTGCCCTTTGGAAAAGCATTACCAAAAAAGCCGTCAACAATAGAGATTTATCGAATTTTGATGGAAACATTCTTCAATATACTCCTTCAGATTGTAGCTCACTTTATGATGTTAACGGGGAAGCTAAATTATATGGTTTCGTTATTGATTATCGTCAACTTGGCAATACTAACGCTAAGTTCGACGCTCCAGATGACGACAACTCTGTTTTGTTTACCGGCGATGCCTCATCCAAACTTCAAGAGGCTACTACTTACCCTAGGTTAACATTCAGCAAGACCGAGTATAAGAATGAAACTGTCCTTGCCGATGATCTTGACAACTCCAATCTTTATAAAGCTGAAGGTATTTACGTTATTGTTGTAAAAGATACTGGTGGCACTCAAATCGTTTATGACGACAATCTTACCCGAGGTAAATCCGCTTTCTATGATTTTTATATCCGTACTTGTTGGTATGGTACGGATGCAACTCAACCTTCAACCATTTCTACCGTCATCCGCCTCTACAACCCAGATATCGTTGACGAAGTTAATCCCAACCCTTAAGTAGTCTCTGAATGAAATTTTTCGTGAATTTCCTTTAAATGCGCATCTGTCACGTGCGTATAAATTTGGGTGGTCGATATATCCGAATGCCCCAGCATTGATTGCACCGCCCTTAAATCCGCCCCATTCATCAAAAGATCTGTCGCGAAAGAATGCCTTAGGGTATGTGGCGATACATGCTTCGTAATCCCCGCCAACTTCGCATATTTTTCAACAATTCGCTCAACCGACCGCGCCGTCATTCGCCGATAATCACCCGAAGTATCCACCTCCTGTAAATGTCTCGAATTATTTAAAAATAACGCCGGCAGGGAATCAGTCCTCGCATCAAGATATTCTGCCACCCTATCCGCACACGCCTCACTAATAAAAATCGGTCGGTCTTTCGAGCCTTTCCCCCGAACCATAAATTCTCGTCTCCCGAGGTTAATCGAATCGCGGTTCAAAGCCACTAGCTCCGAAACGCGTAAACCTCCTGAGTACAAAAGTTCAATGATCGCCCTATCCCGCAGCCCTGATTCGGTTGAAGTATCAATTTGCTCCAACATATCTTCGACCTCATCAAAATGCAAAAACGTCACTTGCTTTCTATGTACTCGCGGTAAATCTATTAGCGACGGGTCCAAAGATTTTATCTCTCGCCGTGCCAAATATTTTAAAAACCCTCTTAATGCAATCAAATGATACGCCTGAGTAATTACTTTTAAATCCTCTTCGCCATTTTCCGACCCTAACCGATTTAATTTCAACCTATATTTCCGTAGCAACTCTTTTGTTATTTCATCCGCATTAAATGATTCTTTATTCAAAATTTCCTTTGCTACATCATAAAATCGTTCAAGATAAAGCCTGTAATTATCTATCGTTTTCTTTGACCGCCCCGCTTCTACCTCGAGATGTTCTAGAAAATCATTAATCAGATCGAGTACTTCCATATTCCCATTATATCAGAAATCAAAAACCAAATCCGAGCGAGCTTTTTAATAATTTTCCTCTTGCCAAAAATAAAAAAATGGTGTATAACCATAAACAGAACAGGTTATACACAAAAATTCAACAAGAAAGGATAACATGAAACATTTTAAGGCAGTGGCTTCATCGGCGGTCGTTGGGCTCTCGGTGTTGGCATTTGGCAGTGCATTGTTTGGTTTTTCTTTCGCTCGTACCCCAGGTACAGGCGAAAAAATCTACGGGCAAGATGCATTTAGCCAAGAATATTCTAGGGGGGTAGTTTTTTGGAGTGAGGGCAGAAGTAATATGACAAAAGAATTCAGTAAGCCATTGTCAGATACTGTTTGTCCAAATGGTATTACGCCCGGAGGCACTGATGTAGCAAAAGAAGCCTTCTGCTATAATAACCATGCAGAAAAAGCGGATGTTTATTATATTGTGAGAAATGGTGCAGTCATGAATAATCAGCCGCTTGATGTTCAGGTTTATCCTTGGGTTCAACTCAACGACGGCGATGATGTAGATAAAGGATTTTGGGGTACTTATACTAATAGCGGAGAAGGCGACACCAATGTCGCTGGGATCAGTTTTCCATCACATGCACAAACTGGCGTTTATAATATTACTACAGGAACCACCACGACCAGAATCATTCATCTGAAAATACGTTTTTACAAAGCTGGCACTGCCGGCACATCTAATGCTGAAGAAGTTAGCTTTAAAGGCGTCATAGGAACTACTGATCTAGATACTCTTGAAGGCCTTAATATTGTCCAAGGCTATCATCAGGGCTTTGTCAACGATGACACCGATTTAGCCTTTGATGGCCTGCATACATGGGCTGGTACTACCGGAACGCAGGGCAAAACGATATTCCGAGCCGAAGTGGAAAGTAATCACGAATATCCTCTTAAGGTTGATTACATCGTTCGCACCGGTCTTGGCACACATTTCTGGGCTAATTCTAATACTGTTAACTATAATATCAGCGATGCACCACAAGGCGTAACTACTCCAGGTTCTGACATTGTTGCAAAATATGGCACATACGCGCCATCCTCAGTCTCTGCAGTTGATGGTTATACCTTTGATGGCTGGTATTTGGACGAGAATATGACCGAAAAAGCAGGCACAACTATCATGGTATCTAGCGATACTACCCTCTACGGCAAATTCACCCAAAACATGAACACTGTTAGCTACGTAGTCACAGGTGCTCCAGAAGGCTACACTAAACCAGCTAATACTACAGTTGCTCAATATAGTTCATATAACCCAGTCGCAGCT